>NZ_JBEOVB010000004.1:0-552809 GCF_040295245.1 Streptomyces sp. NPDC002884 | reverse complement strand
CGATCTCCGGAGATCTCCGGGCGCCCTCTCTGTCGTTCTCTGTCGCCGGTGGCCGCTCCTGGCCGGAGCGGCCACTCGCGGCCACTACTGGCCGAAGAGCGGATCCTCCGGATCCTCCGGTTCGGTCGACGGGTCGTCCGTGCTCGGTTCCGTCGACGTGTCACCCGTCGGAGTGCTGGACGGGGACGAGCTCGGCTTCGACGACGAGGACGGGGACGAACTCGCCGACGGAGAGGAGGACGGGGACGAACTCGCCGACGGGGACGAGGACGGGGACGAACTCGCGGACGGCGAGGTGCTCGCCGACGGCGACGCGGTCTGGACCGCCGCGCCCTGGTCGGTGTCCAGGTCGAACTTGGTGACCTTGGTGGAGACGCCGAAGGTGTAGGTCGCCCAGATCTGCGCCGGGAAGCCACCACCGTTGATCCGGCCCGCGTCCGAGGACAGGCCCGTCGTCGCGCCGGTCAGCGGGACCTGGGGGTGGGGGGCCTTCGCGGACTCGCCGAAGAGGCCGACCGAGGTGACCAGGTCGGGGGTGTAGCCGGTGAACCAGGCCGACTTGTTGTTGTCGGAGGTACCCGTCTTGCCCGCGACCTTCTGGCCCTTGCGCAGCGGGTTGTCCCGCACGGACTTCTTCGCCGTACCGTCGTCGACCACGCCGGTGAGCACCGAGGTGACCGAGTCGGCGGCCTCGCGGCTGACGACCTGCTCCCCGATGGGGTCGGTGTGCTTGAACGACGGGTGGGCGCTGTTCTCCGCCGACTTGATGAGCGCCGGGGTGACCTGCTTGCCGTGGTTGTCGAGGGTGGCGTAGACGCCGGCCATCTGCAGGGGGCTCGCGCCCATGGTGCCGAGGGTCTGGGCGGGCACGGCCTTCAGGTCCGCGGTGTCCATGCCGAGGTTGGCCGCGACCTTGAGCACCTCGGGCATGCCGACGTCGACGCCCATCTGCGCGAAGACGGAGTTGATGGACTTGTTCAGCGCCGTCTGGACGGTGACGTCGCCGTAGTCCTGGTCGTCCTCGTTCTCCGGGGCGAAGCCGATGTCGCTGCCGACGACCGGCCGCTTGCTGGTGCCGTCGTAGATCGTGTTGGCGGTGATCTGGTCGCCGTCCTGCGTCTTGGCGGCCTCGTCGAAGGCCGCGGCGAGGATGACCGGCTTGAAGGTCGAGGCGGGCTGGTAGTCGGTGCGGGTGGCGTTGTTGAGGTAGTGGTCGGTGTAGCTGGTACCGCCGTACATCGCCTCGACGGCGCCCGTCTTCGGGTTCACCGACACCGCGCCGGCCTGGACGTCGCCGTCGACCGAGCGCTTCTTCTTGTCCAGCTTGCTGGTCAGCTGGTCCTTGACGGCCGCCTCCAGCGCCTTCTGCTTCTTCTTGTCGATGTTGAGCTCGATGTTCCAGCCGCCGCGGGTGACCAGAGCCATGCCCGACTCGTAGTCGTCGGCGACGCCCTGGGCCACCAGCTGCTTGGCCAGTTCGGTGTTGGCCGCGTCGACGAGGTAGCCGACCTGGCCCTCCTTGCCGGGCGCCGCCTTGGGCTCCTTGGGCTCCTCGAACGTCATGGCGTCGCGCTCGGACTTCTTGAGCCAGTCCTTCTCCACCATGTTGTCGAGGACGTAGTTCCAGCGCGCGGTGACCAGCTTCTTGCCGGTGTCGGAGGCGACGGCCCAGTCGTACTGGCTGGGGGCCTGGAGCAACGCGGCCAGATAGGCGCCCTGTTGGACGGTGAGCTTCTCGGCGTCGACGCGGTAGTAGGCCTGGGCGGCCGCCTGGATGCCGTAGGCGCCGCGGCCGTAGTAGCTGGTGTTGATGTAACCGGCCAGGATGTAGTCCTTGTCCTTCTCCCGGTCCAGCTTCAGGGAGATGACCAGTTCCTTCAGCTTGCGCGTGACGGTCTGTTCCTGGGTCAGGTAGTAGTTCTTGACGTACTGCTGGGTGATCGTCGATCCACCCTGCGAGCCCTTGCCCATGAGCGTGTTGAGGACACCGCGGGTGGTGCCCTTGAGGTCGACTCCGGCGTCGGTGTAGAAGGACTTGTTCTCGGCGGCGACGAAGGTGTGCTGGACCGCCTTGGGGATCTTCGCGAGGTCGACGTTCTCCCGGTTGACCTCACCGTCGCGGGCGAGGATCGCGCCGTTGTCGTACTCGTAGACGTTGCTCTGGAGGGCGGCGTCGGGGTTGCCCTTGGGGATCGGCGTGCTCATGTACAGCCAGAGGAAGGCGCCGATGACGGCCACCACGAGGCCGAGGAAGGTGCCGAGGATCTTCTTCCAGGTGAAGAGCCGGCGTATGAAGCTCTTTTCCTTCTTGCCGGCCTTGCCCTTGGCGCCCTTGCCGCTCTTCTTCGCGCCCCGGCGGGCGGCCGCGCGGCCTCCGGTCGCGGGAGCGTTCTCGGGCGCCGCCTCGGCGGTCGCCACGGACTCCGCCGTCGACGGGGTCGTCGAGTCCGGCTCCGTCGAGCGGCCCCTGGGCGCCGCGCGGCGCCCACCGCGCTGTCGAGCTCGTCTCTCGTCCGCTCGTCCCATGAGTCCGCTCGCTCCGCTTCCTACTCGGCAGTCACACCAGTGCCCGGGGGCAGGGGCAGGTCAGCTCAGAAAGCTAACACCGCTGTCTATGACGAAGGGGCCTCGGCCCGGTCCGCACAGGGCGTGAGAATCAGCACCCCGCGCGAGGGAACCGCCCGGACGTCCCCACCGGATCCGTCCGTCCCCACCGAATCCGACGTACGAGAGTGGCACAGGGTTGCCATGAGGCGCTAAAGTGATATCACTTAGATAGGCCGCTGATTACTGAATCAGCCGGCGACGAGAAACGGGGACCCGCCATGTCCACTCACGACCCCTCGGCCACCGCCGAAGCCGCCACCGACACCGTCGACACACCCGACATGCCCGCCCCGCGTGTGCACGAGTTCCCCGCGCACAGCGTGGCCGGCGGACTCGCGCTGCTGCTCGGCCTGGTCGGACTGCTGGCCGGCGCCGGGATGGTCGCCTTCGGCGCCCAGGCGGACGCGACCGGCCTCAAGGCGGCGCTGATCACCGTCGGCATCCTGGTCGGGGTCGCCGCGTTCCTCGCGATGTGCGGGCTGAACACGGTGTCGCCGGGCGAGGCCCGCGTGGTGCAGCTCTTCGGCCGCTACCGGGGCACCATCCGCGAGGACGGACTGCGCTGGGTGAACCCCTTCACCTCCCGCGAGAAGATCTCCACCCGGGTCCGCAATCACGAGACGGCCGTACTGAAGGTCAACGACGCCTACGGCAACCCGATCGAGCTCGCCGCGGTCGTGGTGTGGAACGTGCGGGACACCGCGCAGGCCAGCTTCGAGGTGGACGACTTCCTGGAGTTCGTCGCCACCCAGACCGAGGCGGCCGTCCGGCACATCGCCATCGAGTACCCCTACGACTCGCACGACGAGGGCGGCCTCTCACTGCGCGGCAACGCCGAGGAGATCACCGAGAAGCTCGCCATAGAGCTGCACGCGCGCGTGGAGGCGGCCGGCGTCCGGATCATCGAGTCCCGCTTCACCCACCTCGCGTACGCTCCCGAGATCGCCTCGGCGATGCTTCAGCGACAGCAGGCGGGCGCCGTGGTCGCGGCCCGGCGGGAGATCGTGGACGGGGCCGTGGGGATGGTCGAGGCCGCGCTCCAGCGCATCGCCGAGCAGGGCATCGTGGAGCTGGACGACGAGCGGAAGGCGGCGATGGTGTCCAACCTGATGGTGGTGCTGTGCGGGGACAGGGCGCCCCAGCCGGTACTGAACACCGGGACCCTCTACCAGTGAGTGATCCCGCCGGGGGTCCGGCCCCCCAGCGTCGGCCGCAGCAGCGCAAGCAGGTGCTGCTGCGGCTGGATCCGCTGGTCCACGACGCGCTGGCCCGCTGGGCCTCGGACGAACTGCGGTCGGCGAACGCGCAGATCGAGTTCCTGCTGCGCAAGGCGCTGAAGGAGGCCGGGCGGCTGCCCGGCGACACCGGGCCCCTGCCCCGTCGCGGCCGGCCCCCCGGCGGCCCGCCCGCCGGACCCGCCGGACCCTCCGGACCCTCCGGACCCTCCGGACCCTCCGGACCCTCCGGACCCTCCGGACCCTCCGGACCCTCCGGACCCCCGCCGGCCTGACCGGCCGCGCCCTCGTCCCCCCTCGCGCCTCGCCCCCTCGCCCCCTCGCCCCCTCGCCCCCTCGCCCCCGACCAGGACGGAGCGGGCCGGGCACCGGGCCCGCAGGCGGCGCCGGGCCTGTGGCAGAACGGTGACAATCGGCCCTCACCTGCGTACTCCCACTCCCCGCCGCCATCTGTGCACAGGACGTATACACACCGGGTATACACCGCATGTACAGTCCTCCCCATGTCCATCGGTCACACCCTCCTGGGACTCCTGGAGTCCGGGCCCCGCCACGGTTACGACCTCAAGCGGGCCTTCGACGAGAAGTTCGGTCACGACCGGCCGCTGCACTACGGCCAGGTCTACTCGACGATGTCGCGTCTGCTGAAGCACGGGCTCGTCGAGGTCGACGGCATCGAGGCCGGCGGCGGTCCCGAGCGCAAGCGGTACGCGATCACCGACGCCGGGATCACCGACGTCGAGCAGTGGCTCGCCACGCCCGAGAAGCCCGAGCCGTATCTCCAGTCGACGCTGTACACCAAGGTCGTCCTCGCGCTGCTGACCCGACGCGACGCGGCCGACATCCTCGACACCCAGCGTGCCGAGCACCTGCGCAGCATGCGCATCCTCACGGACCGCAAGCGCCACGGCGACTTCGCCGACCAGCTGATCTGTGACCACGCCCTGTTCCATCTCGAGGCCGACCTGCGCTGGCTGGAGCTCGCCGCCGCCCGGCTCGACAAGCTGAAGGCCGCGGTGATCGCGTGAACGCCCCCGGGGGATCCCTGCTCACCGCCGAGAACCTGCACAAGGCGTACGGGCCGACGATGGCGCTGGCCGGCGCCGAGTTCTCCATACACCCCGGCGAGGTCGTCGCGGTGATGGGCCCGTCCGGGTCCGGCAAGTCGACGCTGCTGCACTGTCTCGCCGGGATCGTGACGCCCGACTCGGGTTCGATCATGTACGACGGCCGCGAGCTGGCGACGATGAGCGACGCCCGGCGCAGCGAACTGCGGCGCTCCGAGTTCGGCTTCGTGTTCCAGTTCGGGCAGCTCGTGCCGGAACTGACCTGCGTGGAGAACGTGGCGCTGCCGCTGCGGCTGAACGGCGCCCCGCGCAAGCAGGCCGAACGCACCGCACTGGGCTGGATGGAGCGGCTGGAGGTCGACGACCTCGCCAAGAAGCGGCCCGGTGAGGTGTCCGGCGGACAGGGACAGCGGGTCGCCGTGGCGCGCTCGCTCGTCACCAGCCCGCGCGTGGTGTTCGCCGACGAGCCGACCGGCGCGCTGGACTCGCTCAACGGCGAACGCGTGATGGAACTGCTCACCGAGGCCGCCCGGTCGGCCAGCACGGCCGTCGTCCTCGTCACGCACGAGGCACGGGTGGCCGCCTACTCCGACCGCGAGATCGTCGTCCGGGACGGCAAGTCGCGGGACATGGAGCGGGTCGTATGAGTCTGCGGCAGTCGACCAGGGACCTTGGCCTGGGGGTACGGTTCGCCTTCGCGGGCGGGCGTGAGGGCTGGATACGGGCCGTGCTGACCGCGGTCGGCGTCGGGCTCGGCGTGGCGGTCCTGCTGCTGACGACGGCGGTACCGAACGCGATGTCGGTGCGCCACGACCGGGAACAGTCCCGGCTGGACTGGCCGTTCGGCAGCGAGCAGCCGGTCAAGGGCGACGACACCCTGCTGATCGCGCAGGCCGACACGACGTTCCGTGACAAGGACGTACGCGGTCGGCTGGTGGAGCCGGAAGGAGCGCGCGCCCCGCTGCCGCCCGGCCTGAGCCGGTTCCCGGCCGAGGGCGAGATGACGGTCTCGCCCGCGCTCGAGAAGCTGCTCGCCGCCGACGGTTCGGCGCTGCTGCGCGAACGGCTCCCGTACCGCGTGGTCGGGACCATCGAGGAGAGCGGGCTGGTCGGCTCCCAGGAACTCGCCTACTACTCGGGCGCCACCGGGCTCGCCACGCACATCGACGGCTACGGGGCGACCCGGCTGAAGGAGTTCGGGAACCCGAACCCGTCGAAGGAGGAGACCGACCCGGTACTGCTCCTGCTGATCCTCGTCGTCATCGTGGTGCTGCTGATGCCGGTGGCCGTGTTCATCGCCGCGGCCGTGCGGTTCGGCGGTGAGCGGCGCGACCGCAGGCTCGCGGCCCTCAGACTGATCGGTTCGGACGGCCGTATGACCCGGCGCATCGCGGCGGGCGAGGCGATGGCCGGGGCGCTGCTGGGCCTGGTCCTCGGCACGGTCTTCTTCCTGATCGGCCGCCAGGTGGCGGGTTCGGTCGAGGTGATGGGCATCAGCGTGTGGCCCAGCTATCTCGACCCCTCCCCCGCGCTGGCCGCGCTGGTCGCCCTGGCGGTGCCGTCGGCGGCGGTCCTGGTCACCCTCTTCGCGCTGCGCGGTGTGGTGATCGAGCCGCTCGGCGTGGTGCGCACGGCGAAGCCCGCGCGGCGCCGGCTGTGGTGGCGGCTGCTGCTGCCCCTGGGCGGCTTCGCGATGCTCTACCCGATGATCGGGCAGGGCCAGACCAACGGCGACTTCAACCAGTACCTGGTGAGCGGCGGCGTCGTCCTGATCCTCATCGGCATCACCGCGCTGCTGCCGTGGCTCGTGGAGACGGTCGTCAGCCGGCTCGGTTCCGGTGGTGTGGCCTGGCAACTGGCCGTACGAAGGCTCCAGTTGAGCAGCGGTACGGCGGCCCGGATGGTCAACGGCATCGCGGTGGCGGTGGCCGGTGCGATCGCGCTCCAGATGCTGTTCGCCGGCGTGGACGGCGCCTACACCAAGTCCACCGGCCAGGACCTCACCCGGGCGCAGATGCAGGTCCGGGTGCCGGACGGCGCGCCGCTGGCCGCGACCGCCCAGAAGTTCACCGACACCAAGGCCGTCCGCAAGGTGACGGCCCTGTGGGAGGGCTACCTGGGCGATTCCTCCTGGAACAGCGAGAACGGCCCGAACCTCTCCACCGAGCTGACCGTGGGCGACTGCACGGCCCTGCGCGAGGTGGCGAAGCTGCCCTCGTGCAAGGACGGCGACATGTTCGTCCTCGACGGCGACGAGTACTCCGCCGACGGGCCGAAGATGAACAAGCCCGGCACGAAGCTGTACGTCGAGCCGTCCGCCTCGGGGAGCACCGACGAGGTGGTCTGGACCGTCCCCGCGGGCATCACCGAGGCCCGGTCGGTCAAGGGCCTCACCGACTACGAGCGCGGCGGCTTCCTGATGACGCCGAGCGCGCTGCCCGAGGCCGCCGCGAAGTTGGTCAACGGTGAGATCTACCTGTCGATCGACGAGTCGGTGCCCGACGCCTACGAGTACGCCCGCAACACGGCGTTCCACGTTGCTCCGCTGGCCGACCCGATGATGTGGTCGTCCACCCGGCAGGACACGAAGTTCACCACCATCCGCACCGGTCTGCTCGTCGGCTCCGCCTGTGTGCTGCTGCTGATCGGGGCGAGCCTGCTGGTCTCCCAGCTGGAGCAGCTGCGCGAGCGCCGCAAGCTGCTGTCGTCCCTGGTGGCCTTCGGCACCCGGCGGCGCACGCTGGGCCTGTCGGTGCTGTGGCAGACGGCGATCCCGATCCTGCTGGGCCTGGTGCTGGCCATGGCGGTGGGGCTGACGCTGGGCGTGATCCTGCTGAAGATGACGGACACGCCGGTGCGCGTGGACTGGGCGAGCGTGCTGTCGATGACCGGCTTCGGCGCGGCGGTCGTCCTGCTGGTGACGCTGCTGAGCCTGCCTCCGCTGCTGAAGCTGCTGCGGCCGGACGGCCTGCGCACGGAGTGAGCGGGCCGTGAGCACGCGATGAGCAGACGGTCCCTCCCCGCCCGGGGAGGGACCGTTCCGCGTTCAGAGCTGGTACTCCCGCACGACCCTGCGCACCTGGGCGAACAGCATCCCGACGTTGACGGATTTGCGGCAGACGACCACCGCGACGACGTCCTGCTGCTCGGTCATCCGCACGAACAGGTGAGTGAGATTCTCACTGTTGACGAGGATCTCCTGGAAGAAGTGGTTCTCGCTCGGGTTCCCGCGCCGCTCCTTGAAGACGTCCTCGATCATCACGACCGTACGGCCCTGGAACAGGTCGAGCGTCGCGCCCGCCAGCAGGTCCAGGACCTCGGGGGGATGGTTGTCGACGGTCTCGTAGGAGAGCAGCATGCCGGTGGACATGTCGACGACGCCGGAGGCGACGCAGTCGGGGGCATCCGTGCGCAGTGACTTGACCAGGCCCATCACCTGGTCGGAGAAACCTGGGGTCATACGTTTCGTCGCCATCCCTTCAGACTCCTTCAGCGGTCTTCACGGTCGTCTCGGTCCGGTCGGTGAGGATCAGATCGATGCGGCGCAGGGCGGGTTGGGTCGCCCGGTGCAGGCGCTCCACGTCCATGCCCTCGTCGCCGAGCACGACCATCAGCGCGGTGTCGCCGACCGCGTAGAACGCGGCGCAGCCGTGGCTGCCGTAGGCCACCGTGCGGTGCAGGGCGCCGCGGGCGGTCGCCTCCGCGGTGCGGCGGGCGAGGCCGAGGCCGGCCGCGGCGAGGGCGGCGAGGCCCTCCGGATCGATGGAGTCGGCGGTGTCGGCGGCGATGAGCAGTCCGTCCGCCGCCGCCAGCGCCGTGTCGGTGATACCGGTCACCTGCTCCCGCAGGCCGCGCATCTCCCGCGCGAGGGCTGTGTGGTCCATGAATGCAACTCCCCTAATCCTGATCGCATATGACCGTCTTTTTTCTGTGGGGGTTTACGTGGGGCTGCGTGGGGCGGTTATTTCGCCGTCGGGTTCCGCAGGCGGAAGAACTCCTTCCAGCCGGTGCCGCTGCCGGTGCCGTCCTGTTCCGTCGTGAGGGCCTCGTTGATGCCGCTGGCGCCGGGGCTGCGGCGCGGCAGGGCCGCCGCTTCCGGCACCGGCGACTGCCGGGGCTGCGGCGGGGCCGGTTCGCGGGGGCGTATGCCGTGCCCGTCGGGCGGCAGCCGGACGGGGATCGGCCGGGGCGCGTCCACGCACTCCAGGAGCCCCTCGCCCAGCATCCGGGCCACCTCGACGGTGACGGTGTAGACCCCGCGCCCGGTGCGGAAGGCGAGGTCCCGGGCGGTGCGCCGGCCGTCGGCGTGGGCGAGCAGATCGCGCTGCAGCGCGCCGAGCCGGCCGGCCGCGTAGGACAGGGAGGCGGGCACGGGCCGTTCCCGGTCCGGGCGCACGGGATACGGCTGCTCCAGGAGCGCGGTGAGCTTGCGGGAGGCCACCTGGAGCAGCCGGGTGGGCGGCTCGCCCACGGCGACCGGGGCGGGCGGCGGCCCGGTCACCGGACCGCGTTCGCAGCCGTCGACGCTGCCCGCGACGACCGCGAACACGGCGTCCTGGAGAGCCATCGCGCAGACCACCCGGAGCTGGGCGGCCCCCGCGTAGCCGTGGGCGATCAGGCCGGCGACCGGCCAGCGCACGCCGCCCGACTCACGCACCAGCCCGGCCCACTCCTCCCCGCCGATCCGGCCGGAGCGCAACAGCAGCGCCTCGGGTGCGGGGGCGCCCGGCGACTCGACCGCGACGACCAGCCCGCCGTGCAGATGGAAGGTGCCGCCGGGCGAGCCGAGGACGTGCAGTTCCCCGGTGAAGCCTTCCCGGCCGCACGCGGCAAGGTCGCGTGCCAGCAGCTCGTAGCCCGACATCACTCCCCTTGGACCTCTCGCACATACGCCTGACGCGTAGCGCTGAGGAGGGAATGTGTATCAGTCCGTACGCATATTCCAGCGAGGGATTTCCGACCTGCCCTCAGCTGACGGAACTTGCTCCGCCGATGGACTCAATTCGCTTTGTTCGGCGTCCATTTGATCGATTGAAAGACCTCGGTCGTTCCCTCAGGGAGCCTTGTCCGAGGGCGTTTCCGGCGCGGCGGAGGCCGGCGGCGAAGCCGTGGGGGCGCCCGCGGGGGCCGCCACCGGTGCCACACCCGCCGCCGTCGCGCCCCTCGGCCGCGGCGCGTGCCGCAGGGCCTGTTCGCGGGAGTAGGCGTGCAGGTAGCCCACCACCGTGTTCGTCACGGCCACCAGGGGCACCGCCACGATCGCGCCGCCGATGCCGGCCACCATGCCGCCCGCGGCGACCGACAGGACCACCGCCAGCGGGTGGACGCGCACCGCGCGGCCGAGGATGAACGGCTGGAGGATGTGGCCCTCGATCTGCTGCACGGCCAGCACGACCGCCAGGGTCATCACCGCGGTGAACACGCCCTGTGTGACCAGCGCGACCACCACCGCCAGCGCGCCGGAGGCGACCGCGCCGACGAGCGGGATGAAGGAGAACAGGAAGATGAAGACGGCGAGCGGGACGGCCATCGGCACGTCGAGGAAGTAGATGCCGAGGCCGATGAAGATCGCGTCGATCAACGCGACTATCACCGTGCCGCGCACATACGCCGTGAGCGTCGCCCAGGCCCGCGGACCCGCGCCCGCCACGCCCGGCCGGGCCGCGGCCGGGACCAGCTTGAGCGTCCACTCCCAGATGCGCTTGCCGTCGTACAGCAGGAAGAGCGTCGAGAAGAACGCCAGGAGGATGCCGGTCAGCGCCTCGACGACGACGGTGACGCCCTCCAGGCCCGCCGAGGTGATCGAGTCCGTGTTGTCGCCGATGGCGTCCCGCAGGTTCTTGGCGATGCCGTTGATCTGCTTGTCGGTGACGTGGAAGGGGCTGTTGAGCAGCCACCGTCTCAGATCGTCGATGCCGTCCTGGACCTGGCCGGAGAGGTCGTCGATGTTCGCCATGACCTGCCAGGTCACGAACCAGCCCATCAGCCCGATCACGACGAACCCGAGGATCGCCGTCAGCGCGGTGGCCGCTCCGCCGGGCACTCCGGCCCGCTTCAGCCGGGCCACGGTGGGCTGGAGGAGCGCGGTGAGGAGCAGCGCGACCACGAAGGACATGACGACCAGTTGGATCGCGCTGATGGCCTTCATCAGCACCCAGACGGTCCCGGCAAGCACCAGCAGCCGCCAGCCCGCCTCGGCGGCGACCCGGACGCCCCACGGCACGGCCTGGGCGGGGTCGGGGCGCGGTGCGGAGGGCACGAGTTCTTCCGGGTAGGCCTCGGCGGCCGGTTCGGTGGGGTCGGGCGGCGTGGGCTCCGGCTCGGCGGCGCTCTCCCGCCGTTCCCGCTCGACCTCGGCACGCCGTTCGTCGAGCCGCTCACCCATCTCGCTCAGTCCGGCTCCGAGCCGGCCGAGCCACCCTGGAACTCGCGACATGATTCGACCTCTTCCCCCGTCTCTCCCCACCACTCCCCCTGGAGTCGTCGGTCCCGGCCGTACCGACCGTACAGGGCGAAAGCCCCTCCCCCTAGGACGGGGAGGGGCTGCGCGGGGTTGAGCGGGGACGGCGGCTCCGGCTCAGTACGAGCCGTTG
Organism: Streptomyces sp. NPDC002884; assembly: GCF_040295245.1. Lineage (NCBI taxonomy): Bacteria > Bacillati > Actinomycetota > Actinomycetes > Kitasatosporales > Streptomycetaceae > Streptomyces > Streptomyces sp. NPDC002884. The sequence goes on along the minus strand of NZ_JBEOVB010000004.1, from coordinate 541,307 downwards.
GCCAGCCAGTAGTCCCAGGCGTCGCAGGGGCTGCCGTAGCGGTCGTTCATGTAGTTCAGGCCCCATTTGATCTGGGTCGCCGGATTGGTCCGCCAGTCGGCGCCGGCGGACGACATCTTCGAGCCGGGATAGGCCTGCACGAGACCGTAGGCGCCCGACGAGGGGTTGACCGCCTGGTAGTTCCAGGTGGACTCGTGGTCCACGATGTTGCTGAAGCACTGGAACTGGCCGCTGGGCACCATCTGGCGGGCGATGGCCTGGACCTCGGCGACCGTGTACGACGACTGCTGCGGGAAGCTGCCGGCCGACGAGGTCGAGGCGACCTCGGTGGTGGCCTTGGTCTCCGCGGCCTCGGCCGCCTTGTCCTTGGCCTCCTGGACGGCTTTCGCCTTGGCCACGGCGGCCGTCTGCTTCGCCACCGCGTCCTTGGCCGCCTGCTTACGGGCGGACTGCTCCGCCGTCTTCTTGGCGGTGGTGTCCGCGGCGATGGCCTGGACGTCGGCCTGCTGTGTCAGCGAGGCCGTCTGTACCTGGGCCTGCTGCCCTACGGGTAAGTCCGAGAGGAGGGTCGATTCACCGGCCGCCGCCTCGGCGTCGTCGGCGGGCTGGGCCACGCTGCCCTGGGCGACTCCCATGACAGCGCCCACAGTGGTGACCGCGGTGGCCGAAGCCACGGCGAATCCCCGGGCCGATATCCGGCTCACGCGGTTTCCTTCTGTTGTGCCGTCGGGTGGAGAACTGCACGACCAGGGCCGCGTGGGCTCAGTACCAGTGGTTGGCCTGCCAGAAGGACCATGCCTCACAGGGGCTGCCGTACCGGCTGTCCATGTAGTTCAGGCCCCACTTGATCTGGGTGGCCGGGTTGGTCTGCCAGTCGGAGCCGGCGGACGCGTACTTGCCGGCGGGCAGGGCCTGGAAGAGTCCGTAGGCGCCGGAGGATGCGTTCACGGCGTGGTAGTTCCAGCTGGACTCGTGGTCCACGATGTTGCTGAAGCACTGGAACTGGCCGCTGGGCACCATCTGCGCCGCCATCGCCTGGATCTGCGCGATGGAGTAGGAGCTCTGGACCGGGAAGTCGCCCGCGCTGCGGCTGGCCTTGGCCTTGGCCTCCGCGCGGTCCTTGGCCGCCTTCTCGGCGGCCTCCTTCTTCGCGATCGCCGACTTGGCGGCAGCCTTGCGTGCCGATTCCTCGGCGTCCTTCTTCGCGCCCTCGTCCGCGGCGATGGCCTGTACGTTGGCCTGCTGCGTGAGGGACGCCGTCTGTACCTGGGCCTGCTGGCCCACAGGTATGTCGGCGAGGAGGGTCGCGTCGCTGGCCGTCGCTTCTGCGTCGTTGGGCTGCGCGACACTGCCCGAGGCAACGCCGACGACGCTTCCGACAGCGGTGACCGCCGTGGCCGAGGCCACTGCGAATCCCCGGACCGAGATCCGGCTCACACGGTTTTCCTTCCAGCATCGCCCGCTTCGGTGACCCTGGCGGACGCAATCGTGCCCTTGTCGCTGGTCTCCGAACTACGGGGTCACAGGAGACACGGGCCCGGTGGGCAACTCCCGATGAGAGAGCGCCACATGGTGCACGGGCGGCATACGACGGTCGGTATGGAGTTGAAGGTGATGCTCAAGCGGTGCCGTACTGCTGGGGGCACAGATGTGTCGCATGCGGGGCCTGACAGGACTGAGACTTTGCCGTAACCGGACCAGGCAAGGCAATTCCGAGTTGCGTGTGAAAGCTCACACCCGTGGGGACCCCGGGGATTTCGCGAAACCCCCACATACGCCGGCGCCGCCCGACTAGGCTCACAGCCTTTGTCGGACGGCGCCAACCACCGCTTGTCCCCCATCAATTGGGGCGGGTCATTCAGATCTGCCCATCCTCCAGCATTTCGGTCACAAGTGCTGCGATCTGGGACCTCTCGGACCTGTTCAGCGTGACGTGCGCGAAGAGCGGATGGCCCTTCAGTTTCTCGACGACGGCGACCACACCGTCATAGCGCCCGACCCGCAGATTGTCCCTCTGCGCCACATCGTGGGTCAGAACGACCCGGGAATTCGCGCCGATCCGGGACAGAACGGTGAGAAGCACATTCCGTTCGAGCGACTGCGCCTCGTCGACGATCACGAAGGCGTCGTGGAGGGAGCGGCCCCGGATGTGGGTCAGGGGCAGGACCTCCAGCATCCCTCGTGCGGTGACCTCCTCGATGACCTCGCGACTGGTGACCGCGGACAGCGTGTCGAAGACCGCCTGCGCCCAGGGGCCCATCTTGTCGGCCTCGGAACCGGGCAGATAGCCCAGCTCCTGTCCGCCCACCGCGTACAGCGGCCGGAAGACCATCACCTTCTGGTGCTGGCGGCGCTCCAGGACCGCCTCCAGACCCGCGCAGAGCGCGAGCGCGGACTTGCCGGTGCCGGCCCGGCCGCCCATCGACAGGATCCCGACGTCCGGGTCGAGCAGCAGATCGAGCGCGATGCGCTGCTCGGCGCTGCGGCCCTTGATGCCGAAGGCCTCACGGTCGCCGCGCACGAGGCGGACGTTGCCCTCGGCGGTGACCCGGCCCAGGGCCTTGCCCCGCTCCGACTGGATGGTCAGACCGGTGTGCACGGGGAGGTCGGCGGCCTCGGGCACGTGGATGTGCCCTTCCTCGAAGAGGATGTCCACCTGCTCGCCGGACAGGGTCAGTTCGGACATTCCGGTCCAGCCGGAGGAGCCCGTGATGGCGAGTTCGGCGCGGTACTCCTCCGCGAGGAGGCCGACCGACGACGCCTTGATCCTGAGCGGGAGGTCCTTCGACACCACCGTGACGTCGAAACCCTCGGCCTGCAGATTGCGGGCGACCGCGAGGATGCGGGAGTCGTTGTCACCCAGGCGGTAGCCGGAAGGCAGCACGCTGGGGTCCGAGTGGTTGAGCTCGACACGGACGGTGCCGCCGAGTTCCCCGATCGGGATGGGGGCGTCGAGGCGACCGAACTTCACCCGGTAGTCGTCCAGCAGGCGCAGCGCCTGCCGGGCGAAGTAGCCGAGCTCCGGATGGTGCCGCTTGGCCTCCAGCTCCGTGACCACGACGATGGGGAGCACTACTTCGTGCTCGTCGAAGCGGGTCAGGGCGTTCGGGTCGGCCAGCAGGACGCTGGTGTCGAGAACATAGGTGCGCCGGTCTGGCATACGGCGCTTTGTGCTGGTCACCACGGAAGGACGTACCCCCTCGGATGAGGTCGGGGAGCGACGGAGTGGAGCTGGACCGGTCGTCGGCCGCTTCGCACGGGCCGAGAACCGGCCCCCCGCTGCTTCTTCCGTGCCGTGACCGCACGGTCGGGCTGGTGCAAAAGGGCCTCCCGGGCGGACGGCCCCGTGCCGCCCGCTGAGATCCGACACCCGTGGTTCGGGCGTCGACCTGCTTGGCTTATGCCCTCGAACATGCGCCGCCATGCCACGGCATATGACGGCGCGCCGGTGAACTCCTCGTTACTTCCGCCCCGACCGGGGTAAACGGGACGCCCTCGACGGACGCCCCGGGGCTCGTTCCTCAGCCGCCGTAACGGCGGTGGCGGGCCGCGTAGTCGCGCAGGGCGCGCAGGAAGTCCACCTTGCGGAAGGCCGGCCAGAAGACCTCGCAGAAGTAGTACTCCGCATGGGCCGTCTGCCACAGCATGAATCCGGACAACCGCTGCTCGCCGCTGGTACGGATCACCAGGTCGGGGTCGGGCTGGGCGCCGGTGTAGAGGTGGCGGCCGATCAGGTCGACGCTGACGGAGTCGGCGAGGTCCTCCATCGAGGTGCCCTTGTCCGCCGCGTCCACGATCATCGAGCGCACGGCGTCGGCGATCTCCTGGCGGCCGCCGTAGCCGATGGCGACGTTGACCAGTATCCCGTCGACGTGGGAGGTGGACTCCTCGGCGACCTTCAACGCGGTCTGCACATGGGAGGGGAGGATGTCCGGGGTGCCGACGTGGTGGACGCGCCAGCGGCCGTCGGCGGCGAGGGTGCGCACGACGTCCTCGATGATGCCGAGGAGCGGGACGAGTTCGTCGTCGGGGCGGTCGAGGTTGTCCGTCGACAGCAGCCAGAGGGTGACGACCTCGACGTCCGTCTCGGTGCACCAGCCGAGGAACTCCTCGATCTTCTCCGCACCGGCGCGGTGGCCGTGCTCGGTGGTGGAACCCGAGGCCTTCGCCCAGCGTCGGTTGCCGTCCATGATGACGCCGATGTGCTTCGGCACCTGAGCGTGGTCCAGGTGACCTTCCACCCGGCGTGCGTACAGCCTGACCAGAAGGCCGCGCAGCTTGTCGCGCAGGTTCACGTGATTGTCAGCCCCTCCGTACGGTGCGGTCCCCGCGGGGCGCAGCCTACCCCTGCGGGGCCTGGGCCGTTGACGGGGGTGGGAGGCGCGGCCACCGCACGAGCGACTGTGCCGGGGCAAAAAAACGGGCCGGTCCGTGGGGGGGAGACGGACCGGCCCGAGGGGGGGTTTCCACCATAACCCTTCGTAAGTGATGCTGCGTGCATCGGCGCGCCACAACTACTCTCCGGAGTCGCCCGGCGACGCGCCGGTGGTGGCGGAAGGCGTTGTTCATGGGTGGCTCATGGCCGAAACACAACGGATTCCCAGGAGAATGAACCCGCTCACCGAGGGAAGCTGAGGTTTTCGGGCGGCTTGAGGTCCCATCGGTCACACGCCGGCCCGTCCCCCCGACGGGCTACTCCGGCCATGAACGTCCGCTTGACGGGGGCGTCACCGCGCAGCCCCCTCCACTGCGCGGTGACGTCCACGCAGCTTTGCGTACGCGAATTGCCTGAATGAGAACTTACGCGAGGTCGACGAGGGACATGAACCGATCGCGATAACGATGTGGAAACTCTGTGGAGGCGAGGTCGGGCACGCGGGGAAGCGCAGGCGGGAGCGCGGGGAGCCGGAGGGCGGTTCCCGGCCAGTGCCGCGCTACGGGCGGCGGGCCTCGACGAGATGGCGGGTGCTGTGCGCGACGAAGGGGCCGTCGGCCTCGATCTGCTCGTGCAGGGCGCGGAGTTGGGGCCGGTAGGCCTCCACGGTGAAGCCCGGGACCATCCACACCACCTTGCGCAGGAAGTGGACCACGGCGGCGATGTCGTGGAACTCGACACGGAGCCGCTCCGTCCGCAGGCCGACGACCTCCAGCCCCGCCGCCTCCGCCCCGGCGCGCTCGCGCTCGGGATGCCGGGCGCTGTTCACCCCCTCCGGCTGCGGCCCGAGGAAGTACTCGACGAGCTCGAAGACGCTGCGCGGACCGACGTGCTGGGCGAAGTAGGCGCCGCCGGGCCGGAGCACGCGGGCGATCTCGTCCCAGAGGGGCCGCACCGGATGCCTGCTGGCGACCAGGTCGAAGGCGGAGTCCGCGAAAGGCAGCGGGGCGTCCTGCGGGGACGCGACGACCGCGATGCCACGCGGGCGCAGCAGGGCGGTCGCCTTGGCGACGTTCGCCGGCCAGCCCTCGGTCGCGACGGTGAGCCCGGGGGCCTTGGGGGCCGCCCGGCCGAGCGCGAAGTCCAGGACCTCCCCTCCCCCGGTCTGCACGTCGAGCGCGGCGCTCGCGCCCGCCAGCCGTCCGGCCAGCGACATCGCGTACCCCCAGGAGGGCCGCTCCTCGGTGGCCCGTCCCTCGAACCAGGAGAAGTCCCACCCCTCGGTGGGGACGGCGGCGCCTTCGGCGAGGAGGGCCTCGAAGGCGGGGTCCGCGCGGTCGCTGTCGTCACCGGTGTCCCGGCTCTTGTCGTCCATACGGGGATGGTGGCAGAGAGGTCGCGGGGGCGCCGCCGGTTTGCGGCGGCCCGTCACGCGACGGGTCTCGATCAGGCGGAGTGCGGTCGGGATGCTCACGCCGGTGTGCGGAACAGGGGCTTGCTCCCCACTGCGTGATCCGGCTCGCTACGGTGCGAGGGACCGAGAGGGCAGCGACACGGCCGAGGGGAGACGGGGATGGCGCGCTGGCGGGACGGACGGGGCGAACTGGTGGTGGGCGGCGCAGACGAGGCCGGGGGCGCAGGCAGGGATGAAGGCGGGGACGGGGCCGGGGACGGCTTCCGGGTGGTGCCCCTGGAGATCGCCGCCTCCTACCGGGCCCGTACCCGGGGGTTGCTCGGGCGGGACTCGGTGGACGGGGCGATGCTGCTGTCGCCCGCCGGCAGCGTGCACACCTTTCGCATGCGCATGCCGATCGACGTCGCGTATCTGGACCGGCGGCTCCGCGTCATCGCCGTGCACACCATGCGGCCGGGACGGCTGGGCCTGCCCCGGCTGCGGTCCCGCCACGTACTGGAGGCGGCGGCCGGGGCGATGGAGGGGTGGGGGCTGCGGACGGGGGTGCGGGTGGAGGTGAGGGTCAGTTCGTCGTGCGCGGGAACGTGACCTCCACCCGGCGGTTCTTCTTGCGGCCGGCCTCGGTGGAGTTGTCGGAGATGGGGTACTGCTCGCCGTAGCCGCGGACCTCGAAGGTGATGTCCGGGTCGTTCAGGTCGCCCGCGAGTTCCGCCTGGACGGCGTCCGCCCGCTGCTTCGACAGGACGTCGCCGTGCGCGGAGGAGCCCAGATCGTCCGTGAAACCGAAGACCCTGACCACGGTGGTGTTGCTCTGTTTCTTGATCTCCGCGGCGATCGTGGCGATACGGGACTTCGCCTCCGGGCCGAGCTTCGCGCTGTCCTTGCCGAAGAGGACCTCGGCCTGGAGCGCGAACGTCACGTCCGCGTTGGTGTCCTCCCGGCGTTCGTCACCCGACTCGTCCTCGACGACCTGCTTGATGTCGAGCACCTTGGGCTCGGCGAGGGTGCCGCCCTCGGGGAGCTTGAGGTCGGGGTCGTTGGGGTCGACCTCCACCGGGGCGGTGGCGGTGGGTTCGGTGCCGGGGGGAACACTGGGGGTGGTGTCGGCTTCGGCGGCGGGGACCATGCCGACCATCACGAGGGTGGCCGCGGCCACCACCAGAGTGAGACGTGGGGTCATGATCGGCCTCACCCGGAGATCTTGATGACCCCGCTGGGGAACAGCGGGAGTTGGAAGGAGACGTCCGTCGAGCTCGCGGGGGGCGCGGGGAACTGGAGGAAGACGTCGATGGATTCGCCGGCCTTGAGCGTCGAGAAGCCCGTCGTCGTCAGGGGGCGGCCTTCGGTGTCACGGAGGACGTAGTAGCGCTTCTTGCTCTTGGAGTCGACGAGGGTCGCGCCGCCCAGCGAGAGTCCGTTGTTGATGATCTCGGTCTCGTTGCCGCTCAGCGCGGACGGGATCACCGCTTCGGCCCCGCTGTCGTTCTTCAGGGCGCCGTTCACGGTGACGAAGCCGCCTGAATCGCGGACGGCGGACGTGATCTGGAGCAGAAGTCCGCTCGGCCCCTTCAGCTCGGCGATCGGCTCCTCCGACTGCCCCTCCTGCGGGTTCGGCTGCGATCCACCGGTTTGCGAGGCGGACGACGAGCTCTGCGGCTTCTTGTCGTCGTCGCCTCCGCTGCCGCAGGCGGCCGAGCCGACTGCCAGCCCGGTCACGACCGCGAGCGCGACCATCCCCCTGCGGGCTTTCGCAGTGAACCGCATGCTCATCACTCCGCTTCTTTCTGAACTCGTCGATCGCACGTCAGTCGGTGGCCAGGTGGACGTCGAAGAGGTCCTCGGGTCCGGGCAGATCGGTGAGATCGTCCGGGTCCAGCTCCCATTCCTCCCCGCCCTTGCAGGTGAGTATCGGCAGTACGTCGTCCGGAGCGGGCTGGTCCGGCGTGAAAGTGCACAGCGACTCGATCACGGCGGTGGCGGTGGCGTGTGCCTTCCTTGTACTCGTGATGGGGATTACGGAATCCCCTGCCGGCTTGTTCGCCTGCACCCTGACCGTGGTCCGGAGGCCGTCTTTGCAAGCGTCCACACTGGCGTCGTTCTGCGCCGCAAGCTCATAGGCGCGCCAGCACGAGGGCTTCAGTGCCACATCGCCGTCGAAGATCTTCTGCCACTGCGTGGGGTCGAGGACGGCCAGCTCCCACAGGTCGGCAAGCTCGTCCCTGGCCTCCTGGGCCGCCGCCAGCGCCGCCGCGTCGGCGGCGGTCTGCGCGCCGTTGCGGTTCACCGCCGCCTGGCCGACCGCGAAGTAGGCGAACGCGAGAAAGAGCAGGCCCGCCACCACCACGATGTAGATGGGGAAGACCTGCCCTGCGTCGCCGTACGTACGCCTGCGGTGTCGTGTCAGGGAGCCACCTTGGCGATCTGGGCCCTGAGCTTGTCCACGATCGTCTGGCCCAGGTTGGTGTTGGCGATCAGGACCACGATCGCCACCACCACCGCGATGATGCCCAGGTACTCGACGGCGGTCTGTCCCCTGTCGTTGTCGGCGCGGCGTCGTGCGGCCCGCACCGTCGTGTTCGTCCAGCCGCTCACCCGGACCTTGGCCGCGACGGCGGTCTTCAGCAGCAGGTCGCTCATGGCGTTCCTCTCCATCGGTGGCGTGACCGGCAACGTAAGACCGTGCGGCCACCTCGGAGAAGGGTCCCTGGGCCCAATCCCGGGCCCAGTCGGAAGTCCGGCGGGGTGTCCGGCGGGGTGTCCGGATGAGTCTCATGAGGTCACCGCCGTGCCCAGCCACTTGGCCGCGGCCTCGGAGCGGCTGCTGCTGTGCAGTTTGGCGAAGATGCGGTTGATGTGGTTCTTGACCGTCTTCTCGCTGATGAAGCAGGTGGCGGCGATCTGCTGGTTGTTCATGCCCGACGCGATGAGGTCCATGATCTCCGCCTCCCTCGCGCTGAGTTGGAACCCCGCTCTGAATACCGAGGACGACTGTCTCACGATTGGTTGCAACTGCGAAAGCGCTTCCGTAGAAGTCTCGGAAAATAGGGGAGATGGGTCCGCTTCGGCGTGTGCAGTCGCATCGCTTCGCAGGTGTGCCAGTACCGCGGTCGCCGCTGTCGGGGTGAAGTGGGCCCGGCCCCGGGTGACATCGCGCACCGCCGACACCAACTCGTCCACGGTGAACTCCCCGTGGACGAGGTAGCCCCCGGCCCCACCGCGCAGGGCCTGCTGGACGATCTCGGCCTCGTGGCTGTACGTCAGCATCACGACCCGGGTGATCCGCGCCAGGTGCGGAAGGGCCGAGAGGCCGTCCACGCCGGGCATGCGGACGTCCAGCAGGACGACGTCGGGGCGGTGCCGACGGGCCGCCTCGTAGGCCTCGCGGCCGTCGGCCGCCTGGGCGACGACCGTGATGTCCTCCCGGCCGGAGAGCAGGGCGGTCAGGCCCGCGCGGACCACCGGGTTGTCGTCGGCCACGACCACGCGCACGGGGCAGGGCCTGGGCGATGGCGGGAAGAGCGGCTGCTCGGCGCCGGGGCGGTGGGGCGGTCGGTCCGGCATCAGACGACCTCCTCTGTGAGCGCGGCCAGCGGGAGTTCCAGGCGCACCTCGGTGCCCCGGGAGTCGTGGCCGTGGCCGATGCGGATGCGGGCGCCGACGGAGGCGGCCCGCTCGGTCATGCCGACCAGGCCGAAGTGGCCGGTGCGGCGCAGCTGTTCCAGGGTGGCCCCGGGCGGGAGGCCGCGGCCGTCGTCGCGCACGCTCAGGGTGAGGAGCTCGCCGTTCACGGCCGCTCGCACCTCCACATGGGTCGGGGCGGCGTGGCGGTGGGCGTTCTCCATGGCCTCCGAGGTGATCGTGAGGAGCTGTCGGGCCACCGCGGGCGGGACGGGCAGCGTCGCCCGGTCGCCGCAGGCGTGGTAGCTGACCGGGAGGCCCGTCCGGTCCCCGAACACGTCGGCGTGGGCGGCCAGTTCGGGCAGGAGGTCGACGTCCTGCGCCGGGTCCGGCTCCCGGCGGAGGTCGGTGAGGAGTTCACGGGACTCGGCGGCGGCGCGGCGCGCGGCACGGGCGACGAGTTCGGCGTGTTGCCGCACGATGACCGGGTCCATGCCCGGCGAGCCCGCCGAATGGGCCAGGGCGTCCGCGGCGAGGGCCACCCCGTGCAGCGTCTTGGCCACGGAGTCGTGCATCTCGCGGGCCAGCCGCGCGCGTTCGGCGGCGACCGCCTCGGTACCGGCCAGGCGCGCCTTGACGGCGGTCAGGGCCTGGGTGGCCGCGCCGAAGCGGAGCATGAGGTGGCGCAGCGACGAGCCCATGGCTCCGGTGATGACGCAGAGGCCCGGCAGGAGCAGTCTCTCGGCGAGGCTGACGCCGGGCTCCCGCACGAGGGTCGCGTGGACCAGCAGCAGGATCAGCGACTGGAGGGACGCGAAGCAGGCGGCGCCGCGCCAGCCGTAGACGATGCCTGCCAGCAGCGGGGTGCAGACGCTGACGTAGGCGAGCGTGGTGTCGGGTCCCGCCGAGATCAGCAGCAGGGTGCCGAACAGGGTGTCCACGGCCAGCAGGGAGGGGTGACGCAGGAGAAGGGGCCCGAAGCGTTCCCAGTCGCGGAAGAGGACGTAGGACCCCATGAAGGTGACGACCACGGCCGCGCCCACCAGGCGGGTGCCCAGGCCCGGGGCGGCGTTCAGGAGGGCCGCGGGGGTGGCGACCGCGATCATGGCCAGCCGGAACCCGAACACCTGGCGGCACATCGCCTGGAGCGCGTTGACCTGGAGAAGGACGTCTCTCTGCGGCGGCGCCCCGGTCGTCGTCATGGCCGTCATCCCGTCCGCCTACTCGCCCGTGATCGAGGTGAAGTCCGTGCCGGAGCCGAGCAGCATCCCCGCGCCGAGGAGGAGCATCGTCGCCGGGACCATGAACGTGGTGATCATCAAGGTGGCCTTGGGGACCGCGCGGGCCGCCTTGCGGCGGGCGTTCTGCGCGTCCGTGCGGCGCATGTCCTTGGCGATCGAGACGAGCGTGTCGACGATCGGCGCGCCGAGCTCCTCGCCCTGCTGGAGGGCCGTGACGAACATGGCGACCTGCTCGGAGTCGTTGCGGCGGCGCAGCTCCTGGAAGGCCTCGCGGCGGCTCACGCCGAGGTCCATCTGACGCAGCGTGATGCGGATCTCGTCCGCCCAGGGACCCTCGTACCTGGACGCCACCCGGTCGAGGGCCTGCCGGAAGCCGAGCCCCGCGCTCACCACGACGGCGAGGACGTCGAGGAAGTCCGGCAGGGTCCGTTCGATGGCGTCCTTGCGGACCCGGATCGCGGACCAGATGCCGACCTCGGACCAGAACACGCCGAAGGCGAGCATGAGCAGCGCGACGAAGAAGCTGCCCTGGAGCAGCGCGGCGAACGCGCCGAGGGCGCCGATCCCGCCGTAGACCGCGCGCCGGGCCGCGTAGCGGTCGATCGTCAGGCCGCCCGGGTTGCCCGCGAGGTCGATCCTGCGCCGGTATCGGGTGACCTGCTTGGGGCCCATCAGACGCAGGACGGCCGGGGCGTACCGCATGCCCATGCGGTCGACGAGCGAGCCGACGGCGCCGGTGCGCGTCGAGCCGACCTCCAGGGCCAGCGCGAGGTCGCTGGGCAGCTTCACGTCGGCCCGGTACATGCGGATGCCGGCGAACATGCCCCAGACGCTGAGGCCCACGACGAGTGCGAGCAGCAGTTCCATGCCCTGCGCCACCTCCTGCTCAGACGTCGATTCGGGACATGCGGCGGATGAGGACGAAGCCGACGGCGTAGAGGCCGAACGCGATGATCACGCAGGCCTGGCCGACGGCCGAGCCCGTCATGCGGTCCAGCGTTCCGCCCTCGACGCTGTTCATGAGGAACAACGCCCCGACTCCCAGGGCCGGCACCGCGTAGGACGTCATGTTCACCTGGGACAGCTGGGTGCGGACCTCGCGCCGGGTCTCCTTGCGTTCCTCCAGCGTCTCCGTCAGGTTGCGCAGGGCGCCGACGACCTGGCCGCCGGCCCGGTTGGAGAGGACCAGGGTGGTGACGAGGACGACCAGTTCTCGGGAGGGGAGCCGGTCGGCGAGCTCGCCCAGCGCGTCGTCCATGGAGTGGCCCACCGCCAACTGGTTGGCCACCTTGGCGAGTTCCTCGCCCGCCGGGGCTTCCAGCTCCTCCGCCGCCATGCCGATCGCGGTGCGCAGCGCCAGGCCCGCGTGGGTGGCGTTGGCCAGGATGCGGGCCAGTTCGGGGAGTTGATTGATGAACCTCTCGATGCGTTTCTGGCGTTGCCAGTTGAGGAACTGCCAGGCCGCCCAGACGCCCAGGAGGCCGGCGATCGGGCCGAAGAAGGGGGCCAGGGTGGCCTCTCCGACCAGCCACAGGCCGGCCACCGCCGCCAGCATGTAGACGAGGAACTCGCCGGGCGTCACGTCCAGGCCGGTCGCCGCCAGTTTCAGCTCCAGCCTGCGGCCCGTGCCCGTGCGGCGCAGCCGTCGGTCCAGGGTGCGGAATCGGCGCCGGCGGCCGGTCCCGGGGAGCCGGCCGGTGTAGGAAAGGCGTTCCACCAGCTCCGCCCGCTGGGCCCGGCCCCGCGCGTACGCGTGCAGGCCCGCGACGGCCAGGGCGCAGGTCAGGAGGGTTCCGCCGGTGGTGAGGGTGATCAGGGTCTCGAGCTCCATCAGCGTTACCGGGCTTCCCTTGTCGTCAGTTCGTGTGCCGCGTGAGCCACCCCGAACGCCTGCGGGATCGGCTGGCTCGCCATGTACAGGCGGTCCGCGGTGCGGCGTGGGAGGGGGAAGTACTCGAAGACGCCGTGGACGCGGCCGTCGGCGGTCATCGGCCGGGCGTTGAAGCGGGCGATGGTCGCCAGCCGGTACGGTTCGCCGCCGTGGCTGTCGAGGACGGCTATCTCGGTGATGCGGCGGGCGCCGTCGGCGAAGCGGGTGAGCTGGACGACGACGTCCACCGCGCTGTTGATCTGGTCGTGCAGCGCGATGAAGGGGATCTCCACGTCGGACATCGACGCGAGGGTCTGGAGGCGCATCAGGGCGTCCTCCGCGCTGTTGGCGTGGACCGTGGCCAGGGAGCCGTCGTGACCGGTCGACATCGCCTGGAGCATGTCGAGCGACTCGCCGCCCCGGACCTCGCCGACCACGATCCGGTCCGGGCGCATCCGCAGGGAGTTGCGGACCAGGTCGCGGATGGTGATGCGGCCGTTGCCCTCGACGTTCGGGGGCCGGGACTCCAGGCGGATCACATGCGACTGCTGGAGCTGGAGTTCCGCCGAGTCCTCGATGGTGATGATGCGTTCGCCGTCCGGGATCAGGCCCGAGAGCGCGTTCAGCAGCGTCGTCTTGCCGGTGCCCGTCGCGCCCGAGACGATCACGTTGAACTTGGCCTGCACGAGACCCGCCAGCAGGTACAGCATCTGCTCGTCCAGCGAGCCGAAGCCGATCAGTTCGTGGAGGGTGAAGGACCGCGGGAAGCGGCGGATGGTGAGGGTGGGGCCGGTCAGCGACAGCGGGGGGATGATGACGTTGACCCGTTCGCCCGACGGCAGCCGCGCGTCGACCATCGGGTTCGTCTCGTCGACGCGGCGGTTGACGGTGGAGACGATGCGTTCGATCGTCTGCATCAGCTGGTCGTTCGACGCGAAGCGGATGGGGAGTTGTTCGACCCTGCCGCCCCGTTCGACGAAGATCGCGTCGGGTCCGTTCACCATGATCTCGGTGATCGACGCGTCCTCGAGGAGGGGTTCCAGGATGCCGAGGCCCAGTGCCTCGTCGACCACCCGACGGATCAGCTGTGAGCGTTCCGCCGTCGACAGGACCGGGCCCTCGCGGCTGATGATGTGCCCCAGCACCCGCTCCAGCCGTGCCCGGCGCTCGGCGGCGGCCAGCGAGCTCATCTCGGCGAGGTCGATCTCCTCCAGCAGCTTGGCGCGGTAGGAGGTCACCAGATGGCCGTCCTCGCCCCGGCCGCCGTTCTCCTCGGGGGAGGTGATGCGTGCCCGCAGGCTCATGTCGGATGCCCTTCCCTCAGTGGTCGACCGGCATCGTGGCCGTCTTGTGGGCCTGACCGAAGTCCCCGATGCCGGGAATGACGGACGGGATGGTGACGGTGGAGGTGACCCGCACCTCGTCGCCCAGGCCGGCCGCGCTGCAGCTCACGTCCAGCCAACTGCTCACGGCCTGCCGGCAGTCGGCGCCGTAGTCCTCGTCGAGGGACGCGCTGCGGGCCCCGGTACGGGCCGCCGTGCCCGCCTGCTGTGCCGCGTACGCGATCAGGCCGAGCTGTACGGCCGCCAGCGCCACGAGGAGGAGCAGCGGGAGGAAACCGAGGTACTCCAGGGCCACCTGGCCCCGGTCACCGCCACCCCTGCGCCTTCGACCGGACCTCGTGCCGAAAGCCTCGCCGGACCTCGCTCCGGGCATCTCAGTCGCCGTCCTCTTCCTCGACGGCGCCCGCGTGACCGTGCACCGTGAACGGGAAGTCGATGGTGCCGGGGAAGAGGACGGGGACCTTGAGGGAGACGTCCGCCGTCACATAGCCGCTGCCGCCGCAATCGACCACGGCGTTCCCCTTCCACGCGTCTCCGAGCTTGTCCAGGCCCGCCTGCTGGCACGCCGCGAGCCGCTCCCCCGGAGGGGCGGCCGTCCCGGCCCGCACCGCCTCGTCCGCAGCATTCCCCGCGAGCGTGAACGTGTACCCCACGAGGACGAACTGCCACACCACCACCAAGGTCACGATGATCAGCGGTGTCATGCCGAGGAACTCGATGGTGACCTGGCCCCGGTCGCGCGCCCGATGTCCCCACATGGTGTTCACTCCCTCCGCCGCCGGAACCCGGCCGCGCCCCGGTCCGCGCCGCGGGCCCGGCCGCCGGCCCTGCGTACGAGGGCGGTCTCCGGGGCCTTGACCAGCCCCAGTTCCCCCGCGAGCGCCCACAGGGCCTGCCGGACGGTGCCCTTGCCGTCGAGGGCGTGCATCCGGCCGGCGTCGACCGCGGCCTGGAGCTCCCGGAAGTTGGCGGGGACCGTCGTCACGGCGATCGCCGTGCCGGTGATCTTCTGGATGAGCGGGGGCTGGATCTCCGTACTGCGGGTGTGGCGGTTGACGACGACGGTCGTCTCCTCCGCCTTGCGGATCTGGAGCCGGTCCCACATGCGGACGGTGCGTTTGGCGCCGCGGACGGCGACGACGTCGGGGGTGGTGACGAGCAGGGCGCGCTCGGCGAGTTCGACGGCGGCCGCGCCCGCGCCGCTCAGCTGGGCGCCGCAGTCGACGACGACGACCTCGTAGCGGGAGCGCAGCGCGCCGATGATCTGGCGGGCGGCGCGGTCGGTGACCTCCTCGCCGCGTTCGCCCTCGGCGGGGGCGAGGAGGAGGGCTACGCCGCTTTCGTGCCGGAAGACGGCCTCGGCGAGGATGCGGGGCGAGATGTCGGTGATGGCGGCCAGGTCGACGACCGAGCGGCGGAACTGGACGTCCAGGTAGGAGGCGACGTCACCGGACTGCAGGTCGAGGTCGACGAGGGCGGTGGGGCGGCCGGACGCCTGGGCGGCGAGAGCCAGTTGGACGGCCGTGAGGGTGGCGCCCACGCCTCCCTTCGCGCCGCTGACCGTGACGACGGTGCCGCCGACGCCGGTGAACACGTCGGCGCCGTGGCCGAGATGGCGCCGTACGCCGACCGACCACTGGGCGACGGCCTGGACGCGGTTCGCGAGGTCCTCGTAGCTCAGCGGGAGGGTGACCAGGCCTCGGGCGCCGGAGTCCATGGCGGCGGCGAAGAGGCCGGGTCCCACATCGGTGGTGACGAGGATGACGCCGACCGCCGGGAAGCGCAGCGCCACCTCGCGGACCAGCTCCAGCGCCGGTACGGGGCCGATGCGTTCGTGGACGACGACGACCTCGGGCAGTTCGTCGACCGACTCGGCGGCGAGCCGGGCGAGGGTGTCCACCAGCTGGGTGGAGTCGGACACCGGGGCGACCGGTTCGGCGTCCGGGAGCTGGCTGAGCAGGGTGGTGAGGGAACGGACCGCGTCCGCGTCGCCGACGGCCGGGAGGATCCTCGTGGGCATGGGCGGCGGCCTCTCACTTGTCCGTGACGAGTTCGTAGGTACGGTCCTGGTCGGGGACCGTGGTGTCGCCGCCGGGCGCGACGAGGGCGAGGCGGACGCGCTTGGCGAAGGACTCGGCGTAGGTGATGCGCTGGGCGTCGAGCGTGGACAGCGCGAAGGTGATGGGGACCGCGTCGGTGGGCGACTGACTGCGGTTGTTCTCGTCCGGCTCGAGGGCGGTCAGCTCGCCGACGTCGAGGACCCGGGCGTTGGTGACGATGATCTTCGACTGGTCGGGATCGCTCTCCCGGGCGCCCTCGAAGGTGGCGTAGACGTTGACGGACGATCCCGGGGTGATCTTGCCGGCGACCCCGGTGGCCGCGTCGATCATGATGGCGACCTCCTGCTGGCCCGGCTGGAGGGCGGGCTGGTCGACGATCATGTCGCTCTGGAGCAGGGAGCCCTTCTTCAGCGTCGTCACGGCGATCTTGCCGCGGATGGCGGCGAGGTCGGTGACGGCGTTGTCCGAGAGCCAGCGCTCCGGCATCTCGATCTTCTTGAACTGGCCCGCGCTCAGGGTGGTGTAGGGCGCCACGTCGGAGCGCAGCTCGTACGCGGTGACCTCGGGGCCGACCTTGGACTTCACGTCGTCGATGACGGAGAGGACGCCGGCGAACGCGCCGAGGGCGCACAGGACCGACAGGAGCAGGAGGATCACGCCGCGGCGCTGACGGGAGTTCATGAACCGTGCAACCTCGTTGGGGGTCGGGTCGAGCGGACGGGAACAGGGGGCGGGTCGAGCTGGTTCAGTCGCCCGCGGTGAGCGCGCGGGCGGCGGGACGGGCGGTGAGGTCGGAGGCGGGCGGCGGGGTCGCGGAGCAGAAGACGCAGCGGTCGCCGATGACGTCGATGCCGCACCAGTGGCAGACGCTCTGCCGGACGGACGTGACCAGCTGGTAGAGGACCGACAGGTCGGGCAGGTAGGCGCAGAACTCGATCGCCTTGCCGGTGCCCCACCAGTCGGCGGACTCGGCGGGCAGGTGGGTCTCGCGCAGCCCCTGGACCTTCCAGGCGGGGGCGAGGACCTCGGTGACCCAGTCGGACTGGAACTGCCCGCGGGCGACGAGCAGCCAGGTGCCGAACTCCGGTCCGGGCAGGACCGTTTCCGGGGTGGCCTTGACCAGTTCCGGCTGCGGATGGGCGAGCACACCGAACTGACTACCCGGAACCCACGACCTGGCATGCGACTTCAGGCCGACCACCGGCACCCGGTCGAGTCTGGCGACCGAGCCGAGCACCGCGCCCGCGTGGATGTAGTGGGTGAGCAGCCGGCCCGCCGAGGCGAGGACGCCGGGGCCGAGGTCGCAGGAGGCCAGCTGGCGCAGCTGGCGGGCGAGGACGGCCACCGCGAGCGGCGGCAGGTCGGGGCGGAAGAGCGCGATGCGGTCGCTCTCCAGGAGGGAGCGGATGGTGTGCAGTCGCTGCTCGACGGCGGCGGGGACGGCCCGTGAGTACACGACGATCACGTGTCCGTACTGATCGACGAGGGCCTGGACGGCGGCGAGGGCGCGGTCCAGCGGCTGTCGGTCGAGATCGGCGAGGACGGTGGCGGGCAGGGTGCGTTCGTCCTGGGGCGCCAGCGCCAGGTCGGCTCCGGTCACGGCAATGGCTGTTGGCACGCGCAGCTCCCCGATTCCCGCGGTCCGGCCCACCGGCGTTACTCCGGTGCACCGGGGTGACTTCATTGCGTGACTACCTCAGCACTGTATCCACGCCTCTGTGGCCGGAGAACAGCTTTCCCTGGCTGCCAAGCAACTCTTCTTCGCGCAAGTCCCGTCAAATCGGGGCAGGTTACGCGCGCGTGGCCTCCACCGGGCCTCCACGGCCGGACCTCTTGACAACGGAATTGGTCTGGACCAACTTACTGTCATGTCCCCACTGAAACGAACGACACGACTCGGGTCGGGAGCCGCGGGCGTCCTCGCCGCCGCCCTCGCCCTGTCCATGACGGGCGCGGCTCAGGCGTCCGCCGCGGACCTGAACAACGCCAGGAACGCCGGCTTCGAGTCCGGCCTGACCAACTGGACCTGTTCGGCGGGCAGCGGTACGACCGTCTCCTCGCCGGTGCACGCCGGCGCGGCCGCGCTGAAGGCGACACCGGCCGGGCAGGACAACGCCCGGTGCGCCCAGACGGTGGCCGTGAAGCCCAACTCGACGTACACGCTCAGCGCCTGGGTGCAGGGCGGCTACACCTACCTCGGCGTGACCGGCACCGGCACGACGGACGTCTCGACGTGGACGCCCGACTCGGCGTCGTGGAAGCAGCTGTCGACGACCTTCACCACCGGCGCGTCGACCACCTCGGTGTCCGTGTACACGCACGGCTGGTACGGCCAGGCGGCGTACTACGCGGACGACGTGTCGGTGTACGGCCCCGACGGCGGCGGAGGCGGCGACCCGGCCCCGACGGTGCCCGGCGCGCCGGCCGGCCTGGCCGTGTCGGGCACGACCTCGTCGTCGGTGTCCCTCTCGTGGAACGCGGTCTCCGGCGCGACCGGCTACTCCGTCTACCGGGGCGGTACGAAGGTGACGGCGGTGACGGGGACCTCGGCGACCGTGACCGGCCTCGCGGCCTCCACGTCGTACAGCTTCCAGGTCACCGCGACCAACGCGGCGGGCGAGTCCGTGAAGTCGACGGCGGTCACGGGAACGACGACCACCGGCGGCACCGGGGGCGGGACCGTGCCCAAGCACGCCGTGACCGGCTACTGGCAGAACTTCAACAACGGCGCGACCGTCCAGCGGATCTCCGGCGTCTCCTCCCAGTACGACATCATCGCCGTGGCCTTCGCGGACGCGACGACGACACCGGGCGCCGTCACCTTCAACCTGGACTCGGCGGGCCTGGGCGGCTACACGGTCGACCAGTTCAAGGCGGACATCAAGGCGAAGCAGGCGGCCGGCAAGAAGGTCATCGTCTCGGTGGGCGGCCAGAACGGCACCGTGTCGGTGAGCGACCCGACGTCCGCGACGAACTTCGCCAACTCGGTGTACACGCTGATGCAGACGTACGGCTTCGACGGCGTCGACATCGACCTCGAGAACGGCCTGAACGCGACGTACATGTCACAGGCGCTGCGGTCGCTGGCGTCGAAGGCCGGGTCGGGCCTGGTCCTGACGATGGCCCCGCAGACGATCGACATGCAGTCCACGTCGAACGGCTACTTCCAGACGGCGCTGAACGTGAAGGACATCCTCACCGTCGTCAACATGCAGTACTACAACAGCGGTTCGATGCTGGGCTGCGACGGCAAGGTCTACAGCCAGGGCTCGGTGGACTTCCTGACCGCGCTGGCCTGCATCCAGCTGGAGGGCGGTCTGGACCCGTCCCAGGTGGGCCTGGGCCTGCCGGCCTCGACGAGCGGCGCGGGCAGCGGGTACGTGTCGCCGACGGTGGTCAACAACGCCCTGGACTGCCTCACCAGGGGCACGGGCTGCGGCTCCTTCAAGCCGTCGAAGACCTATCCCGGCCTGCGGGGCGCGATGACGTGGTCGACGAACTGGGACGCGTCGGCGGGCAACGCGTGGTCGGCGGCCGTGGGCCCGCACGTGCACGGACTGCCGTAGCCACGGGGCCCTGCGACGTCACGGGCACCGGGCGAGCGGTAGCGGGTGCAGGTGCAGGTAGCAGGTGACGGGAGGGTGTCGCTCCACGGGAGGACCGTGGGGCGACACCCTCCCGTGCGTCCGCTCGTCCGTGCGTGTCGTCCACTCGTCCGCGCGTCCGCGCGTCCGTGCGTGCGACCCCCGGTACCCCTAGTACCCCGCCGGCCGGTAGTGACCCAGCACCCACGCCAGCTGCGCGAACCAGCCCTGCAACCGCTCCCTCGGCTTCGCCGTCACCACGCACTCGTAGACCCGGCCGTCCACGTGGACCACGGCGACCATGAGGGCCTTGCCGTTGGGGCTCGCCCTGTAGTGGACGCTGCGGACCTCGGGCCAGGGGAACTCGACGGTGATGTCGTACATCTCGAAGGCGACGCCCGCCGCGTCCACGACGACCGAGTTGTGCTTGTCGACCGCGAGGAACTCCGGACCGGGCGGCGGCTCCGCCTGGGGGGCGTACGGCGGCGGGTACTGCGGGGCGTACTGCGGGGCGTACTGCGGCGGGGGCGGGCCGAAGCCCGACGGCTGCCCGGGGGACGGCGGAGGGGGCGGCGGCGGCTGGTCTGTCACAACGAGAACGTACCCCCGCGATCCTGTGCGGCCACTTTCGGTCTCCCCTGAAACATTTCCCGTGCCCCACCGCATTAGTGAGATGAGGACAGCACGGCAGCCGACACAGGGGGATCATCGATGAGGCAGGCCGCCCGCGCGGACGGGTACGCCGAGTTCGCGGCGGCGCGCACCGGGCATCTGTACCGGTCGGCGTGTCTGCTCACCGCCGGCGACACGCACCTCGCCGAGGACCTGGTGCAGGAGACCCTCGGCAGGCTCTACGTCCGCTGGGGGCGGGTGTCCCGGGTCGACAACCCGGCCGGATACGCGCAGACCGTCCTCACCCGCTCCTTCCTCGCCCACCAGCGGCGGCGCAGCAGCCGCGAGCGGGCCGTGGAGGTGTTCCCGGACGTGGCCGACCGCGGCGGTACCGACACGCCGTTGCGGCTGACCCTGATGCAGGCCCTGGGTCGGCTGCCCGCCAAGGACCGGGCGGTCGTGGTCCTGCGGTACTGGGAGGACCGCTCGATCGAGGAGACCGCGGGCGCGATGAACACCAGCTCCGCGGCCGTGCGGACGCGCTGCTCGCGGGCGCTGGGGCGGTTGCGGGAGCTGCTGGGCGAGGACATCGGGGAGTACGCCCGCCCCTGAGCCGTCCGGCATCCGCCCCTCACCCCCGCCCTCCCCCACCCTCGACCCCGACCCGACCCCGACGCCACGCGCCGCGCACCCCGCACCCCGCACCTCCCCCTGCTTCGCACTCTTTTCGACCCGTCTCGCCGAAAGCGGTGGTTCACCATGCCCGTCGACCAGTACAGCGACCCCTTCGAGGAGCAGCTCTCCGCCGCCCTGCGCGAGGCCGGCGGCACCTTCGACAGCCCGGCCGCGCTCGCCGCCGCCGGCCGGGCCCGGGGTGACCGGATGCGGCTGCGGCGCAGGACCGCGATCGCGGGGGGAGCGGCGAGCATCGCCCTGGTGGGGGTGGGCGGGGCGCTGCTCGTGCCGTGGGGCGGCAGGCCGGCGCCGCTGCCCTCCTCCGTCGCCGCGTCCGGCAGCGGCGGCGCAGAGCCGTCCTACTCCCCCGACGACATGATCCGCACCCTTCAGAAGCTGCTCCCCGAGGGCGAGTTCAGCAGGACGGAGGCGCGGGGCACGGGCGGGGAGCTGCCACCGCTGGCGGTGGGCGTGTTCGACGACGGCAAGGGCGAGGGATCCATCTCCGTGGGCCTGGACCGGATCCCGGCGGACGCGGGTGAGATCGTTCCGTCGACCGCCGTGATGCCCTGCCCGGAGGGCGGGCAGACGGACCTCGACAGCTGCGAGACCGAGCTCCTGTCCGACGGGTCCGCGATCACCGTCTACCAGGGCTACGAGTATCCCGACCGCCGCGAGGACACCAAGGCGTGGGGCGCGGACCTGGTCACCCCGGCCGGGCACCATGTGAGCGTCATCGAGTGGAACGCCGCGGCGGAGAAGGGGAAGCCGGTCAGCCGCCCCGAACCGCCGCTGACGACAGCGCAGTTGAAGACGCTGGCCGTGGCCTCGGAGTGGCGCCGGATCGCCGACGCCGTCCCCGGGGAGGAGAAGAAGCCGGTCCTTCCCTCGGGCTCGTCCGCCCGGCCCGCGGAGATGGCCGGGTGGCTCGTCCTGCGCAAGCTCGCTCTTCTGCTGCCCAAGGACCTGGAGCGCGTCAGGAGCGGCAGCCAGGAGACCGGGTACGGCTACTTCGTCGTCGACGACGGCAAGGGCGGGAGCCTGGTCCAGGTCAACGTCCAGCCGGACATGTCCGACGTGGCCGGTCAGCTGTACGGATCCGGAGCCGAGACCCTCTCCGACGGGACGCGCGTCGCGACACGGCAGGGGCCGGGCGAGAAGGGCGGTGCGGGGGTCGTGATGTGGACCGTGGACACCCTGCGCAAGGACGGTCTGCGGGTGGTAGTCAGCGCCTTCAACGCCGCCGAGCAGGACGAGGCCGCGACCCGCGCGAAGCCCGCCCTCACGATCGGGCAGCTGCGGGCCGTCGCGCTCAGCCCCCGGTGGCAGGCCACCGAGGACTGACGGCCGGAGACCGCGGATGGACTGGCCCTCGGGTTCAGGCTCGGGCGCCGGACAGCAGGTCGAGGATCTCCCGCGTCGTGCCCGGCTCGCCGATCAGCGGGAACAGGTACGACACCCGGTGGCGGTGCGCGTCCTCGTTGATGTCGGTCATCGCGTCGACCGCGAACGTGACGTGGTAGCCGTGCTCGTGCGCGGCGCGGGCGGTCGATTCGACGCCGAGGCTGGTCGCGATGCCGGCGAGGACGATCTGGGTGACGCCCCGACGCCGCAGCTGGAGGTCGAGGTCGGTGCCGTGGAAGGCGCCCCAGGCCCGCTTGGTGACCAGGATGTCGCCCTCGTGGCCGGTCAGCGGTTCGGCGATCGGGCCGAGGTCGTAGGGGCGGGAGCGGCCGCCGGCCAGCCGTGCCGCCTCGCTGCGGCCGGGCACCGCGTCGGCGCCGTCGGGCGAGGTGGACATGCGGACCAGGACGACGGGGGCGCCCGCGGCGCGGAAGGCGTCGGCGAGTTCGGCGGCCCGGGCCACCACGTCCGCCGCCGGGTACGGCACGGTGGGGGCGGCGAGCGTGCCGGCCTGGAGGTCGATCAGCACGAGCGCGGTCTTGTCGTCCAGCACGGTCACAGCCACGGCGACGGCACCTCTCCTAGGGGGATCAGTAGCCTAGGAGAGGTGCTTGCGAAACTCAAGCTTGAGAAACTCAACCAACAGCTCGCGCCAGCCCCGGCGGGCGGGCGGGAAGGCGGGTGGAAGGCAGGCAGGCGGATGGGTCAGAAGAACTCCGACCACGGCTGGTCCCAGACCTGTTTGACGCACAGCACCAGGAACAGCAGTCCCGCCAGCACCAGCATCGCGTTGCTCAGCGGTCCGTTGCGCCACTCCCCGGGCGTGCGGGAGGAGTTGAGCAGCCACAGCAGCGTCCCGGCCAGGAACGGCAGGAAGGCCGCGCCCAGCACGCCGTACAGGATGATCAGACGGAACGGCTCGCCCTGGAAGAGCAGCACGATCGGCGGGAAGGTCAGCCACAGCAGATACGCGCGGAAGGGCCAGGAGCGTTCCCGCTCGCCGGAGGCGACCTCCGCTCCGCCCGCGTCACCGTGGCCGCGGTAGCGGGCCACGAAGTCGGCGAACATCAGGCTCACACCGTGCCAGACGCCGATCAGGGAGGTGAAGGAGGTGGCGAAGAAGCCGATCAGGAAGAACTTGGCGGTCGCCGCGCCGTACTCCGCCTCCAGGATGTCGCCGAGCTGGACGAGCCCCTTGTCGCCGCTCGCGATCGCCACGTTCGCGGAGTGCAGCAGTTCCGCGCCGACGAAGAGCATGGCGACGACGAAGATGCCCGTCGTCACGTACGCGACCCGGTTGTCGAGCCGCATCACCTTCATCCAGCCCGTGTTCGTCCAGCCCTTGGCGTTCACCCAGTAGCCGTACGCGGCCAGGGTGATGGTGCCGCCGACTCCGCCGATCAGGCCGAGGGTGTTGAGGACGGAGTCCTTCTCGTCCGGCAGGACCGGGAGGAGGCCCGCGAAGGCGTCGCCGAGGTGGGGGGTGACCCGGATCGCCAGGTACACCGTCACCACGAACATGACGCCCACCAGGACCGTCATGACCTTCTCGAAGACGGCGTACTTGTTGAACCAGACGAACACCAGGCCGACCAGCCCGCACGCGACGGCCCACGCCTTCAGGTCCATCACGCCCGGGAACAGCGCCTGGAGCGGCAGCGCGCTCGACGACATCGCCGCCGCGCCGTAGACGAAGCCCCAGACGACCACGTAGACGACGAAGAACCATGTCGTCCAGCGGCCGAGGCTCGCCCAGCCGTCGAAGAGGGTGCGGCCGGTGGAGAGGTGCCAGCGGCCGGCCGCCTCGGCGAGGGAGATCTTGACCAGGCAGCCGAGGACCGCCGCCCAGAGCAGGGTGTAGCCGAAGTTGCTGCCGGCGATGAGCGTGGCCACCAGGTCGCCGGCGCCGACGCCGGTCGCGGCGACGACGATGCCGGGCCCGATGTACTTCCAACTGGATCTGCGGGGAGACGCGTGGTCGATGCCGGATGGTGCCTCGGTGTGCGTGGGGTTTCCCGTGGGGGGTCCCGTGGTGTCCGCCATGAAGGTCAAGGAAACCCGAAGAGGCCGCCGCGGCAAGGGTGCGTGCGGGATCTCCACCCGATGTGCTCACACTCCGGCCACGCCCCGGTTACCGGCCGGCCGGCGCGGACGCGGATAAACTGCGCGGCCGGCCGCTCGTCGCATTCCGCATGATTTCGGCCAGCGGCCCTTTGTCGTCTCTTGACCTGCTCATGCCATGCCCCGACGATGAGCGGCACCGCACCGCCGCACACAGCAAGCGCACAGCCCCCCACAACCCGGCTCCCCACAAGGAGAGTTCATGCGACTTCGCATTCGCGGCTCAGGCGCCGGCGCCACAAGCGCCCGCAGCGGCAGGCGGACCGCCGTCCTCGCCGCACTCCTCGCCCTCGCTCTCGCCGCGCCGGTCTCGGCGACGGTCACCGACGCGGCGGCGGGCAGCGCCCCGAAGGCGGCACCCTCCGCCGACGACATCCGCCAGTACGAGATCCACGTCCATCACAGCACCCCCCAGATGCGCACGGCGATCGCCGCCGCCGGGGTGAGCGTCGACGAGGCCGACGAGGAGACCGTCGTGGTCTCCGGCCGCGCCGACCAGGTGAAGAAGCTGCGCGCGCAGGGGTACGACGTGTCCCTGCTGGGCTCGGCACCGGACCGGGCCGCCGAGGACGAGGTACGGCTCTTCGACTTCCCGACCGCCGACTCGAAGTACCACAACTACGCCGAGATGACGACGGAGATCGACCAGCGCATCGCCGCCTACCCGGGCATCATGAGCAAACGGGTGATCGGCAAGTCCTATCAGGGCCGGGACATCGTGGCCATCAAGATCAGCGACAACGTCGCCACCGACGAGGCCGAGCCGGAGGTGCTGTTCACCCACCACCAGCACGCCCGCGAGCACCTCACCGTGGAGATGGCGCTGTACCTGATCCGCGAGCTGGGCGCCGGCTACGGCTCCGACTCCCGGGTCACCAGCATGGTCAACGGCCGCGAGATCTGGATCGTCCCCGACCTCAACCCGGACGGCGGCGAGTACGACATCGCCTCCGGCTCCTACCGCTCGTGGCGCAAGAACCGGCAGCCCAACTCCGGTTCCTCCTACGTCGGTACGGACCTCAACCGGAACTGGAACTACAAGTTCGGCTGCTGCGGCGGCTCTTCGGGGTCCACGTCCTCCGAGACCTACCGCGGCACGGCCGCCGAGTCCGCGCCCGAGGTGAAGGTCGTCGCCGACTTCGTGCGCAGCCGGATCGTGGGCGGGAAGCAGCAGATCACCGCCGGGATCGACTTCCACACGTACAGCCAGCTGGTGCTGTGGCCGTTCGGCTACACCACCGCGGACACCGCGACCGGGATGACCGCGGACGACAACGCCGCGTTCAAGGCCGTCGGGCAGAAGATGGCCGCGAGCAACGGGTACACCCCCGAGCAGTCCAGCGACCTGTACATCACCGACGGCTCGATCGACGACTATCTCTGGGGTACGCAGAAGATCTTCTCGTACACCTTCGAGATGTACCCGTCGTCCTCTTCCGGAGGTGGGTTCTACCCGCCCGACGAGATCATCGAGCGGGAGACCTCCCGTAACCGGGACGCGGTGCTGCAACTCCTCGAGAACGCGGACTGCATGTACCGGTCCATCGGGAAACAGACCCAGTACTGCGTCTAGTCGGCGGCCTTGACGTCGGATTTCCTGACGTCGGCGTCCTCGGCGTCGGCGTCCTCGGCGTCGGAGTCCCTGGCGTCGGCGTCCTCGACCTCGTCGTCCTTGGCCTCGGCGGCCTCGGGCTCGGTGTCCTTGACGTCGGCGCCCTCCGCCCCGGTGTCGTCGATCTCGACGGCCTCGTCCTCGGCGCCCGCTTCCGCTTCGGCTTCCCCGTCTTCGAAGTAGGCGTCGAGGACCGCGTCCAGCTGCTCTTCCCACTCCTTGAAGCGGGACCTGGCCGTCGCCTCGATCTCGATCGGGTACCAGCGGCGGTCAGGGGTGTGCACCGTGATGGTGAACCGCTTCCCGAAACGCGGTGTCTCGGTCTCGACCGCGCCGATCTCGTCCCAGCGGAACTCGCACGACTCCTCGTCGAGGCGGAGCCGGACGCCCTTGGCGTCGGCGGCGATCCGCGCACGGCGGTCGGAGGCCTCGAAGACGGGTCCCCCGACGGACTCGGAGGGCTCACCCGACGCTTCGGACTCGTCGGACTCGTCCGGCTCCGCCGACGCGTCCGGGCGCTCCGGCGCCGCTGACTCCCCCTTCCCCGCCTCGGGCTTGACGGCGTCACCGCCGTCGCCGCCGGCGCCGTCGCCGGATGCCGGCTTCGTGTCCTCCGGCTCCGCGGTCACGGGCGACGTGAGCCCGGGGATGAATGCCGGGTCGAACCCGGCGCCCTCCAGGGGCTGGCTGCTCGAACCTATGCGCTGCTCCACAGCGGGCAGTATGGTCGAAGATCCTGTGCCGGACACAGTCAGCCCCTGACTTCGTTACCGGAGTCCTACACGAAGAGGCTGATTCCGGCCGCCATCACGAACCCGGCCACCGACAGCACCGTCTCCAGCACGGTCCATGTCTTCAGGGTGTCGCGCTCGCTGATACCGAAGTACTTGGCCACCATCCAGAACCCGCCGTCGTTGACGTGCGAGGCGAAGATGGAGCCCGCGGAGATGGCCATGATGACGAGGGCCACGAAGGCCTGTGAGTGGTCGCCCTCCGCGAGCAGCGGCGCCACGATGCCCGCCGTCGTCACGATCGCCACCGTCGCCGAGCCCTGCGCGACCCGCAGCACCACCGAGATCAGATAGGAGAGGACGATCACCGGCAGGCCCACGTCGTTGAAGGTGTCCGACAGTGCCTGGGCCACCCCGCTCGCCTTCAGGACGGCGCCGAAGACGCCGCCCGCGCCGACGACCAGCAGGATGTTGCCGACCGGCTTGAGCGAAGCCGTCGAGACCGTCTCCAGCGACTTGCGGGACCAGCCGCGCCGGACGCCGAGCAGATAGTAGGCGAGGAGCAGCGCGATGGTCAGCGCCACGAACGGGCTGCCGAAGAACTCGATCACCGAGCGGACCGATGGGGGTCCCCCCGGCTCGGAGCTTGTCGGAGAGAGAGGGGGAGGGTCCAGGGCGATCGACGAGAACGTGGCGGCGAGGATCAGCACCAGCGGCGTACCGATGATCCCGACGACCGTGCCCAGCGGCACCGGGTCCTCACGCGGTACGACGCCCTGCGTCCGCTGCTCCTCGACGACCGCGCGCTTCGCCTCGGCCGCCGCCTCGACCATGTCCTGCGGCACGGCGACGAAGATGCGGCGGCCGATCCACGCCGAGAACACCCAGGCCGCCAGCACCGCCGGGACGCCGCAGACGACACCCATGAGGATGACCCAGCCGAGGTCGACGTGGAGCAGTCCGGCGGCCGCGACCGGGCCGGGGTGCGGGGGCAGGAACGCGTGGGTCATCGACAGCCCCGCGAGCAGCGGAAGGCAGTACAGCAGGATCGACTTGCCGCCCCGCTTCGCGGCCGCGTAGACGATCGGGGCCAGCACGAAGATGCCGACGTCGAAGAAGACCGGGATGCCGAAGATCAGGCCGGTCAGGCCCATGGCGAGGGGGGCGCGCCGCTCGCCGAACACGCCGAGCAGCCGGGACGCCAACACCTCGGCGCCGCCGCTGACTTCGAGGACCGCGCCGAGCATCGTGCCCAGCCCGATGATGATCGCGACATGGCCCAGGATGCCGCCCATCCCGGACTCGATGGTGGAGACGGCGTCCGAACGCTGGACGGTGCCGAAGAGTTCGGTCACGGACAGGCCGGCCAGCAGACCGACGGCTATGGAGACCGCGAGGAGGGCCACGAAGGGTTGGATCCTGACCTTGATGATCAGGAGGAGGAGCAGGGCGATGCCGAGGGCGGCGACCGTCAGCAGGCCTGCGGTGCCGTCGATCAGGAGAAGCAGTCCGCCGGTGTGGGGTGGGGCCTCGGTGGGAGTGGAAGCCGCGAGCGGAAGGGGCATGCGGGGGTCCTCTGCTTGGGTTCACGGTGCTTTCGGGCAGGGGGGATCGCGGCACGGCATCCCCTGCGAACGGGGACGCCGTGCCGTGAGGCGTTACAGCGTGCGGGAGTTGACGACCCGCCGGCCGGACCGGCCGGGCCGGTCAACCGGGAAGGTCAGCCGGACCGGACGGCCGGAAGGGCGGGAGGCTCAGCCCGGACCGGACGGCCGGGAGGCTCAGCCCGGACCGGACGGCCGGGAGGTTCAGCCCGGACCGGACGGCCGGGAGGGAGGGCGGGAGGTCAGCCGAGGACGGCGAGTGCGTCGATCTCGACCAGGAGCCCGGCCGGAAGGCCGACGTAGACCGTCGTGCGGGCCGCGGGCGGGGCGGTGAGGGACTGCTCCCCGAAGTATGCGTTGTAGAGCTCGTTGAACTCGGCGAAGTGCGCCGTGTCCGTCAGGTAGACGCGGATCATCATCGCGTCGTCCCAGCTCGCGCCGCCCTCCTCGAGGATCGCCTTGACGTTGGCGAGGGTCTGGAGGGTCTGCTCGCGCAGGGTGGGGCCCGCGGGCGTCGGCGGCTCGCCCTCCTCGGCGGGCAGGAAACCGACCTGGCCCGCCACCTGGAGGATGTTGCCCTTCCTCACCCCGTGCGAGAACCGCGCGGGCGGGGTGGTGTGGGTCCTGGGGGTGAGGGCGGTCTTCTCGGTCATGCCGGGCTCATTCCTTCGGGGCTTCCTTGATCGGGGTTCTGCCGGAGTACTCGCCGCTGATGGCGTCCGCCGTACGGCGGACCAGCGGGAGCAGGGTGAGGAGTTCGTCGGCGGTGACGACGACGTTCGGCGCGGAGACCGACATCGCGGCGACCACCCGGCCGTCGGCGCCCCGGATCGGCGCGGCGGCACAGTTGATGGACTCCTCGTGGCCACCTAGGTCGGTGGCCCAGCCCTGTTCGCGCACCTTCTCCAGCTCGCGCAGGAAGGCGGGCGCGTTGGGGGTCGAACGGGCCGTGTAGAGGGGGTAGTCGAGCTTGTCCGCGATCACCCGGCGCTCGGGCTCGGGCAGGTCGGCGAGGAGCAGCTTGGCGACGGCGGCGACCGTGATGGCGACGGGCTTGCCGATCCGTGAGTACATGCGGACCGGGTAGCGGCTCTCCACCTTGTCGATGTAGAGGACCTCGCCCTCCTCGTACACGGCGAGGTGGACCGTGTGCCCGCAGGTCTCGTTGAGACGGGCGAGGTGCGGATGCGCGATCTCCCGGATGTCGAGGTTCTCCATCGCCTCCTGGGCGAGGGCGAAGAGGCGGGCGCCCAGGCGGTAGCGCTGGTCGGACTGGCGGTAGACGAGGCCGTGCTCGTGCAGGGTGCGCAACAGCCGCAGGGCCGTCGATTTGTGCACACCGAGGCGGTCGGCGACCTGTCCGAGGTCGGCGGGGCCCTCGGCGAGCAGCGGCAGGATGCTCAGCGCTCGGTCGACGGTCTGGCTCATGTGGTGCGTACCTCCTCGTCGGCCCGGTCTTCGGCGTGCGTCCAGCCGGGGCCGAGTCGAAGTCTCCCCCACGCGGCGTCGTCGAGGGCCGCGAGCCGGTCGGCGTGGTCGCGGGAGGGCGGCACGGCCAGGTCGCCGGGGACGGTGAGGGCGGCGGCGGCCATGAGGTGCCCGTGCCGGAGGCGGTCGCGCACGGGCAGCCCGCGCAGCGTGGCGGAGAGGAACCCGGCGGCGAAGGCGTCCCCGGCCCCGACGGCGGCGGCGACGTCGACCCGCGGGGCGGGGACGTGCAGGGTGCGCCCCCGGTCGAAGACGGTCGCCCCGAGCGCCCCTTGTTTGACGACGAGCACCTCGGGGTCGGGGAACGCGGTCCGCACGGCGTCGATGCCGTCGAGGCCCCACACCTCGGCCGCCTCGTCCTCGCCCACGAACACCAGGTCGGCGCCGCGGGCCAGTTCGAGGAGGACCTGGGGGCTGTTGCCGTCCGTCCACAGCCGGGGCCGGTGGTTGACGTCGAAGGAGACGAGGGGCCGGCCGGGCCGGGGGGCCGTCAGTTCCCGCAGCAGGCCGAGGCAGTCCGCGGAGAGGGCCGCGGTGATCCCGGTCAGGTGCAGCACCCGGCCGGCCCGTACGGCGTCGAGGCCGACGGTGTCGACGGACATCGCGGAGGCCGCCGACCCGGCCCGGTAGTAGGCGACCTCGTGCGCGTCGGTGGCCCGGTCGCCCGCGGTGCGGAAGTAGACGCCGGTCGGGCGGTCGGGATCGCGTCGTACGGAGGTCACGTCGACCCCGTAGGAGCCGACGGTCTCGAGGAGATGGTCGCCGAACCCGTCGGCGCCCACCCGGCTGACCCAGCGCACCGCGTGTCCGGCCGCCGCCAGCGCGCACGCCACATTGGACTCGGCGCCGCCGATGCCCCGGTCGAAGGACGGTACGTCGGCGAGGCGGCCGGGCCGGGAGGGCAGGAAGGTGACCATGGACTCGCCGAGCGCGACGACGTCCACGGCGTCAGGGGCGTTGCAGGGTCCGGTGGCGGTCACGATCGTCGTGGCTCCCATGCTGGTGCGGGCGAGCGAAGCGAGATGGGGTCCCCCCGGCCGAAGGCTGGGGGGAGGCTCCGTTGACCCCGCGTTGGCCGAGATGTTAGACAGCAGTAAGCGTTATACGCAATGGACGTTGCAGCTTGTGCAACGCTCCTGATCAGGAGGTTCCATGAGTACCGAGGGACTCGAGGCGCTCGCCCGACTGGCCGGAGAACGCGTCGACCACCGCTTCAAGGGCCTCCCGCCGGACGCCGACGGCCTCACCGTCGGCGAGCTGGCCGCCCAGCGCCGCAACCTCTTCACCGACGGCTTCGCGACCCCCGTGCTGGCCCTCTCCGCCGAGCGCCTCGAACACAACCTCGCCCTCATGGAGACCTACGCGACCCGCCACGGTCTCGCCTTCGCTCCGCACGGCAAGACCTCCATGGCCCCGCAGCTCTTCAGGCGCCAGCTCGACCGCGGCGCCTGGGGCATCACCCTCGCGGTCCCGCACCAGGTGCGGGTGGCCCGGGCCTACGGCGTCCAGCGGATCTTCCTCGCCAACGAACTCGTGGACCCGGCCGCCCTGCGCTGGATCTCCGCACAGCTCGACGCCGACCCCGGGTTCCACCTCGTCGCCTACGTCGACTCGGTGCGCGGCGTCGAGCTGATGGACATTGCCCTGCGCGGCGCCCGGCGCCCCCTGGACGTCGTCGTCGAACTGGCCGCGGGCGAGGGCGCCCGCACCGGCGTCCGTACCGAGACGGAGTGCGCGGCGGTCGCGGACGCGGTGGCCGCCGCGCCGACCCTGCGGCTGGTCGGGGTCGCCGGCTACGAGGGCGAGGTCCCGCGGGCCGACCCGGAGCGGGTGCGGGCCTGGCTGCACCGCCTGGTCGGCCTCGCCGTCGACTTCGACAGGGCGGGACGGTTCGCGGGCGCCGAGGAGATCGTCGTCAGCGCGGGCGGCAGCGCCTGGTTCGACACGGTCGCCGAGGTCTTCGCCCGGATCCCCGGACTCTCCCTGCCGGTACTGAAGCTGCTGCGCTCCGGTGCGTACGTCTCGCACGACGACGGTCACTACCGCAAGCTCACGCCGTTCAACCGGGTTCCCGAGGAGGGCGCGCTGGAGCCCGCGTTCCGCCTGTGGACCCAGGTCGTCTCCCGTCCCGCCCCCGACCAGGCGTTCGTCAACGCGGGCAAGC
Organism: Streptomyces sp. NPDC002884; assembly: GCF_040295245.1. Taxonomy (NCBI): domain Bacteria; kingdom Bacillati; phylum Actinomycetota; class Actinomycetes; order Kitasatosporales; family Streptomycetaceae; genus Streptomyces; species Streptomyces sp. NPDC002884. The sequence goes on along the minus strand of NZ_JBEOVB010000004.1, from coordinate 509,391 downwards.
GGGACGCGGCCTACGACCTGGACCTGCCCTTCGCCCAGGTGATCCGCCGCGACGGCACGGAACGCCCCGCCACCGGCGTCTCGGTGACCGCGCTCTCCGACCAGCACGCCTGGCTGCGCACCGACGCCGAGGCGGACGTCGAGGTCGGCGACTGGGTCGGCCTGGGCCTCTCCCACCCCTGTACGTCCTTCGACAAGTGGCCGCTGATCCCGCTGGCCGAGGCGGACGGCACGGTCGTCGACTACATCCGCACGTTCTTCTAGAACCGACAGGGCCGACAGGGCCGACAGGGCCGACATGAGGGAGCTGCATGGAAGACCTCGTCATCCGGGACGCGGACGTCGTCGACGGCACCGGCGCGGACTCCTACCGCGCGGACGTGCTGATCGACGACGGCAGGATCGTCTCGATCGTGAAGGAGGCGGCGGCCGCCGGCTGCCAGCGCCCCAAGGCGGTGCGGGAACTGGACGCCGAGGGGCTGGTCCTCTCCCCCGGCTTCATCGACATGCACGCCCACAGCGACCTCGCCCTGCTGCGCGACCCCGACCACAGCGCGAAGGCCGCGCAGGGCGTCACCCTCGAAGTGCTCGGCCAGGACGGGCTGTCGTACGCCCCGGTCGACGACCGCACCCTCGAAGGGGTCCGCCGGGCCATCACCGGCTGGAACGGACACGGAGACGACCTCGACCTCGACTGGCGTTCGGTCGGCGAGTACCTGGACCGCCTGGACCACGGTTTCGAGGGCCGGGGCATCGCCGTCAACGCGGCCTATCTCGTCCCCCAGGGCACGGTCCGCGCCCTCGTCGTCGGCTGGGAGGACCGCCCGGCCACCGACCGGGAGCTGGACCGGATGCGCCGGCTGGTCGCGGAGGGGCTGGAACAGGGCGCCGTCGGCCTGTCCTCCGGGCTGACGTACACGCCCGGCATGTACGCGCGAGGCGCCGAACTGACCGAACTGTGCCGGGTGGTGGCGAGCTACGGCGGCTACTACTGCCCCCACCACCGCAGTTACGGGGCCGGCGCGCTCGAGGCGTACGCGGAGATGGTCGAGCTGACCCGTGAGGCGGGCTGCCCGCTCCACCTCGCCCACGCCACCATGAACTTCGGCGTGAACGAGGGCCGCGCCCCGGAGCTGCTGACCCTGCTGGACGAGGCCCTCGACTCGGGCGCCGACATCACCCTCGACACCTACCCCTACACCCCCGGCTGCACGACGCTGGCGGCCCTGCTGCCCAGTTGGGCGAGCGAGGGCGGCCCGCCGGAGATCCTGCGCCGCCTCGCGGACGACGACACGGCCGCCCGTATCCGCCACGACCTGGAGGTGACCGGCGCGGACGGCTGCCACGGGGTGCCGGTGGACTGGGACACGATCGAGATCTCGGGCGTGGGCGACGAGCGGCTGGCCGGCCACGTGGGCCGCACGGTCCACGCCTCGGCCCTCCTGCGCGGCGAGGATCCCTGGACGACGGCCCGCCGCCTCCTCCTCGAGGACCGGCTGGCCCCCACGATCCTCCAGCACGTCGGCCACGAGGAGAACGTCCGCACGATCATGCGCCACCGCGTCCACACGGGCGGCTCGGACGGCGTCCTGACGGGCGCCAAGCCGCACCCGCGCGCGTACGGCACGTTCCCGCGCTATCTCGGCCACTACGTACGGGAGCTGGGGATCCTGTCCCTGGAGGAGTGCGTCGCCCATCTGACCGGCCGCCCGGCGGCCCGCCTGCGCCTGGCGGACCGGGGCCTGGTCCGCGAGGGCCACCGCGCCGACCTGGTGCTCTTCGACCCGCGTACGGTGGCGGCGGGCTCCACCTACGAAGCCCCGCGCACCCTGCCCACCGGCATCCCGCACGTCCTGATCGACGGCCGCTTCGTGATCGAGGACGGCCACCGCACGGACGTCCTGGCGGGACGGGCGGTCCGTCGCAGTCCCATGTGACGGAACGCCTCCCGGTGGTCCGAGCCCTAGCCCTACGGCTTGGGCAGGGTGCAGGCGGTCGCGCTCAGGTTGAGCTGGTTGCCGGTCGTGAAGCAGGCCGGGATCAGGTAGGTCTCCTGGGCGTAGTTGATGCCCTGGCGGACGGTGACGTTGCCGCTCGCGTCGACCTCACAGGGGTTGTTCTCGGTGCAGCGCGCGCCGTCCTCGTTGCCGGTGTTGTTGACGGCGACGACCTTGCCGGTGGACTGGTCGATCACCGGCGAGCCGGAGGTGCCGCCGATGGTCTGGCAGGCGGAGGTGTAACGGACCGAGTCCTTCCAGGTCCAGTCGCCCTCCTTCAGGCGGTACACGAACCCGTCGATGTTGCAGTTGTAGAGCGTCTTCCAGTAGCCGGACGCCACGGTGATGGCGGTGCCGGCGGTCGGGTGGGTGTCCTGCACGGTCAGCGCGGAGATCCCGTACGAGTTCTTGATCGTGGCGTACGTGCTGGTGAGCTGGTAGATCGAGACGTCCGTGTCGGTCATCGTCCCGTAGGCCAGCTTGCTGGCGCGCAGGGTCGCGACCCGGGTGCCGGCGGAGTTGAGCAGGCCGAAGGTACGGCTGGAGGCCTGGTTGACGAGCACCTCGCCCGGCTCCGGGAAGCCGGTCGACAGGCAGTGGCCGTTGGAGAGCACCAGCGCCGGGTCGGTGTCCAGGGAGTTCGGGAAGCGGACGACCGAGCCGGAACAGTTGCTGAGCGCGACGGTCCCGGCGAGGTTGACGGCCTGGAGCGTCGGCGCGGCGGCCTCGGCGTCCGCCCGGACCGCGATCGTGGAGGCCGAGGCCGCGGAAGCCGTCGCGGGCTTCGCGCTCACCGGCGCGGCGACCGCGGGTGCCGCGCCCGCCCCGGCGATGGCCAGGGCGAAGAGCACGGCAACGAGAGGCTTTCTCATGTGGGGGTCCCCTCTTACGACGAGGCGACCGGAGATCTTCCGGCCGCCCGCTGTTTTTGTCATGCGCATTGTTAGCGCACGGAGGGGAGAGGACAAGGGTCGCTTTTCAGCCGCGGGGTACTGCCGCGGGGGCCTCGATTCCGGGGGCGCCCCGGCCTACCTGCCCCCCTTGTCCCGGCCCCGGCCCTTCCCGGGATTGCCCTTCCCGGACCCGGACGCCGAGGCGGAGGGCGAGACGCTCGCCGCCCCGCTCGTGGCGGCTTCGGCCGACGCCTCGACCGAGGGCGCCTCGGACGCCGTACCCCCCGAGGACGGCACCGGAGCGACCGAAGCGGACGGGGTCGGCTCCACGGACCCGGCGGAGCCGCTCGCGGCCGAAGCCGGCCCGCCCGACGGGCTCACCGCGTCGTCCGGCGCCGAGCGCGTGCCTCCCTGCCCGCCCCGCTGGTCCCCGCCCTGATCCCCGGAGAAGGACATCCCCGCCACCACCGCGGCCAGCGCCACCGCCCCGACCCCGACCGCGGCCAGCGCACGGCGCGAAGGCCGGCCGGCCGGCCGGTGCGCGGCGCGCCGACGGTCCGCGCGGCCGCCCGACTCTCCCTCCGAAGGGCGAACCCGAGGCAGCTCGGCGGTCTCGTCGTAGGCGTTCTCCCACCCATGGGCGGCCGCCGGATCGACGTACCGCTCGTACGCCGCCGGATCGGTCTCGGCGGACGGGTGGTACACGATCGGCCGCACCGGAGGTGCGCCACTCTCACCTGGCCTGAACATGGCGCGGATTGTAGGGACAGGAGTGACTCCTGGGACAGCTACCGGCGATAACGACCCAAACCGGCCGTCTCACGTGGCGGGAAACACGCCCCCGGAGGCGTTACCGGGCCGTAAGCTCCCAGACATGCAGGTGATCCAGTCGACCAAGCTCGCCAACGTCTGTTACGAGATCCGGGGCCCGGTTCTCGAGGAGGCGATGCGCCTGGAAGCGGCTGGTCACCGCATCCTCAAGCTGAACACCGGCAACCCGGCCGCCTTCGGCTTCGACTGCCCGCCGGAGATCCTGGAGGACATCCTCCGCAACGTCTCGACGGCACACGGCTACGGCGACGCGAAGGGACTGCTGGCCGCGCGCAGGGCCGTCGTGATGCACAACCAGACACTCGGCATCGAGACGGACGTCGAGCACGTCTTCATCGGCAACGGCGTGTCCGAGCTGATCGTCATGGCGATGCAGGGGCTGCTGGACGACGGGGACGAGGTCCTCGTGCCGACCCCCGACTACCCGCTGTGGACCGCCGCCGTCTCGCTGTCCGGCGGCACCGCCGTGCACTACCGGTGCGACGAGCAGTCGGACTGGATGCCCGACCTCGCGGACGTCGAACGCAAGGTCACCGACCGCACCAAGGCGATCGTCATCATCAACCCGAACAACCCGACGGGCGCGGTGTACGACGAGGCGATGATCCGGGGACTGACGGACATCGCGCGCCGCCACAACCTCCTGGTCTGCTCGGACGAGATCTACGACAAGATCCTCTACGACGGCGCCACGCACACCCCGACCGCCAAGGTCGCCCCGGACCTGCTCACCCTCACCTTCAACGGCATGTCGAAGGCGTACCGGGTGGCCGGCTACCGGGTGGGCTGGATGGCGATCTCCGGTCCGCGCGCGCACGCCGACTCCTACATCGAGGGTCTGACGATCCTGGCGAACATGCGTCTGTGCGCGAACATGCCGGGGCAGCACGGTGTCGTGGCCGCGCTCAGCGGGCGCCAGACGATCAAGGACCTGGTGCTGCCGGGCGGGCGGCTCAAGGAGCAGGTGGACACGGCGTACGAGCTGCTGACGCAGATCCCGGGCGTGACGTGCGTCCGCCCGAAGGGGGCGCTGTATCTCTTCCCGCGCCTGGACCCCACCGTGTTCAAGATCAAGGACGACCGGCAGATGGTCCTGGACCTGCTGCGCCAGGAGAAGATCATGGTCGTCCAGGGCACCGGCTTCAACTGGCCGGAGCCGGACCACTTCCGGGTCGTCACACTGCCGACGGCGACGGATCTGCGGGACGCGGTGGGCCGGATCGCCCGCTTCCTGGACGGCTACAGCCAGCCCTAGCGGCGGTTTTATGGACGGCTCAACTTTAGACGAGATCTAAGCTAGGATGGTTTCCTGACAGCACAGGAGGCCATCCTCATGTACGAGCCGATCCGCACCCCTTCCTCCCGTGGGTCCGCCCACACCACGATGGCCGGCAAGCCCTCGGACTTCCCCCACCGCTCCCGCGAGGAGGAGCTGGACATCCAGCTCGCAGCTCATCTCGCGGCGTTGCTCGCCGTCACCGACGAGCTGCGCGCGGCGGCACCGTCCGCCGACCTGGACACCGCGGCCGCACGGCTGGCGCAGCAGGTGACCCGGTTGCGGGGAGGGCGGACGCCGGTCCGCTCCACCCTCGCCGCCGGCCCGGCGGACCCGCGCCCCGCGGTCCTGCACGAGCGGGCGCACGCCCTGGCGGGCCGTGCCCTCCTCGTCGCCGCGTCCCGCGCGGACACCGCGGCGGCGATCCTGGCGGCCCAGCGCATGGACGCGCACGCCGCCGCCCTGGTGGAGAACAAGGAACTGAGCACCGCCGGCTGAACCCCCTCACCGGGGCCACCCTCCCGGTGACCGCCGCCCCGGCACCACCCCTGGCCGGGGCTCCCCTCCGGGGACCGTGAACGGCCCCGGTCCGCGTGCACCCGCAGCGACGCGCGGACCGGGCGCCATCTTTTTTTTCGCCTCGGCCGGAACCTCCCCCTCCTGTTGCGTTCCGGGGCACCCCCTTCACCCCCCGTTCACCCGGACCACCCGGGAACGTGGGGTTCCGCGAGCACGCTCCCCCTGTGAGACGAATCGCAGGAATCGTCCTCGCGGTACTGCTGATGGCGGGTGTGGTGGTCGCCGTCGTCGCGGGCCGCAGTGATGAGGACAAGGGCACGGCAACGAAGACCGTGCGGATGGTGATCGGGTCGGAGAAGGCGGAGTTCTTCGCCGACCCGGACGTGGTGAAGGCCCTCGCCGCCGAGGGCTGGACCGTCGAGGCCGAGACCTCCGGGTCCTGGGCCATGGAGGGGCTGGACCTCAAGGGCTACGACCTCGCGTTCCCGAGCAGCCAGGCGCCCGCCACCGAGCTGGCCGCGAAGTACAAGGTGCGGGGGACCCTCCCGCGCCCCTTCTACTCGCCGCTCGTCGTCGTGGCGCACAAGAACGCCGCCGGAGTGCTCGCGGCCAACGGCCTGGCCGCCCTGGACGCCGAACACCGCGGCACCCTGAGGATGACCGCCTACCTCGACGCGGCCCGCGCCGACCGGACCTGGCAGCAGCTCAAGGGCGCCGAGAAGTACGGGGAGTTGACCGGCACCCTCTATCTGTCCAGCACCGACCCGGAGACCTCCAGCTCGGGCGCCCTCTACCTGGCCGCCGCGTCCTACGTCGCCAACGGCGGCAAGGTGGTCGCGAGCGACACGGAGGTCGAGCGCACGGCGCCCCTGCTGCACAAGCTGGTCAGCGTCCAGGGCGCCCAGCAGTCCAGCACGGACGCGGCCTTCCGGGACTTCGTCAGCGGCGCCGGCAACCCGCTCGTCCTGGTCTACGAGTCGCAGGTCGCCTCCCTCCTGGCGGACCGGCAGCAGCCGGACGACCTGGTGGTGCTCTACCCGGACACCACCGTCAACAGCGACCACACCGCCGTGCCGCTCACCGAGAACGGCAGCGCTCTGGCCGGACTCATGTCCACCGACCCGGCGTTGCGCAGGCTGGAGATCCGGCACGGGTTCCGTCCGCAGGGCGTCGCCGCCGAGTTCGCCTCGGCCACCACCTACCTCAAGCAGGAACTGACCGGCGTCCGCCAGGCGCCCGTGCCCACCTCCACGGTGCTGCACGAGCTGGCGCGACGGGCGCGCGGATAGGGGGAAACACACATGCCCGATGACACCTCCACCTTCACCCTCACGCCGCCCGAGGCCGTCGCCGCCGTGCCGCGCGAGAAGGCCGGCGGGCTGGTGCCCGTCGACGACGCCGTCCGTACGGACATGGCCACGAAGGCCGCCGCGTACGTCGAGGGGCTCGCCGAACTCGACGCCCGCTCACCCGAGTTCGCCGGCAAGGTCGGCGAGATCACCGCGCTCGGCGCCGGTGAGATGCGCACCGCCGCCGCGCAGTCCAACCGCATGCTGGAGCGGACCATCAGGAGCCTGCCGGACAAGGGCGGCGACGCCCAGTCGCAGGTCGCGGGCTCGCTCGTCGAACTCCGGCGGGTGGTCGAGGACCTGGATCCGCGTGATCTGCCGGCCGCCAAGGGGCGCAGGTTCCTGTCCCGGCTGCCCGGCGGGAACAAGCTGCGCGACCACGTCGCCAAGTACGCCTCCGCACAGGGCACGCTCAACCGGATCGTGGGCTCGCTGCGCGGCGGCCAGGACGAACTGCGGCGCGACAACGCCGCGTTGCAGACCGAGCGCGTCCGGCTGTGGGAGACGATGGGCAAGCTCCAGGAGTACGTGGTCCTGACCGACGCCCTGGACACGGCGGTCGGGCAGCGGATCGCCGGCGCCGAGGCCACCGACCCCGAGCGGGCCGACAGCCTGCGCGCCGACGTCCTCTTCCCGGTCCGGCAGAAGCACCAGGACCTGCTCACCCAGCTCGCGGTCTGCGCGCAGGGATACCTCGCCATGGACGTCGTACGCCGCAACAACGACGAGCTGATCAAGGGCGTCGACCGGGCCGCCACGACCACGGTCTCGGCCCTGCGCATCTCCGTGATGCTGGCCTCCGCGCTGGACCACCAGAAGAAGGTCGTCGATCAGGTCAACGCGCTGCGCGGCACCACCGAGGACCTGATCCGGGGCAACGCGGAGATGCTCGCGACCCAGAGCGGGGAGATCCAGCGCATCGCCGCCGACCCGGCGGTCGGCGCCGAGACGCTGCGCTCCGCCTTCCAGCAGATCTACCGCACCCTCGACGCCATCGACACCTACAAGGTGCAGGCGACCGAGGCGATGGCGGTGACCGTGGAAAGCCTGACGGCCGAACTCCAGCAGGCGAGCACCTACCTGGACCGCAGCCGCTCGCGGGGCGCCCTGGAAGGCGGGCTCTCATGAGACGTTCCCTCCTCGCGCTGACGGCCCTCGCCCTCCTGCTGACCGCATGCTCGGCGCAGCGCGACGCCGAGGACCCCGCCGCGCCCGAGCCGGGCACCCTGCGGATCCTCGCCTCCAGCGAGCTGAGCGACATGGCACCGGTGCTCGAACAGGTCCGCAAGGACACCGGCATCAAGGTCCGGCCGACCTGGATGGGCACCCTGGACGCGGTGAACCTGCTGGCCAAGGGCGGCACCGACGGAAAGTACGACGCCCTGTGGCTGTCCTCCGACGACTATCTGCGGCTGCGCCCCGACGCGGCGAAGAAGGTCGTCTCGGAGACGCCGATCATGTCCAGCCCGGTGGCCCTCGGCGTGCGGACCGGCACGCTCGCCACCCTCGGCTGGAAGCCCGACCAGGTCACCTGGACGCAGATCGAGCAGGCGGTCCGGGACGGGAGGCTCACCTACGGCATGACCGACCCGGCCCGCTCCAACTCCGGGTTCGCCACGCTGATCTCGGTCGCCTCGGCGCTCTCGGGAGCCCAGTCGGCGCTCACCGACGCGGACGTCACGAAGGCGACGCCGAGGCTGAAGGAGTTCTTCGGGGGGCAGCGGCTGACCTCGGGGTCGTCGGGCTGGCTGGCGAGCGCGTACGCCCGGCGCGGTGACATCGACGCGCTGCTCAACTACGAGTCCGTGCTGAAGGGCATCCCGGGGCTGACCGTGATCCGCCCCACGGACGGCGTGGTGACCGCCGACTACCCGCTCTCCTCCCTCGCCGCGACCGACGCGACGACCCGAGCGAACGTCAAGCGGGTGACCGACGCCCTGCGCACGGAGGCCGTCCAGCGGCTGATCACCACCCGGACGCACCGCCGCCCGGTCGTCGCCTCCGTACCGCCGGCGGCCGGCCTCGACACCGCCCGGCGGCGCGAACTGCCCTTCCCCGGCAGCCGCTCCGTCGCCGACGGGCTGCTCGACGCCTACGAGAACGAGCTGCGCCGCCCGTCGCGGACCGTGTACGTCCTCGACACCTCCGGCTCGATGGAGGGCGACCGGCTGAGCCGGCTGAAGGAGGCCCTCGCCGACCTCACCGGTGACTTCCGCGACCGCGAGGAGGTGACGCTGATGCCGTTCGGGTCGGACGTGAAGAGCGTCGCCACGCATGTCGTCAGCCCCGCCGACCCGCAGACCGGGCTGGCCGCGATCCGCGAGGACACCGAGGAGCTCACGGCCGACGGCGAGACCGCGATCTACACCTCGCTGGAGAAGGCCTACGACCACCTGGGCACCGACCGGGACGCCTTCACCTCCATCGTGCTGATGACGGACGGCGAGAACACCAAGGGCGACGACGCCGCCGACTTCGACGCCTTCTACCGGGACGACCTCGCCCCGGCCGGGAAGCGGATCCCCGTCTTCACCGTCCTCTTCGGCGACTCCGACCGCTCGGAACTGGAGCACATCGCCGAGCTGACCGGCGGCCGGCTCTTCGACGCGCAGCAGGGCTCGCTGGACGGCGCCTTCGAGGAGATCCGTGGCTACCAGTAGGTTCGTCGGGTACCTGGAGTCCCGCAAGAACATCGCGGGCAGCGCGGCCGGGCTGGCCGGACTGGCGCTGACCTTCACAGGGGCGGCGGGCGCCTACTGGCCCGTCGTGGTCGTCGGTCTTTACGGGGCGGGCGCGCTGGTCGCCCCGCCGGAGCGGCCGCCGCTGCCCGACTTCCCCGATCCGTCGGCCCAGCTGGACGCGTTGCGCGACGACTTCGAGCGGCTGGGCGGGTATCTCGCGGAGACCGGGCTGCCCCCGGCCGCCGCCGGACGGCTCACCGAACTCACGGGGCTGCTGGCCGCGCTGCTGGAGCCCGGCTGGGTCGCCGAGGTCCTCGCCCAGGATCCGGAGGGCGTCCACACGCTCTCCCGGACCGTACGGCAGGACCTGCCCGAGGCCGTCGACAGCTTCGTACGGACGCGCTGGTGGACGCGGCTGGCCCCCGGCCAGGAACCACCGGAACGGCACCTGGAGCGTCAGCTGGTCCTGCTCCAGGAGGAGGCGGAGCGGCTGACGGCCGGGCTCCGGGAGATCGAGGCGCGCCGCCAGGAGACGCATACGCGGTACTTGCAGGACCGCTCGCCGGAACAGGGGCGCGGGGAACCGCGCGACCGGCCGCCGACGACCCGCGGGTGACGCCCCGCACAGGCGAAGGCCTGCCGTCGTCTCCTCGTCGGGGCGGACGAGGAGACGACGGCAGGCCCATGGCCGCGTACGCCGTTGTACGCGGCTCGCCGCATCGCACCGCGGCCGGCCGTGACGATCACTGGTCAGGGCAATCCCGTGCCGGCCGCGGAGTCTTTCGGGGTGGGCGTCAGCCCAGGCGCTGCACCAGCGCGCGGTACTCGTCCCACAGTTCCTTCGGGGTGTGGTCGCCGAAGGTGTTGAGGTGCTCGGGGACCAGGGCGGCCTCCTCGCGCCAGACCTCCTTGTCCACGGTGAGGAGGAACTCCAGGTCGGAGTCGGACAGTTCGAGGCCCTTGGTGTCGAGGGCGTCCTTCGTCGGCAGGATGCCGATGGGGGTCTCGACGCCCTCGGCCTTGCCGTCCAGGCGTTCCACGATCCACTTCAGGACGCGGCTGTTCTCGCCGAAGCCGGGCCAGACGAACTTGCCCGCCTCGTTCTTGCGGAACCAGTTGACGTAGTAGATCTTCGGGAGCTTCGCCTGGTCCTTGCCCTTGGCGACGTCGACCCAGTGGCCCATGTAGTCGCCCATGTTGTAGCCGCAGAACGGCAGCATGGCGAAGGGGTCGCGGCGCAGCTCGCCGACCTTGCCCTCGGCGGCGGCGGTCTTCTCGGAGGCCACGTTGGCGCCGAGGAAGACGCCGTGGTTCCAGTCGAAGGACTCCGTCACCAGCGGGACCGCGGAGGCGCGCCGGCCGCCGAAGAGGATCGCCGAGATCGGCACGCCCCTGGGGTCCTCCCACTCGGGCGCGATGATCGGGCACTGCGCGGCGGGGACGGTGAAGCGGGCGTTGGGGTGGGCGGCGGGGGCGCCGGAGTCCGGCGTCCAGTCGTTGCCCTTCCAGTCGGTGAGGTGGGCGGGAGTCTCCTCCGTCATGCCCTCCCACCAGATGTCGTTGTCGTCGGTGAGGGCGACGTTGGTGAAGACCGAGTTGCCCCAGAGCGTCTTCATCGCGTTGGCGTTGGTGTGCTCACCGGTGCCGGGCGCCACGCCGAAGAAGCCGGCCTCGGGGTTGATGGCGTACAGGCGGCCGTCCTCGCCGAAGCGCATCCAGGCGATGTCGTCGCCGATGGTCTCGACGGTCCAGCCGGAGACGGTGGGTTCCAGCATGGCGAGGTTGGTCTTGCCGCAGGCGCTCGGGAAGGCGGCGGCGACGTACTTCGACTCGCCCTGCGGCGGGGTCAGTTTGAGGATCAGCATGTGCTCGGCGAGCCAGCCCTCGTCGCGGGCCATGACGGACGCGATGCGCAGGGCGTAGCACTTCTTGCCGAGCAGGGCGTTGCCGCCGTAGCCGGAGCCGTAGGACCAGATCTCGCGGCTCTCGGGGAAGTGCGAGATGTACTTGGTCCGGTTGCAGGGCCACGGGACGTCCGTCTCGCCCTCGGCCAGCGGCGCTCCGAGCGTGTGCACGGCACGCACGAAGAAGCCGTCGGTGCCGAGTTCGTCCAGCACCGGCTGTCCCATACGGGTCATGGTGCGCATGGACACGGCGACGTAGGCGGAGTCGGTGATCTCGACGCCGATCGCGGAGAGGTCGGAGCCCAGCGGGCCCATGCAGAAGGGGACGACGTACATCGTGCGGCCGCGCATGGAGCCGCGGAACAGGCCCTTCTCACCCGAGAAGATCTCCCGCATCTCGGCGGGCGCCTTCCAGTGGTTGGTGGGGCCGGCGTCCTTCTCCTGTTCGGAGCAGATGAAGGTGCGGTCCTCGACGCGGGCGACGTCGGTGGGGTCGGAGGCGGCGTAGTAGGAGTTCGGGCGCTGGACCGGGTCGAGCCTCTTGAAGGTGCCCTTCTCGACGAGCTCGTCGCACAGTCGCTCGTACTCGGCCTCGGATCCGTCACACCAGACCACGTTGTCCGGCTGCGTCAGTTCGGCGATCTCGTTCACCCAGGAGACGAGTTCCTGGTGGTGGGTGGGGATGACGGGGGGAGCCGCGATGTCGCGCGCCACGATTGCTCCTAAATGAGGGATTTTTTGTCTGGAGGCCCCGTGGGGGCTGCGACCCGGATGCTTCGGATGGTGACCTTGGCGCTCATCCGGTGTCGACCGCACTCATTTGATCATCCGATGCTACCGCCCATATGTCCATAGGGCCTCACAGGTGAGCGGAGTGAGGATGGCCACGTGTAGAGGCGTCGTTTTGCGTCCACATGACGTTCAGCCGACGGCCCTTTGACCCGACCCCGTGAGATGCTGGCCACTCTTCACCGCCGGATGCGCGGGACCGACGCGTAAGTTACGGTTCCGTAGGTACGATTCGCCCATGACTGCGTCCGTCCCCGACGCGCCCACGGACTCGCCGGCCGCCGGCCCCGCTTCCGTCGCGCACTCCCTGTCGGAAGAGATCAAGCCCAAGCTCCGCGGCTGGTTGCACCTCGGCATGTTTCCGGCCGCTCTCGTCTCCGGACTGGTCCTCACCGCCCTGGCGGACTCGTCCCGCGGCCGCATCGCCTGCGGAATCTTCGCCCTGACGGCCTGCCTCCTGTTCGGGGTGAGCGCCCTCTACCACCGCGGCGACTGGAGCCCGCGGATGGACGGCGTCCTGCGCAGACTCGACCACGCGAACATCTTCCTGATCATCGCGGGCACCTACACCCCGCTGACCATGCTGCTGCTGCCGGAGGCCAAGGGCCAGTGGCTCCTGTGGAGCATCTGGGCCGCCGCGGCGGCGGGCATCGTCTTCCGGGTCTTCTGGGTCGGCGCCCCGCGCTGGCTCTACACCCCCTGCTACATCGCGATGGGCTGGGCGGCCGTCTTCTTCCTGCCGGACTTCATGCGGGCGGGCGGTATCGCCGTCATGGTCCTGGTGATCATCGGCGGGCTCCTCTACAGCGCGGGCGGCGTGATCTACGGCATCAAGCGCCCCAACCCGTCACCGCGCTGGTTCGGCTTCCACGAGGTCTTCCACTCCCTGACCCTCGCCGCCTTCGTCGTGCACTACGTCGGCATCTCCCTGGTGGCGTACCAGCACGGATGACGCCCCTCTCCGCCCTCCTGCGGCCACGGCTTCCGAGCCGTGGCCCTTTTTTGTGTACCGGCGCCCGCATTCCGGAAGGGCCTGACGATTGACACGCACCATCTTTTGAGAGTTACTCTCATTTCATGGCTACTGTCACGAACACTGCCGCGGTGGGATCCGACCCACGCCGCTGGTGGGCCCTGGGGGCCCTGGTCGCGAGCATGCTCACGCTCGGCTTCGACACGACGATCCTCAACGTGGCGCTCCCGACGATGGCGGGACAGCTGGGCGCCAGTACCGGCCAGCAGCAGTGGATGGCGGACGCGTACGTCGTCGTCTTCGCGGCCCTGATGCTCCCGGCCGGCCTGCTGGGCGACCGCTTCGGCCGACGGAACATGCTGATCACCGGCCTGGGGATCTTCCTCGCCGGCTCGCTGGTCGGCACCCTGGCCGGGGACGTGAACGCGGTGATCGCCGCCCGCGCCGTGATGGGCGTCGGGGCCGCGCTGGTCACGCCGCTCGCGCTGTCGGTGCTGCCCTCGCTGTTCGCGCCCGAGGAGCGCACCAAGGCCGTCGGCATCGTCTCGGCCGGCTCGACGCTCGGCCTGCCGCTCGGGCCGATCATCGGCGGCTGGCTGCTCAACCACTTCTGGTGGGGCTCGGTCTTCCTCATCAACATCCCGATGGCCGCGATCGGCATCGCCGCCTGCGTCTTCCTGCTGCCGGAGACCCGCGACCCCGCCTCCCCCAAGGTCGACGTGGTCTCCACCGCGCTCACCGCGACCGGCCTCGGCGCGCTCATCTACGCGATCATCGAGGCGCCCACCCGGGGCTGGGGCGACCCGCTGGTCCTCGCGATGGACGCCGCGGCCGTCGTACTGATCACCGCGCTGGTGCTGCGCGAGCGCCGGGTCGCACGGCCCATGCTCGACATGGGGCTGCTGGCCCACCGCGGGTTCCTGTTCAACACGCTCGCGGCGACCCTCCTCATGTTCGTGCTGTCCGGCCTGCTGTTCGTCCTGCCGCAGTACCTCCAGGCCGTCCTCGGCAACGACGCCCTCGGCACCGGTGTGCGGCTGCTGCCGATGATGGGCGGTCTGATCGTCGCCGCGCGGGCCGCGCAGCCCGTCGTGGTCCGGTTCGGGGCGCGGGCGGTGGTGAGCGCGGGACTGGTGGTGCTGGCCTTCGCCATGCTGCTGGGCAGCCGTACGACGGTCGACTCCGGGTACGGCTTCACCGCGCTGTGGCTGTCGATCGTCGGGTTCGGCTTCGGCTTCTCGATCGTGCCCGCGATGTCCGGCGCCCTGGGCACCCTGCCCAGCGACCGCGCGGGCAGCGGATCCGGCCTGCTGATGACCCTGCGCCAGGTCGGCGCCGCCATCGGCATCGCCCTGCTCGGCAGCCTGCTCGCGAGCACCTTCCGCGACCGGCTCGACGTGACCGCGCTGCCCGCCGGGGCCGCCGACACCGCCGGGGACTCGGTGGTCGCGGCCCATGTGATCGCCGAGAAGGCGCACCTGACCGACCTCGCCGCCTCCGCGAACTCCGCCTACGTCCACGGCATGAGCCTGGTGCTGCTGGTCTGCGGCATCGCCGCCCTGGCCTCGGCACTGCTGGCGGCCGCGTTCCTGCCGGGCACCGCACAGGTGGAGGAGACCGATGTCGAGGACGCCGGAGCGGAGGCCCCCGGTCCCGAGGACGCGGGAGCCGTGGCCGCCGGTCCCGGCTTGGTCACCCCCACGGCCGATGCCCGACAATGAGCGCATGACGGCCGCACGCATCAGCTCTCCCGCCGACCACCCCCAACCGGGTCTCCGGGAGCGCAAGAAGATCAAGACCCGCGAGGCGATCCGCACCGCCACCTACGCGCTGGTCGGGGAACAGGGGTACGACGCCACGACGATCGACCAGATCGCCGAGCGCGCCGAGGTGTCGCCGTCGACCGTCTTCCGCTACTTCCCGACCAAGGAAGACATCATCCTCACCGACGAGCAGGACCCGATCCTGCTGGAGGAACTGCGCTCCCGGCCCGCGGACGAGGCGTTGGCGGACACCATGCGGTACGTCATGCGGGAGGGTGCCCGCAGGGGCTTCGACGAGGACCCGGAGGTGGCCCGGATCCGCACCCATCTGATGGTGCAGGTTCCGGCGGTGCGCTCGCGGATGATGGAGAGCATGTCGTCCATCGGCCGCATGCTCTGCGTCGCGATCGGCGAGCGCACCGGCCGCGACCCCGACAGCCTGGAGGTCCGCGTCTACACGATGTCCCTGCTCGGCGGCCTGATGGAGACGGCCCTGTACTGGGGCGAGCACGGCCACGAGGACGACTTCAGCGCCCTCCTCGACCGCACGCTGGAGGTTCTGGAACACGGCCTGAGCAAGGAAAACCGCTGAGCCCCCGCCCCTGGGCCGTGCCATCCTGACCAGGTGAACGCATTCGAGATCCGCGTCGAAGTCGCCCCGGAGCTGGCCCTGTTCGTCCCGCCCGCGCGGCGTGCCGGAGCCACCGCGCTCGCCGTCGACGGCGTCTCCACCCTCGGCCATGTCGTCGAGTCGCTCGGGGTGCCCCTCACCGAGGTCGGCACCCTGCTCGTCGACGGCCGTGCGGTACCGGTCTCGCACATCCCCTCAGCCGGCGAGTCGGTGACCGTCCGCCCGGTGGCCCGCCCTCAGCAGATCCCGGAAGCGCCGCTGCGCTTCCTCCTCGACGTCCATCTCGGCACCCTGGCCCGCCGGATGCGTCTGCTCGGCGTGGACACGGCGTACGAGTCGACCGACATCGGCGACCCGGCGCTCGCCACCCGGTCGGCGGCCGAACAGCGCGTCATGCTGAGCCGGGACCGGGGCCTGCTGCGGCGGCGCGAACTGTGGGCGGGCGCGTACGTCTACAGCACCGACCCCGAGGAGCAGCTCCGCGACGTCCTCGACCGGTTCGCGCCCGAGCTGCTTCCCTGGACGAGGTGCACCGCCTGCAACGGGCTGCTGCGCAAGGCCACCAAGGACGAGGTCGCCGACCAGCTGCGCCACGGCACGAAGCAGTCGTACGACGTGTTCGCGCAGTGCCTGTCCTGCGGGCGCGCGTACTGGAAGGGCGCGCACCACGAGCAGCTGGTGGCCATCGTGGAGCGCGCCCTGGCGGAGTTCGCGGGCTAGCGCCTAGCCCTTGCGCAGATCACCCTTTCCGCAGGCGAGGCCGTCGCGGTCCGGGTCGAGCCGCAGCGGGTCGTCCTTGCCGTTGACCCTCAGCCGGCCGTAGTCGTTGGCCTTGAGCCAGGAGCAGCGGGCGGCCGTCGTCTTCTTCACCGTCGGCGGGAACGCCGTCGGCACGCACACGTTGATCGAGCCGTAGTGCCGGTCGCAGCCGGAGACGGTGGGCGAGACCGGCTGTGAGGTCTTCTTCTTCCCGGGGCCGGTGACCTTGCCGGTCAGGTCGTCGGCGAAGGAGTGGACGTGCGGTGCGGCCTCGGTGCCGGAGGACACCGAGAACGTCGACGCGGAGTCGGCGCTCAGTGCGGCCGGACCCTGGAGGTGCACCCACTTCGCCACCGACGGCACGCCGTTCGCGTCCACCGCGAAGAGCATGTACCAGCCGGGCGGCGCCAGGTTCGGGTTGCTCGTCACATTGAGGTCGACGTTGTTGCCGTCGACCGACAGCGGGAGGTCCACGAAGCGCTGGTTCGGGTCGGAGGAGTGGGTCACCGCCGCCGGGCGGATCAGCTCCGCCTTGGCGATGGGCCGGTCCACCGTGATGCGCTGGGTGTCGCCGTACGTCCACTCCGTGTCGATGACCGATGTGATCGCCGGCCGGGCGCCCCTGAGGAGGTAGGGCGGGGTGTAGATCGACACGTTGTGGTTCCAGGTGCCGTTGCCCGGGTTGTCACCGGTGGACATCACCCGGCCGTCGGGCAGCAGGAACGAGGAGGAGTGGTAGCCGCGGGCCTGCGGGTCGGCGGCGACGGGATCGAAGGTGTTGGTGCCGGGGTCGTAGAGCGACGACTCGAAGACCGGGTCGGCCCGGTTGTGCAGCGCGCCGCCCGTCTCCAGCACCTTGCCGTCGGGCAGGAGCACGGCAGACACGTACATCTTGCCCTGGGCGCCGGTCTCGGGCACGGGCCCGTTGCCGAGGTCCACGGTGCCCTGCGGGAGCGGTGGTCCGGCGACGTACGTCGGGTTCGCGGCCTTCAGGTCGATGATGTCGGTGAGCCGGTTGCCGTCCGGGTTGGAGTCGATGTTGCCGCCGCCGAGAGTGAGGACCTTCTGGTCCTGCGCCGGAGGCAGCAGCACGCTCGCCGACTGATCGCGCTGGTCCTTGTTCTGGAGGCCGGGGATCTGGGTGACCGTGTTGGCGTCGTAGTCGTAGACCGCCGAGCCCGTGCCCGGGATGTTGTTGCCGAAGACATGGCTGCCCGAGTAGAAGAGGCGGCCGTCCTGCATCAGGATCATCGACGGGTACAGGCCCCAGTACGACCAGGTCTGGTTGACCTTCCACAGCGGCTGCCACCGCTGCTCGGCCTGCGAGAACAGCTCGGCCGTCACCGATCCGGTCGAGTCCTCGCGCAGCCCGCCGAAGGACAGCACGTCGCCGTTGCCCATGACCGTGGCCGACGGGTACCAGTGGCCGTCGTTCATGTCGTTGGTCCTGCTGTACGTCTCGGTGACGGGATCGAAGACGTACGAGTCCTTGAAGCCCTCGTAGCCGTGCCCGCCGACCACCGGGTAGGCCTTGTTGCCGCTCATCACGAGGACGCGCCCGTCCTGGAGCTGCACGTGTCCGGCGCAGAACATGTCCTTCGGCGTGGGGACGACCTTGTAGGTGCCGTTCGCCGGGTCGTACACCGCCGAAGTGAACGTGCCCGCGTCGAACTGCTCCTCGCTGTTGCCGGAGCCCGCGATCAGCAGCACCTTGCCGTTGTTGAGGACGACGGAGTGCATGGCGCGGACCGGGTTCTGCGTGGGCAGCACGTCCCATCTGCCGTCGGCGCAGGTTTCGGCGGTGCCGGTGCAGGTCGCGGGCGGGAGGACGTCCGGCACCTGGTCCATCGTGTAGTCGTCGGTGGTCACCGAGCCGGTCCCGTAGACGGAGACGCCCCAGGTGATGCGGTCGGTGCCGGCGGGCACCGCGGGGGTGCGGACCCCGGCCCGGGTGTAGACGGACGCCGGGTCCAGCGTCTTGAGGTCCGTCCAGTACTGCCAGCCCGCCGTCGTGTCGTGCCGGAAGAGGGTGACGGAGGTGTCGGGGGTCGTCGACTTGTACCAGAGCGACAGGTCGTACTGCTTGCCCGGCGTCACCGCGGGCGCGCACTCCGCCGACTCGGTGATCAGCGCCTTGCGGTCGCCGTCGACCCGGCGGGTCAGTGTCACCTTCATCGCCTTGGCGCCGGTGTGCGCGTCCGAGGTGTGCGCGAAGGCGAAGTCGTTGTCTCCCCAGCCCGACTTCTCCCAGCAGTACGGCATGCCGTCCGTACCCGCCGTCTCGAAGCCGGCGTTCTTGATGAGGTCGGCGGCGGACGCGGGCTGCGGGCCGGCCAGCAACAGGCCTCCGGTGAGGCCCGTCACCGCCAGCATCGCGACTCGTCCACGGTGTCTGTTCACACGGCTCTCCTTGCGGTGCGGCTCCCCCGCGGCCTCCTGCGGGGGAGGTAGACCAGCGCTTCGGTACCGGCGAAGCGCACGACGAACGTCGTCACCAGCGCCAGCGCGGTCGCGGACAGCGCGCCCATCCCGAGCCGGTGCACGAACAGCGCGATCAGCGGGATGCGCAGCACCAGGTCGGCGTTGGCGAGCAGCGCGAACCGGCCGGCCCTGTCCCACCAGCGGCGATGGGCCCGGCGGTCGCGGAACAGCAGATGCTCGATGAGGACGAAGTTCCAGGCGACGCCCAGCTGGTTGGCGAGGATCTCGGCCGGCACGTAGTGCAGTCCGGCGGCGGTGAGGGCCCACAGCCCCAGCAGGTTGGGCAGGAACCCGGTGGCCCCGATCAGCCCGAAGCCGACCATGCGGGCGACCGGCGAGGCGGTGCGCAGTCCGACCAGGTGGCGCAGGAAGCGGAAGCCCTCCCGCGCGCTCGACTTGGACTCGCCCGCGAACCGCTCCTCGAAGACGAACGGGACCTCGCCGACCACGCGCGGGCGGCTGCGGACGGCGAGTTCGAGGAGGATCTTGTAGCCGAGCGGCTTGAGGACGTCGGCGGTGACCGCGCTGCGCCGGATCGCGAAGAACCCGCTCATCGGGTCGCTGATGCCGTGCAGTCTGCGCGGGAACAGGGACTTCGTGAGCCAGGTCGCCCCGCGCGAGACGGCCACCCGGTAGCTGCCCGCGAGCCCGGCGCGGCTGCCGCCCTTGATGTACCGGGAGGCGACGACGAGCCCGGCGTTCGACCGCTCCCCCGTGGCCACCAGCTCCGGGACCAGGGACGGGGGATGCTGGCAGTCGCCGTCCATGACGACGATCCAGTCCGACCCGGCCGCCTTCATCCCCTCGACGACCGCGCCGCCGAGCCCGCCGACCGGTTCCTCCCGGTGCAGCACGGTCACCGGGAAGGGGCAGTCGCGCGCCGCGTCCCGGATGACCTCGGGGGTGTCGTCGGTGGAGTCGTCCACGAAGACGACCTCGCAGGGCAGCCGGGACGGCACCGACTCGGTGATCCGGCGCAGCAGTTGGCGGATGTTCGCCGACTCGTTGAAGGTCGGCACGACGATGGTGACCGCGCCGGGCTCGGCGAGTTCGGCCGCGCTCAGATCGGGCACGGGGGCGCTGTACTCGGTGTAGTCGTGGCTCATCGGACGCCTCCGGAGTCGTTCTGGATCCGCCGGATCTCGATCCGGTCCTCACCGGAGCCGAAGGTGGCCACCGGCGTCGAGTGCTCGAGGGCCGCCCCGACCTGCGGCAGGTCGCTCGCGTCCCGCCGGACGGTCGGCGAGGCGACGACGTAGTCGATGTCCCGCCAGCCGTTCGGCAGGGTCTTGGTGACGGCCGGGTCGAGGTCGGCCTTGTAGAACCAGATGGCCCCGAGTCCCGGCCGGTAGCCGGCGTGCACCAGGTCCAGCCAGAGCGCGTCGTCGACCAGGACACGGGTGCCGGCCGGGTCCTCGACCTGGGTGGACAGCCAGGTGGAGGCGGCCCGGTAGGGGGCGTTGGCGTCGGCGGTGACGGCGGTGCGGTCACCGTCGTACCAGCGCGGGACGACGTACGCCCCCGCCGCCAGGGCGAGGACGGCCGCGAGGGCGTAGCGGCCGCCGGTCCGCCACCGTGGCTCGTCCGGCCGGCGTCGTTTGCGCAGGACGGCGTGGGCGATGCTCGCCGTGCCGCCGGCCAGGACGAGCGCGAGGAACGGCAGCGCCTGGATGACGTACATCGCGGGCAGGTAGCCGCTGGGCCGCATCGCGACCACCGCGAGGATCGCGACGGCCAGCGAGGGTCCGGCGAGGGCGCGGGCGGTGACCGACCAGCGCCAGGTGAGCAGGAGCAGCAGGGCGCCCGCGAGGCCGCCGAGGATCAGCACCCGGTCGTAGTAGAGCCACGACCGGAGCGCGTCGTGGGACCCCGAGCCCTGGTCGAGGATGAAGCCCGACCCCGGTCTGGTCATCTGGTAGGCGATGCCGTCCCAGAGGGAGACATGGCCGCTGCCCGGCAGCAACTCGCCCTTGAGGAGGGCGAAGAGGGGATAGGCGAGGCCGATCAGCACGCAGGCGGTGACCGCGCCGGTGAGGGCGAACTTACGGGTGTCGCGGTGGCTGTGCCGCCACATGGTGACGAAGACCGCCGGGAGGACGAAGAGCATCGTCTCCTTGGTGAGCACGGCCGTCGCGGCGGCGACGCCCGCGCCGAAGTGGTGCCAGAGGTGGCGGCTCGGCGAGGCGGCCAGGGTGAACGCGAGCAGGGTCCACATCACCGCGAGGTTGTCCAGGAAGATCTCCCGCTGGAGGACGACCGAGAGCGGGGAGAGCCCGAACAGGACCATGCCGAGCGCGGCCGCCCATCGGGGCAGCGACAGCCGCCGCCCGAGGACGTACACGAGGACGGCGCTGATCGCGCCGACCACGAGCATCGCGGCCCGCATCGAGCCGACGGTCATCGAGTCGGGGCTGATCAGCTTGGGGATCCAGGTCAGCAGGGCGAGCTGGATCCAGCCGAGGGGCGGGTGGTCGTACCAGTAGGTGTAGTGGGCCAGGCCCTTGCCCTCCTGGACGGCCCAGGCCTGGGCGAGGTAGGTGCCCTCGTCGTCGCTGAGGGTCGGGTAGTCGGCGATGTTCCAGCCCTGCACGACGAGGATCGCCACCAGGAGCACGCCGCACAGGATCAGGTCGGGACGGGACCGGCGCAGCCGCTTCGGCGAGGCCGTTCGGCCGGCCGAACGGGAGTCGGGCACAGGTCGGCGCTGCGCGGGGACCGTGCCGGTGGTCACCGCGGGAAGGGTGGAGGTCACGCAGGAACGTCCTCTCGGATCACTGCGGGATCGGAAGCGGGTGCGGCTGCGGTCGCGGTCGCAGGCCCGGTCGCGGGCCCGGTCCCGGTCGCGGTCCCGGTCGCGGGTCCGGTCGCAGGCCCGGGAGTGGCCGGCGTCGCGGGTCGGGGAGTGGCCGCGGTCAGATGCGCGCCGACATGCGAGGTCAGCTCCCAGTCGTTCCGGCCGCGTTGTTCACGCCAGACGGCGCGCATCGCGGCTCCCGCGAGGAGCACCTGGTAGAACGGGCCGCCCACGACGAGCTTGAGGTAGTGGACGAGGCGGATGCGCAGGCCGTACTGCTTGCCGAAGTCGTGCAGGCCGACGAGCTCGAAGACGAAGGTGACGAGTGCCGTCACGGCCGGCAGGAAGGTGACGAAGGCGATCCCGACGGGCACGTCGAGGAAGAGCGCGATCGCCACGTTGAGCGGGATGACGACCCCGGAGAACGCCTGCAGGAAGGGCGTCATGAGGGTGTAGCGGGCCAGCAACCGCTGCCCGAATCCCGGGAGTTGCTTCCAGTCCTTCTTCCGGTAGACCTGGAGGAAACCCTGGTTCCAGCGGGTGCGCTGCTTGAGCAGGGACATCAGCGAGCCCGGGGTCTCCTCCCGGGTCACCATGTCGGAGTCGTAGGCGACGACGACCCTCTTGCCGACGCTGGAGAGGCGGACACCGAGATCGCAGTCCTCGGCCAGGCAGTCGGGGTCCCAGCCGCCGGCCTCCCTGAGGGTGTGCGTCCGTACGAAGACGGTGTTGCCACCCAGCGGGATGAATCCTTTCTGCGCATGCAGATGGAGCCGGGAGCGGAACCAGAAGAAGTACTCCAGGCAGTTGCGCAGGCTGTACCAGCTGGAGTGGAAGTTGATGAGCTGCACTCCGCCCTGCACCACGTCGGCCTCCGTGGTCCGGAAGGCGTGGTCGACATGGGCGAGCAGCTCGGGATGGACCTGGTCCTCGGCGTCGAAGACCCCGACGACATCGCCGCGGCAGTGCGGCAGCGCCGTGTTCATGGCCTTCGGCTTGTTCTTCTTCTCGTGGGTGTCGACGACGACACGGACGCGCGGGTCGCGTGCGGCGGCGCTCTCGGCCACCGCCGTGGTCTCGGGGTCGTCGTGACCCACGATGACGATGATCTCGAAGTCGGTGTGGCTGGATTCCAGCAGCCGCTGGATGGTGTGGTCCAGCACGGCTTGTTCGTGCCGTGCCGGAAGCAGCAGCGAGAAGGAGACGTGTTCGTCGCCGTCCGGGCTGCTGAACCGGGTGGAGGCGAGCACTTCGGGCGTACGCCACGCGTGCATCTGCCACCACAGGGTGAACGCCGCCATCCAGAACAAGGCCAGTGAGACGGCGGCGATGAAGACAGACGTGAGCAAGCAGATCCCCCCAGATCCCAGAGCCCCCTGAGCGACGACGTGTCACATCCGTCGCGTCACTGTGGAGAGACTAGGGGGACTCTGTGAAGTCCGGGAACTCTTCCGATAAATAGATTGTTTCGGAACTCTGCCGCTCGTAACCCGACTTATCCGAACAGGTGCTCAGCTTTCCACTCGGGATCGACGCTGCTTTGCAGCTGTTTCCAGCCGTTTCAGCCGCTCACCACGGTGGTCAACGCCGTGCGCAGCCGCTCGGGATCGGTCGTCGGGGCGTCACATGTGAAGTTACGGCAGACATAAGCGGTCGGTTCACCGTTGACCGACGGCCGGTCGGCGAGCAACGGGAACTCGTCGCTCCCCGGGGTGCCGAACGCGACGACGGCCCCCGGGGCGGTGCCCAGAAGTGCCGTACGGTGCAACGCCGCCGACGCCGGATCGGCCGTGCCGGGCACGACCACGGCGACCTCGCGCGGCCCGTCGAGCAGCGCCTCCGCGGCGGCGAGCCCCCACCCGATGAACCGGGGCACCCGCGGCCCGAGCGCCTTCACGACGCCCAACGCCCGCTCCGCCGCCGTGCGGTGGGGTTCCGATCCGGTGTGGGCGGCGTAGCTCAGCAGCGCGCCCGCGGCGGCCGTCCAGCCGGAGGGCACCGCGTTGTCGGTCGGATCCTGCGGACGCCGGATGAGCCGCTCGGCGTCGGCCGCCGTGTCGTACAGCGCGCCGGACCCGGGGTCCACGAACCGGACGAGGACGTGGTCGAGCAGGAATCCGGCGAACTCCAGCCAGACGCCCTCCCCGGTCACGGAGGCGAGGGCGAGGAACCCCTCGGCCACGTCGGCGTAGTCCTCGAGGACCCCCGCGTTGGCCCCGGCCTTGCCGTCCTTGCTGGTACGGGCGATGCGGGCCTGCTCGTCGAGATGCAGCCGGACGAGGAGATCGGCGGCCCCGACCGCGGCCTCGACGAGATCCGGCCGGTCGAAGTAGGCGCCGGTCTCGGCGAGCGCGGCGATCGCGAGCCCGTTCCAGGCGGCGACGACCTTGTCGTCCCGGCCCGGCGCGGGCCGTCCGCCGCGCTCGCGCAGCAGCCGCTCCTTGATGCCGGCGATCCTCTCGGCGTCGAAGACCTCCTCCTGCTGCGGGAGCTGCAGGACGGAGGCGCCGTGCTCGAAGGTGCCCTCCTCGGTGACGCCGAAGCAGCGGGCGGCCAGCGCGGCGTCCTGCGGCCCGAGCACCTCGGTGAGCTGCTCGGGCGTCCAGACGTAGTACACGCCCTCGACGTGCTTCCCGCTCCCGTCGTCGCTGTCGGCGTCGAGCGCGGAGGCGAACCCGCCCTGCTCGGTACGGAGTTCGCGCACCATGAAGTCGGCCGTCTCCAGGGCGACCCGCCGGGCGAGTTCACTGCCGGTGGATCGCCAGAGATGGGCGTAGACCCGGCACAGCAGGGCGTTGTCGTACAGCATCTTCTCGAAGTGCGGCACGACCCAGTCACGGTCGACGGAGTACCGGGCGAACCCGCCGCCGAGCTGGTCGTAGATCCCGCCCCTGGCCATCCGTTCACAGGTGTCCCGGGCCATCTGCAGGGCGCCCTCGGCACCGGTCCGCGCATGGTGGCGGAGCAGGAACTCGATCACCATCGACGGCGGGAACTTCGGCGCGCCGGCGAACCCGCCCCGCTGCGGGTCGTACTCCCGGGTCAGCCCCAGCAGCGCCTGCGACAGCTCCTGCTCACCGGGGGCCACGCCGTCCCCGTAGGAGATCTCCCGCCCAGCCAGATCCCGGACGATCTTCCCGGCGACCTCGGCCACCTCGTCCCGCCGCTCGGTCCAGGCCTGCCGCACCCCGTCCAGCACCTGCCGGAAGGACGGCATGCCCTGCCGGGGCGCGGGCGGGAAGTACGTCCCGAAGTAGAAGGGCTCGGCGTCGGGCGTCAGGAACACGGTCATGGGCCAGCCGCCCTGGCCGGTGGCCGCCTGCACGGCCTCCATGTAGACGGCGTCGACGTCGGGACGCTCCTCCCGGTCGACCTTGACGCTGACGAAGTGCTCGTTGAGACGGTCGGCGGTCTCCTGGTCCTCGAAGGACTCGTGCGCCATCACATGGCACCAGTGGCAGCTCGAATATCCGACGCTCAGCAGCACCGGCACGCCCCGCCTGCGCGCCTCCTCGAAGGCCTCCGCCGACCAGGGCCACCAGTCGACGGGGTTGTCGGCGTGCTGGAGGAGGTACGGAGACGTCTCATGGGCCAGTCGGTTCGGCATGGGGACCATCCTGCCGCAGTACCCCGCCCGTCGGACGTCAGGCGCCCCCGGGCGGTCCACGCAGCGGCGACCCGGGGCCTTCGCCCCCTCGCGTCGCGGCTCCGCCCGCCGCACACTTGACCAAGGAAAGCGGTGACCTCCGGAGGGGGACGGGACATGCGGGACGGCCATAGGGCGGAAGCCGAGCGGTTGTTGGCGCGGGCCGTGGAGGAGGAGGTACGGCGCTCCGGCGGGCGCAGCGACCGGCAGGTGCTGATGACGCGGGCGCGCGGCGCGCTGGACGCCATGGCGCTGACGGCCGCCGAGGAGTACGAGGCCTACGCGCGCGCCCTGGAGGAGACCGAGGCCGGGCAGGTCAGTTTCGGACAGCGGTACGCGCGGGAGGGCGGACGGACTCCCCTGCTGGTGGCGGGTGTTGCGGCGGTCACGACGGCGGTCGCCGATCTGGCGCTGGGCACCGGGCCGGGTACCGCGCTCGGCGCCGGGGTGGCCGTCGGGGTCGTGGGCGCCGCGGCGACCGTCATGAAGGTGGCGGGCTCCCATCTGCCGGCCGCGCATCACCGGGCAGGCGAGGCGGGGCAGCCGGGCGGCGCCGAGCAACTGCGGCTGCAATGGCTCACCGCACTGGAGGTGCGGGGCATCCGGCCCTTCCTGGATCAGCAGCGGATGCTGAGCGCGACGACCGGCCCGAAGAAGGCGCCGGGACCGCAACTGCGCGGCACCGACAAGAGCGCGGCGGCGCGCGGACGGACCGTACTGGCCCAGTCCTTCACCCAACTCCCCGAATCGGCGGGCCCGTTCGCCGGACGCCGGACCGAACTCGGGCAGCTCCGGCAGTGGGTGCAGGCGGCGCGCGCCGGCACCCGGACCCGGCCGACGGTCGTCGTGCTGCACGGACCCCCCGGCAGCGGCCGCACCGCCCTCGCGGTGCGGGCCGCGCACGATCTGCGCGACCAGTTCCGCGGCGCCTGCGTGGTGGACCTGCGCGGCGACAGCGCGGAGGAGGCGCCCCTGCCCACCCGGGACGCCCTGCTGCACCTGCTGAACCGGCTCGGCGCGCCCCGCGAGCAGCTCCTCTTCCGTGAGCGCTCCTCCGCGGACCAGCAGGTCAAACGGCTCACCGAGCTGTACCAGCAGCACCTGACCGGTCTGCCGGTCACCGTGATCCTCGACGACGCCTCGGACCCCGAACAGGTCCGCGCACTTGTGCCGGAACGTTCCGACAGCCTGGTCCTGGTCACCGCCCGGAGCCCCCTGGGGCTGCCGGCCGAACTGTCCGCCTGGGTGCACGAACTGGCGGTGCGGCCCCTGGACGCGGCGGGCGCGGAGGAACTGCTGAGCGCGGCCGCCCGGGACGACTCGAGTCCGTACGACGCCGAATCCGCCGACCACATAAGGGAGTTGTGCGGCGGGCTGCCGCTGGCGCTGCGCATCGTGGGCTCCTCGCTGGGCCCGCGCTCACCGCGCGCGCTGGCGGCGGACCTGGGGGTGTACGGCCCGGTGGAGCCGGTCGAGCGCGCCCTGTGGCTGCGCTACACCGACCAGCCGGACGTGACCCGCAGACTGCTGCGCCGGCTGGCCCTGGCCGGACGGGCCTCGCTCGGCACGGCCGCGGCGGCCGCGCTCCTCGGCACGGACCGCGCGGAGGCGACCCGCCATCTCACGGCCCTCGCCGACGCCGGTCTGGTCGACCACGTCCGCGGCGACCGCTACCGCCTGCACGACCTGGTCCGCGCCTTCGCCCAGTCCCGGCTCCTCGACGAGGAGGAGCCGACCGAGCGCTCGGCGGCCCAGGAACGCCTGATCGTCAGCTACGCCGAACTCGCCGACTCCGTGCTGCGGCTGGTCGACGGCAACATGTCGACCCGCTCGGACCGCTTCACCCCGCACGGCTTCACCTCCCTGGACGAGGCGCTGCGCTGGCTGGACGACGAGTCGAGCTTCATCACGGCCACGCTGCGGCACGCGGAGGGCGTCGACCAGAACGCCGTACTGAGCCTGCTGGGCGCCCTGTGCGACTACTGCCTGCTGCGCGGCGACCTCTACCGGCTCGGTGAGATCAGCGAGCTGGCGCAATCGGTCGGCCAGGACCTGCTGGTGCGGTCCGTGCAGTGGCGTACCGGTATCGCGGCCCGGCAGCTGGGCGAACTGGACAAGGCCCGTACGACGCTCAGCTCGGTCGTCGACCTCTATCTCCAGGCCCACCACGACGCGGGCGCGGCCCGCGCCCTGTGCTCGCTGGGCATCACCCTGCACCACCAGGGCCAGTTGACGGAGGCGGCGGCGAAACTGCGGGAGGCGATGGACCTCCAGGCCGCGCCCGAGCTGGCCACGGACCGGGCCTGGACGATGCACGCGCTGGCGGCGGTGCAACGGGACAGGGCGCATCTCGCCGAGGCCCTCGACCTGCTCACCCGCTCACTGGTCCTGCACCGCGAGGGCGGCTCCGTGCACGGCGAGGCATGGGCGCACTTCCAGCTGGGCCAGCTGAATCTGCGCCGCGGCGACGTCCCGCGGGCCGAGGCCGATCTGCGCGAGGCCCTCGATCTGTACGGCCGCACCCGCGACGCGCGCGGCGAGGCCTGGGCCCTGACCCAGCTGGCCCGCGCCCGTCTGATCGCCGGGGATCCGGGCCCGGCGGCGGAGGACCTGCGCCGGGCTTCGGCACGGCACCGGGACAACGAGGACGCGCGCGGCGAGGCCTGGACGGTGTACTACCTGGGCCTGGCCCTGGAGGAGACGGGCGACCTGGACCACGCCGTCCGCGAGCTGGAACGCTCCCGCTCCCTCTTCTCCCGCATGCGGGACGTCTACGGCCTGGCCTGCGCCCGGCACCACTCGGCCCGGGTGACCCGCGACCAGCGCGCCGCCCAGACCGGTTCGCTGCGCAACTCGGGCTTCGCCCGGCAGCTCCTGGTCGACGCGCGCGCCGACTTCCAGCGCATCGGCGTCGCGCACGGCGAGGCCTGGACCTGCCTGGAACTCGCGATCGTGGACGCGGGGAACGCCCGTACGCAGGCGGCGCTGGCCCTGTGCGACGAGGCGGCCGGCCTGTTCGCCTCGTACGGCGACCGGCGCGGCGAGGACTGGGCCCGCTTCCTGCGCTGCACCCTGCTGCCGTACGCGGCCCCGGGCGGGGTGGAGGTCGGCACGGCGGTGGCCCAGGAGGAACTGGCCCAGCTGCTCCGCACGGACCACCCGCTGCGCGACAGCAGCCTCAACGAGTGCCTGGAGGCCTACGGCCTGCTGCTGGACCGGGGCATCCGCCTGGAGTCCGGCTGGCAGGCCTGGCGCCTGGGCATGGTCCCCGGCCGACACGGACGAGAGGTCATGGGCGTGGCGCTGGACGACGCGTAGACAGCCCGCCCGACCGGCCCGACGGCCCATCGGGCCCACCCGCACAAAAAAACGCCAGAACGGGGCAGAGGCGGAGACGGAGACGCCGGCGGAGGCGGAGGCGGAGGCGGAGGCAACGCGCGGGCACCGACCAGGGGCGGCGGGCGCGGGCCCCGGCAAGGGGCGCGGGCGCCGGACGGCGTCGGAATGGGCGCGTGCGCCGGGGGTGGGGCGGTCGGCCCGCACCCCGGCACACGTCCTCGCCGATCCGCTCGCTCACCGGCTCGTCACGCGGCCTCGCCGCGCACGCGCCTCACGAGGTCGAGGAGGGCTTCCCCGTCGAGGTCCCCGTCACGGTCGTCTTCGCGGCCGCCGTCGCCGTCGCACCGGCGGCGGACGTCCGCTCCGGGTCCGCCGGCTCCTTGAAGTCGACCTTGCCCATGTGCTTGCTCATGGACTTCATCAGGCCCCACACCGCCACGGCCATCGCCGCGAAGACGATGAAGCCGAGGACGCCGGGGGTGACCTTGTTCTCGTCGACCTCCTTGGCCAGCGGGACGAGGTGCGTCATTGCCAGACTCACGCTTGCGCTCATGTCAGGCATTGTCGCGGATGCCCGCAAAGAGGTCGTCCTCGGGGAGGGAGGTATCGACGCGGGACTTCGCGAGCTCGTACTCCTCCGTGGGCCAGACCTCCTTCTGGATCTCCATCGGCACCCGGAACCAGCCGCCGTCGGGGTCGATCTGCGTGGCGTGCGCGATCAGCGCCTTGTCACGGATCTCGTAGAAGTCGGCGCACGGGACGTGCGTGGTGAGCGTGCGCTCCTTCTGGCCGAACTCCTCCCAGCGCTTGAGCCACTCCCCGTAGGGGGACTCCAGGCCGCGGTCGAGCATCGCGTGGTGCAGCGCCTCGGTGCGGGGCCGGTTGAAGCCCTGGTTGTAGTACAGCTTCGACGGCCGGTACACGGGCCCGAACTCGGCCTCGGGGTACTTGGCGGCGTCGTCCGCGCCCTCGAAGGCCACCATCGAGATCTTGTGGGTCATGATGTGGTCGGGGTGCGGGTAGCCGCCGTTCTCGTCGTAGGTGGTGATCACCTGGGGACGGAAGGAGCGGATCTGCCGCACCAGCTCACCGGCCGCCTTGTCGACGTCCTCCAGGGCGAAGCAGCCGTCGGGCAGCGGCGGCAGCGGATCGCCCTCGGGCAGACCCGAGTCGATGAAGCCGAGCCACTCCTGCTTGATTCCGAGGATCTCGCGGGCCTCGTCCATCTCCTTCTTGCGTACCTCGTGGATGTGCTCCTCGATGTACTTGTCGCCCTGAAGCTTGGGATTGAGGATGGAGCCGCGCTCCCCGCCCGTGCAGGTCACCACCAGCACGTCCACCCCCTCGGACACGTACTTCGCCATGGTGGCCGCGCCCTTGCTCGACTCGTCGTCGGGGTGCGCGTGAACGGCCATCAGTCGCAGCTGGTCAGTCAAGACTCAATCCTCGGTAAGTCGGCGCCCGGTGTGAACCGGCGCGATCGCAGGCTTCTATAGTGACCGAATCGGAAGGCGAATAATTCCGTGCCGGGAGGACGATCATGAGTACGGCGAGCACGCGACTGCCCGAGGGCCGCTACGGCCGTTCCTCGGACGAGCGGGCCGACCACAGGCTCAGGATCGCCGGCGCCGTGCTGGGCGCGCTCCTGCTCGCCCTGGTCGGATACTTCGCCTACCACTACGTCGGCCAGAACAAGATCAGCGCCGAGGTGATCACCTTCAAGGCGACCTCGGACGAGGCGGTACAGCTCCACCTGGAGGTCCGCAAGGACTCGGGCGCGAGCGGCTACTGCACGGTGCGCTCGCAGTCGGCCGACGGCGCCGAGGTGGGGCGGGCCGACTTCCGTTTCGCCGGGTCGGACACGCGCATCGACAGGACGGTCACGCTGCGTACGACGGCGAAGGGCACGACGGCCGAGCTGCTCGGCTGTCACGCCGACTGACGCAGACCGCCGCCGGGCCGCCGGGCGGGAGTCGCCCTCCACAATACGTGCACGCTGACCTGCGTCGACGTAATTCTGATGGCTTATGTCCTCCCCCTACGGCCACTGAATTGTTAGGCTCGTGGTTTCGCCCATCGCCTGAGGAACATGCTTTTGGTAGGGCGATGCTTTGTATTCCCAGTACCGACGAGGAGCACCTGTGACCCAGACCAGCGAGTCCGTCACCTGGCTGACCCAGGAGGCGTACAACAAGCTCAAGGTCGAGCTTGAGTACCTTACTGGTCCTGCGCGCACGGAGATCGCCGCCAAGATCGCGGCCGCGCGCGAGGAGGGGGACCTGCGTGAGAACGGTGGGTACCACGCGGCCAAGGAGGAGCAGGGCAAGCAGGAGCTCCGTGTGCGCCAGCTGACCCAGCTTCTCGACAACGCCAAGGTCGGCGAGACCCCGGCTTCCGCGGACGGCGCGGTGGCGCCCGGCATGGTCGTGACGATCGCCTTCGACGGCGACGAGGACGACACCATGACCTTCCTGCTCGCCTCGCGCGAGTACGCGAGCTCGGACGTCGAGACCTACTCGCCGCAGTCCCCGCTGGGCACCGGCGTGATCGGCCACAAGGTCGGCGAGGACGCGGAGTACGAGCTGCCCAACGGCAAGAAGGCCTCCGTGCGCATCCTCAAGGCCGAGGCCTACAGCGGCTGACCGGCCCCTGTACGTCGCCCCCGCTGTGACCGGCCCCCGGCGCTCGTGCCGCCGGGGGCTTCGTCCTGCCCGGGAGCGCTCAGGCCGTCGCCGAGCGGTACTTGCGGACCGCCAGCGTCCGGAAGATCACGACGATCAGCACCGAGTAGATCAGCGAGGCCCAGACCGGGTGCTGCATGGGCCAGGCGTCGGACGGCGACTGCCCCGGGTTGGCGAAGAGCACCCGGCAGGCCTGGACGGTGGCACTGAACGGGTTCCACTCGGCGATGTGACGCAGCCACGGCGTCATGTTGCTGGTGTCCACGAACGCGTTGGAGATGAAGGTCACCGGGAAGAGCCAGATGAGTCCGCCGGAGGTGGCCGCCTCGGGGGTACGGACGCTCAGGCCGATCAGGGCGCCGATCCAGGTGAACGCGTAGCCGAGCAGGAGCAGCAGCCCGAAGGCGGCGAGCACCCGGGCGGCGTTGGTGCTGCCGTCGGAGCCGACCCGCCAGCCGACCAGCAGGGCGACCACCGCGAGGACCAGCAGGGTGAGCGCCGTCTGCACGAGGTCGGCGAGGGTGCGGCCGGTGAGCACCGCGCCGCGCGCCATGGGCAGGGACCGGAAGCGGTCGATGAGGCCCTTGTGCATGTCGTCGGCGATGCCCGCGCCGGCTCCGGCAGTGGCGAAGGTGACGGTCTGCGCGAAGATGCCCGCCATCAGGAAGTTCGTGTAGTCGGTGGCGCTCGTGCTGCCGCCGATCTGCATGGACCCGCCGAACACGTAGGTGAACAGCACCACGAACATGATCGGCTGGATGAGTCCGAAGATGACCATCTCCGGGATGCGGGACATCCGGATCAGGTTGCGCTTCGCGATCACCAGTGAGTCGCGGACGGACTGTCCGAGCGGGTGGGCGGGCTTGGGCGCCGCGCCGCGCACGGCGTCGGTGACGGCACTCATTCGACGGTCTCCCTCTCGCTCTTTCCGCTCCGACCGCGCTGGTCGTCGCGTCGGTCCTCTTCGCTCTCCTCGGCCTTCGTCTCGGCGACGTGTCCCGTCAGGGACAGGAAGACGTCGTCGAGGGTGGGGCGGCGCAGGCCGATGTCGTCGATCTCGATGCCGCGGGTGTCGAGCTCCCGGATGACCTCGGCGAGGAGCTTGGCGCCGCCGGTGACGGGCACGGTGAGCTTGCGGGTGTGCTGCTCGACGGTGGTCTCGCCCTTGCCGAAGCCGGCCAGCACCTCCGCGGCCGTGGCTATGTGGTCGCGTTCGTGCACCACGACCTCCACGCGTTCTCCGCCGGTGCGGGCCTTGAGCTGGTCGGAGGTGCCGCGGGCGATCACCCTGCCGTGGTCGACGACCGCGATGTCGTGCGCGAGATGGTCGGCCTCTTCGAGGTACTGGGTGGTGAGCAGCAAGGTCGTGCCGCCGGAGACGAGGCGCTTGATCACCTCCCACAGCATCTGGCGGTTGCGCGGGTCGAGGCCGGTCGTCGGCTCGTCCATGAACATCACGGGCGGCGAGACGACCAGTGCCGCGGCCAGGTCGAGGCGGCGGCGCATGCCCCCGGAGTAGGTCTTCGCGTTACGGTCGGCGGCTTCCGCGAGGCCGAACTGGTCGAGCAGCTCGGCGGCCCGGGCCTTCGCCGCGCCCGCCTTCATCTGGTACAGCTGGCCGACCATCTGGAGGTTCTCGCGGCCGGTGAGGTATTCGTCGACCGCGGCGAACTGTCCGGACAGGCCGATGGAGCGGCGGACCTCGTTGGGATGCTTGAGCACGTCGAGGCCGGCGACCATGGCCCGGCCGCGGTCGGGGCGCAGGAGCGTGGTCAGACAGCGGACCGTGGTGGTCTTTCCCGCTCCGTTCGGCCCGAGCAGGCCGAGGACCGTGCCCTCCGGGACGTCCAGGTCCACGCCGTCCAGAGCCTTTACGTCGCCGAAGGTCTTCACCAGGCCTTCGGCATAGATGGCACCTGGCATATCAGTCTCCACGTCATTGAGGATTCTTCGGAAAGCCTAGGTTTGTACTTTTCGTTCCGCCCGACAACGGGTGGGGGGAGCGGCGCGAACACACCATAACGCGATGTATCGCGTCTCACAACGGTCTTTCTCGAACGGGTGACGAAGGGACTCTGAGCAGGATCGAAGCGAGCACGAAACGAGCTCGGAGCGGGCTCCGAGCCGGTTCCGGGAGGGTCTCGCCCCTCGGGCGACGCCCCCTGCCGACTTCAGTCGATGACGGTGTAGCCGGCGTCGCGCAGGGCTCGGCCGACCTCGGCGCAGTGCGCCGGCCCCTTCGTCTCCAGATGCAGCTCGACCTCCGCCTCGGTCAGCCCGAGCCGGGGGTCGGTCCGCAGATGGCTCACGTCCAACACGTTAGCGTCGACCACTGACAACGCCCCCAGAAGCGTGGCGAGGGCGCCCGGCCGGTCCGTCAACCGCAGGCGTACGGCCAGGTAGCGGCCCTGCGCCGCCATGCCGTGCCGCAGGACGCGCTCCATCAGCACCGGGTCCACGTTGCCGCCGGACAGCACCGCGACGACCGGGCCCTCGAAGGCGCCGGGCGCGCCGAGCAGCGCGGCCACCGGGCTCGCCCCGGCCGGCTCGACGACCAGCTTGGCCCGCTCCAGGCACAGCAGCAGCGCCGCGGCCAGCTCGTCCTCCGTCACCGTGCGCACCTCGTCCACCAGATCGCCCACGATGGAGAACGGCACGTCACCGGGCCGGCCGACCTTGATGCCGTCGGCCATCGTCGCCGGGGTACGGATCGACACCGGACGCCCGGCCGCCAGCGAGGGCGGGTAGGCCGCGGCCCCCGCCGCCTGCACCCCGACGATCCGCACGTCCGGCCGCAGCGCCTTCACCGCGACCGCGATGCCCGCCGCCAGCCCGCCGCCGCCGATCCCGACGACGATCGTGCGCACCTCCGGGCACTGCTCGAGGATCTCCAGGCCGACCGTCCCCTGGCCCGCGATGATGTCGGGGTGGTCGAAGGGGTGGATGAACACCGCCCCCGTCCCGGCCGCGTACTCCTGCGCCGCGGCGAGCGTCTCGTCGACCACCTGACCGTGCAGGCGCACCTCGGCGCCGTACTCACGGGTGGCACTGATCTTCGGCAGCGGGGCGCCCTGGGGCATGAAGACCGTGGAGCGCACGCCCAGCACCGCCGAGGCCAGCGCCACGCCCTGCGCGTGATTGCCCGCGCTCGCCGCGACGACCCCGGCGGCCCGCTCCTCCGGCAGCAGCCCGGCGATCCGGACGTACGCGCCGCGCAGCTTGAACGACCCCGTCCGCTGGAGGTTCTCGCACTTGAGGTGCACCGGCGCCCCGACCAGCTGGGACAGGTGCCTGCTGCCCTCCATCGCGGTCGTCCGCGCCACGCCCGACAGCATCTTCTGGGCCCCGCGTACATCGTCGAGGGTGACGGGACGCAAGGAGTCAGCCGTGCGGTAGCTCATGACTCCAGCATCGCAGTTCACAGGCGGCCACGACCTCTGTGACCAACCTCCGAGACCGGTTTCCGCAGCGTCGGTACGACCCGCCTTCCAGCCGCGTACTCTGTCCCCCATTCCAGCAGCCCCTTCATGAAGTGAGCCCCCGGCCATGCCCACAACACCTGAAATGTCGATGGACATGACGACCGTCGGTGACACCGGTCTTCTCGACACGTTGCAGCACGAGGTCGCGGTGTTCGCCCGCCGGGCCGAACAGACCCGGCTCGGCGGCGTCGGGCAGGTGCGCAACTCCATGGACCGCGCCGCGTACCTGCTGCTCAACCGCCTCGACAAGGAAGGCCCGATGGGCGTCAAGGCGCTCGCGGCGAGCATGGGCATCGACTCGTCCACCGTCACCCGGCAGGTGGCTCCGCTCGTCGACACCGGCCTGGTCAAGCGGACCTCGCACCCCGAGGACGGACGGGCCGTGGTGCTCCAGCTGTCCCCGCGCGGGCAGTCCCGGCTGGAGGAAGTGCGGTCCTCCAGACGCCAGTTGATGGCCGAGTTGACGGACGACTGGGCACCGGAGGAGCGCGAGACGTTCTGCGAGCTCCTCACCCGCTTCAACACCGCGCTGTCCTCACGGATGGCGGCCCAGGGAGTACCCGGCGCCGAGCCGTCGTCGGCCGCTTCCTGAACCGGTCGCCCGCGCGCGGCGACTTTCGGGCAGCCGTGCGCGGCTCTTGACCGAAAGCCCGCCCTGGGCCTCATATGAGACCGGGGCGTATGGCCCTCGAGGGGGACGCCGTCAGGCGGGAGGCTCGGTGTGCGAGACAGGCGTGCGGCCCAGGAAGCCCGCCGGACCCGGGAGTTCGAGGCGTTCGTCGCCGGAGCGGGCGGGCGGCTGCTGCACGCCGCCACACTGCTCACGGCGGAGGCGCCGGCCGACAACCCGCGCGCACGGCGCCTGCTGACACTCGCCCTCGCACACACGTACGCGTGCTGGGACCGGCTGCACGGCGAGGACCCCTACAACCGGGCCCGTGAGTACCTGGCCACCCGCTTCGCCCACGGCGCCTGGCACCGGTACGCCGCTCTGCCCCTCGGCCGGCCGCTCCCCGCCGTCGGCCCGCTGGCACGGCTCACCCCCCAGGAGCGCCTCGTCCTGGTCCTCAGGCTCTACGAGGGCGTCGCCGACGAACAGGTGGCGGCCCTGCTCGGCCTGCCGGCGGAACGGATCCGTACGGTCTGCGACCGGGCGACGGCGACGCTCCTGCATCCGCCGCGGGGCCCGGCGCCCGCGGTGCGCCGGGCGAGGGCGGCGGCGTCGTGAACCGGCCCGAGCGGGAGGCCGCCGTGCGGCAGATCATGGAGCGGACGCCACCGCACGTGCCCACGGAACTCCACGCGGACGTCGTACGCCGGGGCGCCCGGATACTGCGCCGCCGGACGGTCGCCCGGCGGGTGCTGTGGCTGCTGCTGTTCGCGGCCGCGGTGGCGTTCACGGTCTGGGCGGTGGTGGCCCAGCCGTGGGTGGAGCCGCCGTCGCAGACGACTCCACCGCTGACCGGCTGGTGACCCCGAAGGCCGGCCGAAGGCCTTCCGAGGGACGCCTTCTAGCCGAGAGCCTGCTGAAGGTCGGCGAGGAGGTCGTCGATGTTCTCGATGCCGACGGAGAGCCGGACGAGGTCGCCGGGAACCTCCAGCGCCGAGCCGACCACGGACGCGTGCGTCATGCGCCCCGGGTGCTCGATGAGGGACTCGACGCCACCCAGCGACTCGCCGAGGGTGAAGACCTTGGCCCGGTTGCACACCTCGACCGCGGCCTCCTCGCCCCCGGCGACCTGGAAGGAGATCATGCCGCCGAACGCCCGCATCTGCTTGGCCGCGATCTCGTGACCGGGGTGGTCCGGCAGACCGGGGTACAGCACCTTCGTCACGCGCGCGTGCCGGGTCAGCATGTCGGCGACCTTGGTGGCGTTCTCGCTGTGCCGGTCCATGCGCACCGACAGCGTCTTGGCGCCGCGCAGCACCAGCCAGGAGTCGAAGGGCCCGGCGATCGCGCCCATCGCGTTCTGGTGGTAGGCCAGCTCCTCGCCCAGCTCCGCGTCGCCGGTGATCAGCGCGCCGCCGACGACGTCCGAGTGACCGCCCATGTACTTGGTCAGGGAGTGCACCACGACGTCCGCGCCGAGCGCCAGCGGCTGCTGAAGGTACGGCGTGGCGAAGGTGTTGTCGACCACGAGACGGGCGCCCGCCTCACGGGCGATCTGGGCGACGGCGGCGATGTCGGTGATGCCGAGGAGCGGGTTGGACGGGGTCTCCACCCACACGGCCTTGGTCTTCGGGGTGATCGCGGCCCGCACGGCGGCGGCGTCACCGGTGTCGGCGACCGACCACTCCACACCCCAGCGGGCGACGACCTTCGCGAAGAGCCGGAACGTGCCGCCGTAGGCGTCGTTCGGGATCACCACGTGGTCCCCGGGACTGAGCAGCGTACGCAACAGGCAGTCCTCGGCCGCCAGTCCGGAAGCGAACGCGAGACCTCGGCGGCCGCCTTCGAGGGCGGCGAGGTTCTCCTCCAGGGCGGTCCTGGTCGGGTTGGCGCTGCGGCTGTACTCGTAGCCGCCGCGCAGACCGCCGACGCCGTCCTGCTTGTAGGTCGAGACCTGGTAGATCGGCGGGACCACCGCGCCGGTGAGGGGATCGGCGGTGTTGCCCGCGTGGATCGCGAGGGTCTCGAAGTGCTGACTGATGTGCCTGTCGCTCATGAGCACCGAGCGTAGTCCGCTCGCGGGCCTGCTGCGGGACGGCGGGAGTGCGCGGGCGCAGACGGACGGCCCGCACCCGGCCCCCTGACGGCCCGCCCACCGCCCGCCGACCGCCCTCCGCGGACGTTTTTCCACAGGCTCGGGAGCGGGTTGGCCAATTGTCGGCGCGGTCTGGTTCGCTTGAGGCATGGAGATTCTGTTCGTCCTGATGGCGCTGCTCATGGTCAGCTTCGTGCTGCTGCCGTTCCTGCGGCGCAGGCGCGGCATGATCGAGCAGGTCCCGGCGGGCCACCCGGACGCCGCGGACCCCGAGACCTACGGGTTCGTGCGCACGGAGGAGCTGGACATCCGCATGCCCGGCCCCGACCAGGACCTGCTGGACGTCCTGGACGTGGTGCAGCACACACAGGACTACCGGGCCGCGCAGCAGTTGCTGGCCGGCACGGAGACGACGGGCGAGCTGCGCTGGCAGCGCGTGCAGGCCTTCGCGGGCGCGGCGGCGCTGGAGCTCCAGCAGCGGCCGGGCGGCGTCAGCGAGACGCCCGGCGGGCAGTGGCTGCGGGTGTGGCGCACGGAGGCGCCCAAGGACGCGGGCGGCGCGGCGGTGCACGCCGAGTTCCTGGTGCAGCAGGCGTGGCGGACGTCGACGCGGGGCACGGACGACTTCCGGATCATCATGGAGGAGGCGAAGGACGCCTGCGGTCAGGCGGCGCTGCTCTCCCCCGGTGACCCGATCCCGTACTTCGTCGAGTTGTCGGTGGCCCGCGGTCTTCAGTACGCGCAGAAGGAGTTCGAACAGCTCTGGCTGAAGATCCTGGACCGTGCCCCGGCGCACATGGGGGCGCATCTGGCGGCGCTGCACTACTGGTGCGAGAAGTGGCACGGCTCGCGCGAACTGGCGAACTCCTTCGCGGAGGCGGCGGCCGCGAGAGCCCCCCAGGGCTCGCTCCTCGCGGCCATGCCGCTGTTCGCGGTCTTCGAGCACCTCCCCGAGGTGAACCTGGTCAGCGGCTTCTACCAGAGCGAGGTAGTGACGAAGGCGATGCACGGCGCGCTGTTCGCGGTGCACGCGGCCCGTCCCGACGACCCGATGCTGGCGCACGTCCGCCACCTGCTGATCTTCTTCCTGGTGCGCGCCGAACGCTGGTCCGAGGCGATGAACCAGCTCATACACGTGGACGGCCATGTGGGCGCCCTCCCGTGGACCCTCTCCCCCGACCCGGCCGGTGAGTTCGCGGTCTACCGGGCGCTGGCGGTGGCGGGCTACGAGGCGAACGGCGGCAGCCCGGCGACGCTGCCGCACTGAGGTACTGCCGTACTGACGCACTGCCGTAGTGCCGCACTGCCGTAGTGCCGCACCGGGCCCTTCCGCAGCCGACCGGGCCGGCCTCCAGGAACCCACGGCGAGGAGCTGCGGCGGTCGGCCGGAATCCCGTGGGCGCCGTGCGCGTTGCCCCGCACGGCCCCTCAGCTCCCCTCCTGGAGACCGCATGTTCCCGCACGGCCACACCCTCCGGCTCCCGACGCCCGAACAGGCTCTGCAAGGCCGTCCGGCGCCGTTCTACTCCGTCCTCGACCGGCACACCGTCCTCGGCAACCCCCTCCTCGGCCCCTACCCCCGGGGCCTCGAGGTCGCCGACTTCGGCATGGGCTGCTTCTGGGGCGCGGAGCGCGGGTTCTGGCAGCTCCCGGCAGGGGTGTGGACGACCGTGGTCGGCTACCAGGGCGGCCACACCGAACACCCCACCTACGAGGAGGTCTGCTCGGGCCTGACCGCCCACACGGAGGTCGTCCGCGTGGTCTTCGACCCGGCGGTGATCTCGTACGAGCGCCTGCTGACGACGTTCTGGGAGTCCCACGACCCCACCCAGGGCTTCCGCCAGGGCAACGACGTCGGCACCCAGTACCGCTCCGCGGTCTTCACCCACTCCCCGGCCCAGGCAAGAGCAGCCGAGTCCTCCCGCACGTCCTACCAGCAGGCCCTCACCGCCTCGGGCCACGCCCCGATCACCACAGAGATCCTCCCGGCCCAGGACCACCCCTTCTACGCGGCCGAGACCCGCCACCAGCAGTACCTCGCCAAAAACCCGGGCGGCTACTGCGGGGCGGGCGGGACGGGGGTCAGGCTGAGCGACCCGTTCGGAACGGTCGGAACGGACCGGGGGCCCTCCTGCCCGACGGGCATCGCTTGCCCGACGGGCATCGCTGCGGCTCCCGCCTCGCAGCCGTGATCCCGAGTACGTCGGCGGCCGGGGCCCGGCGGGGTCCGCAAGGTCGGTGGCGCGTACGCCCTCAGGGCGGCACGGTGTGAAGTCGCCCGGCAGGCCATTGACCTTGACACGGTGACAAGGCCTTCACTGCATGCCGAGGAGGTGGTCCCGATGACCATGACGAGACAGGACGCCGATGCGACACGAGCGCTCCAGGGCCTGGAGGACGGCCGTTCGTCCGTGCGGCTGCGGGCGGCGCTGGCGGTCGGCACGACACCGGATCCGCGCTTCGTCGACAAGCTCGTCGAGCGATGCGCGATCGAGCCCGAGTTCTTCGTCCGCGACATGCTGACCTGGGCGCTCACCCGCCACCCGGTGTCCATGACGCTCCCCGGACTGCTCCGCGAAGTCCGCTCGGAGCGTGCGCAGGCACGGAGCCAGGCGCTGCACACGCTGTCCAAGATCGGGGACCGGCAGGCGTGGCCCGCGATCACACCGGCGCTCCTGTCCGACGCCGACGACGAAGTGGCGCGGACCGCCTGGCGGGCCGCGGTCGTACTCGTGCCGGAAAGCGGGAAGTCCGGGTTGGCCGCGGCGCTGGCGACGCAGTTCGGGCGCGGTGAGCGGGAGACGCAGCAGAGTCTCAGCCGGGCGCTGGTCGCGCTGGGTGAGGTCGTTCGGCCGACTCTGCGTGGCGCGGCAACGGCCCCTGACCGGCGCGTGCGCACGCACGCGCTCGCCACGGCACGGCTGCTGCGCGACCCGGACACCGGCTTCGAGTTCGCGATCGAGGAGGCGAAACGCATCGTCGCCCTCGGCCGGTCGGACCAGGAGGACGACGGGACGTGCTGATCGGTGAGGTGGCGCGACGGTCCGGGGTCAGTGCCCGCATGCTCAGGCACTACGAGTCGCTCGGCCTGATACGGCCTTCCGGCCGTACGGGCACCGGCTACCGGGAGTACTCCGGCGAGGACATCCGGCGGATCTTCCACATCGAGAGCCTGCGGTCGCTGGGGCTGTCGCTGCGTGAGATCGGGCGCGCGCTCGACGACCCCGGCTTCACGCCCTCGGCACTCGTCGGCGACCTCATCCGCCAGACCCGCCGGCGCATCGCGGCCGAGACCGAGCTGCTCACCCGGCTCCGCCGGATCGATGCCGCGGAGCCCTCCGGCTGGGAGGACGTCCTCCAGGCCGTCGCGTTCCTCCA
Source organism: Streptomyces sp. NPDC002884 (assembly GCF_040295245.1). Lineage (NCBI taxonomy): Bacteria > Bacillati > Actinomycetota > Actinomycetes > Kitasatosporales > Streptomycetaceae > Streptomyces > Streptomyces sp. NPDC002884. The sequence goes on along the minus strand of NZ_JBEOVB010000004.1, from coordinate 468,521 downwards.
GGCGCTGGGGGCGAAGAGCGCTGCCGCGCGCCAACGCGCGGCCCTTTCCTCGGTCGACGAGGTTCCGGTGCCGGTGGAAGCCCTGGTCGAGGCGGTGCTGAGGGAGGCGGAGCCGAACGTCGCCGGAGCCCTTCGATGGGCACTGGCGCGATCGGGCGACGGCGGCACGGCACTGCTGACGGAGGGCCTCGGCTCACCGGTGGCCGCGGTACGGGAACGAGCCGTCCGCTCCCTGGCCGAGATGCCCGGTGGTGAGGCCACCGCCCGGCTGCGGGACGCCCTCACGAACCCCGATGCGGTGGTCCGCGGCCATGCGGCTCTGGCGCTCGGGACCCGCGGAGTGGCCGATGCGGTCCCGACGCTCATCGACATGATCGTGGAGGGAACGAACGACACCGACGCGGCCGATGCGCTGAGCATGCTGGCGAACGACACCGCGACGGCGGACGGGATCGCCACGAGGCTCGTCGACCGCCTCGCCCTCGACACCACCGAAGCGCCCGCACGCGGACGGCTGACGCAGGCGCTGGCGGACATCCCGGGGATCGCGGCCTCCCGTGCCCTCCTGGAGCTGTCGCACGACGGGGACCGTGCCGTCGCGCTGACCGCGACGTACCTTCTCCGGCTGCGCGACACCCGCTGACGGCCCTGTCCCGGGGCGCTGCGTCCACGGCCCTCGGGGCGAGACCCGCACGGCGCCGCCGCCGACGCTCCCCGGCACGGCGAACGTCGGTCGAAAACCGGTGGCCGCCCGGACCGTCCGACGTGCTGTCCCGTGCGCCGGACCTTCATGTGCCCGCACGGCGTGTGATCTCGCGCGGGCCCGTCCCCGCCCTCACATCCCGGCCATACCGCCACCCGTGAGGCCCGGAGCAAGCGCCGGGAACCAGAAGACGGCGACGGCCAAGGCGATCGAGGAGATCCCCACGACACGGGCCACCAGAGGGCCGGCCGGAGCCAGCTTCTCCGTGGTGATCACGGCGGTCAGGACCACCATGGCCCACAGATTCATCACGCCGAACGCCGCGAGCAGCACCATCAGCGACCAACAGCAGCCCAGGCAGAAGGCCCCGTGGTGGACCCCCACACGCAGATCGCGCGAGGGCCCCGAGTACGAGGCGTAGCGCAGCATCAGCCCGAGCGGCGAGCGGCACCTCGCCAGGCAGCGGTCTTTGAGGGGCGTGAGCTGGTAGACACCGCTGATCGCGAAAACGGCCGCGGCGACTGCCGTCCCCGTCGCGGCGGGGAGGCTCGCCACGCGGCCCAGGCCGACGGCCAGCCCGTACGCCGGCAGCCCGGCCGCGGCCCAGACGAGCAGGTAGGCGACGGTGAAAACGACCATGCGCGGCACCCGGTGCACGGTGATGGTGCGGGCGTACAGCGCGGCGACGGGCGCCGTGGCGGGCAGCATCATCGCAGCCGTCATCAGCGTCCACACGGCCAGGAAAGCAGGCAGGCCCAAGCCCATGGTGCCCGGCATCGCCTGCGTGCCGTCCCAGCGCGTCACCACCCAGACCCAGGCGGCGGCCGCCGCGACCAACAGCAGTCCGGCGGGGCCCGCCCTGCGACGGACGGTGACCGGCCGACCTGTCACGCGGACCACGTGAAGGGCGCGGAGTGTCCGTTGCCGCCGGAGAAGTCCCAGGATCGGCCGTACACGCCGTCGCCCGTCGCCCGGGTGGACCGGGCGATGGTCAGTGTGCTGTTCACCGGGTGGAACATGCCGGTCAGGCCCATGACCGGTCCTTCCTCGCCGTACTGAGGGGCGACCTGGTCCTCGATCTCGATGTCGATGGCGTCGCCCACCCGCGCGGCGTGGCGGCGGCCGTCGTCGCGGTAGTCGATGGGAGCGCGCTCCATGCCGAGGACCTCGCCGATGAGCGGGGTGAGCGCCGCCATCGGCCCGCCGGCGTGGCCGGAGAAGACCTTGCCCAGCGCCTCCGCCTGGCCGTCGTCGGCCGAAGCGTCGAGGTACAGCGCCACCTGCCAGCCGCCGTCGGCCATCACCCGGGGCGCGTCGATGAAGACGGCGACGCTGCGGTCGGAGACATCCACGCCGTCCACGCTCCCGCTGTCCACGTGGAACGCCAGGGTCACCTGGCAGCGCTCGTGGTCGGCCGGCGCGGTGAGGCCCGAGGTGGTGCAGGGGCATACCACGTCGCAGTTGCAGCTCTCCAGATATGTGCCGTTCAGATTCCAGGACATGGCTCTACCTCCCCTTCGCAGGGTCCGTTCTGTCCCGGTTCCGCTCTTGTCCAGGATATTCCCGGCGACGCCCCTCCGGCAGATCCGCTGCCGGGCCGGACCTGGACTCCGCCGCCCGGCTGCCTCCCCAGGAACACCCCTGCCCCGTCGGGGACGAGGCTCTTGCGCACCTTGTGTCGGGAGTCAGGCGGGCCGCGGCCTGTTGAGTGCGCGGATGGCGACGTCGTACGCCAGGCCGGCGATCGCGAGGGCGACGGCGGGCCAGACCACACCCGGCTGGACGTGTCCCGTGGCGATGGCCGTGGTGAGCCCACCGCTGCTGCCGACGGCCGTGATGGTGGGAATGGCGGGGAGCCGCGGCGCCGGTACCTCGAGGCGCCATACGCGGCGTCGCGCCCCTTCCACGGCGGGCTCGTCCGGGACGAGATCACGTACGGGACCGGAGTCAGCGGCCTTACGGTCCGAAGTGCTCTTGTTCATGCGGCGCTGGGAAGTCATTCACAGCTCCCTCGCTGAGTGCTGGGTTGCTCGGACGGCATGGGGCCCTGCGGAGGAGACGGGTACGCGGCGCGCCCGGGAATCTGACGCGAAAGACCGACTGCGCCCGCTCGCACGCATGAGCGGCTGTCCCTCTCAGTGAACGCGGCACCGAACTTCCCGCCAATCTCGATACTCGATGTCGATGAAATGGCGATGAATCAGCAAGCGACCGCTCGGGATGTCACACACGGCAATCATCGAGATCTTCACGTCATTCATCGCCGATATGCCCCGATGAACAGCGGCTGTCGATCGTTTCCGCTCACCGATCAACTGACAACAGATCAATTGGATTGTTGAGTCCGCCACCCTGAAGAATGACCAGCCTGCTGAAGGAGCGGTGCGAGGGGGGCTCATGGGGCGAAGCATCAATGTCCTGCCCGACGACGGGCGGCCGTTGACGGGCTTCGCGCTGGCACTGCGCACGCTGCGCGAGAGCGCGGGCTCCCCGAGCCTGACCAGGTTGGCCAAGAGGACGGGCTACGCTCAGCCGCGCCTTTCGGAGCTGTTCAACGCGCGACGCGTGCCGCACGACGACCTCGTCCATGACGTTGTTCAAGCCCTCGGCGGAGACACCCAAGCGTGGCTGGCACGGCTCAAGACGCTGCGCGAGGCGGAGGTGGAGTTCCAAGCCGCCGCGGCACGGCAAGGCGATACGCCCGAAGCGAGATCGGCGCGCCTGGAGTACGAGAACCAGCGACTGCTGGCACTGACCCTGCATCCCGATTCCGTTATCGCGCAGGCGAAAGCCGCCTCCGAAACGGCAACGGCCCGGATGGAGAGAGCGGCGGCACTCGAGGCACAGGCACGCTCAGTGCTGTCGGAGGCCATGGACCAGGTACAGCAGGCCCACGAGCGTCTGCCCGACGTGGAACGGCAGGCCGAGTCGATCCTTGCGGAGGCACGTGCCAAGGCGGACCAGTATGTGTTGCTGGCCCGCGTGGAACACGACCAGATCGTCCAGGAGGCCAACGACAGAGCGGACGCGGTACGCCGCAAAGCCCAGCAGGAGGCGAGCGTGCTCAAGCAACGCGCCATCGAGGACGCCAAGGCCCACCGGGAGAAGGCGGCCGCACAGACGGACAGGATGCTCGAAGAAGTCGACCTGTTACGCAGCGGGGCCGAGCAGGCCGTTCAGTTCTCCACCACCCAGCGGTCGAACATGGAGAGGCGGGCGAAGATCGAGATCGAGCGACTCGTGCGCGCGGTCCAGAAGCGACTGAACGCAGTGGGCGCCCCGGAAGAGGCTCAACTCCTCGAATTCCTGCTGCTCGACTTCAACATCAACGAGAGCCACTCGGAGGTGAAAGGGCGGCACGCGCGTCGGCGACCCGAGACCGGTCCGACCGCTTCCTCCACCGCGGAGAACGGCGCCGCCGTCCCGGGACAGAATTCGGGGCCCGGTGACGCGGACGACGAACAGCCCTGGAAACCCTGGGGATTTCCGCAGCAGAAAGGGTGACCCGCACGCCGAGCGGTATCGGTGGCGTCCCCCCGCGGTCGAGCTCCTCGTCGCCGGCGCGCCTACCACCCGCGGTGAGCGGGTGGGGCGCTCACCGGGACCACCGGACAACGCGCGCCCGGCGTCCGGGTCCGGGTCCGGGTCCGGGTCCGGGTCCGGGTCCGGGTCCGGGTCCGGGTCCGGGTCCGGGTCCGGGTCACTCGACGGTGAAGTCGGCCGCTTCGGTGTCCAGGGTGGTGGTGCCGTCCTGGGCGGTGGCCAGGACGGCGATGTGCCAGAGGCCGCGCGGGGAAGACTCGGCGTCGGAACCGGTGACACGGGCGGTGTAGGTGCAGCGCACGGTGTCCTCCCCGGAGGGCTTGCAGACGGCCGGCTCGGCCGCGGCCATGTCCTTGGTGGTCAGCTCGTTCTTGGCGAAGGACGAGCTCTGCGGCCACGCCAGCACCTTCACGCTCTTGACGCCGGAGGACACCGTGACGTCGGTGGCGAAGGTCAGCGAGCCGTCGCGGTCGCCGTCGGGAGCGGTGTAGCGGGCGGTGCTGTCCGCCAGCGCCGGACGCTGCTCCCCGGCGTGGGCGAGCGCGAAGGCACCGGCACCCGCACCACCGAGGACGACGACACCGGCGGCGACGGACAGGGCGATACGACGGGACATGGGATTCTCCGCAACTGACTCGACTGATCGGGCCGGCGCGCCTCGGCTGCGCCGCTGCACCGATACTCGCCGCGCGGGGCCCGCCGGACATGAGCGCGGCTACTCAACTCGGCCTGGGTACAACCGCGGTGGGCCGAACCGTGCGTGGCTCTCCGCGCGGCGCGGGGAGGCGAGGCCGCCGACGGCACACAGCCCCCGCTCTCCCTCCTCCCCGGGCCCGCGGCCAGGGGCTTCCGTGCTCCGGGGTCTCTCGTGCGCCCGGGGTGTACACCCTGTGAGCAGCGGTGCCGGTATGACTTGAGTACCCATAGGGTGCATCCGTGACTGCCACGTTGAGTTCCACAAAAGCCCGCGCCGCGCTCCGCACTTCGGCGCGTGCCTCCGCGGAGCTGCTGCTCATATTCCTGATGCTCGCGGTGGCTTTGTGGCTCCTGGGCCGGATGTGGTCGGTCGTCTGGCCGCTCGTGGTCGGCCTGCTGCTGACCACACTGACCTGGCCACCGACCCGTTTCCTGCGTCGTCACGGATGGAAACCCGCCCTCGCCGCATCGGTCGTGACGGTGCTGTTCCTCCTGATCGCCCTGGGCGTCGTGGCACTGATCGCGGTACCGGTGGCATCCCAGTCCGGCGAGCTGACCGACGGCGTGGTCGAAGGCGTCCAGAAGTTGCGCGAGTGGGCCGCCGGGCCGCCGTTGAACATCGGTGACGCGCAGATCAACAAGGCTTTCGACACGGCGGTCTCCCGCGCGCAGGACGGCCTCGGCAGCATGGTCGGCACTGTCGTCACGGGCGTGAGCACGGTGGTGAGCGGCCTGGTCACTGCCGTCCTGGCCCTCTTCCTGATGTTCTTCTTCCTCAAGGACGGCCCGCGCTTCCTGCCGTGGCTGGCCCGTCAGCTGCCCGGTCGGCTCGCCACCGACGTCCCGGTCGTGGCGGAGCGTGGCTGGGACACCCTGGGAGCGTTCGTACGTTCCCAGGCGCTGGTCGGCCTGCTCGACGCCGTACTGATCGGCCTGGGCCTGTGGGTGCTGGGGGTCCCGCTCGTGCTCCCGCTGGCAGTGCTGACCTTCGTCACCGCGTTCGTGCCGATCATCGGCGCCCTGTTCGCCGGCCTCGTCGCGGTTCTCATCGCGCTGGTCTCCAACGGCCTGACGGACGCCCTGATCGTGCTGGCCATCATCGTCGTGGTGCAGCAGCTCGAGGGCAACGTGTTCCAGCCCATGATCCAGAGTCGTGGGCTCGGCCTCCACGCGGCGGTGGTCCTGCTGGCGGTGACGTTGGGCGGCAGTCTGGCCGGCATCGTGGGCAGTCTGCTCGCGGTACCGATCGCCGCGCTGATCGCGGTGGTCTGGAACTACGTGCGCGAGCAGCTCCGAGAGCCGTCATATGCGGGGACCGACGAGACGGACGCCGGCGCCGCCGTCCCGTCCTGAGGCGCCCTGTCCGCGAAAGCTCCGTATCCGTATCCGTATCCATAGCCGTATCCATAGCCGCGCCCGGGATCGGGAGCGGATGATCGACGGATCGACGGATCGGCGCACCGGCGCCAGCACCAGCACCAGCACCGGGCGACCGAGAAAGCCCCGGTCGCGGCCCCTCCTGCCGTGTGCGAGCCTGGGATCGTGATCAGGGAACGGAGCTGGTCCCCATGATTCCCGTCGCAGGATCTCCCGTGCGGATCGAGGCGTTTCTCGATCCTCGGTTGTCCAGATGGATGTGGCTGGTGAAGTGGTTCCTCGCCATCCCGCACTACATCGTGCTGTTCTTCCTGTGGATCGCGTTCTTCTTCGTGACCGTCTTCGCGTTCTTCGCGATCCTTTTCACGGGCCGGTACCCCCGGTCGCTCTTCGACTTCAACGTCGGCGTGATGCGCTGGAACTGGCGTGTCGCCTACTACGCCCACGCCGTGCTCGGCACCGACCGGTACCCCCCGTTCACCCTCGCCGAGGTGGCCGACTACCCGGCGCATTTCGACGTGGTCTACCCCGAGCGTCTGTCGCGCGGCCTGGTGCTGGTGAAGTGGTGGCTGCTGGCCATCCCGCAGTACATCGTCGTGGGGATGTTCGTCGGTGACTGGGGCTGGGGCTGGGGAGGGGCGGACCATTGGCACGGCGGAGGGCTCGTCTACTTCCTCTCCTTCGTCGCCGTGATCATCCTGGCGTTCACCGGCCGTTACCCGGTGCACCTCTTCGACTTCCTGCTCGGTCTGGCCCGTTGGGTCGCGCGGGTGGCCGCCTATACGACGCTGATGACCGATGTGTACCCGCCGTTCCGTCTGGACATGGGAGCGCAGGCCTCCCCGCCGGCGGGGACCAGGGCCCCGGCGGACGGTTCCGGACCGTAGCGCCTTGCCGGGTGGCCGGACCGGGTCGGGTCGGGTCGGGCCGGGTCGGCGCTGGATTCGGCCGAGCGACGCCTGGACTCCGCTGAGCTACGCCGGAATTCGGTTGCCGACGCCGGAATTCGGTTGCCTCCGGTGGTCCGGTGGGGGCTCAATGGCGGGCATGGCTGACATTCAGGGCTCGTACGACGATCTGTTCTCCGCCGTGCCCACGGCGCTGGCCGGGCTGCTGGACAGCGGGGACGTCGGCGGCTCGGTGGCCGTCTTCGTGGACGGCGAGCCGGTGGTGGACGTCTGGGGCGGGTTCGCCGACGCGGCGCGCGGGGTCCCCTGGCAGCGGGACACGATCGTCAACGTCTGGTCCGTCACGAAGACGATGACGGCGCTGTGCGCGCTGGTTCTGGCCGACCGGGGCGAGCTCGATCCGGACGCGCCGGTCGCCCGGTACTGGCCGGAGTTCGCCGCCGCGGGCAAGGAGTCGGTGCTGGTACGGCACCTGCTCTCGCACACCGCGGGCCTGCCCGACTGGGACGGCCCGGTGACGGAGCTCTACGACTGGTCGGCCGCGACGGCACGGCTGGCGGCGCAGGCTCCGCAGTGGGAGCCGGGCAGCGCGGCCGGATACCACTCGCTCACCCAGGGATTCCTCGTGGGCGAGGTCGTGCGCCGGATCACCGGCCGGAGCCCGGGTGAGTTCTTCGCCGACGAGATCGCCGGACCGCTGGGCGCGGACTTCCGGATGGGGCTGCCGGCCGAACACGATCACCGGGTGGCGCTCACGGTCCCACCGCCGTCCCGGGACGAGGACTACACCGCGGGCGCGGCCCACAGCGACGCGGACCGGCCCGTGACGGACCCGGCCCCCGAGGCCCCGACCTCCTCGGCCGCGGCCGCCACGTCCCCCGCGTCCCCCTCGACTCCGGTCACCCCGACCCCGATCCGGCTCCGTGACGGCAACAGCACGGCCTGGCGCCGGGCGCAGATCCCGGCAGCGAGCGGCTTCGGCAACGCCCGCTCGGTCGCCCTCGTCCAGTCGGCGATGGCCTGCGGGGGTTCGGTGCGTGGAGTGCGGCTGCTGTCGCGGGCGGGCTGTGACCGGGCCTGGGAGGAGCAGTTCAGCGGCGAGGACCTCAGGCTGGGGATGCCGATCAGCTGGGGTCTGGGCTACGGACGGTTCGGCGGCACCTACGGGTGGGGCGGTTGGGGCGGCTCGACGGTCATGATCGAGCCGGATGCCCGCCTGGTGGTGGCCTACGTGACCAATCAGATGCGCGAACCGGCGAAGGACACGCGGGGACTGGACATCGTGATGGCGGCCTACGACGGTCACAAGGGGCTCCAGGCCGGTGGCTGAGGCGCGAACCGGCCGAACCGGCCGAAGCGCCGAAGCGATGGGGCGCCGTTCGTGAGTTACTGGCCCGAGTCGTCCATCAACCCAGGGGGGAAGTGCGCGTGAGCAGCGGTACGAAGAGCGGTGGGGGCCGGGTGTTCCTGATCGGCGGCGGGTGGGAGGAGACGGTCGCCGACGTCGTCCACGGGCCGTTCCTGCGCGCCGCCCGCGCCGCGTCGGGGGCGGCGGGGGTGCCGGGATCCGGCTCCGGGTCGGCGCCCCGCATCCTCTGTGTGATCGTCGACGAGGGCGACGGAGCCGAGCAGTTCGCCCGGTACGACGTCGCGTTGCGCAAGGCCGGGGACTGTACGCCCGTGCCGTCGCTGGTGCCCGTCGGGGAGCGGTTCGACATCGGCGCGGTCACCGAGGACGTGGCCGGGGTGTTCGTCTGCGGTGGGCTGACGCCCGCGTACCAGGAGGCGCTGGCCGAGGCCTCCGGACCGCTGGCCTCGTTGCTCGTCGAGCGCGGACTTCCCTACGCCGGGTTCTCCGCGGGAGCCGCGCTCGCGGCACGGGACGCGGTGGTCGGGGGCTGGCTCGTGGACGGGGTCGCCGTGTGTCCCCCGGACACCGCCGAGGATCTCGAGGAGATCGAGGTCCGGGCCGGACTGGGGCTCGTGCCGTTCGGAGTGGAGAACCATGCCGCGCAGTGGGGGACGTTGGGACGGTTGACCGCCGTCGTCGCGGGCGGACGACTCGCGCACGGGGTGGCCATCGACGAGAACACGCTGGTGGAGGTCGGCGGCGAGGGGAACGAAGGCCGCGCGCTCGTGGCCGGGCGCGGGCGGGCCCATTCCGTGCGTCCCGCCCCGGGCGGCGGGGCTCTCGTACGGTCCTACGGCGCCGGCGAGTCGTTCCCCGTGTCCACTCCCGCGTCCGTGCCCGCGTCGGTCTCCGTATCCGTGTCCTGAACGCCGAAATGCCACCGCGATCCGGGGCCAGCCAAGGCAGAGCTCGCCTTGGTAGCAGTGGTGATCGCAGCAGTGCTGTGCGTACGCCGAGGGGGAAGGACCGGCGGAACCCCTGAAGCACCCGCCACCCGGCACCCGCCACCCGGCACCTCTCAGGCGACAGGCGACAGGCGACAGGCGACAGGCGACGAGCAACGAGGAAGGGCCCCCGGCGAGCTGCGCCGGGGGCCCACTCACGGTCGGGAAGCCGCACGGACCGCCACGGGATCCGCGAGGTCCGTCACAGGGGTCGCGAGGTCCGTCGCGAGGTCCGTCACGAGGTCCGTCGCGAGGTCCGTCAGATCGTCGACGTGTCGATCACGAACCGGTAGCGGACGTCGCTGGCGAGCACCCGCTCGTACGCCTCGTTGATCTGGTCGGCGCTGATCACCTCGATCTCGGCGCCGAAGCCGTGCTCGGCGCAGAAGTCCAGCATCTCCTGGGTCTCCTGGATGCCGCCGATGCCGGAGCCGGCGAGGGTCTTGCGGCCGCCGATCACCGAGAACAGGTTGAGGGCGACGGGCTCCTCGGGCGCGCCCACGTTCACGAAGGCGCCGTCGGTCTTCAGCAGGGACAGGTAGGAGTCCAGGTTCAGCGGGGCCGAGACCGTCGAGAGGATGAGGTCGAAGGTGCCCCGCAGCTCCGTGAAGGTCGCCTCGTCGCTGGTGGCGTAGTAGTGGTCGGCGCCCAGCTTCAGGCCGTCGTCCTTCTTGCGCAGCGACTGGGACAGGACGGTCACCTCGGCGCCGAGGGCGTGCGCGATCTTGACGCCCATGTGGCCGAGGCCGCCCATGCCGAGTATCGCGACCTTCTTGCCGGGGCCGGCGTTCCAGTGCTTCAGCGGGGAGTACGTGGTGATGCCGGCGCAGAGCAGCGGCGCGGCGACGTCGAGCGCGAGGCCGTCGGGGATGCGGACGACGTAGTTCTCGTCGACGACGATCTTCTGCGCGTAGCCGCCGTAGGTGGGCTCGCCGTCCTTGCCGACGGCGTTGTACGTGCCGACGCTGCCGCCGGTGCAGTACTGCTCCAGGCCGGCCTTGCAGTTGTCGCACTCACGGCAGGAGTCGACGAGACAGCCGACGCCCACGCGGTCGCCGACGGCGAACGCGGTGACACCGGGGCCGACCTCGGAGACGATGCCCGCAATCTCGTGACCGGGCACCATCGGGAAGATCGCCTCGCCCCAGCCCTCCCGGGCCTGGTGGATGTCCGAGTGGCAGATTCCGGCGAACTCGATGTCGATCAGTACGTCGAACTCGCGCACCGGGCGGCGTTCGATCGTCGTGCGCTCCAGCGGAGCCTTGGCGGAGGGTGCGGCGTACGCGGCAACGGTGGTCATGCCCTGGATCTCCTAGCGGGGGGTCGCGTTCCGGCCTGCCTTCCGGCCGGGTACGACGTTGAGCCTGCCCCATCGCACAACATTCACCCAGGTCACGCCTCTGCGTACGTCTGCTGTGCCTACCACTGGCGGGGTCAGGCTGGTGTGCGTACGACCGGGAATACTGGACGGCATGGACGAACACCCCGAACCTCCCGGCGCCCCCCTGGACCGGCGTGCCGAGCTCAGCGAGTTCCTGCGCACCCGGCGGGCCAGGCTGAAGCCGGAGGACGTGGGGCTGCCGGACTTCGGGCGGCACCGCAGGGTGCCGGGCCTGCGGCGCGAGGAGCTGGCGCAGCTGGCCGGGGTCTCGGTGGCGTACTACACGCGCCTGGAGCAGGGCAACGGGCGGAACGTGTCGGCGGAGGTGCTGGGCTCCATCGCCAGGGCGCTGCGGCTCTCCGACGCCGAGCACGCGCATCTCACCCACCTGGCGAAGCCCAAGCACAAGAAGAAGCAGAGCGCGCCGCCGCAGCAGGTGCGGGGCCCGCTGCGGCAGCTGCTGGACGCGATGGACTCGGTGCCGGCGTACCTCATCGGGCGGCGCACCGAGATCCTGGGCTGGAACCGGATGGCGGCGGCCGTCTTCGGTGACTGGGCGGAGCTGCCGGTGGCGGAGCGCAACTGGGCCCGGCTGGTCTTCCTGCGACCCGACTACCGGGACCTCTTCGTGGACTGGGAGCAGAAGGCGATCGACATCGTCTGCGCCCTGCGCATGGACGCGGGCTGCTATCCGGACGACCCGCGGCTCTCCGCGCTGGTGGGCCAGTTGTCGGTGAAGAGCGAGGACTTCCGGCGCCTGTGGGCGACCCACGACGTGAAGGAGAAGAGTCACGGCGTGAAGCTGCTGAGGCATCCGCTGGTCGGCGAACTCTCCCTGAACTTCGAGGGGTTCAGGCTGGCGGGCGACGGCGAACAGACGATGGTGACGTATCACGCGGATCCGGGGTCGGCCTCGGCGGAGGCGCTGCGGCTGCTGGCGAGCTGGGGCGCGGACGCGACGCGGGCGGGGGCCGGCTCCCAGACTCCGTCCGTTTGAGAACCGCCCCTTCCCCGGCCGCCTCTTCCCCGGCCGCCCCTCGCCCCTCGGGGGGCGGTCAGCCCTGGTACGGCGGAGCCGCGCCCCATCCCCACCGCGGCACCGGCTGCTCGGCCGGCGGCTTGGCGTCCGGGCCGGAGAAGTGGACGGCGAGCCGTGTGCCCCACTCCACGTAGGCGAGGAACGCCGAGCGGAACTCGGCGTCGGTGGGCAGACCCGCCTCGTCGGCGGCGTCCTGGATGAGCTCGACCCAGCGGCGGCGCTGGGGCTCGGTGATGTCCCGGCCGAAGTGCTTGGCCACCATGTGGCTGTGGCCGCCCTGGGTCGCCGAGTAACTTGCCGGCCCGCCGAAGACCTCCGCGAGCCAGAGGGCGACGTGCTCGGCGTGCTCGGGGGCGAGGCCGGCGAAGACCGGTGCGAGCAGGTCGTCCTGGAGCACCTTGGCGTAGAAGGCCTCGGTGAGCCGGGCGAAGGCCTCCGCCCCGCCCGCCCAGGTGTACAGCGTGGGCACGGCGGAGCCCGTCCCGCGCACCGAGGTGGCCTTGTAGTGCCGCATCTCGTCGATGTGCCCGACGTACGGGCGGATCTCCGCGAGGAAGACGGGGAACAGGTCCGAGGTGCGGAAGCCCTCGAGGTGGTCCTCGGTCGACGACCAGGTGATCCGCAGGATGAAGTGCCCGAAGTCCTCTTCGCAGCGGGCGAGTTCGTAGTCGACGCAGTGCGGGGAGGCCGCGAGCTCGCGGGCGGCTCGGGTGTACGCGGCCAGGAACTCCGCGGACCGCTCCTCGGGGATGCGGTACCGGATGTACTCGACCGTGGTGCGGGGCGTGGCTGTCTCGGGTGCCGTCATGGGGCCACGCAAGCACGAACGACCCGCCGGAGGCTCGTCTTCCGGCGGGCGTTCGCTCAGCGCTCAGCGATTCGGCGCGCTGCGCCCCGCGTCAGGCCGACGCCGCGTTCTCCTTCACCGTGATCTTGCCCTTGCGGATCGTGGCGACGCGCGGGGCCTTCTTCGCGATCGAGGAGTCGTGGGTGACCATGATGAAGGTCAGCCCGTGCTCCTTCCACATGGTGTGCAGCACGTCCATGATCTCGTCGCGCATGCTCTCGTCGAGGTTGCCGGTGGGCTCGTCGGCGAGCAGTACCTTCGGCTGCTTCACCAGCGCGCGGGCGATAGCGACGCGCTGCTGCTGGCCACCGGACATCTCGGACGGCAGGTGCCCGAGGCGCTCGCCCAGGCCCACGGACCGCAGCGCCTCGGCGGCCCGCTCGCGCCGCTCCTTGACCTTCACGCCGAGCGGGACGAGCGCGGTCTCGACGTTCTCCTGCGCGTTGAGCGTCGGGATGAGGTTGAAGGACTGGAACACGAAGCCGATGTTCTCGCTGCGCACCTTCGTCAGCCTGGCCTCGGAGAGCTTGGCCAGGTCGACGCCGTCGAGGACGATCTCGCCCTCGGACGGCCGGTCGAGCGCGCCGATCATCTGGAGCAGCGTGGACTTGCCGCCGCCGGTGGGGCCCTGGATGACGAGCCGGTCGCCGTCCGGGATGGTCAGGTCGACCCCGGCGAGGGCGTGGACCGTCTCCTTGCCCCGGGTGTAGCGCTTGGTGACGCCTCTGAGTTCGTACATGGGGACAACAACTCCTGGTGTGCGTATGGGGGTGGGGGCGGTTCGGCTACTCGACGCGGCGCAGTGCGTCGGCCGGACGCAGCCGCGAGGCGCGCCAGCCGCCGAACGCCCCGGCGATCAGACCGCCGGCCACGGCGAGACCCACCGCGACGGCCACCGTCGTGACGCTCACCGGCGCCGTCAGCGCCACGTCGAGGGTCTTGGCCGCCGCCTGGCGGCCGCCACCGCCGAAGCCGCCACCGCCACCGCCGGGACCGCCCTGGCCCCCGCCGCCACCGCCGCCGCCCAACTGGGCCTGGAGCGTGGGGCTGATCGCGGTCACGACGTACGCGCCGGCCAGGCCCAGCCCGATGCCGAGGGCGCCGCCCAGCAGACCGTTGACCATGGCCTCGCCGACGACCTGCCGGGTGACCCGGCCGGACTTCCAGCCCAGCGCCTTCAGCGTGCCGAACTCACGGACGCGGCGGGAGACCGCCGAGGAGGTGAGCAGACCGGCGACCAGGAAGGCGGCGATCAGCACCGCGATGGACAGCCACTTGCCGACGTTGGTGGCGAGCGAGGAGGCCGTGGAGAGGGAGCCGGAGACGGTGTCCGCGAGGTCGGCGGAGGTCGTCACCGTGGTGCCCGAGACGTTCTTCTGGATCGTCGACTTGACGCTGTCGATCTTCTGGGAGTCGGTCGCCTTGACGTAGATCGTGGTGACCTTGTCCTTCGAGTCGCTGAGGGTCTGAGCCTGGGTCAGCGGAAGGTAGACGTTGGCGGCGGCGTCACCGCTGTCGGCCGTGGCGATGCCGATCACCGAGAACTTGACCTTGCTGATGGTCAGCGTGGAACCGACCTTGAGCGACTTCTCCTTGGCGTACGCCGAGTCGAGGACGGCGACCTTGCCGTTGTTCTCCGTGGTCTTGAAGGTGCGGCCGCTGGTGATCGTCGAGGAGGTCAGCGGGCCGAGCGCGGGCTCGGTGACGTCGGTGCCGTAGACGGAGTAGCTGTTGACGTCGAAGTTGGCGCCGCCGCCCTGCACTTCACCCTGCGGCTGGCCGTTGCCGCCGCCGTTGCCACCGGCGCCGCCGCCCTGCTGGCCGCCTCCGCCGCCCGCGTTGTCGTTCTGCTGGAACTGGCCGCGGGTGAACTGGCCGTCGACCTTGAGGACCTGGAGGCTCAGTCCGCCGACCGCGTCGGAGACGCCGCCCTGCTTGCCGACCTTGGTGACGGTCGCGGTCGACAGGGTCTGGAAGCCCTGCACCATGACGCGGTCGGTGCTCTGCTCCGCGTCGGAGTCGTTGTCCTGTGCGTCGAACTGGAAGCGCGGCCGGTCCGAGGCGCTCGCGGTGGGCGAGGCGGCCTTGGTGACCGTCATGTCCGTACCCAGTCCGTACAGGGACTGGAGGACCTTGTCCTGGGCCTTCCCCATGCCGGAGGACACGGAGGTGACCACGATGACCAGCGCGATACCCAGCGCGAGCCCGGAGGCGACGACGAGGGCCGCTTTTCTACGGCGGCGCAGTTCGCGCCTCAGGTAGGTGAAGAACATGGCCGCACGGTAGGTACCGCGCGTGATGAAGGGATAAGGCCGAAATAAGAGAACGATGAGAAGGCTGTGATCAACCCCGGAAACACCGGTGCCGCCCCTGGGGGCGGCACCGGAGAGCTGTGTGAGAACTGTCGAACTGTCCGTCAGGAACCGCCTCAGACGGCAGAACCCGCCTTCCACTGCGCCCAGTCCATGTTCCAGCCGTTGAGACCGTTGTCCGGGGAGACGGTCTTGTCGCCGGTGTTCTTGACCACCACGACGTCGCCGACGATGGAGTTGGTGTAGAACCAGTAGCCCGCCGTGCCCGAGTCGTTGGCGCCCTTGGTGTCGGACAGACCCACGCAGCCGTGGCTGGTGTTCACCGAGCCGAAGATGGACTTCGCGCCCCAGTAGTTGCCGTGCACGAAGGTGCCGGAGTTGGTGAGGCGGATGGCGTGCGGCACGTCCTTGATGTCGTACTCGCCCTTGCCGTCGTCATCGGTGAAGCCCACGGTCGCGCCGTTCATGCGCGTCTCCTTGAACTTCTCCGACATCACCATCTGGCCCTCGTACGTCTTGTTGTCGGGCGAGCCGGCCGAGATCGGGATCGTCTTGATGACCGCGCCGTTGTGCGTGATCTTCATCTGCTTGGTCTTCGCGTCGACGTAGGAGACCTGGTTGCGGCCGACCTTGAAGGTGACCGTCTTCTGCTGGACACCGAAGACACCGTTGGCGCCCTCCACCCCGTCGAGCGCGAGCTTCAGCGTGACGGTGGAGTTCTCCTTCCAGTAGTCCTCGGGACGGCAGTCCATCCGCTGGGTGGAGAACCAGTGGCAGACGACCTCCTGACCGCTGGTGGAGGTGACCGTGACGCCCTTCTGGACGGCGGCCTTGTTGGTGATCTCCTTGTTGAAGTTGATCGACACGGGCATGCCGACGCCGACGGTCGAGCCGTCCTCCGGCGTGAAGTTGCCTATGAAGCTGTCGTCCGGGGAGACCGTGGTGAAGGAGGCGTTCTCGTGGGCCACGAGGCCGCCCGAGTCCTTCGCCTCTGCCGCCACCTTGTAGGTGGTGGAGCGCTCGAGCTGCGCGTTCGGCTTCCAGCTGGTCTTGTCGGCGGAGAGGGCGCCCTCGACGGCCGTGCCGTCGGAGGTGGTCATCGTCACCGTGGTGAGCGTGCCCTTGCTCACCGTGACGGCCGCCGAGTTGTTGATGGAGGCGTTGTCCGAGCCGTCCGCGGGCGTGATCTTGATCTGGGCCTCGGAGGACTTCTTGGCCGCCGCCTCGTCGGCCTTGGCCTGCGAGGAGCTGCCTCCGCCGTCGGAGGCGTCACTGTCGCCGCCGGAACACGCAGAGAGCACC
Source organism: Streptomyces sp. NPDC002884 (assembly GCF_040295245.1). NCBI lineage: Bacteria > Bacillati > Actinomycetota > Actinomycetes > Kitasatosporales > Streptomycetaceae > Streptomyces > Streptomyces sp. NPDC002884. Next base: position 452,058 of record NZ_JBEOVB010000004.1, on the reverse strand, counting down.
AGAACACCGCCGAGCAGTGCGGACGCGGTCATCAGACCTCGGCGCCGCCTACTGTCCGTCATCACACGCTTCTCCATCGTTGCCGATTACCAGAACCCAGAGAGTCCCCGTCAAGAACATCAACGCTACGACCGGTTCCCCCCGTTCCACATTCCCGAAGGTGTGGGGCACGCCACGTTCATGGCGCGGATGGTGCGGGTGTCGGTTCGTGCGTCTGCTGAGACGACGAAACCCCGGTCGGCGGTTGCCGTCCGGGGTTCACGAGTTTCCCGGAACGCTCAGCCGATGCCGCCCTTTTCGCCGTCCGCCTCGTCATCCTCGTCGACATCATCCTCGTCGAGGTCCCACTCCGGCGAATCCGGGTCGTAGTCGATCCGTTCGCTGGACCAGGAGGCCTGCTGGAGCTCCACCCCGGGCACCTCACCGACCAGGTCGAACGGGTCGACGAGATAGGCGAGGGCCTCCGCGGTGTCTTCCGTCACAGCGCCCTCGGCGTGCGCGCGCTCGGCGTCGGGGAGCTCCACGTCGTCGGCGATCCGCCGCAGCGCCGCCGTCGTCACGGCATCCTCGTCGTGCACCTCGAGAAGAATATCTACTCTAATCCGAACAAAACGTGATGTCTCTTCAGTACTCATGGCCGGAGCGTACGGCTCACAGCTCCCGCAACTTTCCCGCGACCCGCGACTTTCATTAGCATCGGACCACACGGCCAATTCGCCAGCGCCACAAGGGGATAGATATTCCGTGTCTTCCGCTCTACGTCCGTTGCTGACCGCCACCGCCGCGGGGACCCTGCTGGGCGCCCTGTGGTTCGTCCCGTCCGCGAACGCGTCCCAGGACACTCCGGCCAGAACGGGCACGACGACGCAGATCACGACCCAGGCACGGGCCGCGTCGACGACCACGACCGACACCCCCGCCGGCACCGGCGCCGACGGCACGACCGGGACCACGGCCGACATCACGGCCGACGACGGCACCCGGCTCGCCAACACCGGCAGCTTCGACACCACCCCGTACGTCGTCGGCGGAACCACGCTCCTCGCGCTGGGCGCGGGTTTCGTGGTTTATTCCGTTCGCCGGGAACGCCTGGGTTTTTGAATTAACTTGACTGTTCTTTGACAGGCTCTTCATAGTTCGCTCATGAAGAGATCATCGGGGGCACGGCTGTGCGCCGCCGCCGCAGTAGGCGCACTGTCGCTCTCCTTCCTCACCGCATGCTCGGACGAGGGGTCGAAGGACTCCGCGGACTCCAAGGCGTCCGCCTCCTCGTCCGCCGGCTCCTCCTCGTCGGCTCCGGCCGCGAAGGCGCTCACCACCGCCGAGTTGGAGAAGCTGCTGCTCGCGCAGGGCGAACTCAAGGGCTACAAGTCCGATTCGGGCGACGACACCCTGCCGGCCTCCAAGTCCCAGGTGAAGACCGACAAGCCGGCCTGCGCCCCGCTCGCCTGGGCCACGGCCGCTCTCGCCCCGGGCGACACGGACGCGAACGCCAGCAACACGGTCTCGGAGGACAAGGCGTCGGGCGCCACCGTGAAGCCGGAGGACTTCGCGGACGCCTTCGACATCGACATGACGTTCGTGGGCCTCTCCTCGTACGAGGGCGACGGCGCCGAGAAGGCCGTGAAGGCCGTCTCCGACGGCGTCACGGCCTGTGCCGGCGGGTACGGCCTGACGGCCGAGGGCGAGACCACCAAGGTCACCAAGGTCGTCGCCGAGAAGAGCGCCGCGAAGGGTGACGAGGCGGTCGCCTTCGCCGCGGACGTCGACATGGACGGCGCGGGATCGGCCACCTTCCACACGACGGTGGTGCGCAAGGGCAACACCGTCGCCACGTTCTACACGGTGAACTTCGCCGCGATGTCGAAGGGCGGCGACATGGGCGCCGTCCCGGCCGCCGTGGTCGACGCGCAGGTCGCCAAGCTCAAGTGACCGAAGCGGCCACAGCAGTCGAGCCACTGACGTAACCCGCCGCCCCGTGCGGCGCACCGGGGCCCTGCCGTCACATCCGTGCGGCGGGGCCCCACCGCTCTACCGCAGCGGTCCGGTGACCGTCTCCACCGCGGCGACGAGCAGTCCGCCGCGCACGAAGGCGTCCGCCGCCGCGAGGTCGGGCGCGAGGAACCGGTCCGGGCCGGGCCCCTGCACGCCCGCCTCACGGACCGCCTCGATGACCGCACGCGTCGCCGGCGCCGGGGTGAGCCCCTCGCGCAGTTCCACACCGCGCGTGGCGGCGTACAGCTCGACGGCGATCACCCGCGTGAGGTTGTCGACGGCGGTGCGCAGCTTGCGGGCCGCGGACCAGCCCATCGAGACATGGTCCTCCTGCATCGCGGAGGACGGGATCGAGTCGGCGGACGCCGGCACGGCCAGCCGCTTCAACTCGCCGACCAGCGCGGCCTGCGTGTACTGGGCGATCATCAGCCCGGAGTCGACACCGGCGTCGTCCGCGAGGAACGGCGGGAGGCCGTGGCTGCGGTTCTTGTCCAGCAGCCGGTCGGTGCGCCGCTCGGCGATGGAGGCGAGGTCGGCGACGGCGATGGCGAGGAAGTCCAGGACGTAGGCGACCGGCGCGCCGTGGAAGTTGCCGTTGGACTCGACCCGGCCGTCGGGAAGAACGACCGGGTTGTCGACGGCCGAGGCGAGCTCCCGCTCCGCGACGAGCCGGGCGTGGGCCATGGTGTCGCGGCCGGCGCCGGCGACCTGCGGGGCACAGCGCACCGAGTAGGCGTCCTGGACCCGGGGCGCGTCGTCCTGGTGGTGGCCGGTGAGTTCCGAACCCGCCAGCACGGCCAGCATGTTGGCGGCCGAGGCGCCCTGGCCCGGGTGCGGGCGGATGGCGTGCAGCTCGGGGGCGAGCACCTTGTCGGTGCCGAGCAGCGCCTCCAGGCTGAGCGCGGCCGTGACGTCGGCGGACTTGTAGAGCATGTCGAGGTCGGCGAGGGCCATGACCAGCATGCCGAGCATCCCGTCGGTGCCGTTGAGGAGCGCCAGGCCCTCCTTCTCGCGCAGCTCGACGGGGGCGATGCCGTGCTCGGCGAGCAGCTCGCCGGCGGGCCGCACGGCGCCGTCCGGGCCCTCCGCGTCGCCCTCCCCCATGAGGGTGAGGGCGCAGTGCGAGAGCGGGGCGAGGTCGCCGGAGCAGCCGAGGGAGCCGAACTCGTGCACGACCGGGGTGATACCGGCGTTGAGGATGTCGGCCATGGTCTGCGCGACCTCGGGCCGGACGCCGGTGTGTCCGGAGCAGACGGTCTTGAGCCGCAGGAACATCAGCGCCCGGACGACCTCGCGCTCGACCCGCGGGCCCATGCCGGCGGCGTGCGAGCGGACGATGTTGCGCTGGAGCTGGGCGCGCAGTTCCGGGCTGATGTGCCGGGTGGCGAGGGCGCCGAACCCGGTGGAGACGCCGTAGACGGGCTCGGGCTTGGCCGCCAGCGCGTCCACGATCTCGCGGGCCGCGGCGAGGGCCGCCACCGCCTCGCCGGAGAGCTCGATCCGGGCGCCGTCGCGCGCCACCGCGAGCACGTCGGACGCGGTCACGCCGGACGTCCCCACCACCACAGTGTGCATATCCATATTCAGGAGCGTACGCAGTGAAGACCAGGATGTCACCAGTGGGTACCGGGTTCACCCCTTACCGAATGGGTCACACCCTCAACGCCGTCCCCTGAACCGCCGCCGCTCGGCGGTCCGCTCGTGGGAGGGCTCGTCCGCGAGGCGTACGACGGGATCGTCGGGGCCCTCGCGCCCGGCCACCACCGGCCGCGCGGCCCGTACGGCCTTGGCCCGGTACTGGGCGGCGTCGGCCAGCCGGAACAGCCTGCGCGCGGAGGACACCGGCCCGATGGGGTCCTCGGTGGAGGCGACCCCGCAGGCCACTCCCTCGCCGAGCTCCAGCTCACCGGCCCGCCGGCAGAGCTCGCCGGCGACCTTGACGACATCGTCGGCGAGCGGCCCGACGGCCAGCAGACAGAACTCGTCGCCGCCGAGCCGGGCGGCCAGCGCGCCCGGCAGCATGGCCCCGCACAGCGACAGCACCGACCCGAACCGCTCCAGCAGCCGGTCCCCGACGGCGTGCCCGAGGGTGTCGTTCACCCGCTTCAGCCCGTTGAGGTCACACACGACGAGGCTGACGACGACCCCCTCCGCACGATGCCGCTCGACCGCCTCCTCCAGCCGTACGTCGACGGCGCGGCGGTTGGCCAGACCGGTGAGGGCGTCGGTGAAGGCGAGCCGGCGGGCCTCCTCCAGCCGCTCGGTCTGGGCGAGCCCGGCGGCGACGACGGCGGCGAGGACGGTGGCGAAGTCGGCGTCGGCCCGGTCGAAGACGGGGGTGCCCACGGGGCGTGCGACGTACAGCTCGCCCCACGCGCGGCCGTGCAGCACGATCGGCGCGACCACGCAGGAGCCGCGTCCCCGGCGGCGCAGGGCGGCGACCCTCTGGTGGCAGTAGCCGGGGCGCCCGGCGGCGGGCCCCCGGGCCGTCTCCACCCAGGCGTCGGGTTCGCCGCCGGCCACCCAGCGCTCGTGCAGGAACTCCGTGATCTCGGGGAACTGGTGCACCGGATAGGCCTCGTCGTCCGGGAACTCGTCCTCGTCGGCGGCCCGGTCCCCCACGTTCACCAGGACGCGCAGCCGCCCGAGGTCCCGCTCCCACACCGAGAGCGCGGCGAAGCCGCCGGACAGCGCCCGGCAGGCCCCGAGGGCCGCCGCACGCCACGACTCGCGGGGGGTGTGCGCGGCCGCCATCCCCTGCGCGAGCGCCACCACGGCCACCAGGCGTCTGTCGTCACCCATCTCCCCAGGCTAGGGACAATCAGCCCGAAAGGGGACACCGAAGGGGCACGGAGAGTGAGGAGCGCACCTCCGGCCGCGTGTCGCCGCCCGCCGCCGCCTCACTCGCCCGGCCACTGCGGCTTCCGCTTCTCGTTGAAGGCCGCCACCCCTTCCGCCCGGTCCCCGGAGAAGGCCACCGACCGCCACGCCCCGTCCTCGATCTCGAGCCCGGCCCGCAGTTCCAGCCCCTGCCCCAGGCGCAGTGCCCGCTTCGCCGCCCGCAGCCCCACCGGCGAGTTGGCGCCGATCCGCCCGGCCAGCGCCAGCGCCTCCTCCCGGTCCCGCCCCTCCTCCACCAGGACGTCCACCAGACCCAGCTCCCGCGCCTCGGCCGCCGCCACCCGGCGCGCCGTGAACACCAGCTCGGCCGCCCGGGCCGCCCCCACCCGGCGCGGCAGCAGCTGGGTCCCGCCGCCGCCGGGGATCACCCCCACCGACACCTCGGGCAGCCCGACCACGGCCGTGCCGTCGGCCACGATCACGTCGCACGCCAGCGCCAGTTCGTAGCCGCCGCCCAGCGCGAAGCCGTGCACCGCCGCGACCGAGGGCACCGGCAGTTCCAGCACCCCGGTGTACGCGGCGCGGGTCAGCGGCCGCTGCCGCAGCAGTTCGGCGTCGCTGAAGGAGTTCCGCTCCTTCAGGTCGGCGCCGACGCAGAACGCCCGCTCGTGCGTCGAGGTCAGCACCACCACCCGCACGTCACGGTCCCCGCCCAGCGCCGCGCACGCCCCGGCGATCGACCGGGCCATGTCGGTGGAGACGGCGTTCATGGCCTTCGGCCGGTCGAGGACCAGCTCGGCGACGTGCCCGCCGTCCCCGTGCCGCCGGACCAGGACGAACTCCCCGAACCGCTCCTCGCTCATGACACCGCTCCCGACACCGCTCACGACATCCTCCGGTTAACGCGGGTTAACAACGCTCGTCCGATCATCGCAGCCGGGACCGGGACGCGGAAGAGCGGATCGGCCTCGCGCATCACCCCGTACCGCAGCCCTGCCGACCCGTTCGAGTGACATGCCGCCCAACTCGGCCCGCATCGCCCACGGCAGCGCATAACGTGCGTCCGCCCCGGCGCATCGGGGGCGCTACCGCATCGGGGAGGGAACGCGATGACGAGCACGCCGGTGAGCACATGGACCGGGCAGTACGAGACGGCTCCGCAGGACGGGGCGGCGTCCGGGGAGACCGGCGGGCTGTGGGCCCCGCGCCCCCGGGGCCGGCACCGCCGTCCCCGCCCCCGCAAGGTGCTGTTCGCCGCCGGCGGCCTCGCGCTGGCCGCCGGGGTGCTGAGCCTCGTCCGGCTGACCCCCGACCCGGGCGGCGCCGGCGGTCTCGGCACCGCGGAGGCCGAACCCCGGCCCGAACCCGTCGCGGGCACCACGGAGACCGACGCCGGCGCCGACACGGGCGCCGGCACCGACGCGGGCCGCCCGGCCGGACCGTCCGCCACCGTCGCGCCCCACCCGACCGCGCCCAGCGCGATGGGCGGAGCGAGCGCCGCACCCGCCCCGACACCCGAGGCCGGCCTCGTCCCGGGCGTCCCCGGCGCACCGACGTCCGTCGCGCTCACCCCGGGCGCCACCTACACCCCGGCCGCGCCCGCGCCCCGCGCCCCGGCGCCCGAGGCGACCGCCGCTCCCCGGCCCTCGTCGCCCCCGAGGACACCGGCGCCCGCCCCGACCACGGCCGCACCCGCGCCCGCGCCCCGGCCGGAGCAGCCCGACGATCCCCGTCAGCCGGGCGTCTGCGTTCCCGTCATCGGCCTGTGCGTGGACCCGCTGGGTGCCGCCGTACCGAGGCTCTAGCCGTCGACGTCGTTGCGTCGCGTCAGCAGCCAGGGCTCGACCACGCCGAGACCGCGCACCGGCCGCTGCCACATCGGCTGGAGCGCGAAGCGGTACTTCGGCGGCTCCTCGCCCTCCTTCTCGGCGGCGGCCGCCTCCTCCGCCGCCTCGGCCTCGGAGGCCGGGGCGTCGCCGGTGCGGATCAGCTCCTCGGCGAAGGCGCTGTCGACGAGGACGGCGTCCCGGGGGGCTATCGACGTCAGCCGTGAGGCCAGGTTGACCGTCGTGCCGAAGACATCGCCCATCCGGGTGGTGACCGTGCCGAACGCCATGCCGACCCGCAGTTCGGGCATCGTCTCGTCGTTGCTCATCGTCTCGACGAGCAGCAGCGCGATGTCGGCGGCGATGCCCGCGTCGTCGGCCGCGTACAGCACCTCGTCGCCGAGTGTCTTGATCAGCCGTCCGCCGCGGGCGGCGACCAGGTCGGCGGCGGTCGTCTCGAAGGCCTCGACGAGTTCGCCGAGTTCCTCCTCCTCCATCCGCCGGGTCAGCCGGGTGAAGCCGACGAGGTCCGCGAAGGCGACGGCGAGCCGCCGGTCGACCATCTCCTCGTCGTCGGCGGCCTGGACGACCCGGCCCGCCGAGGCGGCGAGCTGCCGGCGCCAGACGTAGACGAGGAACTCCTCCAGCTCGGGCAGCAGCAGCTCGACGATGGGATACGTGACCTCGGTGCGGGTCATCCCCGGCTCGGGCGGCTCGGTCAGCCCCTCCAGGAAGGAGTCGATCTGCCATTCCGCCAGACGGGCGGTGGTCTGTCCGGTGGACCGCGCCACCTGCACGGCCATCGCCTCGCTCAGCAGCCCCGCCTCCACGAGACCGGCCAGGCGCCGCAGCGCGAGGACGTCGGCCTCGGTGAGCGCCCTGGCCTGCCCGATGTCGGCGAAGCCCATGGCCCGCCAGAAACGCGACGCCAGCTCCATGGAGACACCGGCGCTGCGGGCCGCCTGGAACGGGGTGTAGCGCCGCTCTGCGCCGAGAATGAGCTGCTCGAGGCGCAGGGCGAGAGGATGCGGGTCCTCTCCGGGTTCGCCCGGCTCACCGGGTTCGGCGGCCGGCAGGTTTCCCCGGCCGTCCGCACCCGCGCCGGAGCCCGTGTCGTCGACGGTCACGCCTGCTGCCCTTCCGATCTTCCGCGGTCAGGTATCGACCGGCCTCAACTCTACGGCAGGTGTGCGCCAGCTCACTCCGTCCGGTTCGGCGGGGACGCGCCGGCCTGCGTGCGGGTCACGCCGGCCTCAGATGCACGATGTCTCCCGCGCCCACCGGCTCCTGCACCCCTTCCTTCGTCGCGATCACGAGCCGTCCGTCCCCGTCGACCGCGACCGCCTCGCCGACGATCGACCGGTCCCCCGGCAGCTCGGCCCGTACCGTTCGTCCCAGCGTGGCGCACCCGGCCGCGTACGTCTCCTGGAGACCGCTCGCCACCGGGTCGCCGCCGGCCGCCCGCCAGCGCGCGTACCACTCCTCCAGCGAGCGCAGGACGCCCCGCAGCAGCGGGTCCCGGTCCGTGTTCAGCGCGCCGGCCAGGGCCAGCGACCCCGCCAGCGGCACCGGGAGCTCGTCCGCGCGCAGGGTGACGTTGAGGCCGACACCGACGACCACCGCCTCCTGGCCGGCCCGCTCCGCGAGGATGCCGCCCGCCTTGCGTTCGTCTCCCCCGACGGTCACCAGGAGGTCGTTGGGCCACTTGAGTGCCGTGTCCACGCCCGCCGCCCGGGACAGGCCCGTCGCCACGGCGACCCCGGTGAGCAGCGGCAGCCAGCCCCAGCGGGCCACCGGCACCTCGCTCGGGGTGAGCAGCACGGAGAAGAACAGCCCGGAACGCGGAGGCGCGGTCCACCGGCGGTCCAGTCGGCCGCGCCCCGAGGTCTGTTCCTCGGCGACGAGGACCGCACCCTCGGCCGCCTTGCCGGTGTTCGCCGCGTCGACCAGGTCGGAGTTGGTGGAACCGGTGCTCTGCACCACCTCCACCTGCGACCACAGCCCGCCCTCCCGTACCAGCGCCCGGCGCAGCGCCGGGGCGTTGAGGGGCGGACGGTCCAGATCGGACCACCGGCTGCCGCCCTCGTCTGCTGCATCTCGCGGTGTCATGCAAGCCACCCTAGGTGTGTTGAATGCCGCACTGCCGATCCCCAGGGCCAGCACTACTCTACGGATGAGTAACCGTCCCCCCTTTTGAGCAGGCAGGGAGCCGCATCCCGATGTCCGAGCCGGAAGAGCGCCACGAGATCCCAAGGATCGACATCCACACGACCGCGGGCAAGCTCGCGGATCTCCAGCGCCGCATCCAGGAAGCGACGCACGCCGGTTCGGAGCGTGCCGTCGAGAAGCAGCACGCGAAGGGCAAGCTGACGGCCCGTGAGCGGATCGAACTGCTCCTCGACGAGGGTTCCTTCGTCGAGTTGGACGAGTTCGCCCGGCACCGGTCCACCAACTTCGGCCTGGAGAACAACCGCCCGTACGGAGACGGCGTCGTCACCGGCTACGGCACGGTCGACGGCCGCCCGGTCGCCGTCTTCTCCCAGGACTTCACGGTCTTCGGCGGCGCCCTCGGCGAGGTCTACGGCCAGAAGATCGTCAAGGTCATGGACTTCGCGCTGAAGACCGGCTGCCCGGTCATCGGCATCAACGACTCCGGCGGCGCCCGTATCCAGGAGGGCGTCGCGTCCCTGGGCGCGTACGGCGAGATCTTCCGCCGCAACACGCACGCGTCCGGTGTGATCCCGCAGATCAGCCTGGTCGTCGGCCCGTGCGCGGGCGGCGCGGTGTACTCGCCCGCGATCACCGACTTCACGGTGATGGTGGACCAGACCTCGCACATGTTCATCACCGGTCCCGACGTCATCAAGACGGTCACCGGCGAGGACGTCGGCTTCGAGGAGCTGGGCGGCGCACGCACCCACAACGCGGTGTCGGGCGTGGCGCACCACATGGCCGGCGACGAGAAGGACGCCATCGAGTACGTCAAGCAGCTGCTGTCGTACCTGCCGTCCAACAACCTCTCCGAGGCCCCGGTGTTCGCGGAGGAGGCGGACCTGTCCGTCACCGACGAGGACCTGGAGCTGGACTCCATCGTCCCGGACAGCGCCAACCAGCCGTACGACATGCACACGGTGATCGAACACGTGCTGGACGACGCCGAGTTCTTCGAGACGCAGGCACTGTTCGCGCCGAACATCCTCACCGGCTACGGCCGGGTCGAGGGCCACCCGGTCGGCATCGTCGCCAACCAGCCCATGCAGTTCGCGGGCTGTCTGGACATCACGGCCTCGGAGAAGGCGGCCCGTTTCGTCCGCACCTGCGACGCCTTCAACATCCCGGTCATCACGTTCGTGGACGTGCCCGGCTTCCTGCCCGGCGTCGGCCAGGAGCACGACGGCATCATCCGCCGCGGCGCCAAGCTGATCTACGCGTACGCGGAGGCCACGGTCCCGCTCATCACGGTGATCACCCGCAAGGCCTTCGGCGGCGCCTACGACGTCATGGGCTCCAAGCACCTGGGCGCGGACATCAACCTGGCCTGGCCGACCGCCCAGATCGCCGTGATGGGCGCCCAGGGCGCGGTCAACATCCTGCACCGCCGCACGATCGCCGAGGCGCAGGCGAACGGCGAGGATCTGGAAGCGGTGCGCGCCCGGCTGATCCGGGAGTACGAGGACACCCTCCTCAACCCGTACATCGCGGCCGAGCGCGGCTACGTCGACTCGGTGATCATGCCGTCCGACACCCGCGGGCACATCGTGCGCGGCCTGCGTCAGCTGCGCACCAAGCGGGAAACCCTCCCTCCGAAGAAGCACGGCAACATCCCCCTCTAAGGAGCCGCTGTGACGATCAAGGTCGTACGGGGCAACCCGACCCCCGAGGAGCTCGCCGCCGCCCTGGCGGTGGTCCGGGCCCGCGCCGCGGCGGCAGCGGCCGCACCGTCCGGCGCGGAGACCCCGAGGGACGCGTGGTCCGACCCCGCCCGCATCGCGGCACACCGCGTACCGCACCCCGGCCAGGCGTCCTGGACCCGCACGTACTGGCCGAGCTGAGGCGGCTCACCAGGGGCGCGGGGCCGGTACCGACCCGCGGCTCCGCCGCGCGGGCGCGACGAGCCCCACCGGGCCCGCAGCCGACGAGCACCCGAACACCGGGTGAACGGCTGCGGGCCCGCAAATCTGAGTACGCCTACTCAGGCACGGGCCCCCTGCCCGGCGTCACGCTGGTGGCATGCTGTGGTCCGACCCCGAGAACGAGCCCCCCGAGGAACTCCGCGAGATGCAGGAAACCTTGCGGAGACTCGGCCTCTTCCTCGCGGTGGCCATGGTGATAGCGATGATCGTGCTGGGGCTCAGGTGAAGCGTCACGCCGCTAGGCTGAGCCCATGCGCCGACTCGTCCTCGCCTCCCAGTCCCCCGCCCGGCTGAACCTGCTGCGCCAGGCCGGTCTCGCCCCCGAGGTGATCGTGAGCGGGGTCGACGAGGACGCCGTCACCGCCCCCACCCCGGCCGACCTGGCCCTCGCGCTCGCCGAGGCGAAGGCCTCCGTCGTGGCCGCGAAGCCCGAGGTCAAGGGCGCCCTGGTGATCGGCTGCGACTCGGTGCTCGACCTGGACGGCGAGGCGCTGGGCAAGCCCGCGGACGCCGCGGAGGCCACCGCGCGCTGGAAGGCGATGCGCGGCCGGGCCGGGACGCTCCAGACCGGCCACTGCGTCTACGACACCGTCAGCGGGCGCTACACGTCCGCGACCGCCTCCACCGTCGTCCGCTTCGGCGAGCCGAGCGACGAGGAGATCGCGGCGTACGTCGCCTCGGGCGAACCCCTCTACGTCGCCGGGGCGTTCACCCTCGACGGCCGCTCGGCCCCGTTCATCGAGGGCATCGACGGCGACCACGGCAACGTCATCGGCATCAGCCTGCCCCTCGTGCGCCGGCTGCTGGCGCAACTGGGCGTCGGGATCACGGAGTTGTGGGCGCCGCCGGCGGCGTGACCGGCGCCGGCACGACCGGGGGGCCGCCGTCGCCCTTGCTGTCCTGCGGCTGCCGGGCCGCGGGCCGCTCCTGGGCGTCGTACGTCATCAGGAGCAGCACGATCAGGGCGAGCACGACCACCATGAACAGGAACTGCGTCCAGCCCAGCAGCCCCCACGCGAAGGCGCCCAGCAGGCCGTGCACGACCGCGACGCTGATCAGCAGCACCCGGCCGAATCCGGCGGGCGCGCGGTCGCGCAGCGCCACCAGCAGGGCCACCACGGCGCACAGGCCGAAGTAGAGGCCGAAGAGGATCCCGCCGACCTTCGAGGACGTCGCCATGACGTCCGGGTCCATTCCGGCCAGGGACATGTCCTGCCGGTCCACCACGACGCCCATGAACCAGTTCAGCGCGGCGACGCCGAGCGCCTCCGCGAAGAGCACGACCGCCACGATCCACGCCACCGGTCTGCGCACCACCGGTCCCACCCACTTTCGACCCCGACCCGAGCAAGGGTGCTGTTACCTCAAGTACGTTCGGAACACCCTGAACGCTACTAACGGGTAAACCGCGGGACAAGGGTTCTGCGCGCGGCAAAGAATCGTTGGGCCATTCGTAGGGACTCCACAAAGAAACGGAGTGTGCCGCAGCACGTGCTCACAGAGACCTTGGCCACACCGGAGGGCTAGGGTTTGCCGGAGGAGTGCTGCGTACGGCGGTACTACAAGGGATTTCGCGGTCGAGTGAGCCTGGCATCACGCTCCGTGTGGGCAAGCTCACCTTTGGGGACGGGTCGATGAGGCGTGTCGGCAGTCCCTAAACTCGGCTTGTTTCAAGGAGGGAGCCTCAATCGTGCGCAAGGTGCTCATCGCCAACCGTGGCGAAATCGCAGTCCGCGTGGCCCGGGCATGCCGGGATGCCGGTATCGCGAGCGTGGCCGTATACGCCGACCCGGACCGGGACGCTCTGCATGTCCGCGCGGCGGATGAGGCGTTCGCCCTGGGCGGTGACTCTCCTGCGACCAGCTATCTCGACATCGAGAAGGTGCTGAACGCGGCTCGGGAGTCCGGTGCCGACGCCGTTCATCCCGGCTACGGCTTTCTCTCGGAGAACGCCGACTTCGCGCAGGCGGTCCTGGACGCGGACCTGATCTGGATCGGTCCGCCCCCGCAGGCCATCCGTGACCTGGGTGACAAGGTCGCCGCCCGGCACATCGCCCAGCGGGCCGGTGCGCCCCTGGTCGCCGGCACGCCGGACCCGGTCTCCGGTGCCGGCGAGGTCGTGGCGTTCGCCGAGGAGCACGGGCTGCCGATCGCGATCAAGGCCGCCTTCGGCGGCGGCGGTCGCGGCCTGAAGGTCGCCCGGACCCTGGAGGAAGTCCCCGAGCTGTACGAGTCGGCCGTCCGTGAGGCGGTCGCCGCGTTCGGCCGGGGCGAGTGCTTCGTCGAGCGGTACCTGGACAAGCCGCGGCATGTGGAGACGCAGTGCCTGGCCGACAGCCACGGCAACGTGGTCGTCGTGTCGACCCGTGACTGCTCGCTGCAGCGCCGCCACCAGAAGCTGGTCGAGGAGGCCCCGGCGCCGTTCCTGTCCGAGGCGCAGGTCGCCGAGCTGTACGCGTCCTCGAAGGCCATCCTGAAGGAGGCCGGCTACGTCGGCGCGGGCACCGTCGAGTTCCTCGTCGGTGTCGACGGCACGATCTCCTTCCTGGAGGTCAACACCCGTCTGCAGGTCGAGCACCCGGTGACCGAGGAGGTCGCGGGCATCGACCTGGTGCGTGAGATGTTCCGGATCGCCGACGGCGAGGAGCTCGGCTACGGCGACCCGGAGCTGCGCGGTCACTCCTTCGAGTTCCGTATCAACGGCGAGGACCCGGGCCGGGGCTTCCTGCCGGCTCCCGGCACGGTCACCACGTTCGCCGCGCCGTCGGGTCCTGGCGTGCGCCTGGACGCGGGTGTCGAGTCGGGCAGCGTGATCGGCCCGGCGTGGGACTCGCTCCTGGCCAAGCTGATCGTCACCGGCGCGACCCGTGAGCAGGCGCTCCAGCGGGCGGCCCGCGCGCTGGAGGAGTTCCAGGTCGAGGGCATGGCCACGGCGATCCCGTTCCACCGCGCGGTGGTCAGGGACCCGGCGTTCGCCCCCGAGCTGACCGGCGGCCAGGACCCGTTCACGGTCCACACCCGGTGGATCGAGACCGAGTTCGTCAACGAGATCCCCGCGTTCGCGGCCCCGGCCGACACCGAAGCCGAGGACGACACGGACCGCGAGACGATCGTCGTCGAGGTCGGCGGCAAGCGCCTCGAGGTCTCCCTGCCGTCCTCGCTCGGTATGAGCCTGGCCCGCACGGGTCTCGCGGCGGGCGCCAAGCCCAAGCGCCGCGCGGCCAAGAAGTCCGGCCCGATGGCCTCCGGCGACACCCTCGCCTCCCCGATGCAGGGCACCATCGTCAAGGTGGCCGTCGAGGAGGGCCAGGAGGTCAAGGAGGGCGACCTGATCGTCGTCCTCGAAGCGATGAAGATGGAGCAGCCGCTGAACGCGCACCGCTCCGGCACCGTCAAGGCCCTGGCCGCGGAGGTCGGCGCGTCCATCACGTCGGGCGCCGCGATCTGCGAGATCAAGGACTGACCTCAGGGATCACCCGTGTCGAGGCGCCCGCTCCCCGGGCGCCTCGCCGCGTTCCGACACCCCGACGATCCATCCGGCCCCGCAGCCCCACATTCCGGCCCCCGACCGCCCCGCCCAGCCCAGCCCCTCCGGGCCCCCGGACTTCCGACCCTCCGGCCCCCGGGCTTCCGGCCTACCGGGCTCTCCGGTCCACCAGACCTTCCCGGTCCACCGGGCTCTCCGGTCCACCGGGCCATCCCGAGTCCACCGGGCTCTCCGGTCCACCGGGCTCTCCCGGCCCGCCGGGTTCTCCGGTCCACCGGGACGCCCCGCACGGGCCCCCTCCGGCCGCACGGGCCCTCCGGCCGTTCGGGACCGTCCGACACGCCCGGGCCGTTCTCCAGCCCGTCCGGGACATTCCAGCCCGTCCGGCGTTTGAGGACGAGGCCCGTTCAGGGCCGAACGGGGGTCTGGGGGCGGAGCCCCCAGGGAGGCGGCCCCGCGAGGTCAACGACGACGCAGGTCCGCGACCCGGGCCCGCTCCCCGCCAGGAGCCTGCTCACCGTGCATCGAGGCCGCCCGCAGCCCCGCGGCAGCGCCCGGCACCTGCCCCCGCCGCGGAGCCGGCAGCGGCACGTCCCGACGCTGCTGCTGATGGCGCGCCGGGGCGGTATCACCCCCCGGGCTCCCCGACGCCCCGGCCACGGCGATCTGCACCCCCTGGTCCGCCAGAGCCTGGAGCTCGGTGGCCGCACGGTCGTCGTGCGCGGGCGGCTCGTCGGTCACCAGCCGGGTGATGACGTCCGTCGGCACAGTCTGGAACATCGTGTCCGTGCCGAGCTTGGTGTGGTCGGCGAGGACGACGACCTCCGCGGCCGCCTGCACCAGCGCCCGGTCGACGGACGCGGACAGCATGTTGGACGTGGACAGCCCGCGTTCGGCGGTCAGTCCGCTCCCGGAGATGAAGGCCCGCGACACCCTGAGTCCCTGGAGGGACTGTTCAGCGCCGCTCCCCACGAGGGCGTAGTTGGAGCCGCGCAGGGTGCCGCCGGTCATCACGACCTCGACCCGGTTGGCATGGGCCAACGCCTGGGCGACGAGCAGGGAGTTGGTGACGACGGTCAGTCCGGGCACCCGGGCGAGCCGGCGGGCCAGCTCCTGTGTCGTGGTGCCCGCCCCGACCACGATGGCCTCGCCCTCTTCGACGAAGTTGGCGGCGAGGTCCGCGATGGCGGTCTTTTCGGCGGTCGCGAGATGGGATTTCTGCGGAAAGCCGGATTCTCGCGTGAACCCGCCCGGCAATACCGCACCGCCGTGCCGGCGGTCGAGGAGTCCTTCTGCCTCCAGTGCGCGCACGTCCCGCCGTACGGTCACTTCGGAGGTCTGGACGACGCGGGCGAGTTCACGGAGCGACACGGCCCCGTTCGCTCGCACCATTTCGAGGATCAATTGACGACGTTCTGCAGCGAACACGAAACTGACAGTAACGCGGACGACCGTCTGCTTTCAGCTCTTTGCGCCGAATAGTAGAAGTTGTTCGCACAGGGGGTCGGGGAGTGGTATAGGGCCTGGTTCAGGCGCCCATGCCTCCCGCACGTCCGGCAACCCGGCGACGACGCGCCGTCAACTCCCCGTGACCGGCGGGGAGTCGAAACCGGCCGTCAGACCTCGCCCGCCGTCTTCCGGGTGTGCAACTGTCGCGCCACTTCCGCGATCGACCCGGAAAGGGACGGATACACGGTGAACGCGTTCGCGATCTGTTCGACCGTCAGATTGTTGTCGACGGCGATCGAGATCGGGTGGATGAGTTCCGAGGCGCGCGGCGACACGACCACACCGCCGACGACGATCCCGGTGCCGGGCCGGCAGAAGATCTTGACGAAGCCGTCGCGGATGCCCTGCATCTTGGCGCGCGGGTTGCGCAGCAGCGGCAGCTTGACGACCCGGGCGTCGATCTTGCCGCCGTCCACGTCGGCCTGGCTGTAGCCGACGGTGGCGATCTCGGGGTCGGTGAAGACGTTCGAGGAGACGGTCTTCAGGTTGAGGGGGGCCACCGCGTCGCCGAGGAAGTGGTACATGGCGATCCGGCCCTGCATGGCGGCGACGGAGGCCAGCGCGAAGATCCCGGTCACGTCACCGGCCGCGTACACGCCGGGGGCGGTGGTCCGGGAGACCTTGTCGGTCCAGATGTGCCCGGACTCGCGGACCTTGACGCCCGCCTCCTCCAGCCCCATCCCCTCGCTGTTGGGAATGGCGCCGACCGCCATGAGGCAGTGCGAGCCGGTGATGACCCGGCCGTCGGACAGGGTGACCTCGACCCGGTCGCCGACCCGCTTGGCGGACTCGGCCCGCGAGCGGGCCATGACGTTCATGCCACGGCGCCGGAAGACGTCCTCGAGGACGGCGGCGGCGTCCGGGTCCTCGCCGGGCAGCACGCGGTCGCGCGAGGACACGAGGGTCACCTTGGAGCCGAGGGCCTGGTAGGCGCCGGCGAACTCCGCGCCGGTGACACCGGAGCCGACCACGATGAGCTCCTCGGGGAGCTCGCCGAGGTCGTAGACCTGGGTCCAGTTCAGGATGCGCTCGCCGTCGGGCTGGGCGTCCGGCAGCTCGCGCGGGTGGGCGCCGGTGGCCAGCAGGACGGCGTCGGCGGTGAGGGTCTCCTCGGTACCGTCGGCGGCGCTGACCACGACCTTGCGCGAGCCGTCGAGGGCCTGCATGCCCGCCAGCCGGCCGCGTCCGCGCAGCACGCGCGCGCCGGCCCGGGTGACGGAGGCGGTGATGTCGTGCGACTGGGCGAGCGCGAGCCGCTTCACCCGCCGGTTGACCTTGCCGAGGTCCACCCCGACGACCCGGGCCGCCTGCTCCAGCGGCGGGGTGTCGTCGGCGACGATGATGCCCAGCTCTTCGTACGAGGAGTCGAAGGTGGTCATCACCTCGGCCGTGGCGATCAGGGTCTTCGACGGCACGCAGTCGGTCAGCACCGACGCCCCGCCCAGACCGTCGCAGTCGACGACGGTCACCTCCGCGCCGAGCTGCGCGGCCACCAGGGCAGCCTCATAGCCGCCGGGTCCGCCACCGATGATCACGATCCGAGTCACGTACTCCATTGTCCCGCACGGGGGCCGGTGGTACCGCCCCGGGGGTCGCGGGGGGCGCCACCGTTACGAGAGTGACGCGTGCGCGGCCTGCCGTACTCTCCTTGCATGTCGCTCTACGCCGCGTACGCCGGCAACCTCGACGCGCGGCTGATGACCCGCCGCGCTCCCCACTCGCCACTGCGCGCCACCGGCTGGCTGAACGGGTGGCGGCTCACGTTCGGCGGCGAGCAGCTGGGCTGGGAGGGCGCGCTGGCGACGGTCGTCGAGGACCCCGGCGCTCAGGTCTTCGTGGCGCTGTACGACGTGGCTCCCATGGACGAGGACTCGCTGGACCGCTGGGAGGGCGTGGGCCTCGGCATCTACCGGCGCGCCCGGGTGCGGGTGCAGACGCTGGACCGGGAGGAGTCCGCCTGGATGTTCGTGCTGAACGGCTACGAGGGCGGCCTGCCCGCGGCCCGCTACCTGGGCGAGATCGCCGACGCGGCGGAGTCGGCGGGGGCGCCGCACGACTATGTGATGGAGCTGCGCAAGCGTCCCTGCTGAGTCCCGCCGGGGCTGCGCCGGGTCCGGCTCGTTGGAAACGACAAGACAACGATCGCCATCCCGTGGGCTCTGTCATCTACGCGCGTAGGCCGGAACCGGCTACCCTCATCGCGTGAACGCATCTCTCCTCCCGGACGACATCCAGGGCGACCCGCACGCCGCCGCCGACGCCGCCGCCGCGCGTCTGCGCGAACTGACCGGCGCCGAGACCCACGACGTCGCCCTCGTGATGGGCTCCGGCTGGGCACCGGCCGTGGACGCCCTGGGCGTCCCCGAAGCCGAGTTCCAGGTCACCGAGCTGCCCGGTTTCCCGCCGCCCGCGGTCGAGGGCCACGGCGGCACGATCCGCTCGTACCAGATCGGCGAGAAGCGGGCGCTGGTCTTCCTGGGCCGCACCCACTACTACGAGGGCCGCGGCGTCGCCGCCGTCGCCCACGGCGTCCGTACGGCGGTGGCGGCCGGCTGCAAGACGATCGTGCTGACCAACGGCTGCGGCGGCCTGCGCGAGGGCATGCGCCCCGGGCAGCCGGTGCTGATCAGCGACCACCTCAACCTCACGGCGACGTCCCCCATCGTCGGCGCGAACTTCGTGGACCTCACGGACCTGTACTCCCCGCGGCTGCGCACCCTGTGCAAGGAGATCGACGCCACGCTGGAGGAGGGCGTCTACGCCCAGTTCCCCGGCCCGCACTACGAGACGCCGGCCGAGATCCGGATGGCCCGGACCATCGGCGCGGACCTCGTGGGCATGTCGACCGTGCTGGAGGCCATCGCGGCCCGTGAGGCCGGGGCCGAGGTGCTCGGCATCTCCCTCGTGACCAACCTCGCCGCCGGCATGACCGGCGAACCGCTGAACCACGAGGAGGTCCTCCAGGCGGGGCGCGACTCGGCGACGCGCATGGGCTCCCTGCTGGCACAGGTGCTGGGCCGGCTGTAGCAGCGGTCCCACCGCCGCGCCGGTCCCTGCGGCTCGGCCCGTCCGACGGTCCCCCTGCGGGAGAGTTCGAGGACGAGGCCTGTTCGGGGCCGATGGGGATCCGGGGCGCAGCCCCCGGGAACCCGGACCACGAGACGACGAGAGGTTGACACCGACGTGCACGACGTCATCGCCCGCGCCCACGCATGGCTGGCCGAGGACCCCGACCCGGAGACCCGCGACGAGCTCGCCCGGCTCATCGAGGCCGAGGACGTCACCGAGCTCGCCGACCGTTTCGGCGGCACCCTGCAGTTCGGTACCGCCGGGCTCCGCGGTGAGCTCGGGGCCGGGCCCATGCGGATGAACCGTTCCGTCGTGATCCGGGCCGCGGCCGGCCTCGCCGCGTACCTCACCAAGAACGGCGGGACCGGCGGGGTCGTCGTCATCGGCTACGACGCCCGCCACAAGTCGGAGGACTTCGCCCGCGACACGGCGGCCGTGATGACGGGCGCCGGATTCCGGGCGGCCGTGCTCCCCCGTCCGCTCCCCACCCCCGTCCTCGCCTTCGCCATAAGGCACCTGGGCGCGGTCGCCGGCGTGGAGGTCACCGCCAGCCACAACCCGCCGCGCGACAACGGCTACAAGGTGTACCTGGGGGACGGCTCGCAGATCGTGCCGCCCGCCGACGCCGGGATCGCGGCCGAGATCGACGCGATCGACGCCCTGAAGGACGTCCCGCGTCCCGAGGCCGGCTGGCAGACCCTCGACGACGCCGTCCTCGACGCCTATCTCGCCCGCACGGACGCCGTCCTCGCCCCGGACTCCGCCCGCACGGCCCGCACGGTGTACACGGCGATGCACGGCGTGGGCAAGGACGTCCTGCTGGCGGCCTTCGCCCGCGCGGGCTTCCCGGAGCCCGTCCTCGTCGCCGAGCAGGCCGAGCCCGACCCGGACTTCCCGACCGTCGCCTTCCCCAACCCGGAGGAGCCCGGCGCGATGGACCTGGCCTTCGCCAGGGCCCGCGAGACCGGCCCCGACCTGATCATCGCCAACGACCCGGACGCCGACCGCTGCGCCGTGGCCGTGCCCCACGAGGGCGACTGGCGCATGCTGCGCGGCGACGAGGTCGGCTCCCTGCTGGCCGCGCACCTCGTCCGGCGCGGCGCGCGCGGTGTCTTCGCCGAGTCGATCGTCTCCTCCTCCCTCCTCGGCCGTATCGCGGAGAAGGCGGGCCTGCCCTACGAGGAGACCCTCACCGGCTTCAAGTGGATCGCCCGCGTCGACGGCCTGCGCTACGGCTACGAGGAGGCCCTCGGCTACTGCGTGGACCCCGAGGGCGTACGCGACAAGGACGGCATCACCGCCGCCCTGCTCGTCACGGAGCTCGCGTCCACCCTCAAGTCCGAGGGCCGCACCCTCCTCGACCTGCTCGACGACCTCGCCGTGGAGCACGGTCTGCACGCCACCGACCAGCTCTCGGTCCGCGTGCAGGACCTCTCGCTCATCGCCCGCGCGATGGAGCGGCTCCGCGAGCGGCCCCCGACCTCGCTCGCGGGCCTGGCCGTCACCAGGGCCGAGGACCTCACCCTGGGCACGGACAGGCTGCCCCCCACCGACGGCCTGCGCTACACGCTGGACGGCGCCCGGGTCATCGTCCGGCCCAGCGGCACCGAGCCGAAGCTGAAGTGCTACCTGGAGGTCGTGGTCCCGGTCCCGGCCCACGCCGACCTCCCGGCGGCCCGCGACACGGCGGACGGCCTGCTCACCGCGATCAAGCGGGACCTGTCGGCGGCGGCCGGCATCTGACCGGCGCCGCACGCTTCATCTCGCGCCGGCCCGTCGCACGCTCCCCGGACGCCCGCTCCGGTCCCGTCCGCCGCATGCTGGACGGGCGGTGCGGCGGGCCGCGCTCGTCTTCCCCCTTTGAGCGCACCCGTCTCCGGGACGTCCCGCGCCCCCATGGCGTCACGTCGGACGGGGCGCCCCGGGCCGGTCATCCGAAGCGGCCGTTCACGTAGTCCGAGGTGCGCGCGTCCTGCGGGCTGCCGAACATGTCCTTCGTGGGGCCGTGTTCGACGATCCCGCCCGGGGTGCCCTGCTCGGCGAGGAAGAACGCGCACTGGTCGGAGACGCGGGCGGCCTGCTGCATGTTGTGGGTGACGATCACGATCGTCACGTCGTCGGACAGTTCGTGGATCGTCTCCTCGATGCGTCGTGTCGAGGTCGGGTCGAGGGCCGAGCACGGCTCGTCCATGAGCAGCACCCGGGGCCGTACGGCCAGCGAACGCGCGATGCACAGACGCTGCTGCTGGCCGCCGGAGAGCGCGCCGCCGGGCTGTCTGAGGCGGTCGCGCACCTCCTTCCACAGGCCCGCCTTGGTCAGGCACTCCTCGACGAGCGTGTCCCTGGCGTCGCGGCCGGCCCTGATACCGCCCAGCTTCAGGCCCGCGGTGACGTTGTCGTGGATCGACATCGCGGGGAAGGGGTTCGGCTTCTGGAAGACCATGCCGATCTCCCGGCGGGCGTGGGTGATGCGCCTCCCGCGGTCGTAGATGTCGTCGCCGTCGAGCAGTACCCGGCCCGCGAGGGAGGCGGAGCCGATCAGTTCGTGCATGCGGTTGAGGATCCGCAGGAACGTGGACTTGCCGCAGCCGGAGGGGCCGATGAGGGCGGTGACCTTCCGGGCGGGCATGGTGAGCGAGACGTGCTCCAGGACCTTGTGGTCGCCGAACCAGGCCGAGACGGAGTCCGCCTCCAGGGTGGCCGGGTTGTTCGCGCCCGCGCGGACCTGGCCGCCCGGCTGCAGGCGCTCCGGCCTCGTCGTCGGGGCGGGGTTCTCGTCGACGAGCGTGTCGGCCACGTCGGGCGTCTGGGACATGATGGGTGAACTCCTCGTCGGTCAGAGCAGGTTGGGCAGCAGTCGGGTGGCGGCGCCGGAGACGGCGAGGCCGAGGGCCGCCAGCACGGGCACGCCGACGATCCAGGTCTGCCAGCGGCCCCACACGCGGTAGGCGGCCGTGGTGAGCAGGGCCGCGAGGAGCAGCGCCTGGGTCCAGAGGAAGACGGGGAGCCAGGCGGCGCCCTCGGTGCCCATCGCCTTCTCGGACTCGTCGATCCAGCCGAGCGTCAGCGGACGGGCCGGGCCGGGCTGGGCCGGGCTCGTCAGGGTGGCGTCGACCCGGACCGTGCCGGACGGCGTGTAGGGGCCGCCCTCGGCGGTGATCAGGGTGAGCCGGCCCTGGCCCTGCCGGAGCGTGGCCGGCAGCGGGTCGCCCTCGCGGCGGACCCCGGAGACGGTGTAGGTGGCGGTGCCCTGACCGGTCGTCACCCGGATCTCGGCGCCGACGGGCAACTGGTGGAGGTCGTTGAACGGGCTGCCGTACCCCCACTGGCGGCCCATGACGATGCTGGTGCCGGCCTGTCCCGGCAGCGGGGTGTCCCGGCGGTGGCCGGGGCCGGACATCAGCACCCCGGAGGTGGTGCCCTCCGCGACGACCTCCTTCACGCCCAGGGCCGGAATGCGCAGCAGGGCGACGGGCGCGCCCGGCGTCAGCATGTCGCCCTCGTACGTCCGCTGCCCGACCGGCGCGATACCGAGGGCGAGTTGACGGCGCAGCTCGTCGTAGGCGGTCTGCTGGTCGCGGGCGTGCTGGAGGTGGCCGACGACGGTGAGGTCGGCCGCGAAGCCGAGCAGCAGGGCGGCGAGCACACACAGCGCGGCGCCGGCGAACGCGAGCCCGGCGCGCTCCGCCCGACGCGGGCCGGGGGCGGCCGCCGGATCGGGCGAGGGCGCCCGCACCGGCGACGTCTCGGCCGGTGGGGGCGGGGAGAGCACGGTCACGGGGAGCGCTCCTGTGAAGTGGTGGGCGGTGCCGGGTGCGGTGTCGGGTGCGGTGCGGTGCCGTGTGTCGAGTGCGGTGGCGGAACGGCCGGCGCGGGCGGCGGACGGGACCCGCCGCCCGTGCTCGGCCGCCGTTACGCGCGGGGGTCGCCGAACGTCAGCAGTCCGCTGCGGCGGCCGAACCGGACGACCAGGAGGCCGGCCGTGAACAGGACGACGGCGCCGATGCCGGAGAACAGGGCGATCTCGCTGCCGGTGGAGGCGAGGCCGCCGCCGGTCGTCGAGGTCCCGCCGGTACCGGAGTCGCCGCCGGTGGAGCCGGAGGTCGTGCCCGACGTCGTGCCGGAGGAGCCGCCCGAGGAGCCGCCCGAGGTGCCGTCGGTCGCACCGTCGGTGGGCTCGCCGGTCGGGTCGTCCGTGGGGTCGCCGGTCGGGTCGTCCGACGGATCGCCGGTCGGCGAGGCGGACCCGGTCGACGGCTCGGGGACGGTGAAGGAGGCGGTGCTGAACTCCGCGCCCGTACCGGCGTTGACCTTGCAGTTCTTGCCCGCCGCGGTGAAGGTCCAGAACGCCCGTCCGGCGACCGCGTTGTCGGGGACGGTGAGGGACGGCCAGGTCACCACGCCGCTCGCGTCCGCCGTGGCGGCGGGGAAGGCGGCGTCGTTGCCGCTCATCGTCATCGTGTACGACGTACCGGCCGAGCAGCCCCGGGCGACCAGCTTGACCTTCTGGCCCCGCCGGAGCTCCGGCTCGACGGCCAGCCGGGTGTCCGAGTCATCGCGGATCTCGTAGTCCGCGGGGTACACGAGGACGGTGGCGGCCGGAGCCTCCGAGGCCCCCCAGTCCCCGGGGTCGGCGGGGGTGAACCGGGCCGTGACGTCGTGCCGGCCCTGGGCCAGCGTCGTCGTGGTGAACTCGGCCCTGCCGCCGGTGACGGCGGCCTCGCCCAGGGTCGTCGTGCCGTCCAGGAAGGTGACGGTACCCGTCGCCTCCGCGGGCGAGACCGTCGCGGTGAGCTTGACCTGCGCCCCGGGCTCGACGTCGCCGGGTACCGCCGCCAGGCCGAGGCCGGTGGCCGTGGCGCCCTCGCCGACCACCCAGGTGTCGCCGGTCACGGTGATCTTCTGGGACCAGTACGGGTCGCCCGGGACGATCGAGTCCGGCGCGACCGCCCAGTCGAAGTTGTCCACGCAGCGCACGCGCAGCTCATAGGTGCCGTCGCCGGTGATGACGTTCGACAGGCTGCCGACGAACAGTCCGCTGTTGTCCGCCGCGGCCAGCGAGATCGCCGAGGTCGCCGCCGTGTAGGGGCCCTTGCTGGTGATGCCGCTCAGCGCCGTCACCTCGGTGCCGTCGGCCTTGACCACGTACAGGTTGAGAACGCTGTTCCAGTTGAGTTCCTCGAGGGTGACGTCGGGGCACATGCCCGGGATCGCGAGGGAACCGGCGAGGGGCTGGGGGTCGGTCAGCCTGCCGCTGCCGGGTGTCATGGTGAACTCGCCGACGGACGCCGCCCGGGCGGGCTGGGACTGGGACATGGCCAGGGTCACCAGGCCCACCGCGAGCAGGGCGCAGGCGGCCAGTACGGCGGCCGTTCTTCGGAAGGGATGCGGCACGGTCATTTCGTTGCCCCCCGGGGTCGGTTGACGGGTGTACAGGGACAGCGCGCGGAGCCGGGCACCCGAGGGTGCCCGGCCGTTGCGCGGGGATCAGTCGGAGTCCACGGATCAGCGCTCGCCCGTGAGGGTCGTGGCGCCGCAGTTGGCTACGGTGCCGAAGCCGTAGCTGTTGATGGTGGAGCCGTTGGAGCAGACCTTGGAGGCGGAGCCGACGAAGGTGTCCGCGATGACGGCGTCGGAGAGCCTGGCGGTCGGGACGACGTTGTAGACGTCCCGCAGGAAACCGGCGTCGAAGGCCGTGTTGAGCGCGAGCGCGGTGCCCGAGCCCGTGGTGGGGGCGGTGCCGTTGATGCTGCGCAGGCGCGACTCGCCACGACGGTTGGCGACGTCCGCGAAGCCCTTGCCCTGGGCGATCCACTGGGCGATCGAGTACGGCATCAGCTGGTTGCCGGCGGTGATCGCGGTGCCGTCGTGCTCCTGGACGCCCTGGGTGACGCAGGAGCCGACCTGCGACTCGCTGACGCCGATGGCCGACAGCCAGAAGGTCCGGGTGCCCGAGCCGGTCTGCGGCAGCAGCGGTGCCACCGTGACCGAGGTGCCCGAGGCGTTGGTGTAGGTGCAGTTCGTGTAGATGCTCGCCAGCTGTGCCTTCGTCAGGTTCGTCGGCACCGTGCTGCCCAGGTCGGTGGCGTAGGTGACACCGTCCTTGGCGTACGGCACGAAGGTGAGGTCCGAGGTGGTGAAGTCCACCGGACCGCGTGAGGAGCGGGCGAAGTCGACACAGCCGGTGCCGGCGGTGATGTCGTTGTTCAGCGCGACGATGCCGTTCGAGGAACCGTTGGGGCGGTTGAGGGTGCAGCTCGGCGAGGTGGTCGGGTTCTTGGTGGTGATCGTGGTGACGGCGGGGTCGGTGGGCGTGGCGTTCCACGACGCGATGACCTTGCCGTTGGCGTTCGTGATGACGTCACCCAGGCCGTTCATCACGTACTGCGTGGTGTCCGAACCGACGCCGGCCAGCTGGCGGTGGTCGGTGATCGGGTTCGGGTCCGCCGAAGCCGGAGCGGCCAGGATGCCGAGACCGAGAGCCGCGACACCGAAAGCGGCGCCGACCTTGGCGTGGGACTTGACGTTCATTTCTGAACCCCTCGTTATGGTTTACCCGGATTTACTGGCTGCCGACCTCTCGGCCGGCCACCGCATACGCTTCCAGGAATTCCTTTTGTTGACCAACCAACTGCCCGTGAGAGAAAGGTTAAGCGGAGATTTCCTAGGCGCCCCTTAGGGAAACCGCCGTTGGCCGAGGCGCACCATTATCGGTCCGGAAAGTCCGGCCGCTCCCCCCAGGAACAGAACGACCAGAAGAACCCAGCGGATAATCCCCAGAACATCTCCTGGAGTGACTCCGCCGGCGGTTTTCGCGACATTCTGCTGTGGCCCCGCGGAGGGTGGTGCGGTGCCGTTCGCGGCGGACGCGGGCGCGGTGGAGGCGCCGCCGCCGCCCGTTCCGCCGGTGGCCGCGCCACCGGTGTCCGTACCGGACGAGGTGCCTGCGGTGTCGGCCCCCGGGCCGGGTCCTCCGGCGCCGGCCGGATCCGTCGTTCCGGACGGCGGCCCGGTCGTCGTGCCGCTCTCCAGGGCGTCGGCGGCGGCCTCGGCCCGCGTACGCTGCCCGGTCGGCAGCGGCGCGTATCCCGGGGGCAGCCGGCCCGCGGCCAGGCCGGGCGTCTGGCCCGCGCCGGCCGCGTACCGGATGAACTTCGCGTACGCCGCGCGGGCCGCGGCGTCCTGGTTCACCGATGCCGCCGCGTAGACGACGGCGGTCAGCGGGTACGCCTGACCCGTGGCCCGTGCCGGGTCGGGCTCGAGCACCGTCGCGTCCACGGACGACGGCCGCATCCGGCCGACGGCGGCCGTCAGCGCGTCGGCCGAGGGCCGCACGAAGGCGCCGTCCGCGTTGCGCAGGGCCGCCGTCTTCAGCCCGTAGCGCTCGGCCGACGCGGTGTCGACGATCGCCATGGTGGCGTGTCGGCCCGGCAGCGGACTGTCGTTGACGAGCTTGGGCGGGGCGTTGTTCCCCGGCTCCCACTTGACGACGTTGCCGTTGTTGCCGCGGCGGGTGCGCAGCGCGCCGTCGTGCAGGTCGGCCATGTACGGGTCCAGGTCCGTCACGGTGTAGGTGAGCGGCGGGTCGCCGTTGGCGAGCGCCGGTGACGTCGTCGGATCCACCTTGGGGAAGTCGGTCAGCGAGGTGGCGTCCGCCAGGCCCAGCTCCTGGTAATGGCGGTTCGGCCTCATTCCCCAGGGGTCCGTTTTCCCGGAGAGGAATTCACGGGCCTCCGGGTCCGACTGGAGCCAGTTCCAGACGAGCCGCGTGGTGTCGGAGCTCTGCAGCGGGACCATGAGACTGGTCGGCTGTCCACTCAGCGTCGGGAATTCCGGATTCAGTTTCCGGAACTCCGGATCCAGGTCGAAGCGCTCCGGATTCCCCTGGAGATATTCCGGCGCGGCGGCCAGGGTGACGTCCTTCGTATAGGAGTGGGTGAGCATCTTGGCGACGAGCCGTGGCGTCAGTTTCATTTCCTGCACCACCCCGGACGCGCTTTCCATGAAGAAGGCGATCGCCAGTCCGGACACGGCCAGCGGTGCGTGCACGATCTTCGGCGCGCCTTCCGGCCCGGCCACCGGGTCGACGGTGAAACCGAGCACGGGTGTGTCGTCCGTCGTGTTCTGCACCTGCGCCCTGGCCTGCTCCTCCCCTCCCTGGGTGAAGGCGAAGGTGCTGCCCGTGGAGGTGCACAGCAACGGCTGCCAGGAGGTGACGGCGTCGGTGGTCAGCTCCGAGCCGACCGTGGGCCGCTCCGGCTGGCCCTCCGGGCAGAACGCGCCGACCGGCAGGAAGTCCAGCCTGACCACCATCCGCCGGGCCCAGTTCGTCGCGGACAGGGGCGAGCCGTCGACGGTGAGGTCGCAGCCCGCGCAGCCGCCCGTCCGGGTGACGTCCGTGCCGTCGGCGTTGTGGATGCCGCGCGGCACGACGACGAGCCAGCACGACCGCGGTGCGGGGGTGCCGCCCGCGGCCCCCGTGTTCAGGCCGCACCCCAGGTGAGGCGCCTGGATCCCGTCCTGCACCTCGAAGGTCACCTCGCCCGTGCCGGCCGCGAAGGTGCGGTTGGCGATCTGCTCGTTGGTGTCGAGCGGGCCGAAGTACGTCTTGTCCTTGGCCGACGTGGTGGGCGGCAGGTCGCCGACCGGCCGGAACGGTACGAAGGACCTCCCCGTGTACTGCGTCTCGGCCGGGTCGGTGGCGAAGGAGCCGGGCTCGGTGAGGACTTCACGGGACTGGGCGAAGAGACCCGGCACCACGACGTTGTCCGTCCCGCCGTAGACGCACTGCTCCCGGCCGGGCCCGGCCGGATCGTCCCCCCAGCACTGCATGATCTGGAGGAAGTTGTTGTCGAAGGTGCCCTCCGGGGTGGGGGCTCCGCCCTCCCAGGTGATCCGCACGCCCTGCGAGCGCAGGTCCCTCGTCTGGTGGACCGTCACCTTCAGTCCGGAGAAGTCGTCGTACGCGCCCTTGCTCCCCGTCACCGTCACCGCGGAGCCGTCCGCCGCGGCGGCGGGCGTGGTGCCGGGCGGCAGCGGCAGCAGGGCCAGGACGAGCCCGGCCAGCAGGGCACCCACGGCGGCGACGACGCGAGGCCGCGGCCGTGCCCCGGCGGCCGGCCGGGACCGGGCGGTCATGCCGAACCCCCGTTGCGGCGCGAGCGGTTGGTCAGGACCCGCCCGACCAGCGGCGGTCCCACGACCACACCGACCAGGAGGACGGCGGACAGCGCCATGAGGGCGGTGCGCAGTCCGAGGGCGTCGCCGGAGGCGAGGGAGACCGGACTGGCGGCGACGGACGTGTCCCCGGTGCCGGGGTCGGCGCCGAGCACCTCACCGGTGTCGGGGTCGACCGCACCACCACCGGTCGTAGCGCTCGTGCCGGCCGTGGTGCCGCCGGTCGTGGTGCCGCCGCCGGTGGTACCGGCCGTCCCCGACGAGCCCGGCCCGCCCGTCGTGGTCGAGCCGCCGGTCGAACCCGTGCCACCGGTCGAACCCGAACCTCCCGAACCGCTGCCCCCGCTTCCGCTCGACACGGTGGGCGTCCTGGCGCCACCGGTGCCGGTGGAGCACTGGTCCGCGCCCTTCTTGTCGCAGGCCTGCGGAAATGCGGCGTTCCTGGCCAGGAGGTTGGTGCCGTCGCTGGAGAACGTCGGGTTGTTGCACTTGTTGATGTTGATGTTCCCCGTCTCGGCGCCGGGGATCCTGCGCACCTGCTCCATGGCCGCCTCGACCAGGTTGATCGGCAGCGGCGAGTAGCCGAGCCGGTCGGCCTGCTGCTGGCCCTCGCACAGGAAGTAGTTGCCGAACGCGCTGAGCGTGGCGCCCTTGGCCTTGGTGAAACCCATCTCCTCCCTGGTCGGGATGATCATGTAGCTGTAGCTGGAGAGGGGGTAGGTGCGCCGGTCGCCGTACGTGTAGACGCCGTCGAGGTTCTGGGTCAGGTAGTTCGCGGAGCGCGGGTCGTTGTTGATCCTGGCCTCGGTCAGTGCGACCGCCACGCTGGAGGCGGTCGGCTCGACGTAGTAGCCGGACTTGTTGAGGACCTTCACCACGGGGAAGCCCGCGTTCTTGGCGTACGAGTACTCGACGTAGGTGATGGCGCCCTCGGCCTGCGGCTGCTTGGTGTAGCCCGCGACACCGAGCGAGCCGGACTGGGCGACGAAGCCGGAACCAGGGATGTTGGGGAAGTACGAGGTCAGACCGCACGGCGTGGGCTTGCCGGCCCGCTTGCAGTAGGCGTTCCACAGGGAGGAGTGCTGCTTGGACATCCACAGCGTGAACTGGGCGGTGGTACCGGAGCCGTCGGAGCGGACGACCGGGACGACACGGCGGGCCGGCAGGGCCAGCTTCGGGTTGTCGGCCTTGATCTCCGCCGCGTTCCACATCGTGATCCCGCCGGTGAAGATCTTGCCGAGCACGTCACCCGACAGCCGGAGGTTGGTGACCCGACGGCCGCCGATCTTCAGGTTGTACATGAAGGACGTACCGCCCGCGACGATCGGCATGTAGGCGTACTTGCGCGACGGCGGAGTGTCCGTCGCACCGAACTCGGTGAGCCCGTAGGGGATCTCGGAGACGCCGAAGTCGGACGTGCCGTTCGCGAACTGGGTACGGCCGACCGTCGAGCCCACCGAGGAGTAGTTCACGGTCATGCCCTGCTGGCGGACGTTGCGGCGCCACTGTTCGATGGCGTTGGCGCTCCATGTCGAGCCGGAGCCGCTGATCTTCACGTGACCGGCGGCCGCGGCACCCGGTGGGTGGAGGGCCAGCAGCACGCAGACCAGGGCGACGACCAGCGCCGACGCCTGGTGCGCACGCAGGGCGCGTGGACGACGGACGGGTGCGGGTATCACGTGGTGCTCCTCGTCGATGCGGAACCGGACGCTGCCGAACGGGTCGATGCGGAACGGGTCGGTGCGGAGGCGGCCGGTACGGGGCCGGTCGCCGCGCGTGCGGCGAAGCGCTGTGCGTCACGGCGGGACGCCCGCACCCGACGGTGTTCCTGACGGCGGGTCAACTTGCCCGGGCCGCGGCCGCCGATGACCCGGGCCGCGACGAACAGGACGAGCACCAGCACCAGCAGGACCGCCGCGGTGCCGAAGCCGCGGGCGATGTAGGTGGGCTCGGGCGACTCGACGAGCTTGAAGGCCGCGAGCGGCAGGGACACCATCGGGTCGTGGAGCGGATCGGTGTTGAGTTCCTGGGTGAAGCCCGCGGTCAGCAGCACCGGCGAGGTCTCGCCGACCCCGCGCGCGGTGCCCAGGATGATCGCCGTGGTGAGTCCGGACCGCGACGTGGGGAGCACCACGTGCCAGACCGTGCGCCACCGCGAGGTGCCGAGCGCGTAGGACGCCTCGCGCAGGGTGCCGGGGACCAGCCGGATCACCACGTCCGAGGCGCGGATGATGATCGGCAGCATCATCACGGAGATCGCCAGTCCGGCGGCGATACCGGACTGGTCGACGCCGAGACCGAGGATGACGGTCGCGTAGATGAACAGGCCGGCCACGACGGACGGCAGCGCGGTCATCGCCTCGACGATGGTGCGGACGAACCGGCTGAAGGCGCCCGGCACCTCGTTGAGGAAGACGGCGCACACCAGTCCGGTCGGGATGCAGATCACCAGGGCGATGGAGATCTGCCACAGCGTGCCGACGATCGCGTGCAGCACCCCGCCGACGCCGAGCGGCTCGAGCGGTCCGGCGTCGGCCATCGACTCGGTGTAGAAGTTCAGGTGCGGCAGCGCCGTGCGCCCCTGGTAGAGCGTGTAGACGACCACGAAGGCGAGCGCCGTGAGCATCACCAGGCCGAGGCTCTGGACGACCACGGCGGCCAGCCGGTCGCGGACGGCGGGTCCGTCCTCGTCGAAGGAGACCAACAGGGCGTAGAGGCCGAGGAAGAGCGCGTAGGCGAGGACGACGAAGCCCAGCGTGCCGTCGAAGGGCAGCAGCCGGTCGAACATCAGCCAGGTGACGGCGAGGGCCGCGGCGCCGGCGCCCAGCAGCGCGTACACGTCGCTCGCGCGCAGCGTGGACAGGTTCCGGCGCGACTCCCCGCGCGACTCCCCGCGCGACTCCCCGTGTGATGCCCCCCGGGTGGACGGCGCGGAGCGGCGCGCCGGGAGCACGGTGGCCGGGACGCTCGGCGGCACGTCCTCTGCGGCCGGCCCGGCGCCCGGCCCGTGGTCGCCGGGCGGGCTCTGTGGAACGGTGACGGTCATCGGGCTCGTTCTCCTAGGAGTCGCTCGTCGCGCAGGAGCGGCTGCGGGCGACGATCGACGAAGCGGCGAAGTTGACGACGAGGGTCATCAGGAAGAGCGCGAGGCCGGCGGCCATCAGCGCCGACATCCCGAGGTCGGTCGCCTCGCCGTAGCGCAGCGCGATCAGCGAGGACACCGAACTGGTGCCGTTCTGGAGGATGTGCGGCTGGATCGCGAAGACCGGCGAGATGATCAGATAGACGGCGATGGTCTCGCCGAGCGCCCGGCCCAGGCCCAGCATGGTGCCGCCGATCATGCCGCCCTTGCCGAACGGCAGGACGACGCTGCGGATCACGCCCCAGCGGTGGGCGCCGAGCGCGTACGCCCCCTCCCGCTCGCCGACCGGAGCCTGGGAGAACACCTCCCGCACCACGGAGCAGATGATCGGCGCGACCATCAGGGACACGACGATGCCGGCGATGAAGGTGGAGGACGTGAAGACCGTCGCCGTGGCGAGCGGGTCCTTCGGATCGGCGCCGTCGACCGTGAACAGGGGTATCCAGCCGAGATAGGTGGAGATCCAGCGCGCCACGCTGACCACGTGCCCCTGGAAGAAGAACAGACCCCACAGTCCGTAGACCACGGAGGGCACCGCGGCCATCAGGTCGACGACGCCGACGAGGGTCTGCCGGATGCGCGGCGACGCGTACTCGGAGATGTACAGCGCCGTGCCGATCGCCAGCGGCACCGCGAACACGATGGCGACCAAGGCGATCAGGATCGTTCCGACGAGCACGGCGGCGATACCGAAGCGGCCGCCCTCCGGTTCCCAGGTCTCGGTGGTGACGAAGTCCCACTTCGCCACCGACAGCGCCTGCCAGGCCCGGTAGGTGAGGAAGCCGCCGACGAGCAGCATGATCGTCAGGACCAGCGTTCCGCCCCCGCGCAGCACGCCCCTGAACACCCGGTCGGGCACGCCCTGATCGGGATACAGGCGTCGGGGAGGGTCGTCCGCCGCAGTCACGGAGCGCTCGATGATTCGCGTCGTCACACGTGACGACACTTCTGAGGTGTGATGGACGCGTGCAGACCTGAACGTGAACGAGGCGCCCCCGCGAGGCAACTTCCGATGTTGACGTGAACGCGGCGACACGAGAGGGGGCCTCACGAGAGGGCGTCACGAGAGGCAAGGGGCCGGGCCCTCGGGCGGCGAACCCTTGCCTCCGGCGGACCGCCGGACCGTCAGTCCCGCCGGCCCGTTCGACGCGTTCGGCTCATCCGCCGTCGCCCCACGGGATCACCCCGCCCGACCCGAGTTCGGCCAGGAGCGCCCGGAACCGCTCGTACGCGGCCTGGCACGTCGAGTGCCGTTCATAGGCGCGCGAGGAGACGGCCACAGTGCCCCCGACGGGATCACGCAGCCGCCAGACCCAGCCGCTGCCCTCCGAGGTGTGGTGCACCGCTCCGGCCAGTTTCCCGACGTCGGCGCACATCCGCTCGAACCCTGCCCGGCAGTCGCCGTAGGCCCGGTACGTGCGCGCGGCCACGGCGATCACCCGCCCATTCGTCGCGGTGAGCCGCCACGAGTAAGTGCCATCTGCACCTATGTCTATTTGACAGCGCGTGCCGGGTACGGCCGCGCCCCCCATTCTTGTCGACATCCATCCCCACTCCTGTATCCCCATATCAGGAAGCCGCACGATTCGGCGCTGGTTCGCCGGTCACACGGCACACGCAGGTTAGTGAGAGCGGAGAGACAGCAGATCAACAGCTTCGACAGTTTTCACTCGAAAGTTGCCCCTAGTTCACACACTGATCGACAGAAAACGACAGGAGTGGGCGGATTCCCTGACCGCCGCCCGGCACGCGCAGGTGGTCGCCAGGTCCGCTGAAATTCGCACCGAATTTCCCCTTCGGCTTTCCACGGAATCACCCCACCCGATATTCGACCGCATTTCCATTACCGAAAAACAAGACGTTCCGAAATCCCATCGCAACGAGTACGCTGCACTCGTCAATTCGGGCCCGCCGCGGAATAATCGGCTCGCCGCGGCATTCACCTTGGGGAATTCGCATGCGCATTCACTCCGCCGTCGTCGCCGCGTGCGGCGTCGTGGCCCTGTCCGCCCTGACCGTTCCGGCCGCACACGCGGACGAGAAGTTCGGCGACACCGACATCACCGGCGTGGTCGTCAACGACGGCCGGCCCGTCGTCGTCGGCACGAGTGCGAGAACGGTCACCGTCGAGGTCACCGCGACTGATCCGTCCGGCATCGAGCAGATCAACGCCACCCTCTACCACGGCCCGTTCGACGCCCCGGACAGCACGGTGGCCTCGGCGGCGGCCTGCGGCGCGACCACCGACACGACCACCACCTGCACCCTGACCTTCACCCTCGCCCCCGGTACCGCCCCGGCCACCGACGCGCAGGCGGGCACCTGGAACGTCAGCGCCTACGCGATCGCCCCGGACAGCGACGCGGTCTTCCTGGACGGCGCGGCCGCCTTCCCCGTGCAGCGCGCCACCCAGGTGAGCGTCGCCGCCACCCCCGAGCGGGTCAGGCGGGGCCACACCCTCACCGTCTCGGGCGGTGTGCGCAACGCCGGCTGGGCGACCGGCGCGTCCGTGCCCGCCGAGGCCGGACAGCCTGTGGAGCTCCAGTTCCGTCCGAGGGGCGGCAGCACCTACTGCACCCTCAGGACCGTCCGGACGGCCGCCGACGGCACCCTCTCCACCACCGTCCGCGCGTACGCCGACGGCTCCTACCGGTGGTCCTCCGCCGGCACGGCGGCCACCGCGGCCGCGGTCTCCTCGGGCGCCTTCGTCGACGCGGTGGGCTGAACCCACGAAACCCGTGCGCCGGGCACCCCTCCCGGGTGACCCGGCGCCGCACCCGGCCTCCGGACGACATCGCCGAGCGGGATCCGCCCCGCGAGGGCCGTCACGGCAGGAACAGCGTCGCCGCCGTGCCCACGACGCCGACGACGATCGCGAGCGGCCACAGGGCACGCCCGCGCCGGCGCTCGTCGCAGAGGTCGGCCGGGCGGGCCGCCGGGTCCTGCCACATCGCGGTGATCTCGGCGGCCGTCCGCTGGTACGGGTGCACCAGGCCGAGCCTGCTCTCCAGCCATGGCCAGCGGGGCGAGGCCACCCGCCACTCCTCGAACGAGGCCTGCCTGCCGCGGATCCGCAGCAGGACGCCCTCGCACTCCACGGCCCGGACGTGGTCCCAGGCGAGGTGCCGGGCGCCGCCCAGGCCGTTGAACCACAGGCCCTCGCGGTCGGCGGTGACCCGCCAGGCGATCCTGCGCGGCACCAGCAGGGCGGCCAGCAGGGTGGCGCCCAGGCCGTAGCCGTACCGCCACCACCCGGAGTCCTCCCAGTAGACCGGGAGGAACAGCAGCACCAGCCCGACGGCGAACCGGTCCGCCCATCCGGCACGCCACTTCCGTACCCCCGCCGCGGCCTCCCGGCCGGTCCGCTCGGCGACGACCGCGGCGGCGGCCCCGCGCAGTTCCTCCTGGCGGGCCTCCCGGACGGCCCTGCCCCGCTCCGTCCTGACCCTCCACCGGAACGCGACGCCCGTCACCGGCCGCACGGGCCCGACGGACGCCTCCAGCACCGGCGGCTCACCGGCCTTGTCCGCGGCGGCGAGGAACACGACCTCGGCGCCGTCGTACGGGACTCCGTACAGAACGGCCTCACGCAGCGGCCCGGCGCGCTCGTCGTCGATCCGCGAGATCAGCTCCCGGACCCCCTCGGCATCGGCAGCGGCATCGGCATCCGTGTCGGCGTCGGCGTCATCGTCGGCGGCGTCGTTGTCGTCGGCGTTCTTCGTGCGCCCGTCGAGCTCGGTGGTGGAGACCGTGAACAGGGGGCGCAGCGCGGCGATGTCGTCGGCGGCGAAGACCTCGGTCTCGACGTCGGCGTTCTCCCGCACGAGCACACGCAGCACGGGGACGGGCGCCCGGCGCAGGCCGGCGGCCCGGCGGCGGGCCAGCGCCGCGGAGAGCAGCACGGTGAGGCCGAGCCCCGTGAGGCACCAGCCCGCCGGCGGGACGGTCTGCCGGTCCTCGGTCAGGTCCCAGAGGCCGGCGGTGGCGTACAGGACCGCTCCGGCGACGACCGTGACGAGCCCGGACCACAGCAGGAAGGTCCCCCGCTCGGCCCGCCCGCCACCGGCCCCGGGCACCCCGGGCACCCCGGCGGTCACTCCGCCGGCTGCCTCCAGTCCCGCCGCCCGCTGCCGCTTCCGTGCGGCCAGCCGCAGGCCGACGGCCGCCCAGACGCCCAGGAGCGCGACCAGGAGCCCCAGCCGGACGAGCCAGGCGGAGTCCCCCCACGTCAGAACGACGACGCCGGCGACGGGCCCGAGGACCAGGGCCGCCTCGGGCCGCAGCACCGGCCACACGAGGTGCAGCGCGACCAGCGCGGCACCCCAGGCGGGCAGTCCCGCGGACCGGTGCAGCAGACCCGCGGCGACGGCGGCCGCCACCGGCAGCGCCAGCCACACGGACGTCCGCGCCCGAACCGGCACCCAGCGCGGCGGCAGCCCGCGCGTCCAGCGCCCCGCCTGCTCGGCGTCCCAGGGCCGACAGCCCTCGGGTATCGCCGCCCCGGGCAGCCGCAGAACCTCAGCAGAATGTGTACTCATCGCTCCCCCGACCTACCTGCCCACCAGATTCCCGGCCGCACAGAGCAGCCGTCACGACCGGGGCACGGGCCGATGATGACGAAGGACCCTGTGATCAGGGCAGCACACAGATCACGATCCGCCCACCGGACCTCGGCGGCCCGCACACAGCCCGATCCGGGACCCCGAGCCCTCCCGCAGATACCCACACCCACATCCGCGCCCACACCCCGCGCCGGCGCCCCGCACACCGGCCCGGCGCAGGGGCCTCACCCCACGGCCAGCAGAATCCCCAGCACCACGGCCCCCGCCACCGCCGGGCCCAGGATCTCCCAGGCCCAGCGCGCGGTCACCTCGCCCTGCGCGGGCTCCTCCTTCTGGCGCGTCTCCCACAGCTCCCGCAGCTCGTCCATGACCCGGTCGGTCTCGGCGCGCACCGGCCCGTCCGGTACGGCGCCGCCGCGCGACAGACCGCCGCCGAGCCCGCCGAGCCCACCGCCGCCCCGGGCGCCCTGGCCGCCCTGGCCGCCGCTCCGCCCGGCCCGCTCCGCCGCCGCCTTGGACTCCCGCCGGTTGGCCTTCTTCCGCGCCCGCAGCGAGACGGGGATGGACCACAGCTGGAACTTCTTCCCCGACGCGTCGACGACCTCGTTGGAGTAGCCGGACCGCAGGGCGGCCACCTGTCCCCACGGCAGCACGATCACCCGGAACGGATTGCGCACCCGGAGCCGGTCCTGGCCCGCGAACACGGCGGGCCGCAGCGTGAAGGCGACGACCAGCGGGACCAGCAGGATCAGCGCCGCGAGCGCCAGCCACGGTGTGCGCCCCTCGCCCGTGATGATGGCGTCGAGGCCGAGCCAGCCCGCCAGGCCCAGCAGCAGCACGCCGCCGGCCATGCCCGCGGGCGACCGGTAGATGCGGTCCTTGGTCTCGGGTGCCGAGGGCTGCGGCGCGGGTGACTGGTCTTCCGGGGTCGTCATGGCCCCGATTCTGCCCGACGCCCGCCGGCCCTCTCATCCGCAGCCCCGCCGTTCTCGACGAGCACGGATGCAACCGCCGGGGTGTACAGCCGCTACGCGCGTAG
The DNA here is from genome assembly GCF_040295245.1 of Streptomyces sp. NPDC002884. Lineage (NCBI taxonomy): Bacteria > Bacillati > Actinomycetota > Actinomycetes > Kitasatosporales > Streptomycetaceae > Streptomyces > Streptomyces sp. NPDC002884. Next base: position 415,278 of record NZ_JBEOVB010000004.1, on the reverse strand, counting down.
ATATGCTCGTCTGGTGACCATGCCCACCAATACACCTGCCGCAGCCGACGCACTCACGGACGTCACGGCGTCCGACGGCTCGCTGCGCCGCTTCCTCCACGGGCTGCCCGGCGTCGACACGGTCGGCCTGGAGGCGCGCGCCGCCGCGCTCGGCACCCGTTCCATCAAGACGACCGCGAAGGCGTACGCCATCGACCTCGCCATCTCGATGGTCGACCTGACGACGCTGGAAGGCGCGGACACCCCGGGCAAGGTCCGGGCGCTCGGCGCGAAGGCGGCCCACCCCGACCCGACCGACCGTACGACCCCGGCCACGGCCGCGGTCTGCGTGTATCCGGACATGGTCGCCACCGCCAAGGCTGCCGTCGCCGGCTCCGGCGTCAAGGTCGCCTCGGTCGCCACCGCCTTCCCGGCCGGCCGCGCCGCCCTCGAGGTGAAGCTCGCGGACGTCCGCGACGCGATCGCCGCGGGCGCCGACGAGATCGACATGGTCATCGACCGCGGGGCGTTCCTCGCGGGCAAGTACCTGAAGGTGTACGACGAGATCACCGCCGTGCGCGAGGCGTGCGGGACGTCCGCCCGGCTGAAGGTCATCTTCGAGACGGGCGAGCTGTCGACGTACGACAACATCCGCCGGGCGAGCTGGCTCGGCATGCTCGCGGGCGCCGACTTCATCAAGACCTCGACCGGCAAGGTCGCCGTCAACGCCACCCCCGCGAACACCCTCCTGATGCTGGAGGCCGTGCGCGACTTCCGCGCCCAGACCGGCGTCCAGGTCGGCGTGAAGCCCGCCGGCGGCATCCGCACCACCAAGGACGCGATCAAGTTCCTCGTCCTGGTCAACGAGACCGCGGGCGAGGACTGGCTGGACAACCACTGGTTCCGCTTCGGCGCCTCCTCGCTCCTGAACGACCTGCTGATGCAGCGTCAGAAGCTGGCCACCGGCCGCTACTCCGGCCCCGACTACGTGACGGTGGACTGATCACCATGGCATCCACGACTGCATCCGCATTCGAGTACGCTCCGGCCCCCGAGTCCCGCTCGGTCGTCGACATCGCCCCCTCCTACGGCCTGTTCATCGACGGTGAGTTCACCGAGGCGGCCGAGGGCAAGGTCTTCAAGACCGTCTCGCCGTCCACCGAGGAGGTCCTCTCCGAGATCGCCCAGGCGGGCGAGGCGGACGTCGACCGTGCCGTGCGGGCCGCCCGCAAGGCCTTCGGCAAGTGGTCCGCGCTGCCGGGCGCCGAGCGCGCCAAGTACCTGTTCCGCATCGCCCGGATCATCCAGGAGCGCAGCCGCGAACTGGCCGTCCTGGAGACGCTGGACAACGGCAAGCCGATCAAGGAGACGCGCGACGCCGACCTGCCCCTGGTCGCCGCGCACTTCTTCTACTACGCGGGCTGGGCGGACAAGCTCGACCACGCCGGTTTCGGCGCCTCGCCGCGGCCCCTCGGTGTGGCCGGCCAGGTCATCCCCTGGAACTTCCCCCTCCTGATGCTGGCGTGGAAGATCGCCCCGGCGCTCGCGACCGGCAACACGGTCGTCCTGAAGCCGGCCGAGACCACCCCGCTGTCCGCCCTGTTCTTCGCGGACGTCTGCCGCCAGGCGGGCCTGCCCAGGGGCGTCGTCAACATCCTCCCCGGCTACGGCGACGCGGGTGCCGCGCTGGTCGCGCACCCGGACGTGAACAAGGTCGCCTTCACCGGCTCCACCGCCGTCGGCAAGGCGATCGCCCGGCAGGTCGCGGGCTCGCACAAGAAGGTCACGCTCGAACTGGGCGGCAAGGGCGCCAACATCGTCTTCGACGACGCGCCGATCGACCAGGCCGTCGAGGGCATCGTCAGCGGCATCTTCTTCAACCAGGGCCAGGTCTGCTGCGCGGGCAGCCGGCTCCTCGTCCAGGAGTCGATCCAGGACGAGCTGCTGGAGTCGCTGAAGCGCCGCCTCTCCACCCTCCGGCTCGGCGACCCGCTCGACAAGAACACCGACATCGGCGCGATCAACTCCGCCGAGCAGCTCTCGCGCATCACCTCGCTCGTCGAGCAGGGCGAGGCGGAGGGCGCCGAGCGCTGGTCCCCGGCCTGTGAACTGCCCACGTCCGGCTACTGGTTCGCCCCGACTCTCTTCACGAACGTCACCCAGGCGCACACCGTCGCCCGCGACGAGATCTTCGGCCCGGTCCTGTCGGTCCTCAGCTTCCGCACGCCGGAGGAGGCCGTCGCCAAGGCCAACAACACGCCGTACGGCCTGTCGGCCGGCATCTGGACGGAGAAGGGCTCCCGCATCCTCGCGGTGGCGAGCAAGCTCCGCGCGGGCGTGATCTGGTCCAACACGTTCAACAAGTTCGACCCGACGTCGCCCTTCGGCGGCTACAAGGAGTCGGGCTTCGGCCGCGAGGGCGGCCGCCACGGCCTGGAGGCGTACCTCGATGTCCGATAAGACCGACAAGACCGAGCAGCAGCAGCGACTCAGCGTGTTCAAGACCTACAAGCTGTACGTCGGCGGGAAGTTCCCGCGTTCCGAGAGCGGCCGGGTGTACGAGGTGACCGACGCAAAGGGCAAGTGGCTGGCCAACGCCCCGCAGTCCTCCCGCAAGGACGCCCGTGACGCGGTCGTCGCCGCGCGCAAGGCGTTCGGCGGCTGGTCCGGGGCGACGGCGTACAACCGGGGTCAGATCCTCTACCGCGTCGCGGAGATGCTGGAAGGCCGCAAGGGCCAGTTCGTCCACGAGGTCGCCGACGCCGAGGGCCTGTCGAAGTCCAGGGCCGCGGAGCAGGTCGAGGCGACGATCGACCGCTGGGTCTGGTACGCGGGCTGGACCGACAAGATCGCCCAGGTCGTGGGTGGCGGGAACCCGGTCGCGGGCCCGTACTTCAACCTCTCCTCGCCCGAACCGACGGGCGTGGTCGCGGTCCTGGCCCCGCAGGAGTCGTCCTTCCTGGGCCTGGTCTCGGTCCTCGCCCCGGTGATCGCCACCGGCAACACGGCGATCGTGATCGCGAGCGAGCGCTCGCCGCTGCCGGCGCTGTCGCTCGGCGAGGTGCTGGCCACCTCCGACGTGCCCGGCGGAGTCGTCAACGTGCTCTCCGGCCGTACGGCGGAGATCGCGGCGCCCCTCGCCGCCCACCAGGACGTCAACGCGATCGACCTCGCGGGCGCCGGCCATGACGATGGTCTGGCGAAGGAGCTGGAGATCGCGGCGGCCGACAACCTGAAGCGCGTTCTTCGTCCACAGCCTGTGGACGACTGGTCGGCGACGCCGGGCACCGACCGCATGACGGCCTTCCTGGAGACGAAGACGGTCTGGCACCCCACGGGTTCACTGGGCGCCTCGGGCTCTTCGTACTAGGGCAGGTCACCCGCCCGAAGACGCGGAAGCCGCGCCACCCCTCCGTCCGGGGGCGGCGCGGCTTCCGTCCGTGCGCCGTGGGCCGTGCGCCGTGGGCCGTGCGGGGCGCGTTCAGCCGCCCAGTACCTTCGTCACCTCGCCCAGCACCGGGATCGAGCCGATGGACTGCGCCTGCGCCACCGGCCCGGTGAGCATCTGGGACGTCAGCGGCTTGAAGTCGGCGAGCTGGGTGCCGACGCCGTTGTCGAGGGGGTCGACGCCGGTGCCCGCGAGGGGGTTGGGCTTGAGGCCGGAGACGGCGCCGGTGACGTACGTCAGGGAGCCGAGCGCCCCCTGCACGCCCGCCTGGGGATCGATCTGACCGACCGAGGTGGGCCTCGTCCGCACCACGTCGGCGACCGGCCCGCCGGTGGCCGCGGCGGCGGTCCCGGCGCCGGCGCCCAGCGCCACCCCGGCGGTCGCGAGGGCGGCGAGGGCGCGCCGGCCGGTGGAGGTCTGGGGAGAAGCGTGTCGGGCCATCGCGATGCCGCCTTCTGATGCGCAAGGTGATCAGGTCGACACGAAGGGTAGTTGAGGTGTGACGCGCGCATCAAAGCCGACCCGCGGGGTCGTTGACGGCCGGGGGGATGCCGCACACTGGTGTCCCGTGACCTCCCCTCCACCCATACCGACGCGAGTCGTGCTGCTCTGCGGCCCTTCCGGCTCCGGCAAGTCCCTGCTCGCCGCCCGCTCCGGCCTCCCGGTACTGCGGCTCGACGACTTCTACAAAGAGGGCGACGACCCGACGCTGCCGCTGGTCGCCGGGAGCTCGGACATCGACTGGGACCACCCCGGATCGTGGGACGCGGACACGGCCGTCGCCTCGATCGTGGAACTGTGCGGCACGGGCCGTACGAACGTTCCCGTCTACGACCTCTCGCTCAGCGCGCGCACCGGCGCGGACGCGGTCGACATCGGACGGACCCCGCTGTTCATCGCGGAGGGCATCTTCGCCGCCGAGATCGTGACCCGGTGCCGCGAACTGGGCGTCCTGGCCGACGCGCTGTGCCTGAGCCGCGGCCCGGTGAAGACCTTCCGCCGGCGTTTCCTGCGCGATCTGAAGGAGGGCCGCAAGTCGGTGCCCTTCCTGCTGCGCCGCGGCTGGCGCCTGATGCGCGCCGAACGCTCCATCGTCGCCCGCCAGTCCGCGCTCGGGGCGCACGCCTGCGACCGTGACGAGGCCATGGGCCGCCTGACGGCAGCGGCGGCGGGTCGCCTCGCCCCGACGGCGCGTACGGCCGCCTAGGGCGCTCACGGCGCGGCGGGCGGCACGCAGAAGCGGGACTGGACGGACCCCCCGGCCCTCCAGCCCCGCTTCCTCGGTGCTCCCCCGTGTCCCCCCGGGTGGTGCTTCCCCCGTGCTTGCGCGGTACCGCTCCCCCACGTCCCCCGTCGGGCCCCCCGGTACCGCTTCCCCCGTGTTTCCCCCGTTCACCGGCTCCCCTGAGCGGAGCCGGGCCCTTCCCCCGTTCACCCTCAGGCGACAAGCTCCCCGAAGGCGTCCTCCTCGTCACGGCCGAAGCTGAGGACCTCGTCCTCGCGCATCCGGCGGAGCGACCGCCAGATGCTGGACTTCACCGTGCCGACACTGATGTCGAGGATCTCCGCGATCTCCGGGTCGGTGCGGCCCTCGTAGTAGCGCAGGACCAGCATCGTCCGCTGGAGTTCGGGGAGCCGGGCCAGCGCCTGCCACAGGACGGCGCGCAGCTCGGTGCCGCGCATCGCGTCCGTGTCGCCGGCCGTCTCCGGCAGCTCCTCGGTCGGGTACTCGTTCAGCTTGCGGCGGCGCCACGCGCTGATGTGCAGGTTGGTCATCGTCCGGCGGAGGTATCCGCCGACCGCGGCCTTGTCACTGATCCGGTCCCACGCCCGGTACGTCGAGAACAGCGCGCTCTGGAGCAGGTCCTCGGCCGCGAAGCGGTCGCCGGTGAGGTGGTAGGCGGTTGCGTACAGGGAGGCGCGGCGCTCCTGGACGTAGGCGGTGAACTCCGCCTCGGTCAGCGAACGACGCTCCCCCGTGTCCTCCCTGTACGCGGCTCCCCCGTGAGCCGCCTGTTCCCCCGTGTCGACCACCGTCATGAAGGTGGTGTGCTGCCGCCCGGTGCCGCGAGCGCACCCCCGCCCGCTCACGGCACCGGACTTCTCGGAACCCCGGTTCACGTCGTGCAGACGCGTGACGACTGCGACTGCGTTGGTGCTCATACCGTGCAGCGTGTTCATCTCGCGCCCCCCGTCGTGGACTTACCGGTGTTCGGTCTCTCGCTCCGGTCGGGTTCCGCTGTCGTTCCGCGTCGCCTTGCCCGTGACCAAAAGATTGCCCGGGCCACTTCATCGCCGTGTCCGCCGACTGTCACAGACCTGTCACAGGGGCCTGTCACCGCAACACGACAGGCCGCGCACAGGCGTCCGCGGTACGGCGGTCGGCCCGGTCCGCGCAGGTCACCGTGGGACGCCGCCGGGGCGGCTCCCGGCACGGTGCTGTTCGACTCCCGCCGCCGCGCCCGGAGGGGGCCACGACGAGGACGGCACGATGCGTGCGGGTTCCTGGCAGGTCTCGAGGAGCGCCCGAGGTCCGGTGGGGAGGACCGGCCGATCCTGTCCGATCCGGCCTGACACCTCGGTCCGCGGCCCCGCGAGAAGCCCCGTCGGCCCGTCGAAACCGCAGGTCCGCGGGTTGCGGACCGCACCGGTGTACGGCTCGGGCACAGGTGTTCGCGGGAAGCGTCCGGCCCTCCGCACACGGCCCGCGCCGCCGGAACCACCTCCCTCCGGCGTCCCACCACCTACCCACAGGTCGAACGACAGCCCCCTCATGGGCCAGAATGAGCCCGTGCCTTCCCTGTTGCTGATCGAGGACGACGACGCCATCCGTACGGCCCTGGAGCTCTCACTGACGCGCCAGGGACACCGGGTGGCCACCGCTGCCAGCGGTGAGGACGGTCTGAAGCTGCTGCGCGAGCAGCGGCCGGATCTCATCGTGCTGGACGTGATGCTGCCCGGCATCGACGGTTTCGAGGTGTGCCGGCGCATCCGGCGCACCGACCAACTGCCGATCATCTTGCTGACCGCGCGCAGCGACGACATCGACGTGGTCGTCGGGCTGGAGTCCGGCGCCGACGACTACGTCGTCAAACCCGTGCAGGGCCGGGTGCTGGACGCCCGGATCCGGGCCGTGCTGCGGCGCGGAGAGCGCGAGTCGAGCGACTCGGCGACCTTCGGCAGTCTCGTCATCGACCGCGCGGCGATGACGGTGACGAAGAACGGCGAGGACCTCCAGCTCACGCCGACCGAACTGCGGCTGCTGCTCGAACTGAGCCGGCGCCCCGGGCAGGCGCTGTCCCGGCAGCAGTTGCTGCGGCTGGTGTGGGAGCACGACTACCTGGGCGACTCACGGCTGGTGGACGCCTGTGTCCAGCGGCTGCGGGCCAAGGTGGAGGACGTGCCGTCGTCCCCGGTCCTGATCCGTACCGTGCGCGGCGTCGGCTATCGCCTGGACGCCCCTCAGTGACACAGCGGTCGGGGGGGCTCCGCGGCTGGTCCGCGGCGCGTAAGGGAAGACTGTCGCGGCTGCGTTTCACCAGCCTGCGGCTGCGTCTCGTCGTCGTCTTCGGGGCGGTGGCGCTGACCGCGGCCGTCTCCGCGTCCGGTATCGCGTACTGGCTGAACCGCGAGGCCGTGCTGACCCGTACCCAGGGCGCGGTGCTGCGGGACTTCGAGCAGGAGATGCAGAACCGGGCGGGTTCGCTGCCCGAGGATCCCTCGCAGGACGAGCTCCAGCACACGGCCGGGCAGATGGCCAACAGCAGCCAGCGCTTCAGCGTGCTGCTGGTGGGCGCGGACTCGAGCGGCAAGACCGTCTACGGCAACTCGGGCGGGCTGAACGGGTTCTCGCTGGAGGACGTGCCCGCGTCGCTGCGCACGGCGGTGAACAAGCAGCAGGACGTCACGGGCGGCAACAAGTCGCCGTACCACCTGTACTGGCAGCGGGTCGTCGACCACGGCACTCCGTATCTGGTGGCCGGGACGAAGGTGATCGGGGGCGGGCCGACCGGGTACATGCGCAAGTCGCTGGAACCGGAGGCCAAGGACCTCAACTCGCTGGCCTGGTCGCTGGGGATCGCCACCGCGCTCGCGCTGATCGGGGCCGCGCTCCTCGCGCAGGCCGCCGGGACGACCGTGCTGAAGCCGGTGCACCGGCTGGGCGTCGCGGCGCGGCGGCTCGGCGAGGGCCGGTTCGACACCCGGCTCCGGGTGTCGGGGACGGACGAACTCGCCGATCTGTCACGGACGTTCAACCGGGCGGCCGAGTCCCTGGAGAAGCGGGTCGCCGACATGGCCGCGCGGGAGAACGCCTCGCGGCGGTTCGTCGCCGACATGTCGCACGAGCTGCGGACGCCGCTGACCGCCATCACCACCGTCGCGGAGGTGCTGGAGGAGGAGCTGGACGCCGAGTCGGGCAGCATCGACCCGATGATCGAGCCCGCGGTGCGGCTGGTGGTCAGCGAGACACGGCGGCTGAACAACCTCGTCGAGAACCTGATGGAGGTCACCCGCTTCGACGCCGGTACGGCGCGGCTGGTCCTCGACGACGTCGACGTGGCCGACCAGATCACCCACTGCATCGACGCGCGCGCCTGGCTGGACGCGGTCGACCTGGACGCCGAGCGCGGCATCCACGCCCTGCTCGACCCGCGCCGTCTGGACGTGATCCTCGCCAACCTCATCGGCAACGCGCTCAAGCACGGCGGTTCGCCGGTGCGGGTGTCGGTGTCGGCGGCGGACGACGCGGTCGTCATCTCCGTGCGCGACCACGGGCCCGGCATCCCCGAGGAGGTGCTGCCGCACGTCTTCGACCGGTTCTACAAGGCGAGCGCCTCCCGGCCGCGCTCCGAGGGCAGTGGGCTCGGCCTGTCCATCGCCCTGGAGAACGCCCACATCCACGGTGGCGAGATCACCGCCGCCAACTCCCCCGAGGGCGGTGCGGTGTTCACGCTGCGGCTGCCCCGGGGCGTCCTGGAGGCGGCGGACCAGGGCGGTGAGGAGGACGAGCAGGCCGTGCGGTCGGCGCGGTCCGTCCCGTCCATGCCCGTGCAGTCCGGGAAGACCGTGCAGGACAAGGGGGACGCGTAGTGACCATGCGCCGTGCGTCGGTACGACGGCTGCTCGCCGTGCCCGTGCTGGCCGGCCTGGCCGGTCTGGTCGCCGGCTGCGGGATCCGGTCGACCGAGGTGCCGACCGACTTCGGGCCCGCGCCCTCCCGGGCGCGCTGCTCGCTCACCGAGCCGGACGTGACCTCGCAGTCCGCCCGGGCGGGCGTGCCGGTGCAGGTGTTCCTGCTGTGCGGTTCGTCGCTGGTGGCCGTCGACCGGTCCGTGCGGGTGCCGGACGGCGCGGCCGACTCCGAGCGGCGGGTGCTGGTGGCGCAGGGGCTGCTCGACCAGCTCGCCGAGTCGCCGTCGGCGGGCGAGAAGGAGGCCGGGTACACGACGGACGTGCGCGGCGGCATGACGGTCGGCGGGCCCGGTCCGCGGGACCCCGACGACGCGCTGCGGCTGAGCGCCCAGCCCGGTGACCTGACCTCGTACGCCCTCGCCCAGCTCGTCTGCACGTTCTCCGACTCGGCGGCGGCCGAGGGCAACGGCTCGGTGGTCCTGGGCGGCCCCGGCTCCGACCCGCTGCGCCGCTACGAGTGCACCGACGAGGTCCGCTCCCGCCCCGGCAGTGCGGAGCCCCCGTCCTCGGCGGTCACCGACAGCGGCTGAGCCGGACCGGGTCCGGCCCGTGTGGCGGACGCCTCACGCCGTGCCCGGTGGCCGTGGTCGTCGCAGGTCACGGTCTGCCGCGGGGCCGTGGCGGCCGGGCGGGGCCGGTGACTCGTGCCGGTGCCGGGACGCGGGCCGGAACCGATCGTGCCGGGGGGCGCGTCTTGGGGGGCGTGCAGCGTCAAGGCTCCATCGGCGGCAGCGCCGCGATCCGCATCCGCGCGACCGGGATTCTCCTCCTGGCCGCCCACCTCCTGTTCGTCGCCTGGGTCGCGCTGCGCCCGCTGAACGTCCCCTGGGTGGTGCCGGCCAATCTCCATCCGTTCGACGGGATCCGGGCCGACCTGAGACTGGGCTGGCCCGAGGCGGCCCGGCGGATCGGCGAGGGGCTGGGGCTGCTGGCCCCGCTGGGCTTTCTGCTACCGCTGGTGCACGGCAGGCTCCGGGTCTCGCCGGTCGCCTCCCTGATCCGTACGGTCACGGCGGGCGCCCTGCTGTCGCTGGGCATCGAGCTGTTGCAGACCGGGGTGCCCGGTCAGGTCGTCGACGTCGACTCGATGCTGCTGAACACCCTGGGCGTGGCGCTGGCGCACGTCGCGGTGGTGCCGGCGGCGCGCGCGTGGCTGCGCCGCAGGGACGAGCGCCGGGGGCGTGCCACGGTCCGCCAGGAGGAGGCCGCTCAGGGTCTGACCCCGAGGATTACCAGGGTCGGGGTCGCACCGTAGAGCGACGCTTCGTCCCCTTCGTCACCGTAGCGTGGAAGGCAGATGGAGCGGCCGTAGGGGCCGCTCCGGCAGACGCTCGCGAAGGAGCCGCAGATGTCCAGCCTCGCTCGCCCCACCAACGGCCGCATGATCGGCGGAGTGTGCGCCGCGCTGGCCCGGCGCTTCGGCACCTCCGCGACCACGATGCGCGTGATCTTCGTGCTCTCCTGTCTGCTGCCCGGCCCGCAGTTCCTGCTCTACATAGCGCTGTGGGTCCTGCTGCCGTCGGAGGACAAGGCGGCGCGCACGGCCTGGTGACCTCCTTCCACAGCGACGCCGTCGGGGCGCGCCCGGTGTTTCCGGGTGCGCCCCGACGGCGTGTCGTGCGTGACGGTCGGTGCCTTCAGCCCAGCGGGATGCCGTTCACCGGCAGGCCGTGCGTCGGCAGGCCCTTGAGCGGCAGACCACCGAGCAGACCGGCGACGGGCGCGGTCGGCCCCTCGGCGAGCACCTTCTCGGCGACCGGCTGCGCGGCGGCCAGACTCGCGCCGAGCGCCGGCTGGGCCTGCGTCAGCACCTCACCGGGCGCGGGCAGCGCCGAGGTCAGCTTCTCCGCCGGCAGCGTCCTGGTGACACCGTCCAGGGCCTGCGTGGCGTCCGGGACGGCCGGGGCCGCGTTCGCGGCGCCCGCACCGACGGCGGCGAAGGCGGCACCGAGAGCGGCGACACCGAGGGTCTTGGCAGCAGACTGCTTCATGATGAATGCGTCCTCGAATGGGATACGGGGAACTGAGCGGTTCTCGACCGTAAACACGGAGAGGGGTCGGCGGCAAACATCGAAATGCGGACGGATGGTGAACACCCGCCCGCACTCCGCGCCCCGAAAAACCGCTACTCAGTCTTCCGTTACCGCAGAACCGCTGGTGGATGCGGTCTGCTGGAACAGCCATTCGGACTTCAGCTCGGAATAACCGGGCTTGATCACGTCACTGATCATGGCAAGCCGTTCATCGAAAGGAATGAATGCTGACTTCATAGCATTGACGGAGAACCACTGGAGATCGTCGAGCGTGTAGCCGAACGCGTCGACAAGGTGCTCGAATTCCCGGCTCATGCTGGTGCCGGACATCAGCCGGTTGTCCGTGTTGACGGTGGCCCGGAAGTGGAGCCGGCGCAGCAGACCGATGGGGTGCTCGGCGTAGGAGGAGGCCGCTCCGGTCTGGAGGTTGGAGCTGGGGCACAGCTCCAACGGGATGCGCTTGTCGCGGACGTAGGAGGCGAGCCGGCCGAGCTTCACACTGCCGTCGGCTGCGATCTCGATGTCGTCGATGATGCGCACCCCGTGGCCGAGCCGGTCGGCGCCGCACCACTGGAGGGCCTGCCAGATCGACGGCAGCCCGAAGGCCTCGCCGGCGTGGATGGTGAAGTGGTTGTTCTCGCGCTTCAGGTACTCGAAGGCGTCGAGGTGCCGGGTGGGCGGGAAGCCCGCCTCGGCGCCAGCGATGTCGAAGCCCACGACCCCGAGGTCCCGGTAGCGGTTGGCGAGTTCGGCGATCTCCAGGGCGCGGGCCGCGTGCCGCATGGCGGTGAGCAGGGCGCCGACGCGGATGCGGTGCCCGTTGCGCCGGGCCGTCCGCTCGCCCTCCCGGAAGCCCTCGTTGACGGCCTCGACGACCTCTTCGAGGCTCAGCCCGCCCTCGAGGTGCTGCTCGGGCGCGTAGCGCACCTCGGCGTAGACGACACCGTCCTCGGCGAGGTCCTCGGCGCACTCGCGGGCGACCCGGACGAGCGCGTCGCGGGTCTGCATCACGCCGACGGTGTGCGAGAAGGTCTCCAGGTAGCGTTCCAGCGAGCCGGAGTCGGCGGCCTCCCGGAACCAGATGCCGAGCTTGTCGGCGTCGGTCTCGGGGAGTTGGGCGTACCCGGCGTCCCGGGCGAGGTCGACGATCGTGCCGGGACGCAGCCCGCCGTCGAGATGGTCGTGCAGCAGAACCTTGGGTGCCCGCCGGATCTGGTCCGAGCTCGGGGTGATGCCCGCCTGGGTGCTCTGGCTCGTCATTTCCGCACTCTAACTCCTACGCGCGTAGACGGCGCGCTGTACAACTCCGCCGATACGTAACGGTGACCGCCCGGACAGGTGGAGTACAACGACGCTTCTGACACTGTTCTGTCATGGCACAGGATGTGACGCCGGTTCGGACGGTCCGGCTGGGGAAGGCGCTCGGCCCCGCGCCGACAGCGGTGAGCGGGGTGGTGCTGCTGCTCCCGGGCGGTGAGGAGGTGTCCAGCCGGAGACCGTCCGCCCTGTGGGCGGCCGCCTCCGTGCGGGGGCTGGGGCGCAGGCTGGCCCGGGCGGGACGCGAGGACGGCCTGGCCATCCACGCCGTGCACTACCGCTACCGCGGCTGGAACGGCAGCGAGGCGCATCTCGCGGCCGACGCGTCCTGGGCGGCCGACGAGGCCGTACGGCGTTACGGGGACGTCCCCGTGTGCCTGACCGGCGTCGACATGGGCGCACGGGCCGCGCTGCGGGCGGGCGGTCACGAGGCCGTCAACTCCGTACTGGCGATCGCTCCCTGGCTGCCGGAGGAGGACATGGCCGCCTCGCCCGAACCGGTGAAGCAGCTGGCGGGACGGCGGGTGCTGATCGTGCACGGCACGAACGACGAGCGCTGCGACCCCGAGCTGTCGTTCCGGCTCGCGGCACGGGCGAAGAAGGCGAACCGGGACGTGTGCCGGTTCGAGGTGCACTCCGACGGCCACGGGCTGCACCAGTACCGCGGTGAAGTCCTGGCGCTGGCAGAGGACTTCGTCATGGGCGCGCTGTTCGGCCGGGCGCTCTCCCGGCCGGTGGAGGACGCGCTGGCCGCCCCGCCGCCGCTGGGACTGCGGATGCCGTTGGCCGTGGGGTTCGGCACCTCGTTACGGCGCCCGGGCCGCCCCTGAGGGGCGGCCCTCAGTTCGGCAGCAGGTTGCCCCTCCTCGACAGCAGGAACTTCTTGAAGGCCGCCACGGGAGGGGTGTCGGGGTGGCCGTCCAGCCAGGCCACGCCGATCTCGCGGGCGGCCCTCGGGGCCGTGACCGTCAGCTCCACCACCCCCGGGCGGGCCACGGCGGGCGGCGGCAGCAGCGCCACGCCCAGCCCCGCCGCCACCAGTCCGCGCAGGGTCTCCGCCTCCTCGCCCTCGAAGGCGATCCGGGGCCGGAAACCGGCCTCCTTGCAGAGGTCGTCGGTGATGCGGCGCAGTCCGTAGCCCGGTTCCAGGGTCACGAACGTCTCGTCGGCGGCCTCGGCGAGACGGACCCGCCTGCGGGCGGCCAGCCGGTGGTCGGCGGGGACGACCAGGCGCAGCTTCTGCTCGTCGAGTCGGCGGGCCACCAGATCGGGGGCGTCCGGGACCGGGGAGGTCAGACAGAGGTCCAGCTCCCCTGCCCGCAGCCGCTCCAGCATCGCCTCGCCGTAGTTCTGGACCAGGCTGAAGCGGACGCGCGGGTGATCGGCGCGGAAGGCATGGATCAGCCCGGGGACGGTCTCGGCGCCCATGGTGTGCAGGAAGCCGAAGGCGACCTTGCCGGTGGCCGCGTCGGCGTCCGCCCGGACCTCGTCGGCGGCCCGCTCGATCTCGCCTAGGGCGCGCTCGACGGAGGCGAGGAAGGTGCGCCCGGCGGGGGTGAGGGAGACCGTGCGGCCGTGGCGGGCGAACAGGTCGACGCCCAGGTCCTGTTCGAGACGGACCATGGCCCGGGACAATGTCGACTGCGGGACCTGCATCTCCTGCGCGGCGCGCGTGACGTGCTCGGTACGGGCGACACCGGCGAAGTACGCGAGCCTGGGGGCCAACGTCCTCGCCATGTCCGCCGCGTCCGCCGTGCCCGCCATGTCTTCTGTGTCACTGGACGGTGACAGGCGAGCCGCTGACCTCTGCTGATGCACCATGGGAACGATTATGACGATTCCATGCATTGGACGGATGAGCGGGGGCGTACGTAACTTCGAGGCATGTCTCCCGCCAGTACCGGGGCGTCCACGATCGTGGGCGCCGCGTCCTTCGCCACCGTCCCCTCCGACTCCCGTCTGGCCCCCGGCGGCCCCGGCTACCGCCGGATGAGCTTCGCCCTCTTCCTCGCCGGTGTGGCCACCTTCGCCCTGCTGTACTCCACGCAGGCGCTCCTGCCGCTGATCTCCGGCGACTTCGGGGTGGCGGCGAGCCAGGCGAGCTGGACGGTCGCGGCGGCGACCGGCGGACTGGCGCTGTTCGTGCTCCCGATGAGCGCCCTGTCGGAGCGCTACGGCCGCCGTACGGTCATGACGGCCTCGCTGGGCGTCGCGGTCGGCGTGGGCATGCTGGTCCCGTTCGCACCCTCGCTGGGCACGCTGGTCGTGCTGCGGGCGGTGCAGGGCGCGGCGCTGGCCGGTCTCCCGGCGTCGGCGACCGCGTATCTCGCCGAGGAGGTCCGGCCGAAGGCGCTCGTCACGGCGATCGGCCTGTTCGTGGCGGGCAACAGCGTCGGCGGGATGAGCGGCCGGGTCATCACCGGCTGGGTCGCGCAGGAGTGGGGCTGGCGGGTGGCCGTCGGGGTGATCGGCGCCCTCGCGGTGGCCTGTGCGATCGCCTTCCGGCTGCTGCTGCCGGCGCCCCGGCACTTCAAGGCGGGTTCCCTGGCGCCGCGCGTCCTGATCGGCACGGTCCGTGAGCACCTCGCCAACCCGCTGCTGTGCCGTCTGTACGCCATCGGCGCGCTGTTCATGACGGTCTTCGGCGGCGTGTACACGGTGATCGGCTACCGGCTGACCGAGGCGCCGTTCTCCCTCCCCCAGGGCATCGTCGGCTCGATCTTCCTGGTGTACCTGGTGGGCACGGTGTCGGCGTCGACGGCGGGCCGGCTGGTCGGCCGCCTCGGCCGCCGTGGCGCGCTGTACCTGGCGGGCGGCACCACCGCCACCGGACTGCTGCTGTCGCTGGCGGACTCGCTGGCCCTGGTCCTGCTCGGCCTGGTCCTGATCACGGCGGGCTTCTTCGCGGGGCACGCGGTGGCCTCCTCGGCGGTCAGCAAGACGGCGACGACCGGCCGCGCGCAGGCCTCCGCCCTCTACCAGTCCGCGTACTACATCGGCTCCAGCACCGGCTCCACGGTCGGCGCGCTGGCCTTCCACTCGGGCGGCTGGGCCGGCACGGTCGCGGTGGGTGTCCTGGCGGTGCTGGGCGTCGTGACGATCACGGTGTTCGGGACGCGGGCGGCCCGCCGGGAGACGCTGGTCGTCGCGCACTGAACGTCCCGCGGCCCTACCGCGCTCCTCCCGCGGTCCGCTCGCGGTCCGCTCGCGGTCCTCCCCCTGCTCGGGGCCGGTTGTCAGTGGTGGCGCATAGCCTCCGCGCGACGACCGGTACGAGCAGGGGGTTTTTTGATGGAGTTCCGGATCGACCGCGGTGACCTCGTCGAGGCGGTGGCCTGGGCGGCCCGCGCGCTGCCCGCCCGTACGCCCGTGCCCGTGCTCGGCGGGCTGCTGCTGGACGCGGCGACGGGCCGGCTGACGGTGTCGGGGTTCGACTTCGAGACGGCGGCGCGGATCGAGACCGACGCCGAGGTCGGTGCGCCGGGCCGGGTGCTGGTGCTGGGCCGCCGGCTCCTCGACATCTGCAAGGTGCTGCCGGACGGGCCGGTGAGCTGTGCCCTGGACGGCACCCGGTTCACGGTCGAGGCGGGCGGCACCGGCTTCGGCCTGTCGACGCTGCCGCTGGAGGAGTACCCCACCCCGCCCGCCCCGCCGGGGGAGTACGGCACCGTGGACGCGGCCGCGTTCGCCGCCGCCGTCGCCCAGGTCGCGGTGGCCGCGGGCCGCGACGACACGCTCCCGGTCCTGACGGGCGTCCAACTGCGTCTGGACGGCGATGAGATGACGCTGTCCGCGTCGGACCGCTACCGGTACGCGGTACGGCGGCTGGAGTGGAAGCCGCAGGCGGCCGGCGAAGGGGCGGCGGAGGCGCTCGTGCCGGCCCGGCGGCTGCTGGACGTGACCCGGTCGCTGGCCCGGTGCGGGACGGTCCGGATCGGGCTCGACGCGGCCTCGGGGAGCGGCCCGATCGGGTTCGAGGGCGGGCGGACGCGGACGGTCGTACGGCGGCTGGACGGACGGCTGCCGGCCTACGGGAAGCTGTTCGACATGGCGGGGGCCGCGGTCGCCGAGGTGGAGAGCGCCGCGCTGACGGAGGCCGTGCGCAGGGTCGCGGTGGTGGCGGAGGCGAACAGCCCGGTACGGCTGGACTTCTCGGCCGGGTCCGTCCTGCTGCGCGCCGGGTACGGCGACGACGTGGCCACCCAGCGGCTGCCCGCCGGGCTGACCGGCGCCGAGGAGGTGAGCGTGGCCTTCAACCCGGCGTATCTGCTGGACGCGCTGGCCTCCTTCGAGGCGCCGACGCTGCGGGTGGAGCTGCTGGGGACGGGACAGCGGGCGCTGCTGGGCGCCGCGGACGCGCCCGAGACCCACCGGCACCTGCTGATGTCCGTGAAGCAGCTGGTCTGAGCACGCCGGTCCGAGCACGGGGTCCCAGCACGGCGGTCCGAGCACGGGGTCTAGGCGGGGCGGTCCGAGCACGGGGTCTAGGCGGGGCGGTCCGGCACGGGGTCCGAGCACGGGGTCTGGGCACGGGGTCTGGCCCCGTGCTCGGGGCGGGGCGAGCGCGGGGTCCGGAGCGGGGCGGGGCGAGCGCGAGGTCCGGAGCGGGGCGGGGCGTCTGATCATGGGCTCGGCAATGGCTTCGACCTGCGCCTTCGTCGACTCGGCGGGCCATTGTCAGTGGGCTGCGGTAGCTTCCGAAGTGCTGGGCGCACAGGCGCGTGACAGAACGGCCACAGGGGTGGGTGGACGATGGGCAACGGCACGGCGACGAAGACCGACATCGACGTCGCACTGGAGAAGCACCGGACGGAACTGACCGGCTACTGCTACCGCATGCTCGGCTCCTCCTTCGAGGCCGAGGACGCGGTGCAGGACACCCTGGTGCGCGCTTGGCGGAGCTACGAGAAGTTCGAGGGCCGCTCCAGTCTGCGCTCGTGGCTGTACCGGATCGCGACCAACGTCTGCCTGGACATGCTGACGGCCGGCAACAAGCGGGCCCGGCCGATGGACCTCTCCGAGTCCACCCCGCTCGCCCGGGCGGCTCTCTCGCCCCGCCCCGACAACACCTGGCTGGAGCCGATGCCGGACGCCCGTGTGCTGCCGACGGTGGAGGACCCGGCCGAGGCGGCGGTCGCCAAGGAGTCGGTGCGCCTCGCGTTCATGGCCGCCCTGCAGCAGCTCCCGCCGAAACAGCGGGCCGTGCTGATCCTGCGGGAGGTGCTGGCGTGGAAGGCGAGCGAGGTCGCCGAGCTGCTCGACACCTCGGTCGCCTCGGTCAACAGCGCGCTCCAGCGGGCTCGGGCGACCCTGTCCGAGCGGGAGGCCTCCGGCGCGGACGCGGCGGTGTCCGACCCGCTGGACGAGGAGCAGCGGAAACTGCTCGACCGCTATGTGGCGGCCTTCGAGGGCTACGACATGGCGGCGCTGACGGCACTCCTGCACGAGGACGCCATCATGACGATGCCGCCGTTCGACCTGTGGCTGACCGGGCACGACGACATCACCGGCTTCATGACCACGATCGGTTCCGCCTGCGAGGGCTCGCGCCTGCTGCCGGTCCAGGTCAACGGCCTGCCGGGCTTCGCCCAGTACAAGCCGGACCCCGACCGGGGCGGGTTCGCCCCGTGGGCGATCCAGGTCCTGGAGATCTCAGAGGGCCGCCTCACCGGGTTCCACTTCTACCTCGACACCCAGCGCTGGTTCCCCCTCTTCGGCCTCCCCCTCCACCTCGAAGCGGAGACCGACGAGGTCGAGCAGGGCGCGTAGGGCGGGGTCGGGGGCGCGCAGTCGTATGTGTCCCCCGGCCCGCCGGGCGGCCAGCTGGAACCGCGCCAGCAGGTCGACGGCGACGAGCCCCGGCGGCCCGATCCCGGCGACGTCACAGACGACGACCGCGGCGCCGGCGGCCTCCAACAGCGCCCGTACGTCGTCGACGAGCCCTGCCACCCGGGGACGGGTGACGGGGCCGGTCAGGGTGAGTACGGGCGGTGTCGTCGCTTCCACGATCGGTAGACCGGCGCGGGGCGCTCAACTCATCGCTCAGGCGATGCGTTCCAGCACCACGGGGGACGCGGTGAACGCGGTGCCGGCCGCGCCGATGTCGTACGAGCCCGTCACCGCCTGGAGGGCGTACTCGAAGCGCTCCGGGGTGTCCGTGTGCAGGGTCAGCAGGGGCTGGCCCTCCGTGACCGTGTCGCCGGGCTTGGCGTGGAGTTCGACGCCCGCGCCCGCCTGCACCGGGTCCTCCTTGCGGGCCCGGCCCGCGCCGAGGCGCCAGGCGGCGATGCCGATGTCGTAGGCGTCGAGGCGGGTCAGGACGCCCGAGGCGCCCGCCTTCACCACGTGCTGTTCCTTCGCCGTGGGCAGCGTGGCGTCCGGGTCGCCGCCCTGGGCCGCGATCATGCGGCGCCAGACGTCCATCGCCGAGCCGTCGGCCAGCGCCTTCGCCGGGTCCGCGTCCTTCACGCCGGCCGCGTCGAGCATCTCGCGGGCGAGCGCGATCGTCAGTTCCACCACGTCCGCCGGGCCGCCGCCGGCCAGCACCTCGACCGATTCGCGGACCTCGAGGGCGTTGCCGGCCGTGAGGCCGAGGGGGGTGGACATGTCGGTCAGCAGCGCGACCGTCTTCACCCCGTGGTCGGTGCCCAGGCCGACCATCGTGGAGGCCAGCTCACGGGCGTCCTCGATGGTCTTCATGAAGGCTCCGGTGCCGACCTTCACGTCGAGGACCAGCGAGCCGGTGCCCTCCGCGATCTTCTTCGACATGATCGAGGAGGCGATCAGCGGGATCGCCTCCACCGTGCCCGTGACGTCCCGCAGCGCGTACAGCTTCTTGTCGGCCGGGGCCAGGCCGTCGCCCGCCGCGCAGATCACCGCGCCGGTCGTGTCCAGGACGTGCAGCATCTCCTCGTTCGAGAGGAGCGCGCGCCAGCCGGGGATCGACTCCAGCTTGTCCAGGGTGCCGCCGGTGTGGCCGAGACCCCGGCCGGAGAGCTGGGGCACCGCCGCGCCGCAGGCCGCCACCAGCGGGGCCAGCGGGAGCGTGATCTTGTCGCCGACGCCGCCCGTGGAGTGCTTGTCGGCCGTCGGGCGGGACAGCGCCGAGAAGTCCATGCGCTCACCGGAGGCGATCATCGCGGCCGTCCAGCGGGCGATCTCGCGACGGTTCATGCCGTTGAGCAGGATGGCCATGTTGAGGGCGGCCATCTGGTAGTCGGCGACCTCGCCGCCGGTGTACGCGTCGATGACCCAGTCGATCTGCTCGTCGCTGAGCTCACCGCGGTCCCGCTTGGTGCGGATGACGGAGACGGCATCCATCGACAGCTGCGTCATGGCTTTCCTTCCGGTGGTGCACCGTAGTGCGGGTGCACGGTGGTGCGGCAAGACGTTGCAGAAACAGCGCGGCCCCTCTGCGCCGGTCAGAGGGGCCGCGCGGGACTTACTTGGTGAGGTGACCCGGGCCGAAGGCCTGCGGGAGCATCTCGGCCAGCGGCAGGATCCCGGCCGGCGTCTCCAGCAGCAGCTCCGCGCCGCCGAACTCGTAGAGGAGCTGGCGGCAGCGGCCGCACGGGACGAGGATCTCGCCCTTGCCGTCCACGCAGGTGAAGTGCGTGAGCCGGCCGCCTCCGGTGTTCTGGAGCTCCGAGACCAGCCCGCACTCGGCGCACAGGCCGATCCCGTAGGAGGCGTTCTCGACGTTGCAGCCCGACACGATCCGGCCGTCGTCGACGAGGGCCGCCACGCCGACCGGGAAGCCGGAGTAGGGGGCGTACGCCCGGGACATGGCGTCCCGGGCCACCGTACGCAGCTTCTCCCAGTCGACCGTGTCGGCTGATCCGGCGGTGGGCGGGGTCACTTGCCCTGCCCCTTCCGGTACGGCATGCCGTCCGCCTTGGGCATCCTGAGGGACTGGGCGGAGAGCGAGAGCACCAGCAGGGTGACGACGTACGGAGCGGCCGTCACGACCTGCCGCGGGACCTCGTCCGTGCCGACGTACCAGACGAACATCAGGGCCGAGATCAGCGCGGTGACGACGGCCGGGACGTACTTCTTCTGCCACGCCAGGTAGGCCGCGCCGAACACCAGCACGATCGCCAGGAGCAGGATCAGCGCGTGCACGTTGGTGGTGCCGCCGCGCAGGTTGAGGCTGTCGGTGTAGCCGAACAGGCCCGCGCCGAGGGCGAGGCCGCCCGGCATCCAGTTGCCGAAGATCATCGCGGCGAGGCCGATGTAGCCGCGGCCCGCGGTCTGGCCGTCGAGGTAGACGTTCGAGGCCACGATGGACAGGAACGCGCCGCCGAGGCCGGCGAAGCCACCGCTGATGATCACGGCGATGTACTTGTACTTGTAGACGTTGACGCCGAGGGACTCGGCGGCCACCGGGTTCTCGCCGCAGGACCGCAGCCGCAGACCGAAGGCCGTCCGCCACAGCACCCACCAGGTGGCCGGGACGAGGGCGACGGCGATGACGGTGAGCGGCGACAGGTCGGTGATCAGACCGCCGACCAGCCCCGCGATGTCCGAGATCAGGAACCAGTGCTTCTCGTTGAGCGTGTCCAGCCAGCTCGACAGACCCGGCACGTCGAAGGTGCCCAGCGAGTCGATCGGCGGGGACTGCTTGGCGGAGCCGCCGTCGGCGTTCTCGAAGGTGAACTTCGACAGGTAGCGGGTGGTGCCCAGGGCCAGGATGTTGACGGCCACACCGGAGACGATGTGGTTCACGTTGAAGGTGACGGTCGCGACGGCGTGCAGGACGGCGCCGAGCGCGCCGCCGATGATGCCGAAGACGATGCCCGTCCACGGGCCCCACTGGTAGCCGGCCCAGGCACCGAACCAGGTGCCGAGGATCATCATGCCCTCGAGACCGATGTTGACGACGCCCGCGCGTTCGGCCCACAGACCGCCGAGACCGGCGAGGCCGATCGGGACGGCCAGGCGCAGGGCCGTGGACATCTGGCCGGTGGAGGTGATGCCGTCCGCGCCGGTGATGAGGCGGACGATCGAGGTCAGCACCAGGACGCCCGCGATGATCAGCAGGAGGACCGGGAGCGAGATCTTGCGGCCGCCCTTGCCGGGCTGCTTCGCCTGCGGCTTGGCGATGGTCGTGGTGCTCATCAGACCGTCACCTCCTTCTTGGTGTTCTGGGCTGCGGCGGCGAGCTCGGCGCCGACGCGCTTCTGCTGACGGCGCAGACCCCACTGGCGTACGGCCTCGTACGAGATGACGACCGCGAAGACGATGAGGCCCTGCATGATCGTGGCGATCTCCTTCTCGTACGCCACCGGGGTCGCGTAGTCGAGGGCCGGAGAGGCCTTGTCGAGGAAGGCGATCAGGAGCGCGGCGAAGGCGATGCCGACCGGGTTGTTACGGCCGAGCAGGGCGATGGTGATGCCGGTGAAGCCGAGACCCGTGGGGAAGCTCAGGCTGTAGGTGTGGGCGTCGCCGAGCAGCAGGGGCAGGCCGGAGAGGCCCGCGATGCCGCCGGAGATGAGCATCGCGGTGAGGACCATCTTCTTGGCGTCGACGCCGGAGGCCGCGGCGGCGGTCTCGGACTCGCCGGTGGCGCGCAGGTCGAAGCCGAAGCGGGTGCGGTTGAGGACGACCCAGTAGACGATGCCGAGGGCGATGGCGAGGAAGACCAGGCCGTAGATCTCGCCGACGTCCGCGCCGAGGTCGATGCCGGGCACCCAGCCGGAGTCCTTCATGATGCCGGTGGTGTTGTTGTTGCCGACCTGCACGCCCCAGATGTTGTCGAGGGTGAGGTAGCCGATGACGCTGGTGGCGATCGCGTTCAGCATGATCGTCGCGACGACCTCGCTGACCCCGCGGGTGACCTTCAGGACGCCCGCGATGCCGGCCCAGAAGGCGCCGGTGAGGACGCCGACCAGGAGCAGCAGCGGGATCTGGAGGAAGGACGGCAGGGCGATGTTCGCGCCGACCACGGCGGTCATCATGGCGGCGAGGCGGTACTGGCCGTCGACGCCGATGTTGAACAGGTTCATGCGGAAGCCGATGGCGACCGCGAGGGCGGCGATGTAGTACATCGAGGCCTGGTTGACGATCAGGACCTGGACGTCGGAGTAGCCGGCCTGCTCCAGCATGAGCGTGTACGGCTCGATCGGGCTCTTGCCCGAGGCGATCAGCACGACCGAGGTCAGCAGGATCGCCGCGACGAGCGCGATGACCGGCCCGGCCACCGCGAGGAGCACGCGCTCCTTGTCGAACTTCTTCATCGGGCCTCGTCCTCCGGACCGGCAGCTTCCTCGGTGGTTTCCGCGTCGTCGACGTGTTCCAGGTGACCGGACGCGGCGCCGGTCATGGCGGAGCCGAGCTCCTCCGGGGTGATGGTGGCGGGGTCGGCGTCCGCGACCAGGGTGCCGTTGTAGATCACGCGCAGGGTGTCCGACAGACCGATGAGCTCGTCGAGGTCGGCGGAGATCAGCAGCACGGCCAGGCCCTCGCGGCGGGCCTCGCGGATGCGGTCCCAGATCTGGGCCTGCGCGCCGACGTCCACACCCCGGGTGGGGTGGGCGGCGATCAGGAACTTCGGGTTGTGGCTCATCTCGCGGCCGACGATCAGCTTCTGCTGGTTGCCGCCGGAGAGCGAGGCGGCGGTGACGTCGATGCCGGGGGTGCGGACGTCGAACTCCTCGACGATCCGGCGGGTGTCGGCCTGGGCGCCCTTGATGTTCAGCCAGAAGCCCTTGGCGTTGGGCGCCTCGGTGACATGGCCGAGGATGCGGTTCTCCCAGAGGGGCGCCTCCAGGAGCAGGCCCTGGCGGTGGCGGTCCTCGGGGATGTAGCCGACCCCGGACTCGCGCCGCTTGCGGGTGGTCCAGGGGGTGATGTCCTCGCCGAGGAAGGCGATGGTGCCGGAGTCGGCGTTCTTGGTGCCGATCAGCGCGTCGATCAGTTCGGTCTGGCCGTTGCCCTCGACGCCGGCGATGCCCATGACCTCACCGGCGTGGATGGTGAAGCTGACGTCGTCGAGGGCCTTCTTGACCTCGCCGCCGAGAGCGACCTCGGGCGAGATCATGCCGCTGACCCCGCCGGCCGTGGGCTCCGCCTCGACGCCCAGGGAGGCCCCGCCGCTGGCGTACACGGTGAGGTTGGCGACCTGGACGACGGGCTTGTCGGTGACTGTGGACTCGGCGGTCTCCGGGGTGGGCAGCTCGCTGCCGACCATCATCTCGGCGAGCTGACGCGGGGTCGTCTCGGCGGGGACGGCCGTGCCGACGGTCGTACCGCGCCGGATGACGGTGATCTCGTCGGCGACGGACAGCACCTCGCCCAGCTTGTGGGAGATGAAGATGACGGACAGGCCCTCGGACTTCA
The DNA here is from genome assembly GCF_040295245.1 of Streptomyces sp. NPDC002884. Classification (NCBI taxonomy): domain Bacteria; kingdom Bacillati; phylum Actinomycetota; class Actinomycetes; order Kitasatosporales; family Streptomycetaceae; genus Streptomyces; species Streptomyces sp. NPDC002884. Next base: position 391,971 of record NZ_JBEOVB010000004.1, on the reverse strand, counting down.
GCTCGCGCAGGTTGTCGAAGAGCGCGTCGACCTCCTGCGGGACGAGGACGGCGGTCGGCTCGTCGAGGATGAGGGTCTTGGCGCCGCGGAAGAGGACCTTGAGGATCTCCACGCGCTGCCGGTCGGCGACACCGAGGTCCTCGACCAGGGCGTCGGGGCGCACGCCGAGCCCGTAGCGGTCGGAGATCTCCTTGATCTTCTTACGGGCGTTGCCACCGATGCCGTACAGCTTCTCGCTGCCCAGCACCACGTTCTCCAGGACGGTCAGGTTGTCGGCCAGCATGAAGTGCTGGTGGACCATGCCGATGCCGCGTGCGATGGCGTCGGCGGGGCTGGAGAAGCTCACCTGCTCGCCGTCGACCGCGATGGTGCCCTCGTCCGGCTTCTGCATGCCGTAGAGGATCTTCATCAGCGTCGACTTGCCGGCGCCGTTCTCGCCGACGAGGGCGTGCACGGTGCCTTTGCGGACGGCGAGGTGGATGTCGTGGTTGGCGACGACACCGGGGAAGCGCTTGGTGATCCCCGCCAGCTCTACCGCGATCGTCGACTGTGCGGTGAGCGGAGGGCTGCTGGACGCGTCGATGGCGCACTCTCCTTGGGAAAGGGGCCGCTCTACGCGCGTAGCGCCCCTGCTTTAAATAGTGCCCGGATCAGGTCGATCTTGATCGATCCTGGAGGGGATCCCGATCAAGTCTCGATCCGTTCCGAGCATTCTGCCGCGCGAACGGGGCGCGGGGAGGACATCCTTCCCGCGCCCGGTTCCGTGGCCGTAACGCTGCCATTACAGCGCTTCTTTGGCCAAGGCCTCTGACAGAAGGTCAGGAGGTCTTCACCGTGATCGTGCCGTCCTTGATGCCCGCTTCGGCCTTCTTGATCGCGTCCTGGATCGCGGTGTTGCTCGCGAACTCCGGGTTCGAGTCCGACACGCTCACGCCGCCGTTCTCGAGGCTGCCGCGGACGACGCCGGTCTCCGGCTTGCCGTCCTTGACGGACTTGGCCAGCGTGTAGACCGCGCCCTCGACGTTCTTCATGGCCGAGGTGAGGATCGAGGCCTTGTACGCCTTCAGCGCGTCCTGCTTGTACTGGTCCGAGTCGACGCCGATGGCCCAGATCTTGTGGGCGTTGGCGGCCTTGATGACACCCTGGCCGGACAGACCGGCGGCGGCGTAGACGACGTCCGCACCGGCGTCGATCTGGCCCTCGGCGGCACTCTCGCCCTTGTCGGGGCTGGAGAAGCCACCCTCGGCGGCGGTCTCGGTCAGGTACTGCGACTTGACCGTGACACCCTTCTTGGTGTCCTCGACGCCCTGCTTGAAGCCGGCCTCGAACTTGTGGATCAGCGGAACGTCCACGCCGCCGACGAAGCCGACGGTGTTGGTCTTGGTGGCCTTGGCGGCGGCGACACCGGCGAGGTAGGAGGCCTGCTCCTCGTGGAAGACGAGGTCGGCGACGTTGTCGGCCTTGATCTGCTCGTCGTCGACGATGCCGAAGGTGGTCTTCGGGTACTTGGCCGCGACCTCCTTGACGGCCGGCGCGTAGGCGAAGCCGACGCCGATCACCGGGTTGTAGCCCTGCTTGGCGAGGCTCTCCAGGCGCTGCACCTTGTCCGCGTCGGACTCGCCGTCCTGCGGCTCGACCGCGGTGGACTTGTAGCCGAACTCCTTGTCGGCCTTGTCCAGGCCGGCCGTGGCGGCGTCGTTGAAGGACTGGTCGCCCTTGCCGCCGACGTCGTACGCGAGCGCGAGGCCCAGGTTCTTGTCACTGCTGCTGGAGGAGGAGGACGACGTGGAGGAGCTTCCGCAAGCGGAAACGGTCACGGCGAGAGCTGCGGTGGCAACACCCGCAACCGCGATTCGGGACACCCGGCGCATGGAACTTGACTCCTTTGTGCAAGCGCCCAAACCAGGCGCTGGTTCCGCCGCAGCGTAACGCGCGTAGACCAGACGGAAAAACCCTTCTGTCCGGTCCGTTACCGAGCTGTGGCCACAGTCGCGGTCAAGGTTACGGACAGCAGTACGCCCCTTGCGGGAGGCAAGGGGCGTATGGGCTGCAAGGACGCCCGTAAGGGCGTAGCAGGGGCCCGCCGGAACGGGTTTCGGACCGTTACTTGGTGTTTACCGTGATCTTGCCGTCGATGATGTCCTGCTTGGCCTTGTCGACGGCCGCGACGACGTCCGTCATCGCCTTGTACTTCGGGTTGCTGTCGGCGAATCCGACCCCGTCGTTGGAGAGGCTGCCGCGGACCACACCGGACAGCGGCTTGCCCGCGTGGACGGACTTCACGAGGTCGTAGACCGCGCCGCCGACGTTCTTCAGCGCCGAGCCGAGGATGTAGTCCTTGTACGCCGCCAGCGCGCTCTGGCTGTACTGGTCGGAGTCGACGCCGATGGCCCACACCTTCTTGGCCGCGGCCTCGGTGATCACGCCCTGGCCGGAGAGACCGGCCGCGTGGTAGATGACGTCGGCGCCCGCCTCGATCTGACCGCTCGCCGCGTCCTTGCCCTTGTCGGGGCTGGAGAAGCCGCCTTCCTGGGCGGTCTCGGTCAGGTACTGCGACTCGATCTTGATGTTCGGGTCGACCGACTTGGCGCCCTGGACGTAACCCGCCTCGAACTTGTGGATCAGCGGGATGTCCACGCCGCCGATGAAGCCGATGTGCGCCTTCTTGGTGGCCTTGGCGGCGGCGACACCGGCCAGGTACGAGGCCTGCTCCTCGTGGAAGACCATGTCGGCGACGTTCTTCGCCTGGATCTGCTCGTCGTCGATGATCCCGAAGGTGATCTTCGGGAACTTGGCGGCGACCTCCTTGACGGCCGGCGCGTAGGCGAAGCCGACGCCGATCACCGGGTTGTAGCCGGCCTGGGCGAGCTGGGTCAGCCGCTGCACCTTGTCCGCGTCGGACTCGCCGTCCTGCGGCTCGATGTCCTGGCCGCCGATCTTGAATTCCTTCTCGGCCTTCTGGAAGCCGGCGTAGGCGGCGTCGTTGAACGACTGGTCGCCCTTGCCGCCGATGTCGTACGCGAGACCGATGCCCTTGCCCGAGTACGCGCCGCTGCTGGATTCCGAGTCGCTCGACTTGGAGTCGGTGCTGGACTTGCCGCAGCCGGCGGCGGCGAGCGCGACGACCGCGACGGTCACCGCGGCCCGGGAGAATCTCGTCCTCCGAGAGATCAGACGCATTGCAAGCACCCCTTCGTCCCCACGGCGCCGTGACCGGCCCGCTTTCCCCTTGGTGGCGCCGTTCAGGTGGGGCTCCCCAACAAGCCTTTCCCGGTGGCGATTCCGGCGCACAGTAACGCGCGTAGAAGCGGAGGGGAACGGGGTTTCTCCGGGCCGTTATCGATTCGTGCCGACGCCGGGTTACAACCGCGTCCCCGGAGTTACGCGCGGGTGACACAAGAGGACGAAGGGGCGCCTTTCCGGCACCCCTTCGTCAAGATCTCCCGGCGGGACTTCCTCAGTGGGTACGGGTCGCCGCATCCAGCAGCGCGGCCGCCGTGAAGAGCTCCACGCCGACGGTGATCGCCGACTCGTCCGCGTCGAAGTCGCCCTGGTGCAGATCGCGCACGGTGCGCTCGCCGGGCGGGCGGACCCCGAGCCGGGCCATCGCGCCGGGCACCCGCTCGAGGTACCAGGAGAAGTCCTCGCCGCCGAGGCTCTGTTCGGTGCTCTCCACGCCCGCCTCGCCGCGCCGGGCGACCATCGCGTCCCGCAGCAGCCCGGCGACCTCGCCGTCGTTGACGACGGGCGGGACACCCCGCACGTAGTTGATCTCCGACTTGGCCCGGTGCAGGTTGGCGACCTCGTCGATCGCCGCGACGACGATGTCCGGGGCCTGCCGCCACGCCTCGATGTCCAGGCAGCGGACGGTCCCGGAGAGCTCGGCGTGCTGCGGGATCACGTTCGGGGCGTGTCCGCTCTCGATCCGGCCCCAGGTGACGGCCAGCCCGGCCCGGGTGTCGACCCGGCGGCCGACCAGCGCGGGCACGTCGGTGACGACCCGGGCGACGGCGGTCACGAGGTCGGTGGTCAGGTGCGGGCGGGCGGTGTGGCCGCCGGGCCCGTCCAGCGAGATCTCCAGCCGGTCGCAGGCCGAGGTGATGGCACCCTCGCGCAGCCCGACCTTGCCCGCGTCGACCCGCGGGTCGCAGTGCACGGCGATGATCCGTCCGACCCCGTCCAGCGCCCCGCCCTCGATGGCGTCGGCGGCGCCGCCGGGCAGTACCTCCTCGGCGGGCTGGAAGATCAGCCGCACGGGCCGCGGGAGCCGGCCCTGCCGGTGCAGCTCGGCGAGGACGAGCCCGGCACCCAGGACGACGGTGGTGTGCACGTCGTGCCCGCAGGCGTGCGCGCGGTCCGGCACCTTCGAGCGGTACACGCACTCGGTCTTCGTGTCCGGGATGGGCAGCGCGTCGATGTCGGCGCGCATCGCCAGGACGGGAACGCCGTCGGCGCCGGATCCCGCCGCGCCCCCGCCGCCCACGGTCCCGATGTCACAGATGAGGCCGGTCCCTACGGCGAGTACGCGCGGCTTCAGGCCCGCCTTCTCCAGGCGCGCCTTGATCGCGGCCGTCGTACGGAACTCCTGGTTGCCGAGCTCGGGGTGCATGTGCATGTCGCGGCGGAAGGCCACGAGCTCTGCGCGCAGCGCCTCCGGCAAGGTGCCGGGAAGGGCTCCGGACAGCGCACCCGGAAGTGCGCCGGGGAGCACGTCTTCCCCTGACGGATCGGCCTCGGACTCTCGGGACATCAGTTGCTTCACCCTCTGAAGGGTAGGACGCCGGGGCGGTCAACTGACCCGATCAACAAAAGTTCAACCCGTTAGGCGAAGAAAAGTTGGCCGCGTGGCGCATGGCTGCTGTGGTGGATGGGTAAACTCGCCGGTTTCTCGGTCGGCACCCACACTTCTTCCTTCCTTTCACGGATACCACGGACGGCTCGAGAAACGCTGTGTTTGTCCACGTACCGGGACCGATCCCGGAATCATCACCTCCATGCAGCGGTTGCGCCACGCTGGGCGACGACCCGGGGCAGGGCGGGCACGGTGCCCTCATGGAAACGATGACGTGCGGGTGCGGCGAGGAGCGGATCCCCGGGATCCTGGCGAGGGGCGTCGTGGCGCTGACGCTGACCGGTCTTGCCGCGATGGCCCTGGCGGCCTGTCTGCTCGGGGGCGTGCTGTGGGCGGTCACCCGGTGGCGCGACCGGGCGCACGCCGAGCGCGAGGAAAGCTTCTTCGACGGGTTCGGCCGTTGGGAGGAGGAACAGGCGGAGCCGCCGCCCCGTGGGGGCGGCGGCTCGTAGTCACCCTGGTCCCGGCCGTCAGACCGCGCTCACCGCTGCCAGCCGGTGGACGTCCTTCGCGGTGCCCGTCACCCCGGAGAGGAACCCCTGCGCCCGGGGCGAGGCGTGCTCCGTCAGCCAGGCCGGGTCGATGTCGCAGACCGCGACCCGGACGTCGGTGCCGGACAGGGCCAGCGGCAGGGTGTGGACGACCGTGGACGGGAAGCTGAGGACGGTCCGGCCGATGGGGCCGCGCCGGGCGATCAGCTCCAGCGGGAGGTCCGGGCGGACCACCTCGAGGCCCGTCTCGACGGCCAGCCGGTGGAGTTTCTCCGTGCTCTCCCGGCGGTGGGCGAAGTAGCGGGTCGCGCCGTGGGCCTCGGCCAGCGTGCGGACCGCCGCCAGATAGCGGTCGACGTCCACCACGCCGGTCTCCACCAGCGAGGTGCCGACCATGTCCGCGGTCTTCGTCACCCGCGGCGGACCGAAGCGGTCGCGGGTCCAGGCGAAGGCGTTGGACGTGATCGTGACGCCGTCGGGGGCGTCCTCGATGGGCATGGAGGAGAAGACCTCGACCCCGCGGTCCGCGCTGGGCGTCAGACGGCGGCGGGCCGCGCCGGACACCGGGGCGAAGAGCACGTCACGGGGGCCGGTGCGGCCGCCCTTGCGGTGCCAGCGCACGAGTCGTTCACCGCGGGCCAGCTGGCCCACGAACTCCATCGTCGCCGTCCCGTCGTCCACCACGACCAGCTCGCTCGCCCTGGTGATGGTCAGCAGCAGCTGGACGTATCGGGAGAACGGGTCCCCCATCACCATCCGTTCCGCGCGCCGCAGCAGCGGGGTGAGGCCGCCGATCGTGCGGAACGGCGCCGTGGTGCCGCCGCGGGCCTCCTCCCAGCGGACCGTGTGCCCTTCCCGGCGGGCCAGCTCGGCCATGCGGCGCAGCTGGCCGCGGGTCATCGGGTCGGTCGGGGACAGGACGACGAGGGTGAACCCCGCGCCGGGCTCCTCCCGCGGGTGGAGTTCCCGCGCGTGCGCCCACTCCAGGACGTTCAGGAGCTGCACCGGACTCTCGACGAAGGCGAGGGTGTGGGGGGTGTGGCCGGAGTTCTTCCCGGCGCGAGGACTCATCGTCGGACGACCATCCCGTAAGGCACTCGGAGGGGTATTCAGGTCACACCGCGACCGGTTCGCCCGCCGCCGCCGCGATCTCCGCCGCCGCGACGACGCCCGACACGCGGCGCAGCTTCTTCATGGGGCCGAGCTCGGAGTCGTAGACCTTCTTGACGCCGTCGCCGAGGGAGGCCTCGATGGTGCGGATGTCGCGGACCAGGCGGGTGAGGCCGCCGGGCTCGACGGAGGCGGCCTGGTCGGAACCCCACATCGCGCGGTCGAGGGTGATGTGACGCTCGACGAAGGCCGCGCCGAGGGCCACCGCGGCGAGGGTGGTCTGCAGGCCGGTCTCGTGGCCGGAGTAGCCGATCGGGACGTTCGGGTACTCCTTCTCCAGCGTGTTGATCACGCGGAGGTTGAGCTCCTCGGCCTTCGCCGGGTAGGTCGAGGTGGCGTGGCACATGAGGATGTTGTCGCTGCCGAGGACCTCGACGGCGTGGCGGATCTGCCGCGGCGTCGACATGCCGGTGGAGAGGATGACGGCGCGGTTGGTGGAGCGCAGGGCGCGCAGCAGCTCGTCGTCCGTGAGCGAGGCGGAGGCCACCTTGTGCGCGGGGACGTCGAACTTCTCCAGGAAGGCGACCGCCTCGGTGTCCCACGGGGACGCGAACCAGGCGATGCCCTTCTCCTTGCAGTACGCGTCGATCTGCCGGTACTCGTCCTCGCCGAACTCGACGCGGTGGCGGTAGTCGATGTAGGTCATCCGGCCCCAGGGGGTGTCGCGCTCGATGTCCCACTGGTCGCGCGGGGTGCAGATCTCGGGGGTGCGCTTCTGGAACTTCACGGCGTCGCAGCCGGCCTCGGCGGCCACGTCGATCAGCTTGAAGGCGTTGTCCAGGTCGCCGTTGTGGTTGATGCCGATCTCGCCGCAGATGTAGACGGGCCTGCCGGGACCGACCTCGCGGGAACCGAAGGAGCGCAGACGGGAGTTGGTGCTCATGGTGGAGATGTCCTTACCTGGTGAGGGTGTCGAGAGAGGGTCCGAGGATCCAGCCGGCGATCTCCCGGATCGCGCCGTCGCCACCGGGCAGGGTGGTGACCGCGCGTGCGGCGCCGCGTACGACGTCGTGGGCGCTCGCGACCGCCACCGGCCAGCCGACGAGGGCGAAGCAGGGGAGGTCGTTGACGTCGTTGCCGACGTAGAGCACGCGCTCCGGCGCGATGCCCTGTTCCTCGCACCACTGCTTGAGCGCGAGGTCCTTGCGGTCGATGCCGTGCAGGACCGGGAGCCGGAGCTTCCGGGCCCGGGCGGCGACGACCGGGTTCTGTTCGGTCGAGAGGATCAGCATCCGCAGGCCCGACCTGCGCAGGGCGGCGATGCCGAGGCCGTCGCCGCGGTGCACGGAGACGAGCTCCCGTCCGTCGGAGTCGATCAGCACCCGGTCGTCGGTCTGGGTGCCGTCGAAGTCGAGGACCACCGCGTCGATGTCGGCGGCGGTCGGGAGGGACCCGGGCCGGTCCGTGTCGAAGAGGGGCGCCAGCGCCCTTGCCCGGGACAGGTCGTGCGGGTCGTCGATCTCCAGGACCCGGGCGGGGTCGGTGCGGACGAGTTCCGTGCGGCCGAAGAAGCGGTGGCCGTGGGCACGGAAGCCGCCGGTCTCCATGGCGTAGGCGGCGCCGGTCTCCAGGAGGTCCTGGGGGCGGTCCTGGCGGCGGGGGCGGAAGGTCTTGTCGTGGTTGACGCCGAAGCCGCCGGCCGGGCCGGGACCCCCGTCGCCGTCCCCTGCCCCTGCCCCTGCTCCGGCCCCGTCGCCGGCTCCGTCCCCTGCCCCTGCTCCGTCGCCGTCGCCGTCGCGCCAGACGAAGCCGTGGAACGGGGCCACCGTCACCGCGGTGTCGGCGCCCTGCTCGACGACGGCCGCGGCGACGCCGTCGATGTCGTCGCGGACGAGGAAGGGGCTGGTGCACTGCACGAGCAGGACGGCGTCGACCGGCGAGCCGTGCAGCGCCTCGTGGGCGTCCAGGGCGTGCAGGACGGCCGCCTCGGAGGTCGCGGTGTCGCCGGCGATGGCGGCCGGCCGGAGCACGACCTCCGCGCCCGCCTCCCGCGCCGCCGCCGCGATGGCGTGGTCGTCGGTGGAGACGACGACGTCCGTCACGAGGCGGGTCGCCCGGCACTCGCGGACCGCCCGGGTGACGAGCGGTACGCCGCCCACCGGTGCGAGGTTCTTCGCGGGCACGCCCTTGGAGCCGCCGCGCGCGGGGATCACCGCGAGCACACGGCGCACCCCGGCTGGTGAGTCGGACATGGGTTTCTCTCCTTGACGGGTCACAGCTCTCCCATCCGCCGGATGACCGGGGCCACCCGCTGCACGCCGTGCCGGTAGGCGCCGCGCGCCGCCCGGCGCACGATCTGCCGGACCGGGCCCGGCTCCCTGTCGGTGGCCGGCGCGCCGGGCAGCGGGCTGCCGTCGGGGCCGAGGTGGTGGCGGGCGAGGATGCCGGGCAGATAGCCGGGCGCGGTGGCGGGCGTGTAGTACGGGGTGAGGGGCGGCAGGCCGCCCGGGTCGCCGAGCAGCGAGCCGACCCGCTCACGCGCCGCGTCGAAGGCCGCCGTGTACGAGCCTCCCCCGGAGGGGGAACCCCCGACGGCGACGCCCTGGCGGGCCACCCACTCCTCGTCCGGGGCGGGCCGGTGCCCGGCGTCGAGCTGGTCCCAGGAGGCGAGGCAGCCGGAGCCGACGAAGTGGTGGTTGCCGAGCGCCTCGCGCACTCCGAGGTCGGTGAGGACGACCGTGGGGACCCGACGGTGCAGGGACTCCAGGGCGGCCGTCGAACTGACCGTGACCATGAGGTCGGTGCGGTCGAGGACCTCGCCCATGTTCCCGTACACCAGGCGGAAGTTGGGCGGCGGATCGAGCTTCTGCGCCAGCTTCTGGTAGGGCAGTTCCTCGATGTGGGTGGTGTGCTCGCCCGGCTTGGAGCGGAGCTTCAGCAGCACCTCCCGCTCCGGATGCAGCCGCGCGTGCCGCACCAGCCGGTCGAGCAGGTACGCGCGGTCCCTGCGGTTCTCCGGCACGGAGGGCTGCGCGGCGAACACGACGGTGTAGGGGTCGTGTTCACCCGTGTACGGGGCACCGCCCAGGAACGGCAGGGCCACTTCGGTCACCGACGAGGCGTCGGCGCCCACGCCCTCGTACACGGCGCGGAAACGCTCCGCGTCCTGGCGGGAGTTGGCGAGGACGAGGTCGGCGCCGTGCCGCAGCAGCAGGCCGTCGGCGAGCTTCTCGTAGACGACGCCGACATAGCCGGTGACGACGACGGGGCGTTCGGCCCGGCCCTCCCAGATCCGCTTCAGGCCGTGCAGGATCGCCTGGACGCCACCGCCGACCAGAGCCAGGACGAGGACGTCGTACGGCGTCCGCGTCATGGCGCGCAGGAACTCGAGCGCGGTGACCTCGGTCAGCGAGTCGGCGTGCACGCCGACCTCGGCCAGTTGGCGGGGGGTGGGGGTGGCCCGGCCTCGCAGCAGGAATCCGTCCAGGACGGGGGCGACTTGCGCCCCGCTCCCGGATCCGGCTTCCATGGAGGGCGCGATCCGCGTCGCGGTCAGCGCACCCCATTTCCATCGGGTGTCGGAGTCCGCGAGGACGGCGATCCGTGGGGGGTTGGCAGTACTTGATGGCACAGCCAAGACGCTAGAAAGCAAAACCGAGGCTTGGCCCAATCACCCCTCAACAAAAAGTTAACAGCGGACCACCGAAAGCCGAACTGGCCCGCGAATTGCGTGAAAGCGCAGGGGGTGCACCATTCCGACACATCGAGTTCACCCTCCGTATCCACACCGGCAAGTTCTGCCGCCGGGGACCCTTCTAAGGTTTCGCAGGTGCCCAAGCTTTCCGTGATCGTGCCGTTCTACAACGTTCAGCAATACGCGCCCGACACCCTTACGAGCCTGCGTTCGAACGCACGCGAGGACTTCGAGTTCATTCTGGTCGACGACTGCTCGACCGACGCGACCTCGGACATCCTCAGGCGTGCGGAGCGAGAACTGCCGGGCGCGGTGTTGGTCAGACACGAAAAGAACGGAGGACTGGCAACCGCGAGAAACACCGGCATCGACAAGGCGCGCGGCGATTATCTGACTTTCCTCGACGGCGACGACTGGCTGGCGCCCGGATACTTCCCTCGGCTCCTCGCCTCCATAGAGGAACTCGGCTGCGACTTCGTCCGCACCGACCACGTGCAGTGCACCGCGCGGGCCCGCAGCATCCACCGCGTGCCGCACGGCCGGCGCGGGACGGTGATGAACCCGCGGGAGGCGATCCTGCCCGCCGACCGGTCCACTTCGGTGGACTACGCCTACGCCTGGGCCGGTGTCTACCACCGCCGTCTCGTCGACCGCGGACTGCTGCACTTCACCGACGGCCTGCGGACGGCCGAGGACCGGCCCTGGATCTGGAAGCTCCACCGGGAGGCGGACACCTTCGCCGTGGTGGGGCTGCTGGGCGTCTACTACCGGCGCGGGGTGGCCTCTTCCCTCACCCAGATCGGCGACGTACGGCAGCTGGACTTCATCCGCGCCTTCGACCAGGTGCTCGAAGAGACGGCGCGGGACCCCGAGGGCGCGAAGCTGCTGCCCAAGGCGGTGCGCACCTACTGCGCGATCATGACGCATCACCTCGGCTCGATCGAAAGGTTCGAACCCGCAGTGGCACGGAAACTGCGCTCCCTGTGCGCCGCCGCCCTCAAGCGCATGCCGCAGGACGTCCTCGCGGAGGTCATGGACTCGATGGACGTCCAGCGGGCGAGTGCGCTGCGGCGGGTACGGCGCAGGCCGGTGGCCGCACGGACGGTGGCCGTCTGATGCCTCGCACGACCCGGATCTTCTGCGTCTCGACCCTGTACGGCGCCGCGACCCTGGCCGCGGCCCTCGACGCCGGGCTCTTCGCACCGACCGACCGCCGGCTGCTGCTCGTCACCAACAACGCGGTCAACCCGGAGATCACACCGTCCGTCGACGGCATGCCGGGCTTCGCCCGGATCCGTGAGCGCTTCGACGAGGTGCTGTCCTGGAACGAGACCATCGCCCCCTTCCACCCCGGCGGCTGGGGCCCTCGCGCGGACGACATCCCGATGTGGGAGCGGTACGCACGGCTGCTGTGGGAGCTCGGTGACGACGAGGTCCATCTGGCGGTGGAGTCCATCCAGGTGAACCCGGCGCTGGCGCTGTGCCAGTTGTTCACCGGAGCGCCCGTCGACGCCTACGCCGACGGCCTGATGAGCTACGGCCCCACCCGCGACAAGATCGACCCGCTGGTCGGCACCCGGGTCGGCCGGCTCCTGCACCTCGATCTGGTGCCGGGCCTCACCCCGCTGCTGCTCACCGAGTTCGGCGTGCCGCCGGTGCTGGTGCCGTCCGAGGCGTTCCTGAAGGTGCTGGGCGAACTCGCCGAGGACGAGACCGGGTTGCCCGTCACCGAGGAGCAACCGGCGCTGCTGCTGGGGCAGTACCTGTCGGCGCTGGGCATCATCGGCGATGCCGAGGAGGAGGAACTCCATCGGGGCATGGTGCGCGGCGCCGTGGCGCTCGGACACCGCAGGCTCGTCTTCAAGCCGCACCCCGTGGCGCCCGCCCGCTGGTCCCGGCTGCTGGAGGAGGAGGCGGGGAAGCTGGGCGCCGAACTCGTGCTCCTCGACCGGCCCGTCCTCGCGGAGGTGGCCTACCAGCGGCTGCGGCCCGCCCTCGTCGTCGGCTGCTTCTCCACCGCGCTGCTCACCGCCGCCGGTCTGTACGGCCTCCCGGTCGCCCGGGTCGGCACCGACACCGTGCTGGCCAGGCTCGCGCCGTACCAGAACAGCAACCGGGTGCCGCTCACCATCGTCGACCTGCTGCTGCCGGACCTGGCGGACAGGCGGGCGGTGGAGGGGTGGGCCATGCCGTCGGCGGAACGGGTGGACGAACTGGCCGCGCTCCTCAAGGCCGTCGGCTTCGCGATGCAGCCCAGGATCTACCCGGGGCTGCTGGGCGAGGCGGAGCGCTACCTCTCCACCCACCTCGACCCGCACACCTGGCGCTACTTCAAGCGCCGGCGCCTGGCGGCGCTGGCCCTCCCCGGCGCCGTCCCGAACCAGCTCGCCTTCATCCCGCGCAACGCGACCGTCCGCCGCCTGGCGCGCCGGGCGCGGGCCCTGAAGCGGGTGACCGGCAAGGGGTGACGGCCGTCACCCACCGGCGTGCCGGTCGCCCACCGGTGTCGCGGTGGCCCTCCGGCGTGGCGGTCGCCCACCGGTGTGCCGGTCGCCCACCGGTGTGGCGGTGGCCCGGCGGCCGGAAACGAGACATACCGGGACAGCTGTTCATCCGATCGTCATTCTTCCGCCGCCGGTGGGTCAGCCGTCACTCATCCCCGACTTGTCGGAGATGCATAGCGTTCCGTCGTCGAGACAACGGCCTTGACCGTCACACACGACCGAACACATCTCCCGACTCCCACGGAAGGTCCCAGGATGAGCGCGGCTGACCAGGCGGCGGCACCGGCCCCGGCACAGGCACCAGCACCGGCACCGGCACTCCGGCTTAACCGTCTCGTCCCCGACCGGGCTCCGGTCCGGCCCCGGGCGGAGAGCCGGCTGCGCGCCCTGGACGGGCTGCGCCTGCTGGCGGCCCTGATGGTCTGCTTCTACCACTACGCCGGCAAGAACGGCGAGGTCGCGCAGTCCTGGAACCAGTCCCCCGGCCAGAAGTTCCCGACACTCTCGCAGTTCGCCACCTACGGCAGCCTGGGCGTGCAGTTCTTCTTCCTGATCAGCGGGTTCGTGATCTGCATGAGCAGCTGGGGCCGGACCACGGGGGACTTCTTCCGGTCCCGGGTGGCCCGGCTGTACCCGGCGTACTGGGCGGCGATCGTCCTGGTCACCGCCGCGGGCCTGATCCTGCCGGTGGTGGCCGCGCCGCTGCGCTCGGACGAGATCCTCACCAACCTCACCATGCTCCAGCAGCCGATGGGCGTGCCCCGGGTGCTGGGCGTGGACTGGACGCTCTGGGTGGAGGTGCGCTTCTACGCCCTGTTCGCGCTGTTCGTGGTCTGGCGGGGCGTCACCTACCGCAGGGTGGTGATGTTCTGCTGCCTGTGGACGCTGGCCGGCGTCTTCGCCCGGGTCGCCGACAACCCGCTGACCGACGAGCTGGTGATGCGCGACCACGCCCCGTACTTCATCGGCGGTCTGGCCTTCTACCTGATCCACCGCTTCGGCAACGACCTGCTGCTGTGGGGCATCGTCGGCTTCAGCTTCCTGCTCGGCCAGCGCTACTCGGTCACGGCCCTGTGGCACCCCGGCCCGCAGGGTCAGTTCCACCGCAGCCCGTACGTCATCCAGCTGATCGTCCTCGTCGCCTTCGTCGCCGTCGCCGCGGTGGCCCTGGGCTGGACGAGCCGGGCCAACTGGCGCTGGCTGACGGTGGCCGGGGCGCTGACGTACCCCTTCTACCTGATCCACGAGCACCTGGGCTGGTTCTTCATCCGGGTGCTGTACCGCGAGTTCGGCCTGAACGCGTGGCTGACGTTCGGCACGACGGTGCTGTCGATGCTCGGGATCGCCTGGCTTCTCCACCGGTTCGTGGAGAAGCCGATCGGGCCGCGGCTGAAGCGGGCTCTCGCCGCGCGGCGGACGTGAACGGTTCGGCTCGTGCCGCGATACCCCGTCAGCCGTACAGCCGCCTGCCGGCTTCCGCCTGACTTCTGCCGCCTGCCGACTGACTTCTGACTTCTGACTTCTGCCGTCTGCCGTCTGCCGTCTGCCGTCTGCCGTCTGCCGTCTGCCGTACCGTCGTGGCTGATCGCGCAGTTCCCCGCGCCCCCGAGGGGCGCGGGCCTCACGCCCGCAGTCGGCGCACCGCCCGGCGGACCGCCGGGTGGCGGCGCAGGGCCTCGGCCCGGATCGGGCCGCCGCCGGGGAGGCGCAGGCTCGTGAGGCGGCGGCGCTTGAAGTAGCGCTGGTACGGGGACCCTTCGGCGAGATGCGTGGAGAGCCAGGCCACCGCCTCGGCGCGCAGGCCGTGGTACTTGCGGGACTGCATGCAGTACCCCACGGCCCGGATCAGGGGCGTCAGCTCCTCGGCCGCTCCCGCGAGTTCGAGGGGGGCGCCGAGCTCGGCGTGCTCCGCGTCGGGCAGCGCCACGTCGATGATGGTGAGCGGGACGCGGTTGCTGTTCTCGTACGGTGTGATGCGCTCCAGGAGCAGCTCCGTGCCGACCCGGGCGACGGGGATGCCGTAGAAGGCGGCGGCGGTCATCAGGGCCGTCGAGAAGCAGCCGATGACGAGCTTCGGCTCGAGGTGGGCGAAGACCGTCTCGGCGAGGATCGGTTCGTTCAGCACGGTGAGCCGGACGCCGAGTTCCCCGGCGGCCGCCTCCAGGGACTCGCTGTAGACGGCGGGCGCGCTCGGGTGCGGCTTGAACAGCACGTCGTGGTGACCCGCGCGGGCGGCGGCGCGCAGCATGCGCACATGCAGCCGCTCCTCCTCGTCCTGGCTGATCAGGTCGATCGCGGAGAGGTACTGGCCGAGGAGTACGGCGGTGGCGGGGTGGTCGGCCGGGAGCCGCTCGGCGAGCAGGCCGGCGCCGGCCTCTCCGAGCTGCGCGAGGACGTCGACCATCGCCTCGCCCGGGACGGCCTCGGGCCGGACGCCGTACTCGGACAGGAGCATCGGCCGCAGACCGGGCACCAGGTCGAGGTGGAGCACTCGTGTGATGCGGCTGCTCATGCCGTGCGGGATGCGGTTGCGGGTGGGGCCGTAGCTCATCAGGCCGTCCGCGTACACGTGGATCGGGCTGTCCGCGAAGATGTCGGCGATGGCGCGGGAGGGGTTGGCCTGGATGGACTCACAGGCGATCTCGACCGGTTCGTCGCCCAGGTCCCAGGCGAGGCGTACGGCCTTCTCCCACAGACGGGTGTCCTGGGCGCGCGGCGACCAGCCGGCCGGGTGGTGCGGGGAGATGAACTCGTTCCAGGAGTACACCTGGTCGAACTCGGGGCGCAGTTTCTCGAAGCCGGGCATCCGGTCCAGCGGGGTGCCGACCTCCGGCGCGGCGGCGGTGTTGCTGACGACGAGCACGCGGCGGACGCCCTCGCGCGGGCCGAACCGGCCGGCGCGGATCGCGGCGGTGACGGTCGCGGCCGCGTACTGGGTGGCCGAGCAGAATATCTGGATCATGCCGCCACGCCCTTCATCCCGCCGCGCACCCGGCGCAGCACCTGTACGCGTTCCTCGCCCATCCCCACCACGGCCTCGCTCAGTTCCTCCTCGGTCATCGCGCCCAGCGCCTCGGCGGCCAGCCGCTTCAGCTTCGCGGCCACTCTGCGTTCGAACCGGCGCCGGTCGAGCAGCTGGTGGGCGATGACGACGCAGAAGTTGCGCAGCGCCTTCGCGCGCAGCCGGTCCGCCTCGGGGTCGTCGGCGAGCTCGGCGAGGACGAGGTCGAAGGAGCGGAAGAAGTCCAGCTGGCGCACGTCGCCGATCTGGGTAAGCGAACTGGCGATGCCCCGGCGGTAGAAGACCCCGTGCAGGCTGGCCACGACGTAGGACTCCGCCCTGCGGTGCAGGTCCCAGATCCACGGCCGGTCCTCGGCGGTGCGCAGCCCGTCGTGGAAGCGGAGCAGGCCCCGGTCGAGGAGGCGGCGGTGGTAGAGGCCGGCCCAGGCGTACGGGTAGTCGACCATCGTGGTGTCGTCGACGGGGAGGATCGAGGTGCGCGGGTCGAGGGGGGTGTGGCGGCGGCCCTCGGGCGCTCGGTGGACGGCCCGCTCGAGACCGGTGACCTGTACGTGGTCGGTGCGTACGAAGTCGACGTCGAACCGCTCGGCCACGTCCACGAGTCGGGCCAGATAGCCCGGCGCCAGCCAGTCGTCGCCGTCGAGGAAGGTGAGGTAGCGGCCCTCCGCGACGTCGATACCCGTGTTGCGCGCGGTCGCCAGTCCGCCGTTCCGTTCGTGCCGGATCACCCGGCTGTTCCCGAGCCGCTCCGTCAGCGCGAGGAGCGCCTCGTAGGTCCTGTCCTTGGTGGATCTGTCCTCGACGAAGATGAACTCGAAGTCGTCCCGGGCATTGTTGACCAGACTGGTCACGGTCTCGGGCAGATACGACTCGATGTTGTAGCAGGGGACGACGACGGACAGGGTCGGTGTGTTGGCCACGTGTGCGCACCTGAATTCTCAGCGGAAAGTCAAGTGATCCTAAGAAAGTAGGATCAGCCTTCGCATGTCCCGTCGCCGACACCCAGGTGAATTCGGCGTGACATCCGGATCGGGTCGGGAAATGGCAGATGAAGAACGGGTGAGCCGCCCCCTCCCCCTTTTCATCACCCCGTATTCTCGCCGAATTCGATGCTACGTTCGCGCACGTGACCGACATATCCACCTCACCTCCGCCCGCCGCGCAGCGCGGGCGGAGCCCGCACGGACCGGCTTCGCGTCGGCTGCGCCTCACCTCTCCCGCGGGGTGGACCACCGCCATCACCACCGCCGCGCTGCTGATCTGGACGACCCTCACCGCCGGTGTATTTCTCGATATCCGCTATGTACTCGCCGCCCTGCGGACGACGGGGGCGAGCGGGCTGTCCCCCTCGGAGATATTCGCCCACCGGCCCTTCTTCTACCGCTGGTCGCTCCACGGTCTGGACTCCGTCACCGGCGGACCGAACGCGGTGCGCGAGGCCCTGCTGCGGCTCATCGGCATCGCCCTGTGCGGGACCGCCGGTCTGCTGCTGCACCGGGCCCTGCGCCGCCGTATGCCCGAGCGGGACGCGCTGCTCGTCTCGGGTCTGACCGCCCTCTCGCTGGCCTTCGCGCCCGTCATCGACTACCTGCAGCCGGAGTGGTTCGCGATCGTTCTCGCGACGGTCTCCGTCGCCGCCGCGCTCGGCGTCCGCGGCCGCCCGCAGGCCGCCGCGCTCGCCGCGCTGCCGCTCGGTCTCGCCGTGCTGATGAAGTACTCCACCGCGGGCACCGCCGCGATGGCGCTCCTCGTGGTCTTCGCCGTGGACCGGGTACGGGGCCTGCTGCTCGCCGCCGCGACCGCCGTCGGCACCGGTCTGCTGTTCGCGCTCAGCGCCTGGTCGGGCTCGCGCGAACTCCAGTGGCTGCGCGACATGCCGTACATCAACGCGCACGCGCTGGGCAACGAGCCGATCGTCGTCCCGGACCTGCTGCTGCGCACCGCCGACTACCTGGGCGACCGGATCGCGGTGACGCCGGTGCTCGCGCTGCTGCCCGGCGCGCTGCTGCTGTTCGCCGCCACCCTCCCGTCACGCAGACAGCGCGCCGAGGCCGTGGTCGTCACGCTGCTGCTCCTCGTCGTCGGTCTGGCCGTCGTGGTCTACCAGGGCAACTGGTTCGCCTACCACGGCGAGAGCCTGCCGGTGGTGGCCGCGGCCCTGACCGCGCTCGCGATCGGCCGCTGGTACGGCGCCCACGGCCGGCCTCCGCTGTGCCTCACCGTGCTCGCCCTCCTGTACGGGGCGCTGGCCCCGCTGCTCACCCTCGTCCGTACGGACGTCGACGCGGCGGTCGTCGCGTGGCTCGCCTCGGCCGTGGCCCTGCTCGCCGGCGTGGTGGATCTGCTGTGGGTGCGGGCACCGCGTCCGCGCGCCCTCCGCGTCCCGGTCGCCCTGCCGGTCCTCGCGCTCGTGGTGTGCCTGGCCGCGACCGTGTGGCCGCTGTCCGGGGTCCGGGTGATCGAGGGGCGGATCGTCACGACCAACGCCGAGCTCAAGGCGCAGGCCCGGTCGGCGGAGGCGGCCGCCGGGCAGGTGGACGCGGAGCTCCCGGACGGCGTGCCCGTGCTGTACCTGACCTTCGGTCAGCAGGCCTACTACATCGGGCATCCCACCGCCTGCCGGTATCCCTTCCCCACGTTCTTCAACGTGCCCAAGCAGCTCACCGAGGTGCCCTCGCTCGAGTCGACCCGGGAGAACGTGCGCTGCATCACGCAGGAACACCCGGCCGCCTACGCCGTCTACCAGCCCAGCTGGCTGTCGCTGGGCGTGATCGACCCGCGGATCGCCGCCGACATCCGCAGGGCGTACCGGTGCCCCGAGCCGGTGAACCAGCAGCTCGTGGTGTGCACCGCGCGCCGCTGAGGCACGCGCGGCTCGTACGAGGGCCCCGGCGGTGGACTCTCCGCCGGGGCCGCTTCCGCGCAGTTCGTTCCCGCGGGCCCGCTCCTCAGGGGGCCCGCGGGGCAGGTCAGGCGACGCCCGCGATGCGCGCCGCCCTGTGGCCCAGCTCGACCGAGTAGCTCTGCCCCCGGTCCTGCGGGTAGATCTGCGCCATCGTCGCGAGCGTCACCCCGCTGAGATGGGTCTCGTGGCCGGGGATCAGCGCCTTGTACTCGGGCGTGACCACGGGCTGGGCGAAGGGCGCCCGCGAGAAGTGCCAGTCCTGGATCCAGGAGCGGTCGAACGCGGGGTTCACCCGCCGGAGCCACGGCAGGAACCGCTCCAGCAGCTCGGCCGGATCGGTGGTGAAGCGCCAGTCGTCCCGCTCGACGTAGTTGCCCACGTAGAGGATGTGACGGCCGCCGTACCGGGCCGGGTCGATCATCTGCGTGTGCTCGACGACCGCCAGGAAGGGGAACTCGGGCTCGTTGATGTTGAGCCAGTAGTACGGGATGGCGCTGCGGTCCAGCTCCAGGACGAAGCAGGTGGCGCCCAGGTACTGGTTGCGCCAGACCGCGTCGTCGGCCGGCGCGTCGGCCGCCTTGGCGAAGGCGGGCTGCGGCGTGGTGACGATCAGATGGTCGAAGGCGTACGAGGCGCCGTCGGCGGTGCGCACGGTGACCTGTCCGTCGCCGCCGTCCTGACGGATCGTCTCCATCCGCTTGCCGAACTCGACCTTGCCGCCGCGCTCGGCGATCCGGTCGGCGAGTGTCGCGTACACCCGCTCGAACCCGCCGTCCAGGTAGCCGAGTTCGAAGGTGCGGCAGTGGACCCGCGCCCACAGCCAGGCCATGGACACCTGGTCGGCGCGGTCGCCGAACTTCCCGCGCAGCAGCGGCTCCCAGACGGCCTCGGTGGCGCGCCGCCCGGCCCATCTGCGCAGCCAGCTCAGGGCGGTGCGGTCGGTGAACCGCTCCCCGTCGCGCACGACCTTCAGCCACGCCGAGGACAGACCGAAGCGGATGCCGGCGGGCAGGCCGTACAGCGGGGAGGTCAGCATCTCCAGGGGGGTGCTGAAGGGGTGTGTCCGCCCGCCCCGGAACACACCGGTGGTGGTCTTGTGGAAGCGCAGGTCGCCGCCCAGGCCCAGCTCCTCGATGAGCTCGATCATCCGGCGGTCGCTGCGGAAGATGTGGTGGTAGTAGCGCTCCAGCGGCACTCCCCCGACGGGGATCGACGCGGCGAGTCCGCCGAGTTCGTCGGCGGCCTCCAGGACGGTGACCGCGTGGCCCTGCTTGACCGCGTCGTACGCGGCGGTGAGGCCGGTCGCTCCCGCGCCGATAACGCCGAGGTTCATGCGAAACTCCACTTTCTGTTGAGCGCGAACTGGAACACCAGCACCAGCGGCAGCGAGCCGGCCTTCACCAGGTTCGGATCGACGCCGAGTCCCCGGGAGAACACCGCGAGCAGCACGAACGTCAGGGCGATACCGGTCAGGCCGACGGCGTAGAAGCGCAGGTAGCGCAGCAGCAGCCGGTCGCGCTTGCCGAAGGTGAACAGGGCGTTCAGGACGAAGTTGTTGGTGATGCCGAGGCTGGTGGAGAGCACGTTGGCCACCTGCTCGTGCAGGCCGGCCACGTTGTAGAGCAGCAGGAACGCGCCCAGGTCGAGGAGGACGCCGCTGCCGCCGACCAACGCGTAGGTGATCAGCTGCCGGAGGTCACGGGTACGGGGGCGGGCGCCGGTGCCCTGCGGGGTGTCGCCGGCCGCCGGGGCTTCGGCGTCCGTACGGGTGCCGGCCCGCACCATGTCCTCAGTCGCCATGGCCGGTGCCGTCACCGGCGGCCTCCGAGTCGTGCGAGATGACCTGCCGCACGGTGTACAGGGGCCGGCCCTGCACCTCGTTGTAGGTGCGTCCGACATAGCTGCCCAGTACGCCGAGCGACAGCATCTGCACACCGCCCATGAACAGCACGACGACCATCAGCATCGTCCAGCCGGAGACCGTGATCTCGGGCCGCAGCACCTTCATGGCGAGCGCGTAGCAGATGCCGGCCAGGGACAGCGCGAGCACCGCGAAGCCCAGCTTGGTGATCATCCGCAGGGGGGCGGTGGAGAACCCGGTCAGGCCGTCGACGGCGAGGCGCGCCATCTTGCGCAGCGGGTACTTGGTCTCGCCGGCGAACCGCTCGTCGCGGTCGAAGTACACCTCGCTCTGCCGGAAGCCCATCGAGGCGACCATGCCGCGCACGAACCGGCTGCGCTCCCTGAAGCGGCGCAGCTCGTCGGCGGCGCGTCGGTCCATGAGCCGGAAGTCGCCGGTGTCCAGCGGGATGTCCACATCGGTGGAGGACCGCAGCAGCCGGTAGTAGGCGTGTGCGGTGGCCCGCTTGAAGAGCGTGTCCTGACGGCTGCGCCGACGGGCGTGCACGATCTCCGCGCCGTCCCGCCAGGCGTCGATCAGCAGGAGGCTGACCTTCGGCGGGTCCTGGAGGTCGGTGTCCATGACGATCACGGCGTCGCCGCGTGCCTCGTCGATACCGGCCGTGATGGCCATCTGGTGGCCGAAGTTGCGTGCGAAGTCGACGACCCGGACGCGCCGGTCGTTCTTCGCGATGTCTTCCAGGATGAGCGACGTGCCGTCGGCGGAGCCGTCGTCGACGTACACCAACTCATAGGTGTACTGCGGACGTTCGCGCAGTGCCGCCACGAGCTCCTCGTGGAAGTGGCGGATCCCGTCCTGTTCGTCGAAGACGGGCAGTACATAAGAGACGAGTGCGGCGCCACCCCGCTGACGGGGCACGCGGGACTCCTGCACCCGGCTGGATATGTCAGGCATTCGGTGAAGCTATGGGCGGGATGTGAACGCGACAGGAACGCGCGATGAGTGGTGCAATGCGGTGAATCGACAGACGGCTCCGGCCCGCCACGCCCGGGCCGTCCGTCGGTCCCGGCCTACCGCACGCCGTACCGCGCGGCGATCCCGGCCACGATGATCTCCAGACCTTCCCCGAACTGCCGGTCGTAGTCCTCGAACATCTCCGCGCCCGCCTCGGCCGACAGCGGGAACTCGGCGAGCAGCCGGGCGCGTTCCGCCACGTCGAACCCCTCGCGCCGCTCGTCCGGCCGCGGGTACACGCCCTGTTCCTCGGTGACGAACCCGATGGTGTACGCGAACGCGGTCGACGTGGCGCGTACGGCGTCGGCGAGGGGGAAGCCGGCGGCGGTGAACAGGCGCAGGTTCTGCTCCAGCTGGACGGCGTGGTCGGTGCCGGTGAAGCGGGAGCCGCTGAAGACCCGCGCGCCGTCGCGGTAGGCGAGCAGCGCCGCGCGCAGCCCGTGGTTGGCCTTGCGCGTCCGGTCCTGCCAGGTGTCGGCGGGGTCGAATGCCGTGTCCGCGACCATCCGCCGGAACATCTCGGTCGCCATCTCGTCCAGCAGGGCCTGTTTGTCCTTGAAGTGCCAGTACAGGGCGGGCGCCTTGACGTCCAGTTCCCGGGCGATGGCACGCAGGGTCAGCCCGTCGAGACCCGCCTCGTCGAGCAGCCTGAGGGCGGTGTCCGCGACCCGCTTGCGGTCGAGGGGGGCGCGTCGTTCGGTACTCACACTTGACAGCTTAACGCCGTTAAGGCCATTCTCGTAGCCGACGGCACTTAACAGCGTTAAGGAGAGTTGCATGGATATCGACGTGGACGTCCTGATCGTCGGCGCGGGCCCCACCGGCCTCGCCCTCGGCATCGACCTGGCCCGGCGCGGAGTGAGCGCGCTGGTCGTGGAACGCGGCGAGACGCTCGCCCCCGGCTCCCGCGGCAAGGGCCTCCAGCCGCGCACGATGGAGGTCTACGAGGATCTCGGCGTCCTCGACGAGATCCTCGCCGCCGGTGGCGCGTACCCGGTGGGCATGGTCTGGACGGACGGCGAGCAGGCCGGCGAGCACGCGATGTTCGACCCGATGGAGGACGGCGAGGAGGGCTGCCGCTTCACCACCCCCTGGATGGTCCCGCAGTGGCGCAACCAGGAGATCCTGCTGGCACGGCTGACGGAGCTCGGCGGGGCCGTGGCCTTCGGCCGTGAGGTGGTACGGCTGGAGCAGGACACCGAGGGCGTGACGGCGCACTTCGCCGCCGGCGAGCCGGTCCGCGCCCGGTACGCCGTCGCGGCGGACGGCGGCCGCTCGGCGGTGCGCCGCGCGCTGGGCATCGAGATGCGGGGCGAGACACTCGACCCGGACGCGGCCCTGGTGGCGGACGTGCGGATCCCCGACCTGGACCGGGCGTGGTGGCACCTCTTCCCGCCGAGCGGGCCGGAGACGGGCTTCCTGGCGCTGTGCCCGCTGGCCGGGACGGACCAGTTCCAGCTGGTGGCGCGGCTCCCCGGGGGGACGGCTCCGGATCTCTCCCTGGAGGGCGTACGCAAGCTGGTCTCGGAGCGCACCCACCTCGCGCCCGGCGCGGTGACGGAGCTCTTCTGGGCGTCCGACTTCCGCCCGCGCGCCGCTCTGGCCGACCGCTTCCGCGAGGGACGGATCTTCCTGGCCGGCGACGCGGCGCACGTGCACTCCCCGGCCGGCGGCCAGGGCCTGAACACCAGCGTCCAGGACGCGTACAACCTGGGCTGGAAGCTGGGCGCGGTCCTGGGCGGGCGGGCGCCGGAAGCCCTGCTGGACACCTACGAGGAGGAGCGCCGCCCCGTCGCCGAGCACGTACTCGGCCTCTCCACCGCGATCCACCGCGACGAGGCGAAGCGGGGTGCCGCGACCCGGCAGCTCGGCCTGAACTACCGGCACTCGTCACTCAGCGAGGAGACCCGGGAGAACCCCGGTCCGCTGTCCGCCGGCGACCGCGTCCCGGACCTGACGGTCGACGGCGTCCGACTCTTCGACCGGCTCAGCGGCCCGGACTGGACCCTGCTGACCCTGGATTCCGGTGTGTTCCTGGTCCGTCCCGACGGCCATGTGGGCTGGGCGGGCGCCACGGAGGACGGACTCGGCGCCTACCGCGCACGGGTCGGCCTCGGCTAGGGCCCGCCCGGTGGATCGGGGCCGGGGGAATCGCCTCGCTCAGAACGCGTCCGACGGCACGTACGTCCCCCACACCGCCCGGAGGGCGTTGCACACCTCGCCCACCGTCGCCCGGGCCCGCAGCGCGTCCTTCATCGGGTACAGGACGTTGTCCTCGCCCTCGGCCGCCTTCTTCAGGGCGTCCAGCGCGGCGTCCACCGCCGCCTGGTCGCGCCCCGCCCGCAGCCGCGCGAGGCGGTCGGCCTGCTGGGCCTCGATGGCCGGGTCGACACGGAGCGGCTCGTAGGGCTCCTCCGTGTCGAGCTGGTAGCGGTTGACGCCGACCACGACCCGCTCGCCCGAGTCGGTCTCCTGGGCGATCCGGTACGCGCTGCGCTCGATCTCGCTCTTCTGGAAGCCGTGCTCGATGGCCGACACCGCGCCGCCGAGGTCCTCGACCTTCCGCATGAGCTCGACGGCCGCCGCCTCGACGTCGTCGGTCATCCTCTCGACGACGTAGGAGCCCGCGAAGGGGTCGACGGTCGCGGTCACGTCGGTCTCGTAGGCCAGCACCTGCTGGGTGCGCAGGGCGAGGCGCGCGCTCTTGTCCGTGGGGAGCGCGATCGCCTCGTCGAAGGAGTTCGTGTGCAGGGACTGGGTGCCGCCGAGGACCGCGGCCAGGCCCTGGACGGCGACCCGGACCAGGTTCACCTCCGGCTGCTGGGCCGTCAGCTGGACGCCGGCCGTCTGCGTGTGGAAGCGGAGCATCAGCGACTTGGGGTTCTCCGCGCCGAACTCCTCCCGCATCACCCGCGCCCAGATCCGGCGCGCGGCGCGGAACTTCGCGACCTCTTCGAGGATCGTCGTACGGGCCACGAAGAAGAAGGACAGGCGGGGCGCGAAGTCGTCCACGTCCATGCCGGCCGCGACGGCCGTACGGACGTACTCGATGCCGTCCGCCAGGGTGAAGGCGATCTCCTGCGCAGGCGACGCGCCCGCCTCCGCCATGTGGTAACCGGAGATCGAGATCGTGTTCCACTTCGGGATCTCGGCCCTGCAGTACTTGAAGATGTCGGCGATCAGCCGGAGCGAGGGCTTCGGCGGGAAGATGTACGTGCCCCGCGCGATGTACTCCTTCAGCACGTCGTTCTGGATCGTGCCCGTGAGCCGGTCGGCCGGGACGCCCTGCTCCTCGCCGACCAGCTGGTACATGAGCAGCAGCAGGGCCGCCGGGGCGTTGATCGTCATCGACGTCGACACCTTGTCCAGGGGGATCCCGCCGAACAGCACCCGCATGTCCTCGACCGAGTCGATGGCCACGCCCACCTTGCCGACCTCGCCGCTCGCGAGCGGGGCGTCCGAGTCGTGGCCCATCTGGGTGGGCAGGTCGAAGGCGACCGACAGGCCCGTCGTGCCGTTGGCGATCAGCTGCTGGTAGCGGGCGTTGGACTCCACCGCCGTGCCGAAGCCCGCGTACTGGCGCATGGTCCAGGGGCGGCCGGTGTACATCGACGGGTAGACGCCCCGGGTGAAGGGGTACGCGCCCGGCTCGCCCAGCTGCCCGGCCGGGTCCCAGCCCGCCAGGTCCTGCGGCCCGTACACCGGCTCGATGGG
Organism: Streptomyces sp. NPDC002884; assembly: GCF_040295245.1. NCBI lineage: Bacteria > Bacillati > Actinomycetota > Actinomycetes > Kitasatosporales > Streptomycetaceae > Streptomyces > Streptomyces sp. NPDC002884. The sequence goes on along the minus strand of NZ_JBEOVB010000004.1, from coordinate 366,804 downwards.
CAGTCCGGACTCCGACTCACGCGCCATGGGTGTGATGCCTCCCGCTGAGCAATACCGCTGCTTCGACCACTCGGGTCGCCGGCCGGCCGCCCGCCGACCGCCTGCCGGTTACCCGCCAGTACGGTCCGACCGTCCGACGGACTGTATCGGCACGCGTGCGCCCTGTGCAGAGGACCACGCCGGGACCTTCCTCACAGGACGGTTCGCGGTGCCGGTCCCCACAATGCCGGTCCGTTCGCGAGGCGTCATCCGGGGGGAACATCCCAGGCATGCGGATGCGGAGATCGATCGCCGTCCTGGCCGGCACGGCGGCCCTGATGACGGTGTGCGGCTGTAGCGGGCGGACCCCGGACGCGGACGGACCGGCACGCTCACCCGCCGAGGCCGGCCGGACGGCCCCGGCGTCGGCCCCGGCCCGGACCAGCACCGACGACAGGCCGAGCGCCCCGGTCACCAGTGCTCCGGCCACCCGTGCCCCGGCCACCAGTGCTCCGCCTCCCGCCGTCCTGTGGTCGCGCGGCGACGAGGGACGCGACGTCCGCGAGCTCCAGGCCCGGCTGCGCCAGGTCGCCTGGCTCTTCGAGGGACCCACGGGAACATACGGCGAAGAAACCGAGCGGGCCGTGAAGGGCTTCCAGGGCAGGCGCGGGCTGCCGGCGACCGGGAGGACGGACACCGTCACCTGGCGGCGGCTGCTGGGGATGACGCACGAACCCGGGAAGCGGGAGCTGTATCCGGCGGCCGCCCGGCCGGCCGCCGCGCCCGACCCGCGCTGCCTGTCCGGGCGGGTGCTGTGCATCGACAAGACGACCAGGACCCTGCGCTGGATGGTCGACGGCCGGACCCTGACGACGGTGTCGGTCCGCTTTGGCTCGCAGTACACGCCCACCCGGGAAGGCGTGTTCCACATCTACTGGAAGTCCCGCGACCATGTGTCCACGCTCTACCACTCACCGATGCCGTACGCGATGTTCTTCAGCGGCGGGCAGGCGGTGCACTACTCGGCCGACTTCGCCGCCCGCGGCTACGCGGGGGCCTCGCACGGGTGCGTCAACGTACGGGACGAGACGGCGATCGCGAGTCTCTTCGCGCAGGTGAGGAACGGCGACAAGGTCGTCGTGTCCTGGTGAGCGCGGTGGCGCCGGAGCAGGGTGGAGAGGAGAGAGGAGTTTGGGGCGCGAGCGGGACCGGGGGAACGTGTCCCGCCCGCGCCGAGCGCACGAGCCAGAAGTACGGGGGGAACCCCGGCTCTGTGCAAGGGCCGATGACCAGTCGGCTCACTTCTTACTGCGCTCCGGCCGCCGAAAACGTCACACCCCTCGCGAAAAAACTTCGGCGATCATCGAACCCGCAGGTCAGCGACGGTGAGAGGACGAGCTTCCGCCGGAGTGGCCGGAGCCGCCCGAGTGGCCGGAGCCGCTGCCGTCCCGGCGGTCGCCGTCGCGGTCGCCGTCGCCGTCACCGCGGCGGCCATCGCCGCGATGTCCCTCGCCACGGCCACCGTGACCACGACCCCGGTCACGGTCGCGATCACCGTCACGGCCCCCGTCGTCGTCGCCGTCGTCGTCGGAACCGCCCTTGTCGCCCGACCCGGACTTGTCGCCCGCGGCGCCTCCCCGGCCTCCGCGGTCGCTCTGGTTCTTTCCGGGGTCCCGGCCGGCCGTGCCGTACGGGGCGCGGTCGTCACCTCGGGAGTTTCCGGCGGCGGTAGCGCCGAGGACGCCCGCGCAGTACTTCGCCACGCGCGTCGGACCACCCGCGAGGTGCTCCAGGCTCCGGCGGCGCTCGGTGTCCAGGGTGCGGCCGGCGCTCAGCTCGCGGCAGGACGAGGCCACGCCCGCCGGCCAGGTGCCCTGGGGGTCCGGGGTCGCCGAAGGGGCGCCGCCCGTCTTCCCGTTCCCGGCGTCCTCGCGGCCGGTGGCGCCCGTACCGCCGTCCGGTGTCGCCGGGTCCGCGTCACCGCCCGAGGCGTCCGGCGCAGGTGAGGCGAGCGGGCTTTCGTCCGGCGCCACGGGGGCCGAGACGGATGCCACGGGCCGGGCGGGTTCGGCGCCGTCGAACGGGGTCGGCAGCACACCGGTCCCGGCCGCGATCCCGCCCACCATCCCGGCGGCCAGCGCGGCGGCCAGCCCCAGCCGTGCGGGCCGGCTCCACCGGGCCGGACGTCCGGCCTCCGGAACACGTCCGCCGATGCGCACAAGACCGGCGTCGACGGCGTACGGGACGCGGGGCCGGCCGGCGACGGCCGCCGTGGTCCCACCGTCGGGTCCGGGAGCCCCCAGGGCGGGACCGGCACGTCCCGCGAGATCGGCGCGGTCCGCGTGGGCCTTGCGGAAGGCGGCCAGGGCCGCGGCCTCACCGGGGAGTTCCTCGTCGGCGGGCAGCGGCTCGGCGGCCGGCGCGGAGAGCGCGGCGAGCGTCCGGGCAAGCCGCTCGGCCTCTTCCCCGGCCGCGGCGTCGACAGCGGGGACAGCGTTGTCCGGTGACTCACCGCGCAGCAGACGCTCCGCCGTTTCTCGGTCGAGCCACCTGTTCCGCTTGTCGGCCATCACATGTCCTTCTGCGTCCGCGCGCGCGTATGCGTCACACCAGCGGACGTCACCGCGCGCGAGCGCGGTTCTCGCTGAGGCGGCAGCGCGTCCAGCCCGGCGGCCGTCTCCGCATCCTCGCCGAGCAGTTCGGCGAGCTTCTTCAGCCCGCGGTGCGCGGCCGTACGTACGGCACCGGGCCGTTTGCCGAGCGTCTCGGCGGCGGTCTTGGCGTCCAGGCCCATGACGACCCGCAGCACGACGGCCTCGGCCTGGTCCTGCGGCAGCCGGGCTATGAGGGCCAGGGTGCGGCCGGTGGCCAGCGCCTCCATGGCCTCGCCCGCGGTGTCGGACTCGGCGGCCCGACCGGTCAGTTCGGTCTCGTCGGCGACCGTCGCCGGGCGCCGGCCGCGCATGCGTACGTGGTCCAGCGCGCGGTTGCGGGCGATCCGGGCGGCCCAGCCGCGGAAGCGGTCCGCGTCGCCGCTGAACCGCTCCAGGTCCCGGGCTATCTGGAGCCAGGCCTCGGAGGACACGTCCTCGGCGTCGAGGTCGCCCACGAGCGTGCGTACGTACCCGAGCAGCCGCGGGTGCACCGTGCGGTACACAGTCCGGAACGCGGTCTCGTCCCCGTCCTGTGCCGCGAGCACCGCGGCTGTCAGCTCCGCGTCGTCCCCCACGTCGTGGTTCCTCGGTCGATGATTCACGGTTTTCCGGACCGCAGGTCGTTGCGGTGGTCTGCCGCTTGGCCGTCCGGCGCGAAAGGCACGTTACGACCTGAAACCGCCGCACGTCCATGTCCGTAGAACATGCAACTAACTCGTGACGCGAGCGGGCGGAGTCCGGGTGTGACAGAAAACGCACTCATGGCGCTGTAGGGAGTACGGGCCGCCGCGCGGCCCGTGCCGCGCGACGGCCGGGGCCTCTCCTGTGGGGGGTGGCGGCCTCGGCCGTTGCTTTGGCGGCAACCGGTTACTGCCCCTTGGCCCCGTTCTCGGCGGTCTTCCCGGCTTCGGACGACGTCCCGGTCCCGGGTGACGTCCCGGCTCGCGGAGCCGCCTCGGCCTTCTGGGTCCGGCCGGTCTCCCGGGTCTCACCTGCCTCCCGGGTCCCGCCGGTCTTCGGAGTCCTCACGGCCTTCGGGTCCTTCTCGGTCTTCGCGCCGCCTCCGCCCCCTGCCGCTGCGGATGCCGCTGCCGCTCCCTCTGCCGCGCAGTACGCGACGACGTTCTCCTCCCCGCCCGCCGCCGTCACGAGCCGCTGCCAGGCCGTGGAGTCCATCGCCTTGCCGCGCCCCCGGACCTTCTCGTACGCACGGCAGTGCGCGTCGGTGTCCGCGGCGCCCACGGGACGGTCCCGGTCGGCTGTGCCGTCCGGCCGCGGGGTCGGGGAACCGGTGTCGGCGGACCGGGCCCCGGACGCGCTCGCCGACGGTCCGGGACGCCCCGCGCCGTCGGCACCGCCGTCCACGGAGGACGACCCGACAGCGGCGAACGCGACCCCGCCCAGCGCGAGGCCGGCGACCAGTACGGAGAGCGTGGCCCGCAGCGAGCGGGCCGTGTGCCGCCGGGCCCGGGGCCGCCAGTCGTCCCGGCGCCGGGTGCGGGCCCGGTGCGCACCCGTGTCCCGGGCGACCCGGAAGGCGTCGACGGCCCGCCGCTCGCCGTCGCTGCCGGCGTCCGGCCCGACGTACGGCCCGAGGTCCGGACGGTCGCCGGGCCCGCGCGGAACCTGCGGCAGCAGGGCCTGGGCGAGCAACGACTCCAGCACCGCCGTCGCCGGGCCCGGCGGTACGGCGCCGCCGGCCCGGATGGTGGCATCGGCGTCGCTGACGGCGGCAGCGAAGCCGGCGTCGTCAGCGGAGTCGGCGGCGGCAGCGAAGTCGTCCTCGGCGTCGTCAGCGGAGTCGGCGGCGGCAGCGAAGTCGTCCTCGGCGTCGTCAGCGGAGTCGGCGGCGGCAGCGAAGTCGTCCTCGGCGGCGGCAGCCGGGGAATCGGGGGCGGCGGCATCGGGAGCGGCGGAATCGGCAGCTGAATCGTCACCGGCACCGGCACCGGCAGCTGAATCGGCACCGGCGGCGTCGGTGGCGGGGTTCGTGGGGTGTGTGTGGCGACGGCTGTGGTCCGTGCCGTCGTTCAGCCGTTCACCCATGTCCGATTCCGCCTCTGTCCCGTCCGTCCGATCAGGCCGTTCGACCTGGTGGCCGGGCCCGCCACTGATCCATACGGTCCGCGGCCCTCGCCGTTCATGTCGACTCCCCCAGCGTTCGGGGGCCGCCATCCGTCACACCTTCGCCCTCGCCCGCGGCGCCGAGCTGACGGGCCAGTCGTTTCAGGCCCCGGTGCGCGGCCGTACGGACGGCGCCGGGGCGCTTGCCGAGGACGCGGGCCGCGGCGGGGCCGTCCAGGCCCACGACCACCCGCAGCAGCACCGCCTCGGCCTGGTCGCGCGGCAGCCCGCGGACCAGTTCCAGGGCGTGCCCGGTGGAGAGCGACTCCAGCGCCTCGTCGTGGGTGCTGTGCGGGCCGGCCAGGTCGAGGACGACGTCCTGGTCCAGCACCGCGGAGCGGGGCCGGACCCGCAGCCGGCGCAGATGATCGAGGGCCCGGTGCCGGGCGATGGTCGCGGTCCAGCCGCGGAACCCCGCGCCGTCGCCCTTGAACCGCCCCAGGTCCCGGGCGATCTCCAGCCAGGCGTCGGAGGCCACGTCCTCTGCCTCGTCGCCGACGATCCCGCGCAGGTAGCCGAGCAGTCCGGGCTGCACGAGCCGGTACGCCACGGCGAACGCGGCCTCGTCGCCGTCCTGGGCCCGCGTCACGGCCGCGCCCAGTTCCCCGTCGTACGCCTGCGCGCGCCGGGGTTCCCCTCCCTGGCCCAAGACTGTCCTCGTTCGTGCGGAGTTCGTTCCGGCGCGCGACTCCCCCGTCGGACACCGGGTCCGAACGCGGCCACGCCCTCACGGTCATCAGCGCCGGGCCGCACGGAAGTGTCACAGCGGGTCCCGGACCCGTCCGGACACCGAGAGGGACCCGTACCGGCTACCGCTTCCCCCGCATCGCGTCACGGCACAGCAACCGCAGGGAGCCGTGGCCGCCGAAGCAGCGGCGGGCCTCGTCGAGGGGTTCCCAGAGGCGGCCGTCGGGGGTGCGGACCCAGTGGTCGCCGGCGGAGCCCCACCACTCGGCGCCGGTCTGCCGGACGATCACCTCGCCTGCGTAGGCGCCGAGTCCGCGCAGCACGTTCGCCACGGCGTTGTACGGCGAGCCCTCGCGCCGCAGTTCCTCGATCATGCGGTCGGCGCGCCACAGGCTCGGCGCCGAGTGGTCGAGGTGCGGCCGGACGGCGTCGGGTACGGCGGCCACCGCCTCCGCCGCCCAGCGCACGGGTTTCGCGGCGGCGGAGGGGCGGGGCGGCCGGTCGCTCTGGTCGTTCGTCCTACGCGTCACATCAGGAAGAGCGAGGTCGGAGCGGGTTGCGTCACTCATATCCGGGGCCTTCGCGAGACCGGCGCAGGACCGACCCACCTCCCCCGCACTTCGCTCACCCGCGTCCACGAGCCCGTCGCGAGACCACCGCGCGCAGCACCCTGCGCCCCTCCGTGGAGACCTCGAGGGCCCGGCGCAGTCCGCCCGCGCCATGACCGGCCAGCACCTCCAGGACGGCGACCTGCCGGCGCAGTTCGGCGGCGGCGAGGGGCGGCATGCCCTCCGTACGGCCTTCCCGGCGGGAGTCGACCGAGGAGGCGTCCTCGGCCGGGTCGAGGAGGCGGTGTATCTGGAGCGAGGCGACGGAGCAGGCGTCGGCCCAGAGCCGTATCCCGGCGGCGGAGCGGTCGTCGGGGGCGGCGGCCAGCATCCGGCGGGCCAGGAGCTCGGCCTCGTCGCCCTCCTCCGCGGCGGACGCCAGCTTGCCGCGGGCCTGTTCCAGCAGCTCGGCCCAGTCGGCGGCGGCGGAGTCCTCCGTGAGGTTCCCCCACAGCGGCCGCAGGATCTCGTCGTCACCCCCGAGCAGGGGTATGCACCGATCCAAACAAGCCAGCCCGCTGGCAGCCAGCCCGCGTTCGTCGGCCTGCGCGATCAGTTCCACCAGGCTCATCCATGCCCCCCTCGCCAGGGCACCGACCTTACGGAGCCCGCACTTCCCCTTACTGCGTGCGACAGGCCAGGAGTATCACAGGAGGGTTTTTCAGCCAACCCCACCGAAGCCACCGGCTCCTCCGCCGACTCCGTCGATCCCACCGGCCCCACCGGCCCCACCGACGGCGCCGACCGGCGGCGGTACCGCGCCAGGACCCCGGAGCGCCTTCTCGTTCTGCATCCCGGTCAGCCGCAGGACGAAGGCGATCGCGAGGGCGGCCGCGGCGATGTCGGCCATGTCCGCGAAGATCACCTGGAACGTGGCGTCGTGGATCTCCGCGGCCGTCCCGGCCTTGCGGTACGACCGGAAGCCCGCCCGGTCGGCGAGGAGCGAGACGATCCACATCGCCCACCAGGCATTGAGCAGTCCGTGCGGCCGGGGCCGGCCCCAGGGGGTGCCGGGGCTGCTGGCGTCCCAGATGTCCAGCGCGATCCGGCGCGGGTACCAGAGGTTCACGATCGGGGTGAACCAGGCGCCGACCGCCCAGCCGCGCGACTTGCTGTGCCCGTCCGGCCGGAACACCTCGGCGTTGACCCGCACCCGGTGGAACCAGCACAGGAACACGATGACGCAGGCGAGCAGGGCCACGGTCTGGGCATGGCCGGCCAGGTCGAACAGCCGGTCGGCGTGCCGGGCGCGGTCGGCCTCACCGAGGGAGCCGGCGGCGATGTCGGCCGTGACATCGAACATGACGAAGTCCGCCCACAGCGCGAACAGGTCGGCGGCGATGACGAGGCCGAGCAGGGCGGCGGCCGCCCGCGCGAGCATGACAGGTGAGCGCAGCATGAGATCCCCCGACGTCCGTGTGTGTGAAGGCCGCGCCGAGCTCTCCCCAGAGCCTCACGCGGGCAGCACGCGGAACATACGGTTCACCGGCACCGCGGGTCCACCGGAAATCAACCGAGCCGGTTCGCCAGCGCCGTGAACTGTGTCCAGGTCAGCGGTGGCGTCCCGGCGTCCCACAGCTTCTGCGAGGTGGCCCGCAGCGGCATCCGGATGCCGGCCGCCACCTGGTCCTGCGTCTGCGAGTTCGCGAGGTCGCACCAGACCGAGAAGGAGCCGCCGAGGATCTGGGCGTCGTACTTCGCGGCCACCGGCGTCGTGCCGCGCAGCACCCGCGGGGTCCACTGCTCGTAGATCCGCTGCCCGGTCGGGTAGGCGAAGTCGTTCGGCTCGCCGAGGACGTAGTACAGGTACTCGTCGTTGTAGTTGAGCATCTTGCGCCCCGCGCTCAGGTACTCGACCGGCGGCCGCGCCCCGATCTCCTTGCCCGTCCAGTAGGCGACCACGAGGTCGGAGGCCGGCTTGACCGAGGTACCGCGGAAGAAGCCGTCGTTCCACACCCGCATGGTGCGGTCGTGGGCGCGGACGGTGTCGGCGCGGTCGTTGAGCCAGCCGGTGGTGAGGTCGGCGACGCTCGCGCCGGAGCCGTACCGGGCCGTCGCGGCCGCGGCGAGCTGGGGGTAGGAGGCCGACGGGCTGGACACCGTCAGGGCCTGGTACTCGTCGCCGCCGAGGTGCCAGTAGGCGCCGGGGAAGACGTCGGCGTACTCGTCCAGCAGGTCGTCGAGGAGGCTCGCGGAGTCGTCCTTGGAGATGTCGATCGCCCCGCGGGTCGCCACCCCGCTCGCGTTGCGCAGCTGGAGCTCGGGGTGGGCGGCGATGACGGCGCCCAGGTGCCCGGGTGAGTCGATCTCGGGCACGACGGTGATGTGGCGGCTCGCGGCGAGGGCGACGATCTTCTTCACCTCGGCCTTGGTGAGGTGCAGGCTGGAGACGATCTCCGGGTGGCTGGAGGACTCGATCCGGAAGGCCTGGTCGTCGGAGAAGTGCAGGCCGAGCTGGTTGTACTTGAGGTCGCCGAGCTCGCGCACCCGGTCCTCGATCCAGGCCGCGGTGAAGTGCTTGCGCGCGATGTCCAGCGTGAACCCGCGCTGCGGCTTGGCCGGCTCGTCGCGGACGACGCCCTCCGGCGCGGTACCGCCGGCGTGCACCTCCTGCTTGAGGGTGCGGGTGCCGTAGAAGACGCCGGCGTCGGAGGGCGCGCTGATGGTGACCCGGCCGCCGCGCACGGTCATGGTGTACGACTCCGGGTTCGCGCCCTCGTCGTCGTTCAGCGCCAGCCGCAGGTCACCGGCGCGTACGTCGTCCTTCTCCCCGGCGTACGTCAGCCCCAGCTCACCGGCGACCAGCCGGCCCTCGTCGGCGAGGCCCGCGTCGCTCACCACGACCCGGCGGGTGGACTGCGGCTTCCACCCCGGACCGCGCGCCGGGGTGTGGGCGCTGACGGCGGGGATGGTGCGGGGGGTGGTGGAGAGGGCGTAGGAGCGGCTGGGCGTCGGGGTGGCGGCCTGCGCGGCGGCGGCGCCGGTGTCACCGGCGCCGGGCGTCCTCGCGGCGGCCTGCCGGGAGGCGGCCGATCCGGCCGGTGTCGTGCCGTCGTCGTCCGACGAGGCCCATACGCCGAGCCCGACACCGAGCGCGGCGACCAGCCCACCCGCCATCAGTGACCGCGCCACGACCTGCTGGTGCGGCTTCTTCTGCGGCGCCCGGCGCCGATGCCTGTGCCTGCTCACTCCGCCAACCGTACGACTCCCGGCCGTGCGAAGCGCGCCGAGCCCGGCGTGACGGAGTCCACGACACGTTCCGAAACTCTCTCGTTCGGGTGAAATTCAGGCATCGGTCAGACACGTCCTGACCGCTCTCGATAACGTGTCGACACACCTTTCACTGCATCCCCTGCCACATCACACGTGACGCGAGGATCCACGCTGCCTGCGCACCGTCTCCCCCCTCTCTCCGGCTGCCTCGCCATACCGGCGCAGACCCGGACCTCACCCGCACCTCGGCTGGACGCTTTCAACACCGCCGCCGCCGACGAGGCGCACCGCACACTCCTCGCCTGCCTCCACAGCCTGCGCTGGGCCCGCCGTATCGCCGACCACCGCCCGTATCCGACGCTCGACGCCCTCCTCGCCGCCTCCGACGAGGCCGCGTACGACCTGAGCCCGGGCGATCTGGCCGAGGCCCTGGCGGCGGAGTCCCTGCCCGGCCTGCCGGAGGACGCCTACGGAGCGGCGCACATGGCGCTGAACGCGGCCCACGCGGCCTACGAGGCCAGATTCGGGCACGCGTTCGTCATCTGCCTCGACGGCGTCCCCCAGGAGGAGTCCCCGGACTACGTCCTGGAAGGCATCCGGTCACGATTGACAAACGATCCCGAGGACGAACGGGTAGTGGCGGCAGAGGAACTCCGGAAACTGGCAAGGCAGCGGCTGATGCGGCTCGCCTGAGGGGTGCGGGGCAGTGATATGTGCGGCTCCGCCACGGGGCGCGCCCCGCCACGACGGCGCCGCATCCGATACCCAAACGGGACACCCCACCCCAGATGCCGCAACGCTCACCCATCTGCGTGCCACTTTGATCACACAGGTAGGCCCGACGTAAGCCGGGCGCCGGTGCCTCGCTACGATGCTGGGGGCCGGTGGACCGTACCCGGCCGGGCCCGTCCGACACCCCAAGCCGGCAGGCCCCAATCCCCGCTCCCGGAGGGTTCTTCCGTGCCGGCTGGAACGCTGTACCGCGGCCGGGAAGGAATGTGGTCCTGGGTGGCTCATCGAGTCACCGGCGTCCTCATCTTCTTCTTCCTGTTCGTTCACGTGCTGGACACCGCCCTCGTGCGTGTCTCCCCCGAGGACTACGACAAGGTCGTAGCCACCTACAAGACGCCTGTCGTGGCGCTGCTGGAGTACGGCCTCGTCGCCGCCATCCTCTTCCACGCGCTCAACGGCCTGCGCGTCATCGCCGTCGACTTCTGGTCGAAGGGCCCGCGCTACCAGAAGCAGATGCTCTGGAGTGTCGTGGGTCTGTGGCTGCTGCTGATGCTCGGGGCGATCTACCCCGTGCTCGGCCACGCCGCTCGTGAACTGTTCGGGAGCTGAGACCGATGGCCACCACTGAAACCACCGCGGCCGGGATCGGCCCCGTCGAGGGCGGATCCGTCTACGACGTGGACAACCCCGCGCCCTTCATCGAGCCCCCGCGTCAGCGCACCAAGAAGACGCCCAGGTCCACCCGGGGCAACTTCGAGATGGGCGCCTGGCTGTTCATGCGCCTGTCCGGCGTCGTGCTGGTCGTCCTGGTCCTGGGCCACCTGCTGATCCAGCTCGTGCTGGACGGCGGCGTCTCCAAGATCGGCTTCGCCTTCGTGGCCGGCCGCTGGGCCTCCCCGTTCTGGCAGGTCTGGGACCTGCTGATGCTGTGGCTCGCCATGCTGCACGGGACGAACGGCCTGCGCACGGTCATCAACGACTACGCGGAGCGCGCGAACACCCGGCTGTGGCTGAAGGGCCTGCTCTACACCGCCACGGTGTTCACCATCCTGCTGGGCACGCTGGTGATCTTCACCTTCGACCCGAACATCCGCTAGGCGCCCGGGACCGAGGGACTGAGAGAGCCACTCATGAAGATCCATAAGTACGACACAGTCATCGTCGGCGCAGGTGGCGCCGGTATGCGCGCCGCGATCGAGTCGACGAAGCGCAGCCGCACCGCCGTGCTGACCAAGCTCTACCCCACCCGCTCCCACACGGGCGCCGCGCAGGGCGGCATGGCCGCCGCGCTGGCCAACGTGGAGGAGGACAACTGGGAGTGGCACACCTTCGACACGGTCAAGGGCGGTGACTACCTGGTCGACCAGGACGCCGCCGAGATCCTGGCGAAGGAGGCCATCGACTCCGTCCTCGACCTGGAGAAGATGGGCCTGCCGTTCAACCGGACGCCCGACGGCACGATCGACCAGCGCCGCTTCGGCGGTCACAGCCGCAACCACGGCGAGGCCCCGGTCCGCCGGTCCTGCTACGCGGCCGACCGCACCGGTCACATGATCCTCCAGACGCTGTACCAGAACTGCGTCAAGGAGGGCGTGGAGTTCTTCAACGAGTTCTACGTCCTGGACCAGCTGCTCACCGAGGTCGACGGCGTCCAGCGGTCGGCGGGCGTGATCGCGTACGAGCTGGCCACCGGCGAGATCCACGTCTTCCAGGCGAAGGCCGTGATCTACGCCTCCGGCGGCACCGGCAAGTTCTTCAAGGTGACGTCGAACGCGCACACGCTGACGGGTGACGGCCAGGCGGCCGTGTACCGGCGCGGTCTGCCGCTGGAGGACATGGAGTTCTTCCAGTTCCACCCGACCGGCATCTGGCGCATGGGCATCCTGCTGACGGAGGGCGCCCGCGGTGAGGGCGGCATCCTCCGCAACAAGGACGGCGAGCGCTTCATGGAGAAGTACGCGCCGGTCATGAAGGACCTCGCGTCGCGTGACGTCGTCTCGCGCTCCATCTACACGGAGATCCGTGAGGGCCGCGGCTGCGGTCCCGAGGGCGACCACGTCTACCTCGACCTCACGCACCTCCCGCCGGAGCAGCTGGACGCGAAGCTCCCGGACATCACGGAGTTCGCGCGCACGTACCTCGGCATCGAGCCGTACACGGACCCGATCCCGATCCAGCCCACCGCGCACTACGCGATGGGCGGCATCCCGACGAACGTCTCGGGTGAGGTCCTCAGCGACAACACGACGGTCGTCCCGGGCCTGTACGCGGCCGGCGAGGTCGCCTGCGTGTCGGTGCACGGCGCGAACCGCCTGGGCACGAACTCGCTGCTGGACATCAACGTGTTCGGCAAGCGGGCCGGCATCGCCGCCGCCGAGTACTCGCAGAAGGCGGAGTACGTCGAGCTGCCGGAGAACCCCGCGCAGCAGGTGATCGACCAGGTGGAGCACCTGCGCACGTCCACCGGCACCGAGCGGGTGGCGGAACTGCGCCGCGAGCTCCAGGAGACCATGGACGCGAACGTCATGGTGTTCCGCACGGAGCAGACGATCAAGACGGCCGTCGAGAAGCTCGCCGAACTGCGCGAGCGCTACCGGAACATCTCGATCCAGGACAAGGGCCGACGGTTCAACACGGACCTGCTGGAAGCCATCGAGCTGGGCAACCTGCTCGACCTGGCCGAGGTCATGGCCGTGTCGGCGCTGGCCCGCAAGGAGTCCCGCGGCGGTCACTACCGCGAGGACTACCCGAACCGCGACGACGTCAACTTCATGCGCCACACCATGGCGTACCGCGAGGTGGGCGACGACGGCACCGAGTCCATCCGACTCGACTACAAGCCGGTCGTCCAGACCCGCTACCAGCCGATGGAGCGTAAGTACTGATGGCAACCCCCGTTCTGGACAAGGTCGAGGCGGAGTCCGCGGCCTCCCCCTACATCACGGTCACCTTCCGGGTCCGCCGGTTCAACCCGGAGGTCTCGGCGGAGGCCGTCTGGCAGGACTTCACGCTGGAGATCGACCCGAAGGAGCGCGTCCTCGACGGTCTCCACAAGATCAAGTGGGACGTCGACGGCACGCTGACCTTCCGGCGTTCCTGCGCCCACGGCATCTGCGGTTCGGACGCGATGCGGATCAACGGCAAGAACCGCCTCGCGTGCAAGACGCTGATCAAGGACATCAACCCCGAGAAGCCGATCACGGTCGAGCCCATCAAGGGCCTGACGGTCCTGAAGGACCTGGTCGTCGACATGGACCCGTTCTTCCAGGCGTACCGGGACGTCATGCCCTTCCTCATCACGAAGGACACGAACGAGCCCACGCGCGAGCGCTTCCAGACCGCCGAGGACCGCGAGCGGTTCGACGACACGACGAAGTGCATCCTCTGCGCGGCCTGCACGTCGTCCTGCCCGGTGTTCTGGAACGACGGCCAGTACTTCGGTCCGGCCGCGATCGTGAACGCCCACCGCTTCATCTTCGACTCGCGTGACGAGGCGGGTGAGCAGCGTCTGGAGATCCTGAACGACAAGGACGGCGTCTGGCGCTGCCGTACGACGTTCAACTGCACGGACGCCTGCCCGCGCGGTATCGAGGTCACGAAGGCGATCCAGGAGGTGAAGCGAGCGCTGATCACGCGCCGCTTCTGAGCCACCCGGCTCGCTGAGCCCACGACACGGCGAGGGCCCCGCTCCTTGAAGGAGCGGGGCCCTCGCCGTGTTGCCGCGCCGGTGTCAGCCGCGCAGGACGCGACCCTGCTTGTCGGTGCGGTCGTTGCTCGTGAGGAACAGGATGCCGTCGATCAGCGCCCAGACGCCGAGGCCGCCACAGGTGAGGAGCTGGGCGACGCCCACGCCGACCGAGCCGACGTAGAAGCGTCCGATGCCGAGGGTGCCCAGGAAGAGCTGGAGGATACCGGCGACGATCTTGGACTTGTCGGAGTACGGACGACCCAGGGGGTCGACCCCGTAGGGGGCCTGCGGGGTGGGGACGGTCATGAGAACTGCTCCTGGGATGACTGCGGGAGGCCGGGGCGGCCTGCTCCGGAACGGGGAGTCCAGGAGGGATGCGGCGACGCCGCGATCACGCGCGTCGACCGATGTCCGCCGATGCCGACCAACGCCCTCGCACGGCTCCGCCATGCCAGGACGTCCCCCCTGTGACTGGTGAGCCTAGAGAAAACAGAGGGTAAAAAGGGAGTACAGATGATCCATTGTTCCTGATCTGTGATCAAAATCAGTCAACTACGTTGCGTAGCACCGCCCATGCCACCGCGACGCCGAGGACGACCGTCAAGGCCCGCGGGCTCAGGCGCGGATGCCAGGCGCGGCCGTGCAGTCCCGCCCACATCCAGCGGACCAGCAGCGCGAGCGCGTACGGCGAGGCGAGCAGCAGGACACGGTTGTCGAGCCAGGCCTGGGCGAGATGACCGTGCATCAGGTCGTACACCATGCGGGTGCCGCCGCAGGCGGGGCAGAGCAGGCCGGTGACGAACCGGAACGGGCACTGCGGGAGCCAGTGGCCCGGCTGGTGCGGGTCGGTGCCGTAGAGATACACGGAACCGGCCGCACCGGCGGCGAGCACCACGAGGGGAGCCGCCGCCGGGTGCCGCAGCGCGGCCGAACACCTCGCGGAGAGGCGTTCCGTGTCAGCCACGCAGGATCCGCCCGTTGGAGTCGGTCTTGTCGTCGCTGACCAGCAGGATGATGCCGTCGATCAGCGCCCAGATGCCGAGGCCGCCGCAGGTGAACAGCTGGGCGAGGCCGATGCCGACGTCGCCCATGTAGAACCGGCCGACGCCGAAGCTGCCCAGGGTGAGCTGGAGCACGCCCGCGACGATCTTCGACTTCTCGGAGTAGGGGCGGCCCATGAGGTCGTACCCGTAGGGGGCTTGGGGGTCGCCGGTGAAGGTGCCGGGGGGTATGTAACCCGGGGCCGGATAGCCGGGGTGCGCGTAGCCGGGGTGGGCGTAGCCCGGGTACGGCGGCTGGCCGGGCTGGGGATAGCCGTAGGGGCCGGGACCGGGCTGGCCGGGGTGGCCCGCGTCCTGCGGGCCGCCGGGGCCGGCGCCGGGGTACCCGTAGCCGGGCGGGGGCGGCTGCGGCGGCTGCTGGGGCTGCTGTTGGGGTTCCTGGGGCTGCTGTGGCGTTTCGGACAAGGTGAGTTCCCCCGAGGTCAGGTGATCGGATCATCCGCAGGTGAGACAAGTGCAGAACATCTTGCAGCAGAAAACCCGCCACGCGCGGACCGGGGTGCCCTTGACCGGATTTCCGGCCCCTCTCCACCTAATCTGACGGCATGTCAGATGACCAGTCGTACGAGCTGCTCGGTTTCGACAACCTCCTGCTGCCCGTCGGGGACCTCGGCGAGGCGGTCGGCTTCTACGAGCGGGCCGGGTTCGCGGTGGGACTGCGGTTCGACGAGGCCGGGATCGCACTGCTGAAGGTCGGGGGCGAGACGCCGGGGGTCCTCCTCCGGCAGGAGGACGGCCTGGGGCACCGGCCACCGCCCTGGCCGTCCCCGCGCGTCTGGCTGGAGGTGCCGGACGCGCGGGCGGCGGCCCGGCGGCTGGCCGAGGCGGGCATCACCCCGCTGGACCGGCCGTTCTCCACGGCCACCGGCTGGACCGTCGAGATCGCCGACCCGTGGGGCAACGTCCTCGGGTTCACGGACTACCTCAAGCGGCCCGAGCTGGCGAGGCGTTAGGGCGCCCGGGGCGGCCGCACCCATCCAGTTGAACGTGTTCAAAACAAGCGCTACAGTCGTCCTCGACAGCGTTTTGAACGCGTTCAAGAAAAGGTGGGGAACATGGACCGCACGGTCATCGCCTACGTCGTCTACCTGGTCGTCAGCATCGGCCTGACCGTCTGGGTGGCCAGGACCCTCAGTCGCAACGGCCGGATCTTCCTCGCCGACGTGCTCCAGGGGAACGAGAAGCTCGCCGACGCCGTCAACCACCTCCTGGTGGTCGGCTTCTACCTCCTCAACCTCGGCTTCGTCGCCCTCTACCTGAGCGGCGACGACACCATCGAGGACACGCGCGGCATCTTCGAGGCCCTGTCGACCAAGCTCGGCGTGGTGCTGCTGGTCCTCGGCGCGATGCACCTGGCCAACGTGTACGTCCTCAACCGGATCCGGCGGCGCGGGGTCATGGAGCGGGAGCAGGTCCCGCCGGTCGGCCCGCAGGGCTGGACGGCCCCCTCGGCGCCCGCCGCCGGGGCGTGAGCACGATGGCCGCCGAACGGACCGCCGCCGACCGGGACGCCCTGCGCGTCCCGGTCCGCCGGCTCACCGTGCTCCACGACGCCGAGTGCTCGCTGTGCGCCTTCCTGCGCGACTGGCTGGGCCGGCAGCCGCAGCTGGTGCCGCTGGAGTTCGTCCCGGCGGGGTCCGCGCAGGCGGCCGCCCGCTTCCCCGGCCTCGACCACCGCGCGACCCTCGACGAGATCACCGTCGTCGGCGACTCCGGCCAGGTCTACCGGGGCGCCGCCGCCTGGATCGTCACCCTGTGGGCGCTGCGCGAGTACCGCCCGATGTCCCACCGGCTGAGCACGCCCGCCGGGGCGAAGCTGGCGCGGGGCGCCGTTCTCGCCGCCGCCAAGTGGCGCGACGGGCAGGGGCAGGCCGCGGGCTGGGGCGGGGGCGTCTACCGCCGTGGCGACGGTTGGTCGTACGACCCGCAGCTGGGCTGGAGCTACCACCGGCCCACCTGTGCCGACGGCACCTGCCCGACTGGCTAGGCTCCTGTACGTGCCCGCGAACAACGACGGTCCCGCCGAGGCCGCTTCCCCGTCCGATCCCCATGAGGCCGCCGCCGCGACCGAACCTCATGAGGCCGCCCCCACGTCCAAGTCCGAGCAGACCCGCGCTCTGATCCTGGAGACGGCGATGCGGCTGTTCCAGGAGCGCGGCTACGACAAGACGACGATGCGGGCCATCGCCAAGGAGGCCGGGGTCTCGGTCGGCAACGCGTACTACTACTTCGCCGGCAAGGAGCACCTGATCCAGGGCTTCTACGACCGGCTCGCCGCCGAACACCGGGAGGCCGTCCGGGGCGTCCTGGCGCGGGAGACGAGCCTGGAGGCCCGGCTGGCGGGGGTGCTGCGGGTCTGGCTGGAAGTGGCCGAGCCGTACCACGAGTTCGCGGTCCAGTTCTTCAAGAACGCCGCCGACCCGGACAGCCCGCTCAGCCCCTTCTCCGCCGAGTCGGAGCACGCGCGCGTGGAGGCCATCGCCGTCCACAAGGAGGTCCTCTCGGGGTCGAAGGCGAAGGTCCCGGAGGAGCTGCGGGAGGTGCTGCCCGAGTTGATGTGGCTCTCCCAGATGGGCCTCGTCATGTACTGGATCTACGACCGCACGGAGGGACGCGAGCGCAGCTACCGGCTGGCCGGCCGGGGCGCGCGGCTCACCGCGCGGGGCGTGGCGCTGGCCCGGTTCCGGGTGCTGCGGCCGCTCGTCCTCGAGGTGCACGACCTGTTCACGGACTTCCTGCCCGGTATGACCAACGCCCTGCCGGACCCGGCGAGGAAGAGCCCGCCGGGTCCGCAGGACTCCGCGGACGCGGCGGGCTCGGCGGACCCGGCGGACCCGGCCTCGGGCTGAGTCAGCTCACCTCGGCGCCCTCCTCCAGCTCCACGTCGTGGACGAGGGGCTCCCCCGTGACCGTCAGCCGCCGGGCTCGCTTCAGCAGGGGCGGCTCGGCCGCCGTCGCCAGCAGATACGTCCCCGGGGCGGGGACGGAGAGGATGTACGAGCCGTCGGCGAGGGAGGTCACGCGGTCCAGTTCCCGGCCGTCCCGCGCCACCAGGGTGACCGTCGCGCCCTCGACCGGTTCACCGGCCGTGTTCCGGACGAAGCCGTGCACGACCGAGGCCGGCCCCTCGCCCGCCGCGACCGCCGCCGGCGCCGCCTCCTGCTTGGGCTCGACCGCGAGATGCGGCAGCCGCTTCTCCAGCCACCCGGGCAGCCACCAGTTGGAGTCGCCGAGCAGATGCATCGCGGCCGGGACCAGTGCCGTACGCAGGATGAACGCGTCCAGCGCGACCGCGGCCGCGAGGCCGACGCCCGCCATCGCCGCGCCCGCGTCACCGCTGAGCACGAAGGCGAGGAAGACGCAGACCATGATCAGGGCGGCGGAGTTGATGACCCGGCTGGTCTCCGCGAGGCCCACCCGGACCGCTCGCGCGTTGTCCCTGGTGTGCACCCACTCCTCGTGCATCCGGCTGACCAGGAAGACCTGGTAGTCCATCGACAGGCCGAAGAGCAGGGACAGCATGATGACGGGCAGGAAGGCGTTGATCGGCCCCTCCTTGCCGAGGCCCAGCAGCTCCAGGCCCCAGCCCCACTGGAAGACCGCGACGAGGACGCCGAACGAGGCCGCGGCCGCGACCAGGTTCATCACGGCGGCCGTCAGCGGTACCACCAGGGAGCGGAAGGCGACCAGGAGCAGCAGGAAGCCCAGGCCGATGATGGTGGCGACGAAGAGCGGCAGCCGGTCGCCGGTGACCGTGGCGAAGTCCTTGGAGACCGCCGTGACACCGCCCACGTGCGCCTGCGCCCCGGCCTGCGGGATGACGTCGTCCCGCAGCCGGTCGATCAGGGTGTCCGTCTCCGCGGACTGCGGCGAGGTCGTGGGCACCACCTGGATGACCGTGACCCCGCTCGCGGGCGGCAGCGTGGCCACCTGGGCGACTCCGGACGTGTTCTTGATGTCCTGGGCCAGGGCGGTGGCTTCACCGCCGTCCACGACCACCTGGAGGGGGCCGTTGAAGCCCGGACCGAAGCCCTCGGCCAGCAGGTCGTAGGCCTGCCGGGTGGTCGTCGAGGCGTCGTCGTTGCCCTGGTCGGTGGCGCCGAGGCGGAGCGAGAGCACGGGGAGAGCGAGCACGGCCATGACGGCCAGCGCGAGCACGGCGATCGTCCGCGGCCGGCGCTGCACGCCCATCGACCAGCGGGCCGCGGGACCGCTCTCCTTCTCCGGCTCCGGGCCGGTCGCGGCCAGCAGGCGCCGCTGCTTGCGGCTCAGCACGCGCGCGCCGAGGAAGCCGAGCAGCGCGGGCAGCAGGGTCGTCGCCGCGAGGACGCTCAGCACCACCGTCAGGGAGGTGCCGATGACGACGCCGTCCAGGAAGCGCAGGTTCGTCACCAGCATTCCGGCCAGCGCGATGCACACCGTGCCGCCCGCGAACAGCACGGCACGGCCGGAGGTGTTGAGAGCGACGACCGCCGACTCCTCCGGGTCCAGGCCGCGCAGGACGCCCTTGCGGTGCCGGGTCACGATGAACAGGGCGTAGTCGATGCCGACGCCGAGGCCGATCAGCGAGGACAGCAGCGGGGCCAGGTCCGGGATGTCGGTGACATGGCTCAGCAACTGGGTCGAGAACAGGCCCATGCCGACGCCGAAGACCGCCACGGCGAGCGGCAGCAGCATCGCGTACAGCGAGCCGAAGGCGAGGAACAGGACCACCGCGGCCGCCGCGAGGCCGACCATCTCGGCGAGGCCGGTGGGCGGTTCCTGCACGCGCTGGACGGCCTGGCCGCCCACCTCGACCTCCAGGCCGCCCCGTTCGGCGCCCCGCGCGGTGTCGACGACGTCCTGGACGAGCTCCTTCGGTACGGCGTTCGCCTGCTCGGTGAAGGTGATCTGGGCGTAGGCGATCCGCCCGTCGCCGCTGATCTGCGCCGCGCCTTCCCCCGCGTAGGGGCCGGTGACCCCGCCGACGCCCTTCATGCCGGCGATCTCGTCGAGCGCGGGCTGGATCCGGGACCGTACGTCCTGGTCCCGTACCGAGCCCTCGTCGACCTTCCACACGACCGTGTCGGTGTCGCCGGCGCTCGCCGGGAACGCCTTCTCCATCAGGTCGTACGCCTTCTTGGAGTCCGTGTCGGGGAGGGAGAAGACGTTCGCGTAGTCCGTGCCCGCCGTCGAGGCCGAGAATCCCAGGCCGAACAGCGCCCCCACCCAGAGCAACAGGACCACCAGCCGGTGTCGATAGCACCAGCGTGCCAATGCCGCCACGCTCAGTCTCCTTCTGCAGATCGTCGGTCGGTCCCCCAGGTCCTGGGCAACAGGATCGGTGGCGCCACACGTGCGTGGACATGTGACGACCATGACTCTCAAGGAACTCCAAAGCGTGAACCGGCCCGATCGTCGGTGGGTCCGCCGATACTGGGGGCATGACGACGGCTTCCGGCACCGTGCTGGTCGTGGAGGACGAACCGAGCATCGCGGACGTCCTGGCCATCGCCCTGCGCTACCACCGCTTCGAGGTCATGACCGCGGGCACCGTCCGCGAGGCCCTCGCCCTCGCCGACCGCACCCGGCCGGACGTGGCACTGCTGGACGTGATGCTGCCGGACGGCGACGGCCGGGCGCTCGGGCGTGAACTGCGGTCGCGCAGACCGGATCTGGCGCTGGTGTTCCTCACCGCTCGGGACGCGCCGACCGAGATCGTCGGCGCCCTCGGCTTCGGCGACGACTACATCACCAAGCCGTTCGACATCGACGTGGTGGTCGCCCGTATCACCGCCGTGCTGCGCCGTACCCGGCCGGCCGACGTCCTTCCGCAGCGGCCGCCGCTGCGGTACGGCGACCTGGAGCTCGACGAGACGACGTACAGCGTGCACCGCGCCGGCCGCTCGGTCGAGCTCACCCCCACCGAGTACGCGCTGCTGCGCTTCCTGGTGCGCAACGGCGGCCGGATCGTGCCCAAGGAGCAGCTCCTGCGCCATGTCTGGCAGTACGAGCACACCGCGCCGGAGTCGACGGTCGTCGAGACCTACATCAGCTATCTGCGGCGCAAGCTGGACGTCCTCGGACCGCCGGTGATCACCACCCGGCGGGGCGTCGGATACGGGCTGGCGTGAAGCGGATCCACCGGCACGGCATCCACTCGCTGCGTGCCAAGCTGACGGCGGCGAACGTGGGGCTGCTCGCGCTCGGCATCATCGTCGCGACCGCCGTCAGCCTGATGGGGATGCGGCACTACCTGCTCGACCAGGTGGACGCCGAGCTGACCAAGATGCGTGACTCGCTGGGCAGTTCGCAGCTGACCCTGCGCCAGATCGACTCGCTGTCCGTGCTGAGCGTCGTCAGCGACCGGCTGGTGCCCCAGAACACGGACACCCGGCCGGCGCCCGACTCGATCTTCACCGCCGTCGACGGCCGGGGCACGGCCCTCACCATCTTCGACGTCCGGCCCACCGACGCCCAGCGCGGCCTCGCCGACGCGGTGTCCGACCCGCTCGCCCTCAGCACCGACGCCGACCCGCACGACGTCACCGTGCACGGCGACACGTACCGCGCGACCGCGACCCGGCTCTCCGACGGCACGTACATCCTGCTGGCCACCTCCACCGAGGCCCTCCACAGGGGCATAGCGAAGGCCCTGAAGCTCGACCTCGCCGTCGGGACGCTGCTGCTGGCCCTGCTCGCCTGTCTGACCCTGTTCAGCGTGCGGCAGCGGATGCGGCCGCTGGAGGACATGGTGGAGACGTCGTCGGCGATCGCCGAGGGCGACCTGACCCGGCGCGTGCCCTCCAGCCACCACCCCACCCAGGAGGTCGAACAGCTGCGGCTCGCCCTGAACTCCATGCTCCACCAGGTGGAGACGGCGTACCGCACGCGCGAGCACAGCGCGGCCCAGCTGCGTCGCTTCGTGGCCGACGCCTCGCACGAACTGCGCACCCCGCTCGCCGCGATCCGCGGCTACCTCCAGCTGTACGAGCAGGGGATGCTGGTCGAGCCGGAGGAGCGCAGGCGGGCCTGGGACCGGATGAACGGCGAGGTGGACCGGATGGGCCGGCTCGTCGACGAGCTGCTCACGCTGGCCCGTCTCGACCAGCGGCCCGAACTGCGGCTGCGGGGCGTCGACGTGAGCCGGCTGGTGCGGGACTCGGCGCAGGACCTGCGCGCGCAGCAGCCCGGGCGGCCGGTCACGGTCGCGGCCGAGGGGGCCGTGCTGGTGCGGGCCGACGAGTCGGGGCTGCGCCAGGTGCTGGGCAACCTGGTGGCCAACGTGCGCACGCACACGTCGGCCGAGGTGCCGGTGCGGCTCGGTGTGGAGCGGGTGGACGGGGTCGTACGGCTGTCGGTCGAGGACGAGGGGCCGGGGCTGGGGCCGGAGGACGCGGCGCGGGTCTTCGACCGTTTCTTCCGGGCCGGGGGCGGCGCGGGCAGCGGTCTCGGCCTGGCGATCGTGCAGGGGGTCGTCCAGGCGCACGGCGGCGAGGTGAGCGTGCGGACGGCGCCGGGCGAGGGACTGGCCGTGACGGTGACGCTGCCGGCCCGGCCGAAGGCCTGCGTCTGAGCGCGTGCCGCCGAGGGTGCGTGGCAGAGGGGCCGTCGCCGGCGGGCTCGGCTAGGCGGGGGCCGTGACCAGTGCCCAGACCGTCTTGCCGTGCCGGCCCCTGCTCCACACGCCCCACGCGGCGGCGAGGTGCTCCACCAGGTGCAGGCCGCGGCCGTGTTCCTCCGACTCGCCGACCGGTCGCAGCCGCGGTTCGTGCCGGCCCTCGTCGGAGACCTCTATGAGGCAGGAACCGTCACCGAGAGCGGTGACGGCCACCTCGAACTCCCGCTCGAGCAGCGGCCCATGGCGTACGACGTTGGTGGCCAGCTCGGAGACGACGAGGACGGCGTCGGCCAGCGCCGGGTCGTCGGGGCCGTGCCCCCAGTCCGCGAGATGGTCCCGTACCCGGCGCCGGGCCAGACCGACGGACGCCGGGTGCCGGGGCAGCCGGAACGAGTTGCGTCTCAGCACGTCTGCTCCTCATCCCGTACACACCTCCGTCACATGGTGCCGCTTCGGGTGCCTGCCCGGTGCGACGGGGGCGCATGCCCGGCGCGCGGGATCAAGTCCGCGAGCCGGGCGGGGACTTCGGCTCAGATCCAGTCGAGTTTCCAGAGGCGGAACACGCCGTTGCCGTCCGCGAGGAACTGGCCGCCGCCGATGTCCGCACTGGTGACGATGTACTCCTTGCGCTGCCACAGCGGGACGACCGGTACGTCCTCGGCGACGACCTGCTGGAGGTCACGGAAGTCGCCGGCGGCCCGGCTGCGGTCGGCGAACTGCCGGCTTCCGGCGATGTACTTGTCGACGGCCTTGCTGCTGTAGCCGGTGTTCATGGTGGAGTCGGTGCCGACGAGCGGGCCCGCGAAGGTGTCCGGGTCGGGGTAGTCGGCGACCCAGCCGACGGCGTACGCGTCGAGCTTTCCGGTGGCCCACCGCTTCTGGAAGTCGGTCCACTCGTAGCCCTTGACGTCCACCTCGAACAGACCGCTCGCCTCCAGCTGCCGCTTGAGCTCCTTGGCCTCGGCCGCCGCGGCCCCGCTGCCCAGGCCGTAGCCGTAGGTGAACTTCACCGGGATGCCGACTCCGGCCGACTCCAGGAGCTTGCGCGCCTTCGCGGTGTTCCGGTCCGGGTAACTGTCGAAGAAGGAGGTGGTGTGGCCGGTGATGCCGGTCGGGATGAGCGAGTACAGCGGCTCGACGGTCCCGTCGTACACACTCGCCGCCAGTTGCTCGCGGTCGATCAGCCAGGCCAACGCCTTGCGGACGTCCGTCTCGTGCAGCGGCGAGCCGGCGCGGGTGTCGAAGTACAGGTTGCGGGTCTCGGAGCCGTCGGCCTCGTAGACGCGCTGGTCGGGGTCGCTGGTGTCGAGGGCGGCCAGCACGGAGGGCGGCAGCTGACGGGCGGCGGCCTTGACCGCCTTGGCCTTCCAGGCCTTCTCCAGCGCCTCGGGGTCCGCGTAGTAGCGCAACTCGACGGGGTCGCCGGTCGACACGGCGCCCTTGTAGCGCGAGTTGGGCGACAGCAGGACCTTCTTGCCCTTCGTGTACCCCTTCAACAGGTACGGGCCGGAGCCGTCGACGCGGCTGCCGACGCGCAGCCCGTCCGCCGGGTAGCGGGTGTGGTCGACGATCGAGCCGGCTCCGGTGGCCACCTTGAACGGGAAGGTGGCGTCCGGCGACGACAGGTGGAAGGTGACCTTCAGACCCTTGGCGTCCACCGACTTCAGGGTGGAGAACAGGGAAGCCGGGCCGACATCCGAGTCGATCTTCTTGACCCGGTCGAAGGAGAACTTCACGTCCTCGGCGGTCACCTCGGAACCACTGCTGAAGGTGAGGTCGTCACGCAGCCGGCAGGTGTACGTGACGAGGCTGTCCTTCACGAACGAACAGCTCTCGGCGGCGTCCGGCACGGGCGAGACGCCACCCGGCTCGTAACTCAGCAGCGACTGGAAGACGTTGCTGAACAGCGCCCAGGATCCGGCGTCGTAGGCGCCCGCCGGGTCGAGCGAGGTGACGGTGTCCGTGGTGCCGACCGTGATGGTCGCGCCACCGCTGTCCTTCGACGGCAGCAACTGCCAGCCACCCACTGCGACGACCGCGAGAACCAGCAGCGTCACGAGTATCCGCATGCGAACAGATCGCATGGTGATGCCCTGCCTCCCCAGGCCGCCAGAGGGGCCCAGTCCACAGAAAAAGTGCCGCTCCCCTTGGCGGCGGGCTCACCTAACCACACGTGTTTCGCCAGGGGGAAGAGGATTCCGGCGAGATGGGAAAGAACTTGCCGAGGCCTTGTTTCGTCCGGGTTTCACAGCCTCCGCACAGGCTTCTGATCGACCGTCAGGCGTGCGTCGAGGCCAGTTCGACGACCGTGATGTCGGAGGGGGCTCCGACGCGGGTGGGCGGGCCCCAGGCGCCCGCGCCCCGGGACACGTACAGCTGAGTGTCGCCGTGGCGTTCCAGCCCCGCGACGGTCGGGTTCGCGGCGGCCGCGAGGAAGTTGCCGGGCCACAGCTGGCCGCCGTGCGTGTGGCCGGAGAGCTGGAGGTCGACGCCGTGGCGTACGGCGTCGTGGATCTGGACGGGCTGGTGGGCGAGGAGCACGCACGCGCGCGTGGTGTCACGGTCGCCGAGCGCGCCGGCGAAGTCGGGCCCCTGGCCCTCGCTCTCGCCCGCGATGTCGTTGACGCCGGCCAGGTCGAACCAGGGCAGTTCCGTACGGGCGTTCTCCAGCGGGTTCAGGCCGAGCCGCCGCACCTCCTCGACCCACTGTTCGGCGCCGGAGAAGTACTCGTGGTTGCCGGTGACGAAGAAGCTGCCCTGCCGGGCCTTCAGCTGCGCGAGCGGGGCCGCCGCCGGGCCCAGGTCCTTCACGCTGCCGTCGACGAGGTCACCGACGACCGCGATCAGGTCGGGCTGCGTCGCGTTGATCGTGTCGACGACCTTCTGCGCGAAACCCCGGCCGAGGACCGGGCCCAGATGGATGTCGCTCACGACCGCGATCCGGTAGCCGTGGGCGCCGCGCGGGAGCTTGGCCAGGGGCACGGTCACCTGCCTGACCCTGGGGCCGCGCAGCACGCCGTAGGTGCCGTAACCGACCGTCCCGACGGCGACCGCGGCGGCGGCGCCGCCCACCACCCGGGACACGAAGACCCGGCGGGAGGGGTCCGGGGACGCCGGCGCCGGCTGTTCGGGCTCCGGTGTCCCGGGGGCGGGCGCGCCGATCGGGACCGGGCGGGGTTCCGGGTGCGCCGCGGGGGTCCCGGCGGGCGCCCTGCTCCGCAGGAAGCGGCGCAGCAGCGGCCGTACGGCCTCGCCCACGAGCACGGCGAGGAGCAGGTAGACCGACAGGGCCAGCCACAGGAAGCCCGGCCAGGCCAGTACGCGCTGAAGCCAGAAGGGGGCGCCGGCGCGTTCGGCGACCAGGGCGCCGATCGCCAGCAGCCAGCCGCCCGCGACCAGCGCCGCGCCGGCGCGGCGCGCCCGGCCGGGGCCGCGGGTGGTGTCGTGGAACAGCCGCCGCCACAGGTACCAGTTGGCCCCGACCAGCACGGTCACGGCGAGCAGCACGAAGACGATCACCATGGCTATGACGCCTGCCGCAGTGCGCGCAGACCGCGCAACCCGATGGCCCCGACGACCGTCCCCAAGGCAAAGGAGACGACCGCGAGCGTCAGGTGCACCCAGAAGTACGCCGTGGGATCGCCGTCGTCGAACGCGAGTCCGCTGCTGTCCTTGATCAGGTTCTTGACGAAAGTGACCCAGATGACCCAGCTCCACACCCCGAAGGCGAGCAGGAACCAGGAGACGGGGCGGCTGAGCTTCATGGGTTCAGTATCACCGGCGGTTGTCCGGTTCCGTGACCGGGGTGGGGAGGGTGACGGGACTTCCCGTCGTGTGCCAGGTACGTTCTCCGTCGTGCCCGCACCCATGAAGCAGACCGTCAGGCGATCCCTGCTGGTCACCTCCGCGACCCTCGCGTCCCTCGCGCTCACCGCGCCCGCCTCGCTCGCGGCGCCGAGCCCGTCACCGTCCCCGGCGGCGTCCGGCTCGCCGTCCGCGTCGGTCTCGCCCTCCGGATCGCCGTCCGCGTCCGCCTCGCCGTCGGTCACTCCCCCCGCGGACATGTCGTCCCTGGGCGGCACGCGGCTCGGGCAGGCCGGGACGCAGGTGGCGATCGCGGGTGGCGCGCCGGTGCTGCCGAAGGACCTCACCGCGCGGTCGTGGATCGTCGCCGACGCCGAGTCGGGGGACGTGCTCGCCGCGCACAACGCGCACTGGCGGCTGCCCCCGGCGAGCACGATGAAGATGCTCTTCGCCGACACGGTGCTGCCGAGGTTCCCCAAGGCCACCGTGCACAAGGTCGAGGCGAAGGACCTGGCCGGCATGGGGGCGGGTTCCAGCCTCGTCGGGATAAAGGAGGGCGAGACGTATACGGTCCACGATCTGTGGCTCGGCGTCTTCCTGCGCTCCGGCAACGACGCCGTGCACGTCCTGTCGCAGATGAACGGCGGCATCGCCGAGACCGTCAAGGACATGAACGAGCACGCCGAGGAGCTCCAGGCCCTCGACACGAACGTCGTCTCCCCGGACGGCTACGACGCCCCCCGTCAGGTCTCCTCCGCGTACGACCTGACGCTGTTCGCCCGCTCGGGACTCCAGAAGCAGGACTTCCGGGAGTACTGCGCGACCGTCACGGCCAAGTTCCCCGGCGAGACGACGAAGAAGAAGGGCAGGACGACCCGCGGGACCTTCGAGATCCAGAACACCAACCGGCTGCTCAGCGGCGACTACGACATCTCCCAGTACCCGGGCATCGCGGGCGTCAAGAACGGCAACACCACCAACGCGGGCGCCACCTTCACCGGCGTGGCCGAGCGCAACGGCAAGGTGCTGCTCGTCACGGTCATGAACCCGGAGAAGAGCGACCACAACGAGGTCTACAAGGAGACCGCCGCCCTGCTGGACTGGGGCTTCCAGGCGACCGGCAAGGTGACGCCGGTCGGCGAGCTCGTCGCGCCGAAGGGGACCGCGCAGGCCAGCGCGCAGCCCGGCGCCAACCCGTCCCCCTCCGAGGGGGACGGACAGGCGGGCGGCGCCGGCGACGTGTCGGCGAAGCCGGTGGCGGGCGCGGTGACCGAGAGCGGCTCGGGCGGCATGTGGATCGCGCTGGCGATCACCGGCGGTCTGCTGGTGCTGCTCGCGGGCGGCGGGTACCTCGTCAACCGCCGCTGGCCGCTGCCGGACCTGGTACGACGTCGCCGCTGACGTCGATGTCGCGCGGGTTGTCGGGGACGCTGCCCGTCGCCGTCCAGGCCGCGCAGTACAGGACCAGCTTCGAGGTGAAGTTGATCCACAGCAGCAGGGCGATGGGCACGCCGAACGCGCCGTACATGCTCTTGGCGGCCACGCCCTGCATATAGCCGCTCAGCAGCAGCTTCAGCAGTTCGAAGCCGACGGCGCCGATGAGCGCGGCGACGACGAGGCGGCGGCGCGGGGGTTCGACGCCGGGCAGCAGGGTGAGGACGTACAGCAGGAGCAGGAAGTCGGCGAGGACGGCGACGGAGAACGCGGCGACGCGCAGCAGGACGGTGCCCCAGCCCTCCTTGTCGATGCCGGACTGCTCGGTGATCCAGCCGACCAGCGCCGAGGCGACGGTGGAGATGGCGAGGGTGAGCAGGACGGCGCCGCCGAAGCCGACGAGGACGCCCGTGTCCTTGGCCTTGCGCAGGACGGGGTTCTCGTCGTCGTCGGGCCGCTCCCAGACGGCGCGCAGACAGTCCCGCATCTGGCCGACCCAGCCGATGCCGGTGAGCAGCAGCAGCGCGCCGGCGATGAGCCCGATGGCGCCCGCGTTCTGGACCAGGCCGTTGATGTCCAGCTGGTCGGAGATGCCGGGGACCTGATCGGCGATCTTGTCCTGGAGTTCCTGCTGCTGTGACCGGCTCAGCGTGGCGGCGGCGACGGCCGCGGCCACGGTCAGCAGCGGGAAGAGCGCGACGAAGCTGACGAACGTCATGGCGGCGGCCAGCCGCGTCCACTTCACCCGGTCGAGGCGCTCGTACGACCGCCACGCGTGCGTGGCCATGAGGCGCGCGACCCACGGCCCGATGCCGGGGAGCTTCTTCAGCCAGTCCATGATCCGACTCTGCCCCTGTCCGGAGGAACGACGCGGATATCGCCGATGCGAATCCCGCGGAACACCGAGGTCCGGGTACCCCGGATTCGCGGGACGGTGGCCGGCACCGTGCCGCGCGGTCGCCCGACGCGGTCGCGCCGGGCGTGCGTGACTCACCAGTCGGCCACCGCCAGCCCGTACATGGCCAGCCAGGCCAGGCCGATCAGGGCGAGGGCGCGGTCGCCCAGGACGACCTCCTCGGGCTCGCCCGCGGTGCCCCGGTCGGCGAAGACGGCGTAGCGCAGCACCGCGAGGATGAAGGCGACCACGGACAGCTGTCGCCAGGGCAGCACGCTCGTGTGCGGGACGCCGCCCTCCTCCAGGGCCCACAGGCAGTAGCCGAGCACGGCGACGCCGGCCGCCAGCTGCCAGACGAAGCGCAGGTAGCCGGTGGTGTACTCGGTGAGCAGCACGCGCGTGGCGCCCGCCGTGCCGGCCAGCTGGACGGCTTCGGAGTAGCGCTTGGCCGCGACCATGAACAGCGCCCCGAACCCGGTGGTGATCAGGAACCAGCGGGAGAGCGGGATCCCCAGGGCGAGTCCGCCCGCCATGGCGCGCATGAGGAAGCCGGTCGTGACGACGACCAGGTCGACGACCAGGACGTGCTTCAGGCTGACGCAGTACGCCAGTTGCATGCCGAGGTAGGCGATGAGGAGTGCCGCGACGGCGGGGGTCGTCAGCCGGGCCGCGGCGGCCGGGGCGAGGACCGCGAGGGCGCCCGCGACGCCGTACGCGACGGGCACCGGGACCTGTCCGGCGGCGATCGGGCGGTGCCGCTTGGTGGGGTGGGCGCGGTCGGCCTCGGCGTCACGGGCGTCGTTGACCAGGTAGACGGCGGCGGCGCTGGCGGTGAACAGGGCGAAGACCAGGGCGAGTTGGCTGAGCGCGTGCAGGGAGAGGAGCCGGCCGGCCGCGGCGGGGGCGGCGACGACCAGGACGTTCTTGACCCACTGCTTGGGGCGGGTGGTCCGCAGGAGGCCGCCGACGAGGGTGCCGGGGCGGTGGCTCGGGGGCGTGGGGGCCGGCGGGCGGTGTGCGCGCTGCCGGTGGAGCAGTGCCTCAGCCATGGTGGCCCTCTCGCATCCAGCGCGCCCCCAACCGCGCGGCGGCCGCGCCCAGAGCCGCGCCCGCCGCCACGTCGGACGGGTGGTGGACGCCGGCGACCAGCCGGGAGAGGCACATCGCGGCGGCGAGCGGCGCGGCGGCGTACGCGCCGAGCGCGCCGTAGGCGACGGCGGCGGCCGCGGCGGAGGTCGCGTGCGAGCTGGGGAAGGAGTGCCGTCCCCTGGTGCGCACGAGGGGTTCGACGCGGGCGGGGCGCGGACGCCGGACGATACGTTTCACTCCCACGCTGGCGGCGTGCGCGCCCGCGGTGAGCGCGGTGGCGCGCAGCCAGGCGCCGCGCCGGGGGCCGTCGACGGCGGCTCCCACGACGCCCGCCGCGAGCCACAGCGCGCCGTGCTCGCCCGCCCAGGAGAGGGCGCGCGCGACGCGGGCGACGCGGGGGTCCGCGCCCCGGGCGTGGAGCGCCGAGAGGATCCGGTGGTCCAGGTCGTCGAGTTCGTCCATGTGGACTCACTGTTCACGCCTGCACCCTCGGAACTCCGGCAATATTGAGCGACATCCCATTAATCACCCATTTCGGGGAGCAATGCATGTTTCAGAATTAATCGCCCATATAGAGGCGATACGGTCACCACCATGCCTGCCGAGACCACTACCGCGATCGCCGCCGAGAACGTCTCCGTCACGGGATGGGGCCGTACCGCTCCCTCCACCGCGCGCCTGGTCCGCCCCCGGACCTACGCGGAGGCCGTGACGGCGGTCCGGGACTGCGGGCCCCGCGGAGGCATCCCCAGGGGCCTGGGACGGGCGTACGGGGACGCGGCGCAGAACGCCGGCGGGTCCGTGATCGACCTGACCGGTCTGGACCGGATCCACGTGATCGACGCCGCCGACGGGAGCGTCCTGTGCGACGCCGGGGTCTCCCTGCACCGGCTCACCGAAGTCCTGCTGCCGCTCGGCTGGTTCGTGCCCGTGACCCCCGGCACCCGGTACGTGACCGTGGGCGGCGCGATCGGCGCCGACATCCACGGCAAGAACCACCATGTGTCCGGGTCCTTCGCCCGCCACGTGCTGTCCTTCGAACTGCTCACGGCGGACGGCACGATCCGCACGGTGGACCAGGGCACCGACCTGTTCGACGCGACCACCGGCGGCATGGGCCTGACCGGCGTCGTCCTGACAGCCAGGATCCGGCTCCAGCCGGTCAAAACGTCCCTGATGTCGGTGGACACCGAGCGGGCCGCCGACCTCGACGACCTGATGGCCCGGCTGACGGCCGGCGACCACCGCTACCGCTACTCGGTCGCGTGGATCGACCTCCTCGCGCGCGGTGCGGCCACCGGACGCGCGGTCCTCACCCGTGGCGAGCACGCGCCCCCGGACGCGCTGCCCGCCCGCGCGCGCAGGGCCCCGCTCGCGTTCCGCCCGGCCCGGCTCCCGGCCGCTCCCGCGTTCCTGCCGAGCGGTCTGCTCACCCGCACGACCGTCGGGCTGTTCAACGAGCTCTGGTACCGCAGGGCGCCCCGCGCGCGTACCGGCGAACTCCAGAGCCTGTCCGCCTTCTTCCACCCCCTCGACGGCGTCCCGCACTGGAACCGCGTCTACGGCCGCGACGGCTTCGTGCAGTACCAGTTCGTCGTCGGGTACGGCCAGGAGGACACCCTGCGCCGGATCGTGGGGCGCGTCTCCGCCCGCCGCTGCCCGTCCTTCCTCGCCGTCCTCAAGCGGTTCGGGGACGCCGACCCGGGCTGGCTCTCCTTCCCGCGCCCGGGCTGGACCCTCGCCCTGGACATCCCGGTCGGACTGCCCGGCCTCGGCGCCTTCCTCGACGAACTGGACGAGGAGGTGGCCACCGCCGGCGGCCGCGTCTACCTCGCCAAGGACTCCCGGCTGCGCCCCGAACTGCTCACCGCGATGTACCCGCGCCTCGACGACTTCCGCGCGCTGCGCGCGGAGCTGGACCCGCGCGGGGTGTTCGTGTCGGACCTCGCCCGCCGGCTCAACTTCCAGGAGTCACCATGAAGGACGCCTTCGGCCTCCCCCAGTCCCTTCTCGTCCTCGGCGGCACCTCCGGGATCGCGCTGGCCACCGCGCGCCGTCTGATCGCCCGCCGCACCCGCACGGTGTGGCTGGCCGGGCGCCCGTCGCCCGCCCTGGAGTCGGCCGCCGCCGAGCTGCGCACGCTGGGGGCGGACGTCCACACCGTCCCCTTCGACGCGCTCGACCCCGAGTCCCACGAGACGGTCCTCGGCAAGGTCTTCGCCGAGGGTGACGTCGACACCGTACTGCTCGCCTTCGGCGTCCTCGGCGACCAGGCCAACGACGAGCGCGACCCGGCGGCCGCGGTGCGCGTCGCGCAGACCAACTACACGGGGGCGGTGTCGGCGGGGCTGGTCACCGCGCGCGCCCTCCAGACTCAGGGCCACGGCTCCCTGGTCGTCCTCTCCTCCGTCGCCGGCGAGCGGGCCCGCCGCTCGAACTTCATCTACGGCTCCAGCAAGGCGGGCCTCGACGCCTTCGCCCAGGGGCTGGGCGACGCGCTGCACGGCACCGGCGTGCACGTCATGGTCGTACGCCCCGGGTTCGTCCGGACGAAGATGACCGCCGGGCTGGCCCAGGCGCCGCTGGCGACCACGCCGGAGGCGGTCGCCACGGCCGTCGAGCTGGGGCTGCGGCGCCGCTCGGAGACGGTGTGGGTGCCGGGTGTGCTGCGCGTGGTGATGGCGGCGCTGCGGCACGCGCCCCGCGGGCTGTTCCGCAGGCTGCCGATCTAGCGGAGGCGCCGGGGCGGGCCGCTAGCGCGTCGGCAGCGAGCCGCGGTCGACGTGGGCGGCCTGCGGGGGTACGACCGCGCCCCCGAAGGCGTAGTCGCGCAGTTTGCGCCAGACGCCGTCGGCGCCCTGCTCGGCGAGGGCGAAGCCGGTGCAGGACCACTCGGCCTCGTAGTGGGCGAGCTCGTCGTAGGCCCGGTCCATCGCCGCGTCGTCGATGCCGTGCGCGACGGTGACATGCGGGTGGTAGGGGAACTGGAGCTCACGGGTCAGCGGCCCGGAGGCGGCCCGGATCCGCTGCTGGAGCCAGGCGCAGGTCTCCGCGCCCTGGACGACCCGCACGTAGACCACCGGCGACATGGGCCGGAAGGTGCCGGTGCCGGACAGCCGCATCGGGAAGGGCCGGCCGGCCGTGGCGACCTCACTGAGGTGCGCTTCGACGGCCGGCAGCGCGAGCGCCCCGACCTCGGTCGGCGGCAGCAGCGTGACGTGCGTGGGGATGCCGTGAGCCGCGGCGTCGCCGAAGCCCAGGCGCCGCTCCTGGAGCAGGCTGCCGTGAGGCTCCGGGACCGCGATCGACACGCCGATCGTTACGGTCCCCACGTCTTCTCCTGTCGTCATGTCGTCATGGCGGGGTGTGTTGCCGGGTTCGTACTCAGTCGTACGGCTATCGACTGTACGGCCACAGCTGTCCTGTGGGCAGGCGCAGGGAAAGTGATGTGCAGCGCTCTGCCCGGAGGAACAGGTGTGCGGTGCGCCCCGAGTGCTTCCGAGCGCCGCTCAGTGCTTCGCGGGCAGGAAGCCCACGCGCCCATAGGTCTGCGAAAGGGTCTCCGCGGCGACGGCACGCGCCTTCTCCGCGCCCTTGGCCAGGATCGAGTCGAGCGTCTCGGGGTCGTCCAGGTACTGCTGGGTACGGTCCCGGAACGGCGTCACGAAGTCGACGACGACCTCGGCGAGGTCCGTCTTGAGCGCGCCGTACAGCTTGCCCTCGTACCGCTGCTCCAGCTCGGCGATGCCGGTGCCGGTCAGCGTCGAGTAGATGCCGAGCAGGTTGCTGACGCCGGGCTTGTTCTCGGTGTCGTAGCGGACGACCGTGTCGGTGTCCGTGACCGCGCTCTTGACCTTCTTCGCGGTCGCCTTCGGGTCGTCGAGCAGGTTGATGAGGCCCTTCGGCGTGGACGCCGACTTGCTCATCTTGATCGACGGGTCCTGGAGGTCGTAGATCTTGCCCGTCTCCTTCAGGATGTGCGGCTTCGGGATCGTGAAGGTCTCGCCGAAGCGGCCGTTGAAGCGCTCCGCGAGGTCGCGGGTCAGCTCGATGTGCTGGCGCTGGTCCTCACCCACCGGGACCTCGTCGGCCTGGTACAGCAGGATGTCCGCGACCTGGAGGATCGGGTACGTGAACAGGCCCACGGAGGCGCGGTCGGCGCCCTGCCTGGCGGACTTGTCCTTGAACTGGGTCATCCGGCTCGCCTCGCCGAACCCGGTGAGACAGTTCATCACCCAGGCGAGCTGGGCGTGCTCGGGGACGTGGCTCTGGACGAACAGCGTGCAGCGGTCCGGGTCGAGACCGGCCGCGAGGAGCTGGGCGGCGGCCAGCCGCGTGTTCGCGCTGAGCTCCTTCGGGTCCTGCGGGACCGTGATCGCGTGCAGGTCGACGACCATGTAGAACGCGTCGTGGGTCTCCTGGAGGGCCACCCACTGGCGGACGGCGCCGAGGTAGTTGCCGAGGTGGAACGAGCCTGCGGTGGGCTGGATTCCGGAGAGCACGCGGGGTCGGTCTGAGGCCATGCTCATCATTGTCTCAGAGCGCGGAGACCGCCCGGAACGGGTCCCGGGCGGCCACGGGGCCGCCCGGGGTGCCGCCGGGGTCAGCCGAGGTCGATCTCCGGGTACAGCGGGAAGCCCGCGACCAGGTCGGTCGCCCGCCGGGAGATCTCGTCCGCGACCTTCGCGTCCAGGACGTGGGCGGCCTTCGAGGGGGCGCCCGACTTCGTCGTGCCCGGCTCCGTCGTGGTGAGGACCCGGTCCATCAGGGCGGCCACCTCGTCCATCTCGGCCGTCCCGAGACCCCTCGTCGTCAGCGCCGGCGTGCCGACGCGGATGCCGGAGGTGTACCAGGCGCCGTTCGGGTCGGCGGGGATCGCGTTGCGGTTGGTGACGATGCCCGAGTCGAGCAGCGCCGCCTCGGCCTGGCGGCCGGTGAGGCCGTAGGAGGAGGCGACGTCGATCAGGTTCAGGTGGTTGTCCGTGCCGCCGGTGACCAGGGTCGCGCCGCGCCGCGTCAGGCCCTCGGCGAGGGCGCGGGAGTTGTCGACGATGCGCTGGGCGTAGTCCTGGAAGGACGGCAGGCGGGCCTCCGCCAGGGCGACCGCCTTGGCGGCCATGACGTGCGGCAGCGGGCCGCCGAGGACCATCGGGCAGCCGCGGTCGACCTGGTCCTTGAGGGAGTCGTCGCACAGGACCATGCCGCCGCGCGGGCCGCGCAGGGACTTGTGGGTGGTGGTCGTCACGATCTGGGCGTGCGGGACCGGGTCGAAGTCGCCGGTCAGGACCTTGCCCGCGACCAGGCCGGCGAAGTGGGCCATGTCGACCATGAGGGTCGCGCCGACCTCGTCGGCGATCTCGCGCATGATCCGGAAGTTCACCAGCCGGGGGTACGCGGAGTAGCCCGCGACGATGATCAGCGGCTTGAAGTCGCGGGCCGAGGCACGCAGCGCCTCGTAGTCGATCAGGCCGGTGGCCGGGTCCGTGCCGTACGAACGCTGGTCGAACATCTTTCCGGAGATGTTCGGGCGGAAACCGTGGGTGAGGTGGCCGCCCGCGTCCAGGGACATGCCGAGCATGCGCTGGTTGCCGAAGGCCTGGCGCAGCTCGGCCCAGTCGGCCTCGGAGAGGTCGTTGACCTGGCGGACGCCGGTCTTCTGCAGGAAGGGGGCCTCCACACGGTCGGCGAGGACGGACCAGAAGGCGACGAGGTTGGCGTCGATGCCGGAGTGCGGCTGGACGTAGGCGTGACGGGCGCCGAAGAGCTCGCGGGCGTGCTCGGCGGCCAGCGCCTCGACGGTGTCGACGTTGCGGCAGCCGGCGTAGAAGCGGCGGCCGATGGTGCCCTCGGCGTACTTGTCGCTGAACCAGTTGCCCATCGCGAGGAGGGTGGCCGGGGAGGCGTAGTTCTCCGAGGCGATCAGCTTGAGCATCTCGCGCTGGTCGTGGACCTCCTGGCCGATGGCGTCGGCGACGCGCGGCTCGACGGCGCGGATCACGTCGAGTGCGGCACGGAAGGCGGTGGACTCGGTGGAGAGGGACTGCTGCTCGGACATGTCGTCGGCCTCCGGGGGCGTGGCGTGCGGTCACGGTTCTCGGTCTGGCCCAGGCGCACGGCACTCTTCGCTCACAGGCCGCTCCCCGATGGTCCGTCCCATCCCAGCGCGCCAGTCACGGCCCGCTCGCCAGCCTACCGGTCACGCCCGAATCCCAAGGTCCGGCGTCCACCATGCGAGCGACGTCGGACCCGCGCAGGAGCCCGCCTCCAGTGGATCCGGAGCGACCCCGGATGTGGATCCGGAGCGACCCCGGATCCGGCGGCCGGAGGAGCCGGGAGGCCGGGGGCGAGGGGCCGGGGGCCGTGGGCCGGGAAGCCGGGGGCGAGGGGGCCGCCGGGGGCGAGGGGCCGGGGGCCGTGGGGAGCTAGGGGCCGCCGGGAGGCCGGGAGGCCGGGAGGCCGGGAGGCCGGGAGGCCGGGAGGCCGGGAGGCCGGGAGGCCGGGAGGCCGGGAGGCCGGGAGGCCGGGAGGGTTAGAGGATCACGTGGGGTAGGAAGCGGGCGTACTCGTCCGTGACCGGGCCGCTGGACTCGCGGATGCCGAGACCGGCCGACTCGTCCTCCACCATCCACGCGCCGAGCACGACGTGGTTGCCGTCGAACGCGGGGAGGGGCGCCAACTCCTGGTAGCAGCGCGCCTCGTCGGAGTGCGGGGCGGGATCGCCGCCCGGTTCGTGCAGGGTGACGCCGGCGCCCTCGCGGCCCAGCAGCGGCTTGGCCGCGTAGCCGGTGGTGGTCGCCAGTTCGCGGGGGCCGTCGAGGTAGGCGGCGAGGAGGTTGGGGTGCCCCGGGTACAGCTCCCACAGGACGGCCAGCAGCGCCTTGTTGCTGAGGAGCATCTTCCAGGCGGGTTCGATCCACATCGTCGTGCCGGTGCCGCCGCCGTTGTCGAGGGTGTCGAGGACATGGCCGGCGAAGCGGTCGGTGGTCAGCCACTCCCAGGGATAGAGCTTGAAGCAGCTGCGGATGAAGCGGAGTCGGCGGTCGACGAAGCGGCCGGACAGCGAGTCCCAGCCGATCTCCTCCATGGAGATCCAGTCGGTGTCCAGGCCCGCCTGCTCGGCGGTCTCCTTGAGGTAGGCGACCGTCATGAGGTCCTCGCCCAGCTCGTCCTGCGAGGAGTGCGCGAAGTGGAGCGGGCTGCCGGGCGGCAGCAGGGGAGCCTGCTTCTTCCAGGCCGCGATCAGCCGTTCGTGGAGGGAGTTCCACTGGTCGGCGCCGGGGAATCGTTCCTCCATCCAGAACCACTGGGGGGAGGCCGCCTCCACGAGGGAGGTGGGGGTGTCGGCGTTGTACTCCAGGAGTTTCGCCGGGCCGGTGCCGTCGTAGCGGAGGTCGAAACGGCCGTAGAGGGACGGGAGTTCGGCGCGCCGGTGCCAGGCCTCGGCGACCGCAGCCGCGATCCGCGGGTCGGTGATGCCGAGGTCGGCGAGGCGGTCGGACTCGACGAGGTGGGCGGCGGCCGCCAGGCACATGGTGTGCAGTTCCTCGACGGTCTCCTCCAGCGCCTCGACCTCGTCGAGGGTGAAGACGTAGTACGCGCTCTCGTCCCAGTAGGGGCGCAGGCCCCCGTCGGGGTGGCGGGTGAGGGGGTAGACGAGGCCCTGGTCCTCGACGGTCCGCTGCCAGTCGGGGCGGGGTTCGATGCTGTGACGTCGCACGGTGCCGGTGTCCTGTTCAGCCGCTCGGGCGCTCAGCCGCCGGAGCTGCCCTTGCCGACGCCGCTGCCGCTGTCACCGTCACCGCCGAAGCCGTTCCGGTCGACCCCGCTGCCACCGCTGCTACTGCTGCCACCGCTGCTGCTGGTGCTGCTGGTGCTGCCGCTGCTGCCGGTGCCGCTCGAGCCGGTCGAGCCGGTCCCCTTGCCCGGCTCGGTGAAGGAGCCGCCGTCGACCCAGGAGCCCTTCTTGTCGCCGCCGTAGTACCAGGCGTCACCGGAGACCTTGCCGGCCGTACCGGTCTTGCCGGTCTTGGCGGAACCGGTGGACTTGCAGTTCTTGTCGGCGACGACCTTGTAGCCCTTGGTGAGGTTGTAGCTGTCGCGGTCGACGCAGCGCTTGTCGGGGTCGGAGGAGCAGGCGGACAGGGCCGCCGCGAGCACTCCCATGCCGCCGAGTACGACCGTGCCCGAGCGAAGTCTGCGACGCGCGTCCGCCATGTTCCGTCTCCCCGTTGCCGCATCGCCCCTACGACGATTTCCGGCCGTCAGCCTAGACACCGTGCCGAGAGCGGCCGAAGGCGGCCCGCTCACCAGCCGTTCCCCTACAGTCCTTTCGTGCTCTTCGGAATGGTGTGCGCCCTCGGCGCGGCGGTCTGCTTCGGTGCGGCCACGGTGTTGCAGGCGATGGCGGCGCGGGCGGCCGCCGGCGGGAGCGGAGGGGACGCGGCGCTGCTGCTGAGGGCGGTGCGGCAGTGGCGGTATCTGGCGGGACTCGGACTGGACGGGCTGGGGTTCGTGTTCCAGATCGTCGCGCTGCGCTCGGTGCCGATCTACGCCGTGGGGGCGGCCCTCGCCTCCAGCCTGGCGGTGACGGCGGTGGTCGCGGCACGGCTGCTGAAGGTACGGCTGAGCCGGACCGAGTGGGCCGCGGTGGGGGTGGTGTGCGCGGGACTGGCGATGCTGGGACTGGCGGCGGGTACCGAGGGCGAGGAGAGCGGGCCACCGGCGTTGCCGTGGGTGATGCTCGGCGCGGCGGGCGGGGTGCTGCTGCTGGGGCTGGCCGGGAGGCGGCTGCCCGGGCGCGGACGGGCGCTGGTGCTGGGCCTCGGGGCCGGTTTCGGGTTCGGCGTGGTCGAGGTGGCGGTGCGGTTGATCGACTCGATCGACCCCGCGGAGCTGCTCACCGACCCGGCGCTGTACGCGCTGCTGCTGGGTGGCGGTGCCGCGTTCCTGCTCCTGACGACGGCTCTTCAGCGCGGGTCGGTGACGACGGCCACGGCCGGGATGGTGATCGGGGAGACGATCGGGCCGGCGCTGGTGGGCGTGGTGTGGCTGGGCGACCGTACCCGGGAGGGGCTCGGCTGGCTGGCCGTGCTGGGTTTCGTGGTCGCCGTGGCGGGAGCGCTGGCGCTGGCCCGGTTCGGGGAGGCACCCGAAGCGACACCCACGGCGGAGCCGGCACCACAGCCCCCGGCCGGCCCACCGTCTCCGTGACGGGTCGGCCCACCGTCTGGGTGACGAGTCGGCCCACCGTCTACGCCACGGATCAGCCCATCGCCTCCGTCACCACGGGTTAACCCACCGCCTCCGTCACCACGGATCAACCCACCGCCTCCCTCACGGGTCAGGCCGCCGCCTCCGCCACAGTTCAGCCCACCACCTTCGTCACAGGTCAGCCCATCGCCTCCGTCACAGGTCAGGCCGCCGCCTCCGTGACGGGTCGGGGCATCGCCTCCGTGATGCCGTCCCAGAGCCGGATCCTCGCCTCCAGCGCGAGGGTGGCCGTCTCGACGGCCTCGCGCCATCGCGAGTCGTCCGTGCCGCACAGGTCGGCGACCATCTGCATGGCCATGGGGGTGTGCTCCTCGCCGTCGACCTCGATGTGGCGGGCCAGGTAGTCGCGGAAGAGCGGGAACCGGTCGGTGCCCTCCTTCTTGATCACCTGGTCGAACATGTCCGGGATGAGGTCCTCCCGGGAGAAGGCGAAGGCGGCGGCCCGGCAGTGCAGGGGCCGGTCGGCGATGATCCGGAAGGTCGTGCGCACGAACTCGGCGGCGGGGGCCGGGACCCGGGCGACCCGCAGCGCCGACGGCACGTCGTGGCCCTCGCCGATCAGCGCGAGGAAGGTGTCGATCCGGGTGGTGTCGGCGTCCGCCTCGGCCATGCCGGCGCGGTACAGCTCGAAGTGGCTGGTGAAGCCGCCGTTCAGCTCGTCGCTCTCCTCGACGAGGACGATGTCGTTGATGAGCCGTCGGCTCACCTCCGAGCCGCGCGGCACCCAGGGGACGTCGACGCAGGTGAGGTCGCGCTGGAGCGACTTGAGCAGGGACATGAAGTCCCACACCGCGAACACGTGGTGCGCCATGAACGTCGCCATGTGTTCCCGGCTGCTCATCCGCCGGTAAATCGGGTGGGCGGTCACTTCCTTTCGGACCGGCTCTATCGCCGAACGGGCCTGTTCGATTCCCTCGTCGGTCAGGTTCCAGTCGTACCTGGACATGTTCCTCCTTCGATCCGGGCATTCGATCGTGCACTTCTCGCGACTTACCGGCAAGCGCTTCCGAGAATTCCGGAAAGGTTACCGGCAGTATCGCTCGACAGAAGGACTCAAGACCGCCGAAAAGGCGATGAAAAGCCGCGTTCCGGACAGCGGAAGACAGTTGTAGAAGTTTGAAGAACCTGTGAACGCAAGCGCTCTCTCCCGCGTACTCGACGGTGTGACCAGTAATCCCGTCACCGTCACCGCCGCATATCGCGTGGTGCCGGGCCGTGAGGCCGACTTCCACTCCTGGGGGTGGGCCATGCTGGGCGCGAGCGCACGGCAACCCGGCTTCCTGGGAGGCGGTGTACTTGTCGATGGAGAGGCGGAGTGGCATGTGGTCTATCGCTTCGCCACCGAGGGCACGGCCCGGGCCTGGGAGGACTCGACCGCCCGGGTGGAGTGGGACGGCCGGGCGCTGGGCATCGCCCGGCAGACGGACCGCAGAAGCGTGCGGGGCTCCAAGGCCTGGTTCGACTCCCAGACCGCCGCACCGAAGGCGCCGGCCCCTCCGTCGAAATGGAAGCTATGGTTCGTGAATATGAGCGCGGTTTTCCCGCCCGTGCTCCTTTTCAATCTGATCGCGCTTCCCTATCTCGGTGGCCTTAATCCGTTCATTCGCACACTGCTGCTCTGCCTGTGCGTGACGGCCCTTGTCACCTGGATTCTCATGCCCCGCCTTCAGCGTTTCTTCAAGAAATGGCTGTATCCACCGCTCCAGGCACTTCGCGGACGGCACAAACGGCGGACCGCGTAGCACCCGAGAACGACCCCGAGGAGGTGGGCGGGTGAAGACCCTGCTCATCGACAATCACGACTCGTACACGTACAACCTGTTCCAGCTGATCGCCGAGGTCAATGGCGAGGATCCGGTGGTGATCCTCAATGACGCCCCCGCGGACGCCGTTCCCGATCTCGCGGCTTTCGACAACGTGGTGGTGTCGCCCGGACCCGGGCATCCGTCGAAAGCGCGTGATTTCGGCATCAGCGCGAGAGTGCTCGCCGAGTCCCCGTTGCCGGTGCTCGGGGTCTGCCTCGGCCATCAGGGCATCGCGCACGGCGAGGGCGGCAGGGTGGCGCCCGCCCCGGAGCCCCGGCACGGACATCTGTCGGCCGTCCGGCACGACGGACGGGACCTGTTCCAGGGGCTGCCGCAGAACTTCACCGCGGTCCGCTACCACTCGCTGTCCGTACGCGAGCCGCTGCCCGACTCCCTGGAGGCCACCGCCTGGGCCGAGGACGGCGTCCTGATGGGGCTGCGGCACCGCGAACGGCCCCTGTGGGGCGTGCAGTTCCACCCGGAGTCGGTGCTCACCGAGTACGGCCACCGGATGCTCGTGAACTTCCGGAACCTGACGGCCGAGCGGGCCCGCAAGCCACGGACGAAGAACACCGCGGTCACCCCGGCCGCGGCGGCGATGCCGAGTTCCAGGGTGACCGTCCCCCGCCCGCGCCGGGCCGACCGGCCCGCCCACCGGCTGCACACCCGCCGCATCGCCGAGGCGATCGACGCGGAGGCCGCCTTCACCCGGCTGTACGCCGACTCCCCACGGGCGTTCTGGCTGGACAGTTCCCGGGTCGAGCGGGGGCTCTCCCGCTTCTCGTTCTTCGGCGACGACAGCGGTCCGCTCGCCGAGTTCGTCCGGTACGACGTCGAGGCCGGCCGCTGCGAGATCGAGCGGGCGGGGCGGCCCACGCGCAAGGTCCGGGCGAGCGTCTTCGACTACCTCAAGCGGCAGCTGGCGAACCGCCGGGTCGACGCCACCGGGCTCCCCTTCGACTTCACCGGCGGCTACGTCGGCTACTTCGGCTACGAGACCAAGGCCGACTGCGGCTCCCCGAACCGGCATCGCTCCCCCACCCCGGACGCCTGCTGGCTGTTCGCCGACCGGCTGATCGCGGTGGACCACGAGAAGGGCTTCACCTACGCGGTCTGTCTGGCCGAGGACACCCCGCACGCCACCCGCGAGGCCGCCGACTGGCTCGAGACCACGCTGGCCCGGCTCACCTCGCTGCCCGCCGAGACGGACAGCCCGGCGGACCGAGCGGTCGGCGCGGTCGGTCCGGTGGGTGCGGCCCGTTCGGTCGGTGCCGTGACGGTGAGCGGGACGGGGCTCGGGAGCGGTGACGCGGGCGTCGGTGCGGTCGAGCCCTGGCTGGTGCGGGACCGGGCGACGTACCTCGCGGACATCGCGGCCTGCCGGCGCGAGCTCGCCGCGGGCACCAGCTACGAGATCTGCCTGACCGACGCCGCCGTGCTACCCGCTCCGGACGACGCCTACGGCCTCTACCGGGTGCTGCGCCGCGTCAACCCGGCGCCCTACGCGGCCTTCCTGAGGTTCGGCGACCTCGACGTGGTCGGCTCCTCGCCCGAACGGTTCCTGCGGATCACCCGGGACGGCGTCGCCGAGGCCAGACCCATCAAGGGGACCGCGCCGCGCGGTGCCGGTCCGCTGGAGGACGACCGGCTCAGGGACGCGCTGGCGGCGGACGCCAAGACCCGCGCCGAGAACCTGATGATCGTCGACCTGCTCCGCAACGATCTGGGGCGGGTCTGCCGTACCGGGACCGTGCGGGTCTCCCGGCTCATGGCCACCGAGACGTACGCCACCGTGCACCAGCTCGTCTCCACCGTCGAGGGCCGGCTGCGCGAGGACACCGACGCGGTGGACTGCGTACGTGCCTGCTTCCCCGGCGGGTCGATGACGGGGGCGCCCAAGCAGCGCACGCTGGAGATCATCGACGGCCTCGAGACCGAGGCGCGGGGCGTGTACGCGGGCGCCCTCGGCTATCTGGGGTGCAGCGGCGGCGCGGACCTCAACATCGTCATCCGCACGGCCGTCCTGGCCGACGGTCTGCTGCGGATGGGGGCCGGTGGGGCGATCGTCCTGGACTCCGATCCGGTCGCGGAGTGGGACGAGATGCTGCTGAAGACGGCCGCGCAGATGCGGGCCCTGCGGGAGCACGGCGCGGCGCCGACCCGGGCGCCCGGGGAGCGGGAGCCGGAGCCGGCCGAGGCACGGGCGGGCGCGGGCCGCTCCGGGGGCATGTCCCCCGAACCCGGCCGGTCCACCGCGAAGGGGGCCACCCGATGACCACGTCACAGCCCGCGACGGCGACGCAAGCCCCGGCCGGGCCACGGACTTCCGACGACCTCGGTGTCCCCGCGAGCCGGGGAGCCGGACCCGGTGCCGGTGCCGCTGCCGGACCCGGTGCCGATGTGGGTGTCGGGGCAGGCGCCGGACCCGGGGCACGCGCCGGAGTCGGCAACCTCGCCGCGGATCTCGCCTCGCTCGCCGAGCGGCGTGGGTGGGGTGGGCGGGCCGCGTTCCATCAGGGGCACCGGGTGTGGACCCACGGTGAGGTGCACGAGCTGGGGGCACGGGCGGCCGGGGTGCTCGCGGAACACGGGGTGCGGGCCGGGGACCGGGTGCTGCTGGCGCTGCCCGACGGGATGGCGTGGGTCGCGGCCTTCCTCGGCGTCGCCCGGCTCGGGGCCGTGGCCGTCCTGGTCAATCCCGAACTGCCCGCGTCCGAGCACGCGTTCATGGCCGAGGACGTCGACGCCGCGCTGTGCGTGACCGGGCCGGGGCTCGAGGACCGTTTCACGGACCGGGCGCGCCTCGGCGCCGACCAGTTCCTCGCGCTCGCCCCCGCCGCCGAGCCGGCCGCCGCCCACCCGGTGGACGCGCGGACGCCGTTGTACGTCCAGTACACCTCCGGCACCACGGGCCGCCCGAAGGGTGTCGTGCACACGCACGGCGACCCGGGGACGTACCACGACCTCATCGGCCGGCGGCTGCTCGGGATCACCGAGGAGGACGTCACCCTGTCGGTGTCGAAGCTGTACTTCGCGTACGGCTTCGGCAACGCCTTCGTCTTCCCGCTCTTCTCCGGCTCCAGCGCCGTCATGGTGGACCGGCGTCCGACACCCGCCGCCGTCGACGAACTCGTCGCCCGGCACCGGGTGAGCCTGCTCTACTCCGTGCCGTCGGCCTACGCGGCGCTGGTCGCCGACCGGGGCGGCGGCCACGCGGCCTGCTTCGCCTCGGTGCGCGCCGCGGTGTCGGCCGGCGAGGGCCTGCCGGAGGGTCTTGGCGGACAGATCACCGAACTGCTCGGCGCGCCGGTGCTGGAGCAGATCGGTTCGACCGAGGCCGGTCACGCCTTCTGCGCCAACAGTCTCGGCCATGACTCTCCGGGCACCGTCGGGCGTCCCGTGCCGGGGTTCGAGGTGGAGTTGCGCGACCGTGCCGGACGGCCCGTGCCGGACGGTACGGAA
Organism: Streptomyces sp. NPDC002884; assembly: GCF_040295245.1. Classification (NCBI taxonomy): domain Bacteria; kingdom Bacillati; phylum Actinomycetota; class Actinomycetes; order Kitasatosporales; family Streptomycetaceae; genus Streptomyces; species Streptomyces sp. NPDC002884. Next base: position 322,699 of record NZ_JBEOVB010000004.1, on the reverse strand, counting down.
GGGGAGCTGTGGGTGCGCGGGCCGACGGTGACGCCGGGGTACCTGAACCGGCCCGAGGAGACGCGGCGCACGCTGGTCGGCGGCTGGCTGGCCACCCACGACCGGGCGCGCCGCGAACCGGACGGCGCCTACCGCCACCTCGGACGCACCGACGACATGGAGATGGTCGGCGGGATCACCGTCTCCCCGCTGGAGGTGGAGGCCGTTCTGCGCACCCACCCGGCGGTCCGCGAGATCGCGGTCGCCGCCGTCCCGGACGGCCGGGGCCGCACCCGCCTGCGCGCCTTCGTCGTCCCCACAGGTCCTACCGGCCCCACAGGTCCTGCCCGTCCCACAGGTCCTGCCCGTCCCACAGGTCCTGCCGGTCCCGCAGATCTGGTTCGGCTGGAGGCCGACCTCGTCGCGCTCGCGCGGGAGCGGCTCGCCGCGTTCAAGGTGCCGCGGAGCGTCAGCTTCGTCGCGTCGCTGCCCCGGACGTCCACCGGAAAGCTCCGCCGCCACCTGGTGCGCCAGGGGGCGTGGTGACCGGGTCCGGGTCCCTGTCCGTGTCTGAGAGGAACAGCCACATGTCGCAGCAACCCCTGCTCGCCGACCGCGGGTTCTACCTGGGCCCGTTGTTCCGGCGGGCGGCCGACCGGCACGGGGCCGTCTTCGTCACCCTGGACCGGCCGCTGGACACCCACCCCGCCCTCGGGGTCGATCTCGACTACAGGGTCCTGGCCGACGTGGTCGAGGAGCTGTCGGGACGGCTGTGGGCGGCCGGGGTGCGGCCCTCGGAGCAGGTGGTCGTACACAAGTCGGACAACGTCGACATCGTGCTGCTGACCTGCGCGGTCTCCCGTATCGGCGCGGTCCCCGTGCTCCTCTCCCCCGGTCTGGCCGGCCCGGTCGTCGGCCAGCTGCTCGAACGGCTGCGGCAGCCCTGGCTGATCACCGACCGGGCCAAGCTGGCCGGACCGCTGAAGGAGGCCGGCCTCGCCCCGCGGGTGCGCCGGATCCTCTCCGTGGACGACGCGCCCGGCGCCGAGCCCCTGGCGAAGTACGCCGGCGCCGAGCCGCCCGCTCCCGTACGGCTGCACCCCCGTGAGCCGGCGCTGATCACGCACAGCTCGGGCACCACCGGCGTCCCCAAGCTGGCCGTGCACTGCCCGAACACCATGTGGAACCGGCTGGTGCCGCAGAAGGCGATGGGCTGGCCCACCCGGGGCGAGACCGCGGCGCTGCACATGTCGTTCGTGCACTCGCGCTTCTACCATCTGCTCGGCGTCCTGCTGCACTTCGGCAGCCCGCTCGTGCTGATCACCGACCCGGACCCGGCGAGCGTGGGACCGCTGCTGGCCCGGCACCGCCCCGGCATCGTCGAGACCCACCCCAACACCTTCGTGCTGTGGGAGGAGCTGGCCGACGCGCCCGGTGCTCCGCTGTCCCGGGTGAAGTCGTACGGCTCCACGTTCGACGCGATCCATCCGCGCACGGTACGGCGGCTGCTGAGCGCCTCGCGCCGGCGTGCGCCGTGGCTGATCCAGCTGTACGGGCAGAGCGAGACCGGGCCCGTCGCGTTCCGGTGGTTCACCCGGCGCAGCGTGGAGCGGGCGGACGGGCGGCGGGTGGGGATCGGGATCCCGGGCTTCACCCGGGTCCGGGTCACGGACCCCGACGGCAGGCCGGCCGCCCCCGGCACCCCCGGCCGGATCGAGGCCCGCACCAGGGGCCGCATCCTCGCCTACCTCGGCGCGCCGGCGCTGTACGAGCGCCAACTCGACGGCGGCTGGTGGCAGATGGGTGACATGGGATACATGACCCGCCTGGGCGCGCTGCATCTGATCGACCGGGAGGTGGACCGGATCGACGCCGTGCACAGCAATCTGGCGGTCGAGGACGCGCTGATGGAGCGGCTGGAGGAGCTCCGTGAGGTCGTCATCGTGGCCGGCCCGGACCGTGAGCCGGTGCCGGTGGTGTGCGTGCGGGGCGAGCGGCCCCTCGATCCGGAGCGCTGGCGGGAGGCGACCGCCGATCTGCCCGCGATGGCCGAGCCGCGCCAGTGGCGGTTCGAGGAGCTGCCGATGACGGCGACCTGGAAGGTGAAGCGGGCGGAGATCACGCGGATGCTGACGCAGCCGGCGCAGACACGAGAGAGCGTGCGCGCGTGAACCCCGTGGTCGTGGTGGGCGCGGGTCCGGTCGGTCTGTCGGCCGCGCTCGCCCTGCGCGCGCACGGGCTGCCGGTCGTGCTCCTGGAGGCGGACCCCGTCGGCCGTGAACGGCCGGGCAGCCGGGCCCTGTTCGTGCACCGGGAGACCCTGCGGCTGCTCGACGCGATGTCCCCGGGCCTGGCCGCCGAGATCACGGCGTACGGCCGGACCTGGCACACCCGGCGCACCCTCTACCGGGGCCGCGAGGTGTACGCGCGCACCTTCCCGCCCCCGTCCGGGCTGCCGCCGTTCACGAGCCTGCGTCAGCTGGACACCGAGCGCTTCCTGCGCGCCGCGTGCGAGCGGGCGGGGGTGGACCTCGTCTGGGCGGCGCGGATCACGGACGTCCGCGCGTCCGGGTCGGGTGTCGCGCTCGTCGGCGAGGACGGACGGGAGTGGAGCGCCGGGTACGTCGTCGCCGCCGACGGCGCCCGCTCGGCCGTCCGGGGCGCGCTGGGCATCCCCATGGAGGGCGTGCGCGGCGAGGGCTTCCATGTCGTCGTCGACGTGGCGGACGTGCCGGGAGCCGAGCTGCCGCTGGAGCGGGTCTTCCATTACGAGCATCCGGGCGTCGGGGGCCGCAGTGTGATGCGGGTGCCGTTCACCGGCGGCTTCCAGGTGGACCTGCAGTGCCGCGACGACGACTCGGAGGAGGCGTACGGCACCGAGGACGCCGTGCGGGAGTGGCTGCCCGGGGTGGTGGGCGACGGGTACGCGGAGCGGATCCTGTGGGTGTCGACGTACCGCTTCCTGCGCAAGGTCGCGGCCTCGTTCACGGACCCGCACGGGCGGGTGCTGCTCGTCGGCGAGGCCGCGCATCTGTTCCCGCCGTTCGGCGCGCGGGGCATGAACAGCGGGATCGCCGACGCGGCGGCGGCCGCGGCCGCCGTGGCCGCCGCGACGCCGGAGGCGGTGGCCGCGTTCGCGGACGTACGGCGGGCCGCGGGGCTGTTCAACAGCGAGGCGGCCGGAGTCGCCCTGGAGCATCTGCGGCCGCGGCGCCGGACGGTGCGGCTCAGGCAGCGCGCGGCGGCGGCCCTCGCGCCCGTGCTGCCCTCGTGCGGCTCATGGCTGGAGCACGCGCCGTACGGACCCCGGGGCGGGGCGCCGGCGGTGGCGGGCGGGAAGTACTGAGGAGGTCCGAGTGGGTGCACGACCGACCGTCGGTGAGGGGCTGTCGACGTGGACGCCCGGCCGTGGGCTGGCCGTCGCCGCGGAAGCCGTGCCGGACGCGCCGCTGCTGGTCGCGGACTCGTGGCTGGTCCGCGAGGGGCGGGTGCGCGGGTACGGCCGGCACCGGGAGCGGTTCCTGCGGGCCTGTGCGGAGTGCGGTGCGGAGCGCGGCGGCCCCGGGCCGCGCCGGCTGGTCGCGTTCTGGCAGGACGTGACCGCCGCGCTGCCGCGCACCGGTGACTGGTTTCCCCGGGTGGAACTCGTCGCCGGTTCGCTGGAGTTGAGGCTGCGGTTGCGGCACGCCCCGCCGCTCGGCACGGAGGTGCGGCTCTGGTCCGTGGGCCAGCCGGACCGGCGGACCGCGCCCCGCCGCAAGGGCCCGGACCTGGACGTCCTGGCCCGGGTGCGGGGGCGGGCGGTCGACGAGGGCGCTCAGGAGGGGGTGCTGGTCGGCCCGTCGGGGGTGGTGCTGGAGTCGGCCACCGCGAGCGTGCTGTGGTGGGAGGAGGACACCCTGTGTCTGCCGCCGCCCCGGCTGCCCGTCCTGCCCGGAGTGACCGTCGGGCTCGTCCGGGAGCGGGCCGTGCGGTCCGGGATCGCCGTCGCCCACCGCGAGCGGACCCTCACCGAGCTGGACGGCCGGGAGGTGTGGACGGTGAACGCGCTGCACGGGCTGCGACCGGTGACGGGCTGGATCGGTGAGCCGATGACGGCCGGGCCCGCGGTACGGGCGCCGGAATGGCGGGAATGGCTGGAGGGATTGCCGGAGCCGCTTCCGGATGAATAGAGCACAGGAAAGGACACAAAAAAAGACGGGCATCGGCGAATACCGCCGATGCCCGTGTTCCGCGTTGTTCGGAATTACTTTCCGGCCGGCTGATAAGCCCCCGGAACCATCCGTGTCGCAATGGCGATCCGGTTGTACGCGTTGATGACCGTGGCCGCCCAGATCAGTGCCGCCACCTGTGCCTCGTCGAAGACCTCCGCGGCCTCGGCGTACACCGCGTCCGGCACCTGCCCGTCGTGCACCAGGGTCACCGCCTCGGTCAACGCCAGCGCGGCGCGCTCCCGTTGGCTGAAGAAGGGGGTCTCCCGCCAGGCGTTCAGGGCGTAGATCCGTTGCTCGGCCTCGCCCTGGGCGCGGGCGTCCTTGGTGTGCATGTCGAGGCAGAACGCGCATCCGTTGAGCTGTGAGGCACGGATCCTGACCAGTTCCAGGATCTCGGGTTCGACCTTGGCGTCCTGGGCGGCGGAAACGGCGGCGCCGTGCAGGGATCCCATCGCGGCGGAAACATGGGGGGTTGTCTTCTTGAGCGCCACCCGGGACACGGAATTATTGTTCGTCATGGGGAGACTGTATCCGGGAATTCTATCCGGGAAAAGGAATTCCGGAGCCGTTCTCGCCGAAAGGAAGGGCCGCGCACAACGCGTCCAGCGCTCCGGACCAGGCGTGCTCCGGCGGGGTGCCGTAGCCGACGACCAGGGCGTCGAGGGGCTCGGTGACCGCGTCGGGATGGCGGTAGCGGGGGGTGAGGCCGTCGACCGCCAGGCCCTGGTAGGCCGCCGCCCGCACCACCGCCTCCTCCGTGCCGGGCGGGAGCCGCAGGACGGCGTGCAGGCCCGCCGCGATGCCGGTGACCCGGATCGCGGGGGCGTGCGCGGTGAGCGCCGCGACCAGCGCGTCACGGCGACGGCGGTAGCGGGTGCGCGCCGCCCGGACATGACGGTCGTACGCGCCCGACGTGATGAACTCCGCGAGGGTCAGCTGGTCCAGGACCCCGGAGGTGTCCACCCCGCCCTTGGCCGCGACGACCTCCTCCGCGACGGCCGGCGGCAGCGCCATCCAGCCCAGGCGCAGGCCGGGGGCCAGCGACTTGCTCGCGGTGCCCAGGTACACCACGTGGTCGGGGTCCAGCCCCTGGAGGGCGCCGACGGGCTGGCGGTCGTAGCGGAACTCGCCGTCGTAGTCGTCCTCCAGGACCAGCCCGCCGGTGTGCCGCGCCCAGTCCACGACGGCCGCCCGCCGGTCGTGGTGCAGGGGCACGCCCATCGGGAACTGGTGGGCGGGGGTGAGCAGGACCGCGCCCGTGCCCGTCAACCGGCCGGTGTCCGTGCCCCGTCCGTCGACGGGCAGCGGTGTCGTGGCCAGCCCCGCCGCCGCCAGGAGCCTCCAGTGTTCGTCCAGGCCGTACGCGTCGACGGCGATCGTGCGCACCCCGCGTCCCCGCAGCACGGTGGTGAGCAGCCTCAGTCCGTGCGCGAACCCGGCGCACACCACGATGCGTTCGGGGTCGGCGCGCACTCCGCGGGCGCGGGAGAGGTAGCCGGCGAGGGCGGTGCGCAGTTCGACCCGGCCGCGGGGATCGCCGTAGCCGAGGGCCTCGGAGGGGGCGGCGGTGAGGGCGCGGCGGGCCGCCCTGAGCCACTCGGCGCGCGGGAAGGTCCCGAGGTCGGGAGTGCCGGGGCGCAGGTCGTACGCGGGCCGACGGCGCTCGGGGCGAGGATGCTCCCCCGCGCCCGTCGGCGGGACGGCACGGCCCTCGGCCACCCGCGTGCCCGAGCCCTGGCGGGCGGTGAGCCAGCCCTCGGCGACGAGGTCGGCGTAGGCGTCGGCGACCGTGTTGCGGGCGATGCCCAGGTCGACGGCGAGGGAGCGCGAGGAGGGGAGCCGGGTGCCGGAGGGCAGCCGGCCGCTGCGGACGGCCTCGCGCAGGGCGTCGGTCAGCCCCCGGCGCAGGTGCGGTCCGGTGGGTTCCAGATGCAGGTCGACGCCGAAAGTGGCCCAGGATCTCGCCATGGAAATGGACCATACTCCTGGGCTGCCCCGCTCCTAGGGTCGAGGACATGACGACGCACGCAGACATCACGACCACCGACGAACAGGTTCCGTACGCCCCCGAGCACACCCCCCGGCTGAACTGGTCCGCGCACGCGCCCGAGGTGTTCAAGGCGATGCTCAGGCTGGACGCCGCCGCCCGTAAGGGCCTCGACCCGAAGCTGGTCGAGCTGGTGAAGGTCCGCGCCTCGCAGATCAACCGCTGCGCGCTCTGCGTCGACATGCACAGCAAGGACGCGCTCGCGGCGGGCGAGAGCGTCGAGCGGATCATCCAGCTCAGCGCGTGGGAGGAGTCGGAGCACTTCTACACCGGGCGGGAGCTCGCGGCGCTGGCCCTCACGGAGGCGGTGACCGTCCTCACGGACGGCTTCGTGCCGGACGAGGTGTACGAGCGGGCCGCGAAGCACTTCGAGGAGGCCGAGCTGGCGCAGCTGATCGCCGCGATCACGGTGATCAACGCGTGGAACCGGTTCGGCGTGACCTGCCGGCTGGTGCCGGGGCACTACCGGCCGGGGCAGCACGCATGAGCCGGACGAATCTCCTCGACCGTGAGGTCGGCCGGGCCATGTCCACGCTCAGCGCGGCCGCGAAGCGGGGTCTCGGCGACCCCGCGCTCGCCGAGCTGGTGGTGATCCGCGCCTCGCAGCTCAACCACTGCGCGTTCTGCCTCGACATGCACCTCACGATCGCCCGCGAGCACGGGGTGGGCGAGAAGCAGCTCGGTCTGCTGAGCGCGTGGGAGGAGGCGGGGGACGTCTACGACGAGCGGGAGCGGGCCGCGCTGGCGCTCACCGAGGCGGTGACCGTGCTGACGGAGGGGTTCGTGCCCGACGCCGTGTACGAGCGGGCGGCCAGGCACTTCGACGCCCCGCGGCTCGCCCATCTCGTCGCGCTGATCACCGCCATCAACAGCTGGAACCGGGTGATGGTCGCCCGCCGTGTCCCACCGGGGGGTTACACGCCATGAGCGAGGTGGACGTCATGAGCAAGGCGGACGCGTTCCGCCGGCTGCACCACGGCCGGCCGCCGGGCGACCCGCTCGTCCTGCCCGGCCCCTGGGACGCGGCCAGCGCCCGGGTGTTCGCCGAGGCCGGGTTCCCGGCGCTCGCGACGCCCAGCGCGGGCGTCGCCGCCTCGCTCGGGTACGCGGACGGGCGGACCCCGGCCGACGAGATGTTCGCGGCGGTCGCCCGGATCGTACGGTCGGTGGACGTGCCGGTGTCGGCGGACGTCGAGGACGGGTACGGGCTGGCGCCGGGGGAACTGGTGGAGCGGCTGCTGGAGACCGGCGCCGTCGGCTGCAACCTGGAGGACTCGGTCGACGGTGTCCTCAAGGACCCGCGCGAGCACGCCGAGTGGCTCGCCGAGGTACGGCGGGCGGCGGGCGGCCGGCTCTTCGTCAACGCGCGCGTCGACACCTTCGCGCACGGCGACGGCGACCCCGCAGGGGCCGTCGAGCGGGCGGCGGCGTACGTCGCCGCGGGCGCCGACTGCGTCTATCCGATCGGCGCCCCGGCGGCCGTCCTGCCGCTGCTGCGGTCGGGGATCCCGGGCCCGCTCAACGCGGGCGGCCGGGTGGACGGCGAGGGCCCCTCGCCCGCCGGACTCGGCGAACTCGGGGCCACCCGCGTCACGTTCGGACCAGGACTCCAGCGGCGGACGGCCGCCGCCCTGCGGGAGATCAGCGCGGAACTGGTGCGGGGCGTCGTGTCCTAGGCCGGACGCGGCCCGGCGGCGCTCAGGACAGCCACGCCTTCCACGTCGACTCGTGGCTGTCCACCCACTTCTTCGCGGCCGCCTCCGGAGTGAGCTTCTGGTCGGCGATCATCAGGGACACCTCGTTCTGGTCCTCCGTCGTCCACTTGAACTTCTTCAGGAAGGCGGCCGCCTTGCCGCCGTCCTTCGAGAAGTCCGCGTTGAGGTACTTCTGGAGCGGGGTGCGCGGGTAGCCGCAGGCCACCTTGTCCGGCTCCGCGTCGCAGCCCTCCTTGTAGGCGGGCAGCTTCACCTCGGTCATCGGGACCTTCTCGAAGAGCCACTGCGGGGCGTACCAGTAGGTGAGGAAGGGCTTCTTCTCCTTGGCGAACTGCCTCATCTGGGTGATCTGGGCGGCCTCGGAACCGGCGAAGACGACCTGGTAGTCGAGCTTCAGGTTCTGCACCAAAGCCTTGTCGTTGGTGACGTAGGACGGGGAGCCGTCCATCAGCTGGCCCTTGCCGCCGCTCTCGGCGGTGCGGAACTGCGAGGCGTACTTGTTCAGGTTCTTCCAGTCGGTGACGTCCGGGTGCTCCTTGGCGAAGTACGTCGGGACGAACCAGCCGATGTGTCCGGTGACGCCGAGGTCGCCGCCGCGGGCGATCGTCTTCTTGTCGTCGACGTAGCGCTGCTCCTGGTCGGGGTGGCCCCAGTCCTCCATGATCGCGTCGACCCGGCCCTGGCTGAGCGCGTCCCAGGCGGGCACCTCGTCGACCTGCACGGTGTCGACGCGGTAGCCGAGCTTGTGTTCGAGCAGGTACTGGGCGACGGCCACGTTGGCCTGCGCGCCGACCCAGGACTGGACCGAGAGGGTCACGGTCCTGGCGCCCTGCGCGTTGGCGAACGGCGACGCCTGTCGTGTCATGTCGGCGGCGCCGCAGCCGGTGAGCAGCAGAAGCGCCGACGCCCCGGCGGTCACGGCGGTCGTACGCATCCGCAGATCACGAAGGCGCAGGTCACGAAAGCGCAGGTCACGAAGGCTCAGGTCACGAAGGCGTGGCTGGTGAACTCGCATGTCACGCTCCCTTCTTCACACGGCGGTCGGCCGGCTGGGTCACCCGGTCGAGCATCAGGCCGAGGCAGACGATCGCGGCGCCGGCCACCAGACCGGTCGCGAGGTCGCCCTGGGCGAGCCCGAACACGGCGTCGTAGCCGAGCGCGCCACCGCCGACCAGACCGCCGATGATGACGACGGCGAGGACGAGGACCACGCCCTGGTTCACGGCGAGCAGCAGCGCGGGCCGGGCGAGCGGGAGCTGGACCTGGCGCAGCTGCTGCGCGCCGGTCGCGCCGAGGGACCGGGCGGACTCCATCGCCGCCGGGTCGACCTGGCGCAGGCCCTGGGTGGTGATGCGGACGACGGCGGGCAGCGCGTAGACGACGGCCGCCGCGACGGCGGGGGCGCGGCCGACGCCGAACAGGGCGACGACCGGGATCAGGTACACGAACTGCGGCATCGTCTGGAACACGTCCAGGACCGGGCGCAGCAGCCGTTCGACGCGGTCGCTGCGGGCGGCGGCGATGCCGGTCGCGAAGCCGAGGACGAGGGTGACGGCGACGGCGGCCAGCACCTGGGAGAGAGTGTCCAGGGACGGTTCCCAGACGCCGAGCACGCCGGTCGCGGCCAGCGCGAGGACGGCCGTCAGCGCGGTGCGCCAGGTGCCGATCGGCCAGGCGATCGCGGCGACCAGCAGCAGCACGGCCCACCAGGGCAGGCCCTGGAGGCCGGCCCGGAGGGGGTCGAGGACCCAGGTGGTGAAGTGGCCGGCCCAGTCGGCGGTGCCGCCGATCACGGGCACCCCGGAGTAGAGGTGGTCGGTCATCCAGTCGACGGCGTCGTTGACCGTCGCGGCGATGCCCACCGTCCAGGTGCCGGGCCAGTCGAGCCGGCCCACCGCGCGCCCGGCGAGCGCCACGGCCACGGCGCCGGCGGCTGCGTAGGCCCAGCCGGCCCGGCCGCGGCCCGGTTCGCCGTCGCCGGCGCGACCTGCGGCGGCGGTGACGCGGTCCAGGACGACCGCGAGCAGCACGATGGGGATGCCGGCGGCGAGGGCCGCGCCCACGTCGACCGAGGCCAGCGCCTGGTAGACGCGGTCTCCGAGGCCGCCCGCGCCGATCACCGACGCGATGACGGCCATGCCGAGCGCCATCATGATCGTCTGGTTGAGGCCGAGGAGGAGTTCCTTGCGGGCCAGCGGGATCCTGGCGGTCAGCAGGCGTTGCCGGGCGGTCGCGCCCAGCGACTCGACCGCTTCCAGGACCTCCTTGTCGGCGCCGCGCAGTCCGAGCGCGGTGAGCCGGGCCATGGGCGGGGCGGCGTAGACGACGGTGGCCAGGACGGCCGCCGGGACGCCGATGCCGAAGACCAGCACGACCGGCAGCAGGTAGGCGAAGGCGGGCAGTACCTGCATGGTGTCGAGGACCGGCCGCAGGGCGCGGTCCAGGCGCTCGGAGAGACCGCCGGCCAGGCCGAGCACCACGCCCACGACGACCGACACGAGGACGGCGACGATCATGAGGGCCAGCGTCTGCATCGTCGGCACCCACATGCCGAGCAGGCCGCAGGCCAGGAACGCGGCCGCCGTGCCGAGCGCGAGCCGCACTCCGGCGACCCGCCAGGCGACCAGCGCGGCCGCCGCGGTGACCCCGGCCCAGCCCGCGCCGAGCAGCACCAGGTACACGGCCCGCACCGAGAGGACCACGCCGTTGCTGAGGTAGCCGAAGAAGTAGAGGAACAGCGGGTGGCTGTCGCGGTTGTCGATGATCCAGTCGCTGGCGCCGGTGAGCGGCTTGGTCAGGTCGACGGTGAGGGCCTGCGGCCAGGTGCCGCTGGACCACCGGGCGGCGGCCAGCGGGACGAGGACCGCGGCCACGAGCGCGAGCAGCGCGAGCTTGCGGACGGCCTGGTGTCCGAGGACGCCCGGGAGGGCGGTCCGGGGGGCGGGTGTGGTCAGCGTGGCCATCAGACCGCCTCCTTACGGGGCTCCGTTCCGACCGCGACGGATCCGGGCCCCCGTCCGGAGGGAAGGGAGGCGGGACCCGTGCCGGCCACCACGCCGAGCAGCCGCTCGTGGTCGACGACGCCCAGGCACCGGCCCGAGTCCATGACCCGTACCGGGCCGCCCGACCGGGCGACCGCCTCGATCGCCTGGGACACCGTGGCGTCCGGGGACACGGCCGGGCCGTCGCCCGCCTCCTCCAGGGACGCGGGCCGCATGGCCGTACGCACCGTGAGGACCTGCTCGCGCGGCACGTCCCGGACGAACTCGCGGACGTAGTCGTCGGCCGGGGAGCCCACGATCTCCTCGGGCGTGCCCAGCTGCACGACCTGCCCGTCGCGCATCAGGGCGATGCGGTCGCCCAGCTTCAGCGCCTCGCTGAGGTCGTGGGTGATGAAGACCATCGTGCGGCCCTCCTCGCGGTGCAGCCGGACGACCTCCTCCTGCATGTCGCGCCGGATGAGCGGGTCGAGGGCGCTGAACGGTTCGTCGAAGAGGAGCACCTCCGGGTCGACGGCGAGCGCGCGGGCCAGGCCGACACGCTGCCGCTGGCCGCCGGAGAGCTGGGCGGGCCTGCGCTGTTCCATGCCGTCCAGGCCGACCTTGTCGACGACCTCCTTGGCGCGGGCGCGTCGCTCGGAGCGGCCCATGCCCTGGATCTCCAGGCCGTAGGCGACGTTGTCGAGGACCGTGCGGTGCGGGAGGAGGCCGAAGTGCTGGAAGACCATCGCGGCGCGGTGCCGGCGCAGTTCGCGCAGCCGGGTGCGGTCCATCGCGCGGACGTCCTCGCCGTCGACGACGATGGTGCCGGCGGTCGGCTCGATCAGCCGGGTCAGACAGCGCACCAGGGTGGACTTGCCGGAGCCGGACAGGCCCATCACGACGAAGACCTCGCCCTTGCGCACGTCGAAGGAGACGTCCCGGACGGCGGCCGTGCAGCCGGTGCGGGAGCGCAGTTCGGCGGGCGGGAGGGCGGCGAGCTCCGGGTCGGCCGGGACGCGCTCGGACTTGGGTCCGAAGACCTTCCACAGGCCGTCGACCGAGAAGACGGGGGCGTCGGTGTCCGCGGTGGGCGGCTTACGGGTGGCGGGCATGATCGTCATCGCGCATCGTCTCCGATCAGGTCGACGGCTTTCTCGCCGACCATGAGCACCCCGATCATGGGGTTCACGGCGGTCATGGTGGGGAACACGGAGGCGTCCGCGATGCGGATGCCGTCCAGGCCCCGGATGCGCAACCGTGGGTCCACCACGGCCAGTTCGTCGTCCTCCGCGCCCATGCGGCAGGTTCCCGCCGGGTGGTAGACGGTGTGCGCGACCTTGCGGGCGTACTCGCTCAGTTCCTCGTCGCCGGTGATGTCCGGGCCCGGCGCCACCTCGCGCTTGAGCCAGCCGGCCAGCGGCTCGGTCCTGGCGATCTCGCGGGCGATCCTGATCCCGTCGACGAGGGTGCGGCCGTCGTGGTCGTCCTCGTCGGTGAAGTAGCGGAAGTCGAGGGCGGGCTTCACGGACGGGTCCGCGCTCTCCAGGTAGAGCCGGCCGCGGGACTTCGGCTTGGGGATGTTGGGGGTCATCGAGACGCCGTACGGGGGGCGTTCGTAGCCGAGGCGCTCCGGGTTGTCCGTGAAGGGGACCTGGTAGAAGTGGAACATCAGGTCGGGGCCCGGGTGTCCGGGGTCGCGGCGCACGAAGAGGCCGGCGTCGGAGTCCATCGCGGAGTTCTCCGGGAGCGGCCCGTGGGTCTCCCAGACGATCACCGACTCGGGGTGGTCGAGGAGGTTCTCGCCGACGCCGGGCAGGTCGAGCACGACGGGTATGCCGAGCGCGTCCAGGTCGGCCTTCGGGCCGATGCCGGAGTGCAGGAGGAGGCGGGGCGAGTCGACGGCGCCCGCGCACAGCACGACCTCTCGGCGGGCCCGCACGAGGATCTCCTCGCCGTCCTTCGTACGGACGTGCACGCCTTCCGCGCGCGTGCCGTCGAGTTCCAGCCGGTACGCCCAGCTCTCCAGCAGGATCGTCAGGTTGGGCCGCTCGTCCATCACCGGGTGCAGATAGGCCACCGAGGCGCTCGACCGCTTGTTGGTCTCCGGGTGGTAGGCGAGGTCGAAGAAGCCGACGCCGTCGTCGAAGGGCTTCTGGTTGAAGCTCTCGATCCGCGGCACTCCGGTCGCCTGCTGGGCGGCGTCGACGAAGTCGCGGGCGATGGCGTTCCGGTCCTTCTCGTCGACCGGGACGATGTTGTTCAGCAGGCGCGCGTAGTACGCCTCCATCGGGACCGCGCCCCAGCCCCGGGCGCCGGCCGCCTCCCATTCGTCGAAGTCGGACGGCAGCGGCTTGAAGGCGATGAGCGTGTTGTGGGAGGAGCATCCGCCGAGGACGCGGGCGCGGCTGTGCCGGATGTGGGAGTTGCCGCGCGGCTGCTCGGTGGTCGGGTAGTCGTAGTCGAGTTCGCCACCGAGCAGGCCCATCCAGCGGCGCAGGGTGAGGACGTCGTCGCGGCCTACGTCGCTGGGGCCGCCCTCGATGACGGCGACGGTGGTGTCGGGGTTCTCGGTCAGCCGGGAGGCGATGACGGAACCGGCGGTTCCGCCTCCGATGACGACATAGTCGTAGACAGGTGCGTTCTCTGGCATGGGGGGTACTCCAGGGGCGTGCGAAGTCTTCCGGGGCAGGCCGGGGCGGGCTGAGGACGGGGAGCGGGGCCGGGTGCGGGGAGCGGGCCGGGGGCGGGGAGCGGGCCGGGGCGGGCGGGTGTCAGCCGGCGAACCAGCGGACCGGGCGCGGCGCGAGGTTCTGGTAGACGTGCTTGGCCTCGCGGTACTCGGCGAGCCCGGCGGGGCCGAGTTCGCGGCCCACCCCGCTCTTGCCGAAGCCGCCCCACTCCGCCTGCGGCAGATAGGGGTGGAAGTCGTTGATCCAGACGGTGCCGTGCCGCAGCCGGCCGGCGACCCTGCGCGCCCGGCCCGCGTCGGCGGTCCAGACGGCGCCGGCGAGGCCGTACTCGGTGTCGTTGGCGAGGGCGACGGCCTCGTCCTCGGTGCGGAAGGTCTCGACGGTGAGGACCGGCCCGAAGACCTCCTCCCGTACGACCTTCATCTCGCGGTGGCAGCGGTCGAGGACGGTGGGCTCGTAGAAGTAGCCGGACTCCGGCCGCTGCGGGGCGGGTTCCGGTCGCCGGCCGCCGGACCGCAGCACCGCGCCCTCCGCGAGCGCGGAGGCGACGTACGCCTCGGTCTTGGCGCGCTGCTGCTCGGAGACGAGCGGACCGCACTCGACGCCGTCCTCCGTGCCGCGCCCGAGCCGGATCTTCTCGGCCCTGCGGGCGAGTTCGGCGACGAAACGGTCCCGGACCGACTCCTCGACGATGAGCCGGGAGCCCGCCGAGCAGACCTGGCCGCTGTGGATGAAGGCGGCGTTGAGGGCCTGGTCGACGGCGGTGTCGAAGCCCTCCTCGGTGGCGCAGGAGTCGGCGAAGACCACGTTGGGGTTCTTGCCGCCGAGTTCCAGGGCGACCTTCTTGACGCTCGGGGCGGCCGCCTGCGCGACCTTCGTGCCGCTGACCAGGCCGCCGGTGAAGGAGACGAGGTCGACGTCGGGGTGCTCGGCGAGCCGGGCGCCGACCGTGTGCCCGGGCCCGGTGACGATGCCCGCGACCCCGGCGGGCAGCCCGGCCTCGAGGAGCAGGTCGATGAGCGCGATCGTCGACATCGGGGTGATCTCGCTCGGCTTGACGACGAAGGTGTTGCCCGCGGCGAGCGCCGGGGCGATCTTCCAACTGGCTTGCAGAAGCGGGTAGTTCCAGGGGGTGATCAGCGCACACACGCCGACCGGCTCGTGCACGACGACGCTGTGGATGTCGGGCGAGCCCGCGTCCACCACCCGGCCCGGGGCCTCGCTGGCGACGAGTCCGGCGAAGTAGCGGAAGGCGTCGGCGACGCAGTCGATGTCGACGCGCCCCTCCTCGAGCGTCTTGCCCGCGTCCCGGCTCTCCAGCAGACCGAGCCGTTCGCGATCGCGCACGAGAAGATCGGCGACGCGCTGCAGCAGGGCGGCGCGTTCGACGACGGGGGTGTGCGGCCAGCCGCCCTCGTCGAAAGCGGTGCGGGCGGCCGCGACCGCCAGGTCGGTGTCCTTCTCGTCGCCCTCCGCGACCACGGCGAAGACGCGGCCGTCCGCGGGGTCGAGGATCTCGCGGGTCGCACCGGAGACGGCTTCCAGCCACTCTCCGCCCGCGTGGATCGTCCGGTGGTCTCGCTTTTCCGGCTGTTCCGTCCTGTCGGCCATGATCGGTGTCGCCTTCCGTTCCTGTTCAGTCCCCCTGCGTCACCTGTGGGTATGTCTCGGCGACGGCGTCCACATGCCCCCTCCCCTCCATTGCATGCGCAATCCTTGGCCGAAAGTGTGCTGCATCACTGAAGTTATGGACATAGTGCGACAGAACGTACGCGTGAGCGAGGCCGGCCACGCTCACCCGGCCACGCTCACCGGGGCACGGGCGACCCACCGGACGCGCGGGTACCGGCCGACCACTGGGCGACCCGGTCCCGCACCGCGGCGCGCAGCCAGGCGTGGGCCGGGTCGGCGTCGTGGCGCGGGTGCCAGGCCATGCCCAGCCGCAGCGGGGGCAGGGGCAGCGGCACCTCGAAGGAGACCAGTCCGAGGCTCTCCGCCAGCGGCAGCCCCCAGCCGGTGTTCAGGCCCACCAGGTCGGTGTCGCGGATGACGAACAGCGAGGAGGGCAGGGACCCGACGGTCCCCACCACCCGCCGCTCCAGGCCGAGCGCGGCGAGCGCCGCGTCGACCGGGCCGTGCAGCTTGCCGCGCCGGGACACGATGAGGTGGTCGGCCTCGCGCGCGAACCGCTCGGGCGTCACCTCGCCCTCCAGCAGCGGATGTCCGGCCCGGACGACGCCCACCATGCGGTCCTCGTAGAGCTGTTCGCGGTGCACCTCCGGGGCCGTCGTGTCGAGGACGCCCACCTCCAGGTCGGCGGTGCCCTCGCGCAGGAACGGCGCGTCGATGTGGCTCTCGCTCAGGAAGCGGAGGCGGATACCGGGGGCCTCCGCGGCGACGCGGGCGAAGAGCGCCGGGCCGTGGGCGGCGGCGATGGCGTCGTGGCCGAGGATCGTGAAGGAGCGGGTCACCGTCCTCAGGTCGGCGCCCTCGGCCGGTGCGAACAGCGCCCGCGCCCGCTCGACGACCGCGCTCACCTCGGCCCGTACGGCGATGGCGCGGGGCGTCGGCACCATCCGCCGCCCGGCCCGCACCAGGACCGGATCGCCGAGCGCCTTGCGGATCCGGCCGAGGGTGCGGCTCATGGCCGGTTCCGACAGATGCAGGCGCCGGGCCGCGCCCTGCACGCTCTGCTCCTCCAGCAGCACGTCCAGCGCTACCAGCAGATTCAGGTCGATGCCCACGGGGCCGCCCGCGGATCCGTCCACCGGCCCGGTCACGGATTGCGTCATACGCATTCGTCCCTTGCAAAGGTTGCACTGGAAAGCAGGTCGCAGGCGAGCCTACGGTGACAGGGCATCCCACCCCGACGAGCTCCCCTGGAGGAGCCGTGCCCTCGCACGCCCTGAAACGGTCCACCCTCCTCGCGCTGTGCGCCTGCGTGCTGGTCGCGCAGAGCATGGTCGCCGCGATCAACCTCCTCATCCCGCAACTGGGTTCGTCGTCCCTGCACCCGTCGCACAGCGAGATCCTGTGGACCGTCGACGCCTACGTCATCGCGTTCGCCGGTCTGCTCATCCCGGCCGGCGCGCTCGGCGACCGCCACGGCCGCAAGGGCGCCCTGCTCGCCGGGCTCGGCCTGTTCGCCGCGGGCGCCGCCACCAGCGCGTTCGCGCCCGACCCGGCGGTGCTGATCGCGGGCCGGGGCATCTCGGGAGCGGGCGCGGCACTGATCACCCCGGCGACGATGTCGATCCTCGTCCACCTCGCCGGACCGCGGCACAGGGCCCAGGCGATGGCGTCCTGGACCCTCGCCATCGGCCTCGGCGGCCTGGCGGGCAACCTGGGCGGCGGCCTGGTCGGCCAGTTCCTGACCTGGCGGGCCCTGTTCGGCGCGATGGTCCCGCTGGCGGCCCTCCTGGCGCTCGCCGTGGCCCTGACCACCCCGCGCACCGACCGCTCCCCCAGCAACCTCGACCCGCTGGGCCCCCTGCTGCTCACCGCCGGGCTGGTCGCCGTCCTCTTCGGCATCATCGAGGGACCGGACCACGGCTGGACCTCGCCGCGCATCCTGGGCGCGTTCGGCGCGGGAGCCGTGCTGATCGCCGCCTTCACCCTCCAGGCGCTGCGCTCCCGCACCCCGCTCTTCGACCCCCGCGTGTTCCGCTCCCCCGGTCTGCGCGCGACCGGCCTCGGTCTGACGACGGGCTTCTTCGGCCTGTTCGCGCTGTTCTTCGTCAACTCCCAGTACCTCCAGGAGGTGAAGGGCTACGGGCCCGCCGTCACCGGGCTCGCGATCGTCCCCCTGATCACCGGCATGGCCCTCGTCCCGAAACTGGCCGCCCGCTGGTCGGCGCACCCGCGCCCGGTCATCGGCACCGGGCTGGCCCTGATCGGCCTCGGCCTGCTCGGCGCGTCCACCGCGGACGCCGGCACGCCGTACCCGCTGTACGCGTGCTGGCTGCTGGTCATCTCGGCGGGCACGGGCCTGTCCATGCCCGCCCTCACCCTGGGCGTCGTCACCTCCCTGCCCCAGCACCAGGCGGGCCTCGGCTCCGGCCTGGGCACCTCCGCCCGCGAGATCGGCGCGGCCCTGGGCGTCGCGGTCACCGGCACGGTCCTGGCCGGCCACCCGGACCTCACGGCCGGCATGGGCCCGGCCCTGCGCACGGTCGCCGTGGTCGTCCTGGCCGCGACCGCCGTGGTCGTGACCGGCCTGCGGGGACCGGCCCGGCCCGCCTCCCCCACGCCGGCGGGAGCGGCCGCCCCCGCGAAGGAGCCGGTGGCCTGACTCGGGCGATCGCCCGCCCCGGACACGACACCTGAACTACTGTGCGTGTCCAGGACGTTACGGGGAGGAGTGCGCGTCATGCCGTCGCGACGAGTGGTCACCGGTCGAAGCCAGGAACCGCGCCGCCGGTTCGCCGAGGAACTGCGGCTGCTGCGCAGCGGGCGGGGGGAGAGCCTGCGACAGGTCGGCGAGCGGCTGGGCTGGGACCCGTCCACCTTCGGCAAGATGGAGAGCGGGGAGTCACTGGGCAGCCCCGAGATCGTCGAGGCGCTCGACCAGCACTACGGGACACCGGGACTGCTGCTGACGCTGTGGGAACTGGCACTGGCGGATCAGAGCCAGTTCAAGGAACGGTACCGGCAGTACATGGCCCGGGAGGCGGAGGCACGCGCCCTCTGGCACTTCAGCGTCAGCTTGCTGCCCGGCCTGCTGCAGACGTCGGCCTACGCGAGCGAGATCATCTCGCTGCATGGCTCCAGCGACTCGGAACTCGCGCATCATGTGAATGCCCGCCTCGGACGGCAGAAGTTGCTGGAGGGTGACGACGCACCCCCGTTCCGCACCATCGTGTCCGAGGCAGTGCTGCGGACGCCGTTGCGCTGCACGAAGGCGTGGCGGGAGCAGTTGGAGTGCCTGCTGGAAGCTGCCGACCGCCCCAACATCACCGTGCAGGTGCTTCCGTTCGCCGCCGGTCTGCATGGACTGGCCAGCACCAGCTTGATGTTCCTCCGGATGCCAGACGGAACCACGGTCGCGCACGCGGAAAACGCTCACAGAGGCCAACTCATCAGAGAAAGCACCTCTGTTGAGCTACTCCTCCAGCGCTACGATGCGATGCGCGACCAGGCACTTTCCCCTGCCGAGTCACGGAAGTTCATCATGCAGCTCTTGGAGGAATTGCCATGCGAGCCCTCGACCTGAGCAATGCCACCTGGCGCAAGTCCAGCTACAGCAACTCGGACGCCGGTGAGTGCCTCGAAGTCGCCGACGACTTCCTGAGCACCGCCAACTGGCGCAAGTCCGGTTACAGCAACACCACCGGCGGTGACTGCCTCGAAGTCGCCGAAGGCACCGCTGTCGTCCCCGTGCGGGACAGTAAAGCCCCGGAGCGCGGAGCGCTCCTGTTCGATGCGGGGGTCTGGTCCGTTTTCGTCTCGTCGATCACAATGTCGGCGTGGCCGAACCGATAAGCGCAGAGGCAGAGTTGGACGACGGGACGCCCGTCAGATTCCTTCTCACGTCCAGGGCCGCCGCCGTCCCGGTGGGCGGTGACGGCCTCCCGGAGGGCATGGGCCGGGCCGTCCCCGTGGCCACGGGCGGCGCCGCCGTCGCCAGTTTCGCGGCGGGAGCGCTGCGCAACGTGCTCAAGCCGCTCGGGCCGCTGCTGCAAGAGGTGCACGACGTCGTCTCGGCCGTGCCGGACCCGCCGGCCGAGCTCAGCGTCACCTTCGGTGTCCAGATCGGCCAGGATCTGAAGCTCGGGATCGTGGGCGGGAGCGGCCAGGCGCATCTGACTGTCACCGCCTCCTGGAAACCGGCGCCCGGCGCGGAGTGAACCATGGGCTGGTTCGGGGGAACACCAGGTCACGGGGACGGTGCGGAACCGGCCCCGGTGTCCGTCGGCGGGGCGGACGACGGCGACTGGTCGGGGGCAGGTCTCCTGCTCGGCGACGACCTGGTGCTCACCTGCGCCCACGTCGTGAACGACGCACTCGGCAGGTCCCCGTTCGAGACCCGGCCACCGGGCCCCGTGGCGTTGCGTGTGGTCCTCCGGGGGGAGTGGAACTCCGCCGAGCACTGCCCCGCCCGGGTCGCGCACTGGATTGCGCCGCGTGACCGGGACGGCGGCCCGGTGTCCGAAAGCGCCGACGTGTGGTTCGGCGACCTCGCCGTACTGCGGATCGACGCCCCGTCCGGCCGCGCCCCCGCGCCACCCCGCCGGGCCGCGCTGCGGGCCGGGCAGGCAGTGCGCGCCTGGCACTGCAGCGGCCGTGAGGACACCTTCGCCGATCTGAAGGTCAAGACCGACCGTGGACCCGTCGCCTACCTCGACGGCACGGCCACCGGCATGGCGGTCAGCCGCGGCTTCAGCGGCGGACCGCTGTGGTCGCTGTACGACGAGGCGGTCGTCGGCCTGCTCGTCGCCCACTACTTCGTACCGCCCGTCGACGCCACCGGGCAGCCCCGCCCGTTCAACCCCCAGGACCTGATCCGCCGCAGCTGGGGCTTCTCCTGGCAGACCGTCCAGGCCGAACTGCGTGCCGTGGGCGCCCTGGAGAGCACGGAGCCGGCGCCCGTCGGCCTCGACGATCCGGCGTTCGTGCTGCTCATGCAGGAGATCGACAGCGCCCTGCCCACGGCGAGCGAGCGCGGCGGCATCGCCCGTCGGCTGGCCTGGGAGTGCGGTGTCCCGCCCGGCAGCGAGGTCACCCCGCCCACGGTCGAGGAGTTCGTGTCCTTCCTCCTGACCCGGCCGCGGGCGCTGCCCGCCCTGATCGGACTGCTGCGCCGCGACCGGCGCGCCCCCGAGGCCGTCGAGCGCATCCAGGCGGCGGGCCGGCTCTCGAGCGTGCCGCGGCTGCTCTCCACACGGGAGCTGCACGGGCTGCACGAGTTGCTGCGCCGCCTCGACCACGAGGTGGTGGGCCGGTTCGCCGAGGCGGTACGGGCCGCGCTGCCCCTGGCGGCCGCGTTCCCGGGCGGCGGGACTCTGGACGCGCTGATCGACCATCTGGAGATCCTCCCCGGCGACGGCCGCGCCGAGGACGGCGAGCCCCGGGTCCCGGCGCTGCTGCGCGCGGTGGAGTACTTCGGCGAGCTCTGCGGGGCGCAGCGGGCGGGCGTGCGCCTGTGGTCGGACGGGGTGGCCGCCCGGCTCGGCGTCCCGCGCTCCGCGATGGGCGAGCGGCGCTCGGACGCCCAGGAGTGGGGCCGGGTGCTGCGCGGCCGCTCCCTGCGCACCCGTGTCCTGGTTCAGGTGGGCCGGGCAGAGCCGGGCCGTCACCGGCTGCGGATCTGGTGCGACGAGGGGGCGGGTCCCCGCCAGGTGTCCACGGACACGTCTGTGTCGTACGCGGCGTCCGGGGCGGCCCGCGAGCTGCTGCGGGTCCTGGAGACGCTGGGACCGTCCGCCGTGGACGGGCAACGCCCCCTGGTGGAGGTTCTGGTGGACCGGACCGGCCTCAACCTGCCCATCGACGAGTGGGAGGGGCACACCCCGGACCAGATCGTGCCCGGCGTCCTCGGCGTCGAGTTCCCGCTGGTCGTGCACTGTCCGGAACTTCTGCGCCGGCACGAGCGTTTCCTCCCCGACTGGCGGCGCCGCTGGAGCCGTCTCGACTCCGGTACGACGCTGGTCGTCTCGGACGCCACGCTCGATCCGAACAAGATCTACTACGAACTGATGGGCCGTCTCGACACGGTCCGTGTCTCCGTCGCCGCCGACCCGGCCCTCCGGGACCGCGTTGTGCAGATCTGCCTCGCGGTGGGCGTCCCGGTCGTCGTGTGGGACCGCGACCGGGACGCCGCCGGCCATGTGGTGGAGCGCCTCGCGGAGGTGGCCACCCGTGAGCTGCCCGAAGGCGTGCGCTCCTACCGCGCCAACACTCTGGCCCGCCCGCTGGAGTATCCCGGCCGGCCCGTCCTGGCCTGGGCCGACGCCGACCGCACCGTGCCCCGGCTGCACCTGACCGACCCCCAGGAGAGCACATGACTTCCGCCGCCGAAGCGGACTGGCGCCTGTTCCGCGGCGACGGCGTGCCCCGTGCCGTCGCCCTGCCCGCCGCCCCGCCGTGGCGCCGTTTCGGGCCCGCCGGGGCCGGGCGCCAGGAACTGCCGTACCTCATCGAGCCGAAGCACGCGGACGTCGTCAACGCCGCGCTGCACCTGCGCCGCCCACTGCTGGTCACCGGACCGGCCGGCACCGGCAAGTCCTCCCTGGCGCGGGCCGTGGCGCACGAGCTGCGGCTGGGCGAGCTGCTTCGCTGGCCCATCAACAGCCGTTCCACCGTGAAGGAGGCGTTGTACCAGTACGACGCGATCGGGCGGCTGCGCGAGACCACCCTCAGTCGCGACCGGGGCGAACGCGAGCCTTCCATCGGCACGTTCGTCCGGCTCGGCCCGCTCGGTACCGCCCTGGTGCCGTCCCAGGTGCCGCGCGCCCTGCTCATCGACGAGATGGACAAGGGTGACGTCGACCTGCCCAACGATCTGCTCACCGTCTTCGAGGAGGGGGTCTTCGAGATCCCCGAGCTGTCCCGGCTCCCCGAGGACGTCAGGGACATCGAGGTGCAGACCGCCGACCACCGCGGCACGGTCCGGGTGCACCAGGGCCGCGTCCAGTGCGCCGAGTTCCCCGTCGTCGTCATCACCAGCAACGGCGAGCGCGACTTCCCGCCCGCCTTCCTGCGCCGCTGCATCCGCCTGGACCTGCCGGTGCCCGACGAGGAGCGGCTGCGCGGGATCGTCGCCGCGCATCTCGGACAGGACTCGCTGCGGGCGGCCGACGACCTGCTGGAGGCGTTCCTGCGGCGGCGCGTGCCGGGTGAGCTGGCCACCGACCAGCTGCTCAACGCCGTCTTCCTGCGCGCGGGCGGGGTCGACCTCGACGCGGAGGGCCTGCTCGACGCCGTGCTGCACCAGCTCACCGGGTCGATGTGAGATGTCCGGGGGCAGCGGGCTCGCCGAGGCGCTGCGGGTCCTGCGGGCCTGCGGCCACGACCTGGACGCGGAACAGGTCCTCGACGTGCTCTGGCTCGCCCGCCGGCTGCCGGCCGGCCCCGACGCGCCGCTGAGCCGGGGGCTGCGTCCGGCCGAGGAGCCGCCGCCCCCGGCGCCGAGCGCCCCGGCGGGTGACGAGACCCCGCCCCGGTCGGCGCCGCCACCTCACGGCGAGGACCTGCCCGACCTCACCTCGTCCTCCCTGTACGCGTCGGCCCGCCGTCCGCCGGCCCCCGCCCTGCCCGAACTGCGGCCCGCCCGGCAGGCCGAGCCACGGTCGGCGATGCCGGTGCGGGTACCGGAGGGCAAGGCGCTCACCGACGAGCTCGGACTGGGCCGAGCGCTCAGGCCGTTGCGGCGCAGACAGGCCAGTCGTCGGCGGAGCGAGATCGACGAGGAGCGCACGGCCGTGGAACTCGCCGAGACCAGGCTGCCGGACGTGGTCCTGCGCCCGGTGCAGGAGCGCTGGCTGCATCTCGTCCTGCTCGTCGACGACGGCCTGTCGATGCTGCTGTGGCACCGGCTCGGCGCCGAGCTACGCGTCCTCCTCGAACGCCTGGGCGCATTCGCCACCACCCGCGTCCTCGGCCTGGACACCCGCTCCCCGGGCGAACCCCGGCTGCACGCCCGCCCCTTCCAGCCGGGCAGCACGCCCGTGCCCACGACAACCGTCAACGACCCGACGGGCCGCACCCTGGTGCTCGTGGTCAGTGACGGCATGGGCCGGGCTTGGCGGCACGGGGCCCTGTACGCGCTGCTGCACTCGTGGGCGGCCCGCGGCCCGGTGGCACTGCTGCACACCCTGCCGCAGGAGATGTGGGAGGCGTCCGG
Organism: Streptomyces sp. NPDC002884; assembly: GCF_040295245.1. NCBI lineage: Bacteria > Bacillati > Actinomycetota > Actinomycetes > Kitasatosporales > Streptomycetaceae > Streptomyces > Streptomyces sp. NPDC002884. Next base: position 299,232 of record NZ_JBEOVB010000004.1, on the reverse strand, counting down.
CATCCACGCCGAGCGCTGGCAGGCGACGACCCGGCGCATCGGCGGCGCCAACACGTCCTGGCGGATCACCGATCCGGTGCTGCCGCCCGATCTGGCCCGCTTCGCCGACGTACCGGTACCGGTCCTGGAGCCCTCGGCCCGGGCGCTCGGCGACTGGGCGCGGCTGCTCGCCTCGCCCGGCACCACCGTGGAGCTGCCGCTGCTGTCCCGGCCGACCCGGCACGCGGCCGTGACCGCCGCACGTGACCTGCAGAGCGCCCAACACTTCCGGGACGCGGCCACCCCCGAGGCGTACCGGCTGGCGGCGCATCTGGCGGCGGTCTCGCCGCTGTCGGTGCCGGTGATGCGTCTGGTGCAGTCGGCGGTGCCGTGGCCCGCGACGACCTCACACCTCGCGGAGGTGTTCCTGGGCGGACTGGTCCGGCCCGCACCGGCCCCCGTACCCGGTCCGCTGCCCGCCAAGCACCTGGTCTTCGACTTCACCGAGGAGTCCAAGGCGGTGCTGCTGGACGCCGTGCCGCAGGCCGAACTTCTCGGCACCAGCCGCAACATCGGCCGGCGCCTTGAGCAACTCGCGGGCAACTCACCGGACTTCCCCGCCTGGCTGGCGCATCCGGACGGCTCCGCCGAAATCCCGGGATCTCACCGGCCGTTCACCGTGCCGGAGCGGCGGCTGATGGCCCGGCTCGGGGTGTCGACCGTACGGCGTGACCGCGGGGCGGGACCGTCCCCGTCCGGGCAGCCGTCCGACCTGGGCGACGACTGGGGGCAGCTCACGGAGTCCGACCCCCGGCGCATCGGCCCGTACGAGCTGCAGGGGCGGCGGCGCGGTCGCCGCACGGTGGCGTACCTGGGCGTCGCCGAGCGCCACGGGTGGGCCGTGGTGCGTACCCCGCGGCCCGATCTGCCGGCCGCCAACGCGCGGTTGATCGAGGTGGAGACCCGGGTCCTCGAACGGCTGGGCGGCCAGTACGCGCCCAAGCTGCTCGGCACCGGTCTCGACGACAGCCCGCCGTGGCTGGCGATGGCCCCGATCGCCGACGAGGGCGGTGTGCGACGGCAGCCGCCGCGCCTCGCCGAACTGCTGACCGTGGCCGCCGAGGACGGCAGCGCCCCCTTCGACCTGCTGACCGGACTCCTCGTCGGCTGGCATCTGTCGAGTGCGCTGAGCGTGTGCCACCTCAACGGGCTGGTGCTCTCCGATCTGAGCGCCGACGGTGTGTTCGTGCTGCGCCGCACGGTGGTGCTCGGCAACCTGTCGGACTGCGTGGTGGACGGCCGCTACGAGGGCACCGGCTCGGCCCCCACCGTCAAGGACAACATGCGCTCGCTGGGCGAGCTGCTCCAGCTGATCAGCAGCAGGGTCGGGGTGAACACCCCGGGCCTGCCGGACGGCATGCACCTGTGGCAGGGCGACGGCTGGGAGAGCCTGCGCCTGCTGGTCCTGCGCTGCCTCGACCCGTCACCCGCCGCGCGCCCGGCGGCGGGTGAGATCGCGGACGTCCTCGCTCGGTACATCAGCCTGGCGCGTGCGGTGCGGGACTCCTCGCCGTCGCGGGTACCGATCCGTCTGGCCCCCCGGGTGCCGCTGCGCCCGCCACCCGCCGTGCCACCCGCCGAGGGCGTGAGCCCGTTGCGGCTGCCCCGTTTCGGCGCCGCCCGCCGGGACAGCGAGGCGCTGCTGGAGCGGCTGCGCGTCCCGCTGGACCAGGGCCGCCGACTGACCGTGCTCGGCGCCCACGCGGGCACCGGGCGGACCGTCACGACGGTGGTGCTCGGCTCCCTGCTGGCCACCGTGCGCGGCGAACCCGTCCTCGCCCTCGACGGACCGCCCACGGACCACGCGCTCGACGTCTGTCTGACGGACCCGAGGCGGGCCACCACACGGGACATCGCACTGCTGCCGCCCGACGCCCCGTACGCGGAAATCCGGGCCCTCACCACACGTCTGGACTCCGGTCTGGAGGTCGCCGGGTACGGAACCCGGACCGGCCTCAATCCCGCACACACCCAGGAGTACGCCCGGGTGCTGACCGTGGCCGATCCACACTACGCTTTCGTGCTCACCAACTGCCTGTCGTCAGGCTCGGGGCAGCCAGCCGAAGCGGTCCTGAACCTGACGGACCAGCTGATCCTGTACTGCATCGCAACCCACTCCTCCCTCACCGACGCCGGGCGCGTGCTGCGTGGGCTGCCCGAGGAACGGTCACGGACGCTCATGCGGGACCTCGTCGTAGTTGTCGGCGGGGTCCAGGGAGGTATGAGCCGCCGACTGTCCGTCGACTCCTCGCACCGCCTGGGCGTGGACGCCGAACGGGTCGTCCGCGTCCCGTTCGACCCGGCGCTGCGCGACTCCGGCTTCGACGACCTCCGCCGTCTGCGTCCGGCAACCACCCAGGCGTACCTGAAGCTGGCGGAACTCGTCACGGACCCCGGAACGCACTGATCCCCGGGCAGCCGCGGCCACCCGGGGATCAGAAACAGTCAGCAGCGGTCAGGGACCGGCCGGCAGGACTCAGATGAGGCCGAGCGCGCGAACCGCCTCGCGCTCCTCCGCGAGCTCCTGCACCGACGCGTCGATGCGGGCGCGGGAGAACTCGTTGATGTCCAGGCCCTGGACGATCTCGTACGAGCCGTCCTTGGTGGTGACCGGGAAGGAGGAGATCAGGCCCTCCGGGACGCCGTAGGAGCCGTCCGACGGGATGCCCATGGAGGCCCAGTCGCCGTCCGCCGTGCCGTTGACCCAGGTGTGCACGTGGTCGATGGCCGCGTTGGCGGCGGAGGCGGCGGAGGACGCGCCACGCGCCTCGATGATGGCCGCGCCGCGCTTGGCGACGGTCGGGATGAAGTCCTCGGCCAGCCACTTCTCGTCGTTCACGGTCTCGGCGGCGTTCTTGCCGGCGATCGTGGCGTGGAAGATGTCCGGGTACTGGGTCGCGGAGTGGTTGCCCCAGATGGTCAGCCGCTTGATGTCGGCGACCGTCGAGCCCGTCTTCTTCGCGAGCTGGGTCAGCGCGCGGTTGTGGTCGAGGCGGGTCATCGCGGTGAAGCGCTCGGCCGGTACGTCCGGGGCGGCGGCCTGGGCGATCAGGGCGTTGGTGTTCGCCGGGTTGCCGACGACCAGGACCTTGATGTCGTCCGCGGCGTGGTCGTTGATGGCCTTGCCCTGCGGCTTGAAGATGCCGCCGTTGGCCTCGAGGAGGTCACCGCGCTCCATGCCCTTGGTGCGCGGGCGGGCGCCGACGAGAAGGGCGACGTTGGCGCCGGCGAAGGCGACGTTCGGGTCGTCGCTGATGTCGATGCCCTGGAGCAGCGGGAACGCGCAGTCGTCGAGCTCCATGGCGGTGCCCTCGGCGGCCTTCAGGGCGGGGGTGATCTCCAGCAGGCGCAGCTTGACCGGCACGTCCGCGCCGAGCAGCTGGCCGGAGGCGATGCGGAAGAGCAGGGCGTAACCGATCTGGCCGGCCGCGCCGGTGACGGTGACGTTCACGGGAGTGCGGGTCATGGCGTTCTCCGTAGGACAGCTGTCGGTGGGGCGTCCCTGCCCCTGGTGGGACGTACAAATGATCGATCTCTTGGTATCAAGAGATCCAACCAGCGGTCAGGTTATCGCGCCTCCGGGATCCCGGGCGGCCGGGGTTGTGTGGCCCGTCCCACAGAGTGGCCCCCGCTGTACACGCGGGGCTCCCTCGGCTAGGGCCGGAGCGGCCCCGGCCGTGCGCGAAGCGGCGGCCGCCGGTCCGGGAGAGGTGGAACCGAGCGGCCGCCGGGGTGGGAATACCGGGTCGTGCCGGACTCCCGTGGGGGTACGGTTCGCGTGCCCGCGACGGAGGCGGGTATTCCTGCCCGCTCCGACTTTTTCGAGCCGGGCACCACCGACCCCGCACACTCACCCGCACACCTCACCCGTTCGGCCCACAGTCCGGCCCGGCCTCGGGCAGTCCTGCCCCGGCCCCGGGATTGGCCTCGGGCCCGGCCTCGGGATTGGCCTCGGGCCCGGCCTCGGGATTGGCCTCGGGCCCGGCCTCGGGCCCTGCCCCCGGGATTGGCGTCCGGTCGTCTCAGGGCGTGCAGCCCTGCGGGCCCGACGCCAGTACCGCGCACGCCGTCGCGTCCGCCGCGCTCTTCACCGCCACCATCGGGGTGTACGCGATCGTGTCGCCGGCCACCGTGATGGACCCGGTCTGCCGCACCGGGCCCACGGTGACCCGCACCTCGTCGCCCTGCGCGGCCTGGGTGATCCGGCCCCAGGCGGCCCCGCACGTCCTGCTGTAGCGGACCTCGACGAGGGTCGTCCCGACCGTCGCGGACTTCGCCGTCGTCACGAGGTCGCCGCTGCACCCCATCTCCTCCGCGTCCCGGCCCGTGCAGCCGGAGCCGCCGCACAGCACCCCGGAGGGCAGCGCGGTGCTCGGGCCGGCCGGGGCGGACGGGGACGGGGTGGTGCCCACCGCCTGCTTCGGGTCCCCTCCGTCGGTCAGGAGGAACGCGCCCACGGCGACCGTCACCACCCCTACGACCCCCGCGAGGAACATCGTCGTCCGCCGGGGGCCGGAACCACCCGGAGCGCCGCCGGAACCACCCGCGGCGCCGCCGGCCGAGCCGCGCGCGTCCCGCGTCGGCGGCATCGTCGGTGACACGCCCGCCGGTCCCGCGATGCCCGGGGTCACCGCGATCCGGCCCACATCGTTCTCGCCCGCACCGCTCTCGCGCACGTCGGGCGGCGGCCCGAACTCCCCCAGCGCGGCCCGCGCCCGGGAGATCCGGACGGCCTCCATGGTCCGGTCGTGCCGCATCTCCGAGCGGCTCCAGGCCCGCTCGGCCAGTTCCCACATGGTGGTCAGATGGATGGGCGGGGTGCCGGTGACCTCGGCCAGCGCGACGATCGCGCCCTTGGGGGCGAGCAGCCGGCCGTTGAGATACCGCTCCCAGGACGTCTTGCTGTAGCCCGTACGGTCGGCCACCGCCGCGACGCTCAGTCCCGTGCGGTCCACGACCCGCCGCAACTGCTCCACGAACTCCCGCACCTGCGGCTCGAGTTCATCGGGCAAAGCCCTCCAGCGAGGCATCGAACCCCCCTCCCTCCGCCAAGTCCCCCATTGGCCACGTTAGACCCGATACCGAGACGATTCGGGACACATGCCCGAACTGTCAACGTATCGACACGACGAGCGCACATCGGCACGACGAACGCACCTCAGCCGAAGACGACGGCTCCCCCGACCGCGGTGCACAGCAGGGCCAGCAGAAGCACTGCCGCATACAGCAGAAGGCGTCCGGCGGGCCGTGGCGGAGCCTCGCGGGCGGACTCCTCCGGGCGGTCCCACCAGGGGACCGTCGGGTCGTCCCGGTACTCCCCGGCCGGGCTCGCCTGCGCCGGCCGCGGCCAGGCCTCGACGGCCAGCTCCCAGCGCACGACGTGCCGTTCGGCGTCCGCGCCGACCAGACCCGCCACCCTGCACAGCGCGGCGACGGCCTGCCGGGGCGGCGGCTGGACGGCATTGAGATAGCGCTGCCAGGAGGACTTGCTGTACGCGGTGCGCGCGCCGAGCGAGGCCAGACTGAGGCCCGTACCGTCCTTGAGCTGCCGCAACTGCTCCACGAAATGCCGTACCTCCGACGGCAGCCCGTCCGGCAGCGGCTGCCAGGCGCCCATCCCGCCCCACCTTTCCTTCGATCCGTTGAGGGGACGACGCCGGACGGCCGGACGGTTCCCGGGGCGACGGCGGCTGTGGCGGGGCGCGCACACCGTGGCGGAACGGTCACTTCCGTGCCACAGCGTCCGGCCCGCTGTTGAACAGCCCGTTCGGGAGGGTGGAACGTGGAACGCGTCGGCGGCCCGTCCTCCTCGGGGGATGAGGACGGGCCGCCGTACCGCCGCGTTGCCTGCTTTCAGGTCGGCTCGGCTCAGCTGCTCACCGTGAAGTGCAGGGTGTCCTTCAGGAACGGGATCTGGAGCCACGGGTTGGGCTGTGCCATCAGCGACAGCAGGACGATCGCCGTGCCCAGCACGGTGTAGGTCACGATGTCGGTGAAGCGCGAGCGCACGGCGAGCATGCCGACGCCGGGCAGCGTCCAGCGCAGCACCGCGCCGACCAGCAGTCCGGCGCCGATCAGGATCGTGCCGATCCGGAACACGTCGAGCGCGGTCACCAGCAGACCGAGCGCGACGATGCCCAGGACGACGATGATCGGCCACTGCCGGGCGGCCAGCGCGTCACCGGGCGCGGCCCGGCCGCCGCCCTCGGGGCGCGCGGTGTCCCGGGTGAACAGCGGGAAGCGGCGGGTGGTGCGGCGCGGCACACCGTCGGCGTCGGGCGCGCTGATCGGGTCCCGCACCTCGATGTCGTCGATGTCGTCGATACCGTCGGTCCCGTCGGCGACCTCGGCACCGCCGGCGACCTCGGCACCGCCGGCGACCTCGGCACCGTCGGTGACGTCGGTGGCCTCGGTTCCGTCGCCGCTCCCGGTCCCCTCGCCGTCCCTGGTCCCCTCGGCGCCCCTGGTCCCTTCGGCGCCCTTGGTTGCGTCAGGGCCCTTGGTCTCGTCGGGGCTCTTGGTCTCGTCGATGTTCCCGGCCTTGCCGGTGGTCTTGTCAGGCGACACTGCGCTCCGCCGCCTCCACCACGTTGACGAGCAGCTGGGCACGGGTCATCGGGCCGACACCGCCGGGGTTCGGGGAGATCCAGCCCGCCACCTCACGGACGTCCGGGTGGACATCGCCCACGATCTTCCCCTCCGCGTTGCGGGAGACGCCGACGTCCAGGACGGCCGCGCCCGGCTTGACGTCCTCGGCCCGGATCAGATGCGCGGAGCCGGCCGCCGCGACGATGACGTCCGCCCGCTTCAGGTGCGCCGAGAGGTCCCGGGTGCCGGTGTGGCACTGGGTCACCGTCGCGTTCTCGCTGCGCCGCGTCAGCAGCAGCGGCATCGAACGGCCGATGGTGACCCCGCGGCCGACGACCACGACCTCGGCGCCCTTGATCTCGACGCCGTACCGGCGCAGCAGCGTGAGCACGCCGTTGGGGGTGCAGGGCAGCGGGGCGGGCTCGTTGAGGACCAGCCGGCCGAGGTTCATCGGGTGCAGGCCGTCGGCGTCCTTGGCCGGGTCCATGAGTTCCAGGATCCGGTTCTCGTCGATGCCCTTGGGCAGCGGGAGCTGGACGATGTAGCCGGTGCAGGCGGGGTCGTCGTTCAGCTCACGGACGACCGCCTCGATCTCCTCCTGGGTGGCCGTGGCGGGCAGCTCGCGCTGGATGGAGGCGATGCCGACCTCGGCGCAGTCGCGGTGCTTGCCGGCGACGTACTTCTGACTGCCGGGGTCGGTGCCGACGAGGATCGTGCCGAGTCCGGGCGTCACGCCCTTCTCCCTCAGCGCCGCCACCCGGGCGGTCAGATCGGACTTGATCGCGGCTGCGGTGGCCTTGCCATCGAGAATCTGGGCGGTCATGGACCCATCCTCCCGGATGACCGCCCCCCGGTTCCAATCCGGATCAACCCGGGCGTCGGCGAAGCCTGCGCCGGCCACACCTCCCGGCGGCCGCCCGGTGCCGTTTCGGCCATGATCGGGAAGGTTGCACTTGCACAAAGCCTGCGGAATGCGGCTGGACAGGAGCACACCTGTCCAAGAACGATGGGTCTCCGCAGTATGCGGTCGGTGTTGGGGGGCAAACCGCTCATCTGAAGATGTTCCTCCGCGCACTCCGCGTCGTCCCCGCTTGTGCAACGGAGGAAAACCACCATGAGCTTCGGCCCGCCCAACGACCCCTACGGTCAGCCGCAGAACCCCCAGCAGGGCCAGCCCGGCTACGGCTACCCCCAGCAGGGCCAGCCCGGTTACGGCCAGCAGGCGCCGCAGGGCGTCCCCCCGCAGGGGTACGGCCAGCCCCAGCAGCCGGGTTACCCCCAGCAGCCCGGCTACCCGCAGCAGCCCGGTTATCCGCAGCAGGGTTACGGCTACCCGCAGCAGCCCGGCTACGGCGGTCAGCCGCCGTACGCGAACTGGGGCCAGCGCTTCCTGGGCACCCTGGTCGACATGCTCGTGTTCGCGGTGCCCTACGCCCTCGTCATCATCGGCAAGGACACCCCGGCGCTGCTGGCCATCGGCGCCGTCGCGCTCCTCGGCCTCGCGATCTGGCAGCTGATCCAGGAGGGCCGTACCGGTCAGACGGTCGGCAAGAAGGCGCTGGGCATACGCCTGGTGCGCGAGATCGACGGGCAGCCGCTCGGCGTCGGCATGGCGTTCGTCCGCCGCCTGGCCCACTTCCTGGACAGCCTGGCCTGCTACCTGGGCTGGCTGTGGCCGGCCTGGGACGCCAAGAAGCAGACGTTCGCCGACAAGGTGTGCAGCTCGATCGTGATCCGCACGAACTGACGCGAGCGAACCGACGCGAGCGAACCGACGCGAGCGAACCGACGCGAGCGAACCGACGCAGACGTGAACTGCCGCACGCGCTGAGCCGCGGATGAACGCACATCGGCCCCGGTCCCCTCACAGGAGAGGGACCGGGGCCGCTGCGTGGATCGGCGGATCAGTGGATCAGTCGATCAGCAGATCCGCAGATCCGCAGATCCGCGGGGATCGGCGGATCAGTGGAAGAAGTGGCGCGTCCCCGTGAAGTACATCGTCACACCGGCCTTCTTCGCCGCTTCGACAACCAGCTCGTCACGGACCGAACCACCGGGCTGCACCACGGCCTTGACGCCCGCCTCGACCAGGACCTCCAGCCCGTCCGGGAAGGGGAAGAACGCGTCGGAGGCGGCGTACGAGCCGCGCGCCCGCTCCTCACCGGCCCGCTCGACGGCCAGCTTCGCCGAGTCGACACGGTTGACCTGCCCCATGCCGACGCCGACCGAGGCGCCGTCCTTGGCGAGCAGGATGGCGTTGGACTTGACGGCCCGGCAGGCCCGCCAGGCGAAGGCCAGCTCGGCGAGCTCGGACGCGCCGAGCGCCTCGCCGGTCGCCAGGGTCCAGTTCGCCGGGTCGTCGCCGTCGGCCTGGAGCCGGTCGGTGACCTGGAGCAGAGCGCCGCCGCCGACGGGCTTGAGCTCGACGGCGCCCGCGGGACCCTGCGGCGCCCTGAGCACCCGGATGTTCTTCTTCTTGGTGAGGGCCTCGAGCGCCCCCTCCTCGTAGTCGGGCGCGACGATGACCTCGGTGAAGATCTCGGCGACCTGCTCCGCGAGCTCCTTGCTGACCGGGCGGTTGACGGCGATGACGCCGCCGAAGGCCGACAGCGGGTCACAGGCGTGCGCCTTGCGGTGCGCCTCGGCCACATCGGCGCCGAAGGCGATCCCGCACGGGTTGGCGTGCTTGATGATCGCGACGGCCGGCTCGGCGTGGTCGTACGCGGCACGGTGCGCGGCGTCCGTGTCCGTGTAGTTGTTGTACGACATCTCCTTGCCGTGCAGCTGCTCGGCCTCGGCGAGACCGCCACCGCTGCCGTCCACGTAGAGCGCGGCGGGCTGGTGCGGGTTCTCGCCGTAGCGCAGGGTGCTCTTGCGCTCCCAGGTGGCGCCGAGGAAGTCGGGGAACCGCGACTCGTCCACGGGCGCGTAGGAGGAGGCGAACCAGGAGGCGACCGCCACGTCGTAGGCGGCGGTGTGCTGGAAGGCCTCGGCGGCGAGCCGCTTGCGGGCGGCCAGGTCGAAGCCGCCGGACTGCACGGCCGAGAGGACGTCGGCGTACCGCGCCGGGCTGGTGACCACGGCCACCGACGGGTGGTTCTTCGCGGCGGCGCGCACCATGGACGGCCCGCCGATGTCGATCTGCTCCACGCACTCGTCCTCGGAGGCGCCCGAGGCGACGGTCTCCCGGAACGGGTAGAGGTTCACGACGACGAGGTCGAACGGCGCGACGCCCAGCTCGTCCAGCTGCCGGCGGTGGCTGTCGAGTCGCAGGTCGGCGAGGATGCCGGCGTGGACCTTGGGGTGCAGGGTCTTGACCCGGCCGTCCAGGCACTCGGGGAAGCCGGTGAGCTCCTCGACCTTGGTGACGGGGACGCCGGCGGCGGCGATACGGGAGGCGGTGGACCCGGTGGAGACGAGCTCGACGCCCCCCTCGTGCAGCCCGCGCGCGAGCTCTTCCAGACCGGTCTTGTCGTAGACGCTGACGAGCGCGCGACGGATGCCCCGCTTGCCGCTCTCTGCCGTGACAGTGCTGTCGGCGGTCACTGGATAACTACCTTTCGTCCCTCAATGCGATAGCCGTTGCGGGCGAGCCGCCCCACGACCTCGACGAGCAGCCTTCGCTCGACTTCCTTGATGCGCTCGTGCAGAGCGCTCTCGTCGTCCTCGTTACGGACCTCGACCACGCCCTGGGCGATGATCGGGCCGGTGTCGACGCCGTCGTCGACGAAGTGGACGGTGCAGCCGGTGACGCGGGCGCCGTACGCGAGCGCGTCCCGCACACCGTGGGCCCCGGGAAAGCTGGGCAGCAGGGCCGGGTGCGTGTTGACGAACCGCCCCCCGAACCGCGCCAGGAATTCCTTCCCCACGATCTTCATGAACCCGGCCGAGACGACGAGGTCCGGCTCGTGGGCGGCCACCGCCTCGGCGAGCGCGGCGTCCCACTCCTGCCGGCTCCCGAAGTCCTTGACCTTCCGCACGAAGGTGGGGATCCCGGCGCGCTCGGCCCGGGCGAGCCCCTCGACGCCCTCCCGGTCGGCTCCTACGGCCACGATCTCGGCGCCGTAGGCATCGACGCCGGCGGCCGCGATGGCGTCGAGGAGAGCCTGGAGGTTCGTACCGGATCCGGAGACCAGCACGACGAGGCGCTTGGCCACGGGCTTGGCGGCCACGATGGGGGCCCTTTCTCGGGGAAGCGTTTGCACGGCCGGTTTATACATTCGTACGAATGCTTCGCGCCCCGGGATACGGGGAAGTCTACGAAGCGGCCGACCGTCAGCAACGATACCGGCACACCGGACGGCCCCCACGGGACGGGGGCGTGGCCGGAAGGTAGCGTCTGGGGCGAGCGGGCTCGGGAACGCGGTGGCGATGCGGTGCGTTCTGCAAGTGACGGCCCAGCTAGGCAGTACCAGCTCAAAACCGTTCGATACCAGCCAAAGCCGATCACTTGCCGATCACTAGGGGAAGACGCCCACTTGATGCCGGACCGCAGTCTGCGACTCCTCACGCTCCCCCCGCAGTCACGGCAGGGAGGGGAGCGCGGCGCCGTGCTGCTGCGAGAGCGCCCAGCCTCTCCCCCCGACACCCCCTCGGGCGACAACACGCCCCCCGAGGACGACAACCCCTTCGCCCCGCCCCCCGAGGGCACCCCGGACCGGCCCTGGCAGCCCCGGCGCCCGGAGGGCGGCGCCCCCGAGGGCGGGCGCACCCCGTGGGGCGGCCAGTGGAGCGACCAGCAGCCCGGCCGCTCCCCCGGCGGCTTCGGCGAGCGCCCCGGCGGCACCCCCGAGGGCGGCGGCCCCGGCACCGACCCCGCCAAGCGCTGGGATCCCACCGACCCCGCCCAGCGCCACGCGCGCTACGCCCTGCTCTGCGGCATGTGGGCCTTCTTCTTCGCGCTCTTCGGCTGGCCGTACGTGGCCCTGCTGCTCGGCGCACTGTCCCTGAACTGGGGAATCAGCGCCCTGTGCGCCAAGCCCCGCACCCCCGACCCCGACGCCCCGCCCACCCCGGAGACCACCGGGCGCCCCCAGAAGACCGCCGCCGTCAGCGGCCTGGTCACCGCGTCCCTGGCCCTGGCCCTGGTCGCCGCGAGCTTCACCGCGCAGCTGGTCTACAGCGACTACTACACCTGCACGAAGGACGCCCTCACCAACGAGGCCCAGCAGTCCTGCGACGACCTGCTCCCCAAGGAACTGAAGAACATCCTGGGCGCCAACGCGTAATCCCAGCCCGTCCAGGGGTACTTCTTCCGGCCCGTCCGGGCGTGCTCGGATGAGGGGTCAAGTCAGATGAGGGGCAGGCCGGACGGGGGCCGGGGGCGCAGCCCCCAGGGACGGGAAGGGCAGGGGCGGCGGGGGCGAACCCCCCTCAGCGGTCACCGCCCCACCCCGCCCCCGCGGCCCCCGCGGCCCCGTCCGCATCATCGGCCCCCTCGGCCCCTTCGCCCTCCCCCGCCTCCCGCAACGCAGCCCACCGAACCTCCCGAGCCACATCCCCGTGCCACACCGGCTCCGCATGATCCACCGGGTCCCTGGGGTCCTGGGGGCCGATGGGGCTCAGGGGGTCGATGGGGCGGTCGATGGGTCGCAGGGGGCTGATGGGGCCGCCCAGGGAGTCGCTGGAACCCAGGGGGTCGATGGGCCGCAGCGAGCTGATGGGACCCAGGGGATCGATGGGCCCCAGGGGGCCGAAGAGGTCCGCCGACCCGGTCGGCTCGGTCGGCTCGGGCGCACCGGCCGGCACGGGCGGCACGGGCGGCACGGTCCACCCGGGCGCGACCGTCTCGCCGTGCGTCACAGCGCCGCCGTGCTCCACGGGCGAGAAGTCATACAGCTCGGACCCCACCACCGAACCGGAGGCAGAGCCGGAGGCAGAGGCAGCGGCTGCGTCACCCCCCGCCCCGGTCCCCCTCCCCCTGCACAGCCACTCGCGCCCCAGCAGAGCCACCGGCACTCCCACCCCCACGGTCCACAGCACCACCGCACCCCCCACCTGCCAACACACCGGCCCGAACCGGGCCAACGCGGAAACTCCCAGCGGGCCGCCGGCCAACCCCGCGAGCCCTCCCATCAGCACCCCGCACCACACCCCGGCCAGCACCACGCCCCCGGCGGTCCGCCCACGCGACCAGGCACCCCCGGCCCCGGCCGCCCGAGCCACGAACACCCCCACCGTCACTCCGGCGATCACCGGCACCACCACCGCCGCCCAGTTCCACGGCGTCCCGACCCCCGCCTCGGGCACCGCCGCGAGCAGCGGAAACGGCGGCAGCGACGGTGCCGGGTCGGAGGACAACGGCGCGACCACATGTCCGACGCCGAGGACGTACCCCGGCCCGAGGGCGTAAGCCGCCCCCCACACCGCCGCGTTCGGAACCAGCGCCACGCACAGCAACAGCACCGCGAACCGCCCCGACCAGCCCTCCGTCAGCTGGAGGAACGCCTCACGGGCCGCGCCCAGGTGCCACACCGAGGACACCGCGACCAGCGCCGCCCCGCCCCCGAAGAGCACGGCCGCCCCGGCCCCCGCCGCCCGCCCGGCGACCCCGAGCCGCTCCCGCCCGTCCCCGTCGAGCAGCAGCCGTCGCAGACCGGGGGGCAGCACCCGCAGAGCGCTGTCGACAGGCCCGCGGGGACGCCCGTGGGCCGACCACACACCCGCCCCGGCGGCCAGCGCGGCGACCGCCGGGACGCACACCCCCGTCCATGCCCACGAGGGCCGCAGCGCGCCGCCGGTGGCGGCGTAGCAGGCGGCGCCCGCCCCGACGGCGAGGTAGCCGAGCACGACGCCCGCCCACGCCGTACGGGCGCCCACGAGCACCGCGCCCTCGTCGTCACCGCCGCCCCCGTCCACCGCGTCCCGCGCGGCGCGGCGCACCAGCCACACCGGCAGCGCGAGCAGCAGCAGCGGGGTGACACCGACCGGCGCCGGGACCCCGGACAGCGTGTCGACGCGGACCAGTTCCGCGCCGTGGGCCAGCAGCCACAGCGCGGCGGCGACATGCAGTGCGCCGTCCGGCCCGCTGTCGGGGTACGGCGAGCTGATCCACAGCACCATCACGAGCACGGCGAACGAACCGAGCCCGAGGCCGGCCGCGAGCGCACCGCCCAGGAGGCCGGCGGCCAGCCCGGAGGATCGGTCACGCATCCGGCTGAGCAGGGGCGACAACGACAGTCGGCGAGCGGTCATCTGGGTCACGCCGGTCATGCTCCCAACGACACGCGCTTTCCCGTCGTAACAGGCGAAGTTACGTTGTGTCGCTCAATATACGTTTATGTACATTTTCGTGCGAAGGGTTCCCCTGTGACGCAGAGCCCTGCCCCACTCCCCCCTCCCCGGCAGCGCCGACACCTGCGCGAGGCGGCCTCGCTGACACAGGATCAGGTCGCCGAGCGGATGGGCGTCACCCGGGAGACGGTGCGCGCGTGGGAGTCCGGCCGCACGACACCGCGCGGCCGCAGGCGGGAGGCGTACGCGAAACTGCTGGCATCGCTGACCGAGGCGGACATGGTGACGAACCCCCAGGAGGCGGCGCCCCCACCCCAGGTGACGGAGCGCCCGAACAACGAGCCGAACCCCGGCCGAGCGGTTGCGGCACCCACCCCGCCCCCGACCACCCGCACCCCGGCCACGCCCGCCTTCACCCCCACCCCCGTCTCCGTCTCCGTCCCCGTCTCCGTCTCCGCTCACGGCCCGGTCGCGGCCTCCGCCCCTCGCCCGGTCCCGGAGGGGGGTCTGGCGACGGACCCTGAGGCGGGCCCCGCGACGGGCCCCGCCCCGCTGACGCCGGATCAGGCCTTCGACGCCCTGTACGCCTTCTGCGCCCCCGCCCTCGTACGGCAGGCGTATCTGCTCTGCGGCCGTCGGGAACTCGCGCGCGAATCGGTCGAGCGGGCGTTCCAACTGGCCTGGCAGCGCTGGCCCGAGGTGGCGGTGGACCGCGACCCGGCGGGCTGGGTGCGGGCGACGGCGTACGAGTACGCGCTCTCCCCCTGGCACCGCTTCCGCCCCCGTTACCGTCACCCGGAACCGCCCCCGGCCGACGCCTCCGACCGCGCGCTGCTGGACGTCCTGCTGACCCTCCCCGCGCCCTACCGCCGCACGCTCCTCCTCTACGACGGCATCGGCCTCGACCTCCCGGAGACGGCGGCGGAGACGGAGGCGAGCACCCCCGCGGCGGCGAACCGGCTGCTGAACGCCCGCGAGGCGGTCGCCGCGAGGCTGCCCGAGCTGGCTAGCCCCGCCGCACTGCACCGGCGGCTGGCCGAGGTGGCGTCCGCCGAACGGCTGCGCGCGGCCGAGCCGACCACCGTGCGGGTGGGCAGCGAACAGCGGGCCCGCTTCTGGACCAGGGCGGCGATCGCGTTCACCGTGGCGATCATCGGCGCGACGGCGTTGACCGTACGCACTGCCCCCACCCGGTACGAGCCCCCGGTACCCCCCGGCGAGACGGTGCAGGGCATCCCCCCGCGGTCGGCGCCCGGCACGCTCTCGGACGCGGAACTGAAGCTGCGGGCGAAGCTGCGGTCCGGGATCCTGCACGGCCCGCAACGGCTGATCCCCCTCGCCGAATGACCCGGCCCGGACCGGACCGGGCCCCCGCGGACGGGAAACGCCGGTGGGCCCGCCCCCACAAGGGGAGCGGGCCCACCGGTACTCGGCCTGGAACTCAGCCGGCCGCGAGGATCTCGCGGGCCAGCTTCGCCGTCTCGGTCGGCGTCTTGCCGACCTTGACGCCGGCGGCCTCGAGGGCCTCCTTCTTCGCCTGGGCGGTGCCGGAGGAACCGGAGACGATGGCGCCGGCGTGGCCCATGGTCTTGCCCTCGGGCGCGGTGAAGCCCGCGACGTAGCCGACGACCGGCTTCTTCACGTTGTCCTTGATGAAGGCCGCGGCCCGCTCCTCGGCGTCGCCGCCGATCTCACCGATCATGACGATCAGGTCGGTGTCGGGGTCGGCCTCGAACGCGGCGAGCGCGTCGATGTGCGTCGTACCGATGATCGGGTCGCCACCGATGCCGACGGCGGACGAGAAGCCGATGTCACGCAGCTCGTACATCATCTGGTAGGTCAGCGTGCCGGACTTCGAGACCAGACCGATGCGGCCCGGCTTCGTGATGTCGCCCGGGATGATGCCGGCGTTCGACTGGCCCGGGGTGATGAGACCGGGACAGTTCGGGCCGATGATCCGGGTCTTGTCGCCCTTGGACCCGGCGTACGCGTAGAACGCGGCCGAGTCGTGGACGGCGATGCCCTCGGTGATGACGACGGCCAGCGGAATCTCCGCGTCGATCGCCTCGACGACGGCGGCCTTCGCGAAGGCCGGCGGCACGAAGAGGACGGACACGTTGGCGCCCGTCTTCTCGATCGCCTCGGCGACCGTGCCGAAGACCGGGATCTCGGTACCGTCGATGTCGACGGACGTGCCCGCCTTGCGGGGGTTCACGCCACCGACGATGTTGGTGCCGTCCGCCAGCATGAGCTTGGTGTGCTTCATGCCCGTGGCACCGGTCATGCCCTGGACGATGACCTTGCTGTCCTTGTTCAGGAAGATAGCCATGGCTGTTCTGTCCCTCTTCCCTTACTTCGCAGCCGCGAGCTCGGCGGCCTTGTCGGCCGCGCCGTCCATGGTGTCCACGCGCTGGACCAGCGGGTGGTTGGCGTCGGAGAGGATCTTGCGACCCAGCTCGGCGTTGTTGCCGTCGAGGCGGACGACCAGCGGCTTGGTGACTTCCTCACCCTTGTCCGCGAGCAGCTGAAGCGCCTGGACGATGCCGTTGGCGACCTCGTCACAGGCGGTGATGCCACCGAAGACGTTGACGAAGACGGACTTGACGTCCGGGTCGCCGAGGATGATCTCCAGGCCGTTCGCCATGACGGCGGCGGAGGCGCCACCACCGATGTCGAGGAAGTTGGCGGGCTTGACCCCACCGTGCGCCTCACCGGCGTACGCGACGACGTCGAGGGTGCTCATGACGAGACCCGCGCCGTTGCCGATGATGCCGACCTCGCCGTCCAGCTTGACGTAGTTGAGGTTCTTCGCCTTCGCGGCGGCCTCGAGCGGGTTGGCCGACGCGTGGTCGACGAACTCCGCGTGTCCCGGCTGACGGAACTCTGCGTTCTCGTCCAGCGAGACCTTGCCGTCGAGGGCGATGACGTCGCCGGAGGCGACCTTCGCCAGCGGGTTGACCTCGACGAGGAGGGCGTCCTCCTCGATGAAGGTCTTCCACAGCGTCACGAGGACGTTGACGACCTTGTCGGCGACCTCGGCCGGGAAGTTCGCGGCCTCGACGATCTCACGGGCCTTCTCGGGGGTCACACCCTCGTTGGCGTCGATCGGCGTCTTGGCGACGGCCTCGGGGCGGGTCTCCGCCACCTCCTCGATCTCCATGCCGCCCTCGACGGACGCGATGGAGAGGAAGGTGCGGTTGGCACGGTCGAGGAGGAAGGAGACGTAGTACTCCTCCAGGATCTCCGGGGCCGTCTCGGCGATCATCACCTTGTGGACCGTGTGGCCCTTGATGTCCATGCCGAGGATGTCCGTCGCCCGGGCGACGGCCTCGTCCGGGGTGGCGGCGAGCTTCACGCCACCGGCCTTGCCACGCCCGCCGACCTTCACCTGGGCCTTGACGACGGACTTGCCACCGAGACGCTCGGTGGCTGCGCGGGCCGCCTCAGGCGTGTCGATGACTTCACCGGCCAGCACCGGTACATCGTGCTTGGCGAAGAGGTCCCTCGCCTGGTACTCGAACAGGTCCACGCGCTTCCGTCCCTATCAGTGATCTCGCGGTTCGTTGTCTGCGTGGGCGTGCCGCGAGGGCAACGTGACGTCCGCCGTCTGTCAGTCACAAGGGAGGCGCACACGGTGTCCGAGCGCGCGGCATGTCCGTCTCGCAGGTTATCGCTGCTTGCAGGAGGCCCCTAAATCGAGGGTCACACCTGAGCGGTGATACCTGTCACATGATGCCGGGATCACTGACACCCCGTGCCGGATGTGAGGACGCCGGGAGGGGAAGGGGAGGGGACAGGAAGGGGACGGGGACCGGGACGGGGAAGGGCCTCACCGGGTTGGGGTTGGCCCGGTGAGGCCCCTTGAGCAGCCCCTCAGGGGGCACAGGGCGATCGATCCTCACCCCAATGAGGATCACTCGGCCCCGTCCGTGAGGGTTCGGTCGGACAAACCGAAGGCTTTCGGCCGTCCGGGGGCCTGCCGCCTCACGGAGTCAACCGGTCAGACGCATGACGCGCTGCCGTAGTACGTGGTTTTCCCGCGCGATCCGCGCACAGCCCTCAATACCGGAAGGGTCGGCGGCCGGGAGAGGGGCGTGAGGGGTGTTCGTCGGGCGGCTGCCCCTAGCCGGGGAAGACCGGGACGTCCCGGTGACCGTCCCGTGCACCGGCCCTGTCGGAGCGCACGGCGCCGCCGGGTACCAGCCGCAGCGGCACCCTGTGACACGGTGTGACGGCATGCGTGTCGCCGTGCCGGGACGCGCCGCCGTCGAGCACCGATGCACCACCGCCCAGCACACCGTCACCGGCGCCGCCGGGCCCGCGGCGCACGGGCCCGGGAGCGGGGGCCCGCACGGGGGCGTGACCGGTCCGGGCGGACGCGACGCGGTGACCGACATCGGCCGAACGGCCGAGGCCGCCGGTCCTCACCGGACCGTACGACGCCCTGTTCGCACCCACGCCCGTGTCCACCACCGCCGCCGTCGCCGCCACGGTCGCCGTCGCCGCGTCGGCGGTCTTCTTCAGCTCACCGAGCCCGTGCTCCTCCCCCTGCCCGTCCACCGGCGACGGCGGGACCGCCACCGGCACCTCCACGACCGGCACCGAAACCGCCGGAAGGCCGGGGAGCGCGGGAAGGACAGGAAGGGCGGGAAGGGCAGGGAGGGCGGGAAGGGCGGGAAGGGCGGGAAGCCTCGGGAGGTCGGGAAGGGCGGGAAGGGCGGGAAGCCTCGGGAGGTCGGGGATCAGGGGGAGGTCCGGCAGTGCGGGGAGGTCGGAGACGACGGGGAGCTTGGCCAGGTCTGCAAGATCCGCGAGCCCGGGAAGGTCGGCAGAGGCCGGGAGGTCGGCAGGGGCGGAAGAGTTGGCAGGGGCGGGGAGGTCGGCAGAGGCCGGGAGGTCGGCGAGGGAGGGAAGGTCGGCAGGGGCCGGGAGCCTGGGAAGGCGGCCGGCCGATTCGTCACCGACCGCCGGAACCGACGTCAGGCCTTCGCCCTGATCAGTCACCCCGGCCGGTACGGACAGAGCCGGAGCGGAGAGAGCCGGCACGGGCAAGGCCGGCACGGGCAAGGCCGGCACGGGCAAGGCCGGTGCAGACAGAGCCGGTGCAGACAGAGCCGGTGCGGACAGGGCCGGTGCGGACAGGCCCTCCGCCGCGTGTGCCTGTTCCCCGCAGAGGAACCCGAGCGCGAACAACCCGCCCACCAGGAAAGCCAGTTGCACCACACGCCGGCCGGCCGCGCCGCGCAGGACGCGCAGGGACCGCAGAGCGGCACCGGGCAGGGCGGTGGGCCAGGTCAAGGGGGGAGGTTCCTCCCGTGCGGCGACGACGTGCCCCAGATCCTTGCATGTGCGCCCCGCGCCGCGTCAGGCGGTGTCCGGCACGGGCAGCGGACGCCTCTCGATCGCCGCCGCCATCACCTCCGGGAAGAGATCCGGCGTGCAGGCGAACGCCGGTGCGCCCAGCGCCGCGAGCCCCGCCGCGTGCTCCCGGTCGTAGGCGGGCGCCCCCTCGTCCGACAGCGCGAGCAGCGCGACGAACTGCACGCCGGACGCCTTCATCGCCGCGACGCGTCGGAGCATCTCGTCCCGTATGCCTCCCTCGTACAGGTCGCTGATGAGCACCACCACCGTCTCGGCGGGCCGGGTGATCTGCGCCTGGCAGTACGCGAGCGCCCGGTTGATGTCCGTGCCGCCGCCGAGCCGGGTGCCGAACAGGACGTCCACCGGGTCGTCGAGCAGGTCGGTGAGATCGGCGACCGCCGTGTCGAAGACGACGAGCCGGGTGCTGATCGACCGCATCGACGCCAGCACCGCCCCGAAGACCGACGCGTACACCACCGACGACGCCATCGATCCCGACTGGTCGATGCAGAGGATCACCTTCTTCTTCACGGACCGCGACGCCCGCCCGTACCCGACGAGCCGCTCCGGCACGACCGTCCCGTAATCGGGCAGGTAGTGCTTCAGGTTGACCGCGATCGTGCGGTTCCAGTCGATGTCGTGATGGCGCGGGCGGTGGACGCGCGTGCCGCGGTCGAGGGCGCCGGTGAGCGCGGCCCGGGTGCGGGTGGCCAGCCGCTTCTCCAGGTCCTCGACGACCTTGCGGACCACGGCCCGAGCCGTCTCCTTCGTCGTCTCCGGCATCGCCTTGTTCAGCGAGAGCAGCGTGCCGACGAGATGCACGTCGGCCTCCACCGCCTCCAGCATCTCCGGTTCCAGCAGCAGCGCGGACAGCCCGAGCCGGTCGATGGCGTCACGCTGCATGACCTGTACGACGGAGGAGGGGAAGTACGTGCGGATGTCCCCGAGCCAGCGGGCCACCGACGGCGCCGAAGCCCCGAGCCCCGCCGAGCGGTCCCGCCCCGTCCGGGCCCCGCTCTCCTTCCCGTAGAGCGCGGTGAGCGCCCCGTCCATCTCGGCGTCCCGGCCGGAGAGCCCGTGGCCGGTGCCGTCCGCCGCGTCGCCCCCGAGCACCAGCCGCCAGCGCCGCAGCCGCTCCTGTCCGGCCTCGGACGCTGTTGTGTCGGACGTCGCCGCCTCGGACGTCGTCATGTCCCCACCCCCGCATGCTCGTTGTCGTCGGCCGTGTCGGGATCCGGTCCCGATCCCGATCCCGGCCCCGGTCCCAGCCCCAGCAGCAGCCGCACCACCGGCAGGACGGCGTCCGCGCGTCCCTCGTCGAGCACGGCCGCGAACCCTGGGGCCCCGGAGCCCACGCCCGGCCCGCCGGCCCGTTCCCCCGGGCCGCGCCGGACCAGCTCGCCGAGCGTTCTGCGCACCCCCGGCTCGTACGCCGAGAACGTCCGCCGCAGCAACGGCAGTACGTCCGTGAACGCGTCCGCCGGCACCGTCGTGAGCCATCCGTCGACCAGACCCAGCAGCCGTTCGTCGTGCACGAGGAGCAGCCCTCCCCCGGAGCCGCCTCCGACGAAGCCCTCGATCCAGGCGGCCGCGTCCGGCGGCGGTGTCCCCGGTGACAGAGCGAGCCCCATGAGCCGCGCCGCCTCGTCCTGGCCAAGCTCCCCCTCGTCCAGGAGCAGCCGCACGGCCCGCCCCCGGATCACCCCCGGCACGCTGTCCCGCCCGGACAGCACCCGCAGCACGCTCCGCCAGCGCTCCCGCAGACCACCACGCCCCGGGCCGAGTCCACCACCATGCCCCGGACCGGGCTCACCACCGTGATCCGGGCCGGACTCACCGGCGAGATCCCGGTCGCCGCCCACCGGGGAGGCACCCGGCAGGCCCTCGCCCCCGTCCGCTTCCACGGACCCGACGCGTACCCCCTCCACCCCGGCCGCTCTCTCCGCGGCCTTCTCGGCCGCCGCCCCCGCCGGTGTGCCGACCGCTGTCCCGGCCGCCGTCCCCGCCGCCGTCCCGGCCACTGTCGAGGTCCGGCCCGGGGCCCTCGTCGTCTCCGTCTCCGTCTCCTCCAGCATTCCCACCGCCGCGTGCACCGCGTCCACGTGGCGCCGCATCTCGTCCGCCGCCTCCGCGTTCAGCGAGGCGCAGGCCGGGGGGAGGCCGACGAAGACCCGTTCGGCCAGGCCCGCGGCCACCTCCGCCAGCGCGCCGGTGTCGGTGCCGCGTACGTCGCCGTAGCGGAGCGAACGGACCAGCGCGGGGAGGGCCTGGGCGAGATGACCGACGTCGGTGTCGAGGGCCGCCCGGTCGGCGAGGACCCGCATCACCGTCGGAAGCGCGTCCGGCAACCCGGCCAGGAGGCAGTGCTCGGCGAGCCCGGTCACCTCGGCGAGGTCCCGCGCGGCGACGGCGTCCGCCTCCGCCTTGGCGGTCGCCGCGGCGAGCACGGTCGTCCCCCACACCCCGGCCTCGGCGGTCCGCACCGACAGCTCCGGCTCCCAGCGCAGCCGCCACGTCTCCCGGAACGTCCCCGTGCTGCCGGGCGAGGCGGCCGGCTCGCCCCACTCGATGCGCAGCAGCCGCAGCCGGTGCAGGAGCCTGCTGCGCCCGGCGTCGTTCTCCTTGCGCAGGTCGAGCGCCAACTCGCGTTCGTCCGCCTCGGGTTTGAGCCGCAACCGGCGCTGATGCCGGTCGAGGTCGCGCTGCAACGGCACCGCCGGCGCACCGGGCGGCACCTCGCCCAGGACGTCCCCGACCACCAGCCGGTCGCGCACCAGTGCCGACGGAACGTCCGAGCCCTCGCACAGCACCGCGCGCACGGCGTCGGTCGTCTCGCTCAGACCGGGCAGCGGCCGGCCGCGCAGCGCGGCGAGCGTCTCGGCCAGCCGGACCGCCTCGATGACATGCGCAGAGGACACGATCCGGTCCTCCGCGCGCAGCAGCACCGCCACCTTCGTCAGCCAGCGCTCGATCGGCCGGTCCGGCGCGCCGAACAGGTGGGCGTACCAGCCCGGCGAGTCGATACCCGCCCCGTACCCCCCGGCCCGGGCCAGCCTGCGGTGCGTCCACGGCACCCAGGTCAGGTCGGCCCTGACCTTGGGCAGCCCCTTGAGCAGCGCACGGTCGGCGGCGACGGCGACCTTCCGGCGCAGCGCGGGCACATGCCACGCCCCGCACACGACGGCCACCCCGTCCGCCCCGAACTCTTTCTGCGCGGCCCGTACCTGGATGCGCATGTACGCCTCCCGCACGAGGTCCCGGTGGTCGCCGTCCTCTCCCGCGTCGGTCGCGCACGCCTCCCTCAGCGCCCCCATGGCCTCCTCGATCGCGGCGAACGGCGCGAACGGATCCTTCGCTCCCGTCGACCGGTGCTCGACGACGTCCTCCCACCACCGCTCGGGGTCGTCGTACCCGGCGACCGCGGCGAGCCGCCCGAGAGGGTCCCCCCGCACCCCCTTCAGGGCGCCGGGCGCGTCCTCCCCGCGCGTGCCCCCGCTCTCGCCCTCGTTCCCGTCCCCGCTCTCACCCCCGCTCTCGTTCTGTCCTTCGGGGCCCGGACCCTCCTTCTCCCGGGCCAGGGTGTGCGTGGCCGGGAGGTCGATGAAGCGGGCGGGGACGTCGTGCTCCAGGGCCCAGCGGAGGGCGACCCACTCCGGGGAGAACTCGGCCAGCGGCCAGAAGACCGACCGGCCGGGTTCGTCGACGGCGTGGGCGAGCAGCGCGACCGGCGGCCGCATGTCCTCGTCGGCGGCGAGCGGGATCAGCGCGTCGGCCTCGGGCGGCCCCTCGACCAGTACGGTCCGGGGCCGGGCGGCGTCCAGCGCCGCCCGTACCGCCCGCGCCGACCCCGGCCCGTGGTGACGCACCCCGAGCAGCAACGGCCGCCCCGCCGCCGAGTCCTGGCCGCCGCCCTCCGCGAGGCTCGTCATCCCCTGCCCTCACCCCTGCGGGGCCACCTCGTGTCGTCGTCCACGGCCACCCTCCACGCTTCGCGGGCCCACGCCCGGATCTCCTCGTTCCCGTTGCTCGCGTCGCTCCCGTCTCTCCCGGTCACGCGGTCACCTCCCGGCAGGCCCGGTAGAAGTCCGTCCAGCCGGCCCGTTCACGGACGACGGCCTCCAGGTACTCCTGCCAGACGACCCGGTCGGCCGCCGGATCGCGGACGACGGCGCCGAGGATGCCCGCGGCCACGTCCCCCGCCCGCAGTACGCCGTCGCCGAAGTGCGCGGCCAGTGCGAGACCGCCGGTGACGACGGAGATGGCCTCGGCGGTGGACAGCGTGCCGCTCGGCGACTTCACCTTCGTACGGCCGTCGGAGGTGACGCCCGCGCGCAGTTCACGGAAGACCGTCACCACCCGGCGGATCTCGTCGATGCCGTCGGGAGCGGCCGGCAGGTCGAGGGAGCGGCCGATCTGGTCCACTCGCCGGGCGACGATGTCCACCTCGGCCTCGACGCTCTCGGGCAGCGGCAGCACCACCGTGTTGAAGCGGCGGCGCAGGGCGCTCGACAGCTCGTTGACCCCGCGGTCGCGGTCGTTGGCCGTGGCGATGAGACTGAACCCGCGGACCGCCTGCACCTCCTGCCCCAACTCCGGTATCGGCAGGGTCTTCTCCGACAGGATGGTGATGAGGCCGTCCTGCACGTCGGCCGGGATCCGGGTCAGCTCCTCCACCCGCACCGTCGCCCCCTCCGCCATGGCCCGCATGACGGGGCTGGGTACCAGCGCGTCCCGGCTCGGCCCGTGCGCGAGCAGCTGCGCGTAGTTCCAGCCGTAGCGGATCGCCTCCTCCGGTGTGCCCGCGGTGCCCTGCACCAGCAGCGTCGAGTCACCGCTGACCGCCGCCGCCAGGTGCTCGGAGACCCAGGTCTTGGCCGTGCCCGGGACGCCGAGCAGCAGCAGGGCGCGGTCGGTGGCGAGGGTGGACACGGCGACCTCGACGATGCGGCGCGGGCCCACGTACTTCGGCGAGATCGCCGTGCCGTCCGGGAGGACACCGCCGAGAAGATAGGTGGCGACGGCCCACGGCGACAGCTTCCAACGGGCCGGGCGCGGGCGGTCGTCCTGCGCGGCCAGCGCGGCGAGTTCGTCGGCGAAGGCGTCCTCGGCGTGCGGACGCAATGCTTCCGCCGGCTTGTTCCCACTCGGGTCCACGGGCGTTGGATCTGCCGTGGGATCTACGGACACGGACATGGCTGAGGCCCCCTCCAGCTCGGCCGGTTCGGCATCTGGTGTCCACCGTGCACCACGCCACTGACAATGCGATCCGACCTGCGGAAACGCCCCTCGGGCCACCTGCGGCGGGCGCCTCGCGGACGGCCGTCGGACGGTCGGCAGGCGCTCGCCGGACCGATTGTCAGTGGGGGGATCTACCTTCGAGACATGACTCAGCAGGGGGTGCGCTGGACGGCGGACCAGGTGCTGGCACTGGCGCCTGACTCCACGTCACGCAAAGCGGGAAGCAAACTCGGCACGGCCGCTCCGTGGTCGGGCACGGGCAGGTCGCGGGAGGGGGCGGTATGGGGGCTGTGCGCGGGCAGCGGCGGCACGCCGTACCGGACGGTCGTCGACACGGCGGACGGGACCGGTCCGGCGTACAAATGCAGCTGCCCGAGCCGCAAGTTCCCGTGCAAGCACGCGCTCGGGCTGCTGCTGCTCTGGTCGGGCGGCGAGGGGGAGATGCCGGCGGGGCGGGCGCCGGACTGGGCCGAGCAGTGGATCGCGGGACGCAGGCGCACCCGGGAGGAAGGGGTGGCGGGGCCGGCGGGTTCCGGGTCCGGCCCCGCCGATCCGGAGGGGGCGCGCCGCCGGGCGGAGCGGCGCGCCGAGCGGATCACCGCGGGCGCGACGGAGTTGGAGGAGCGGCTCGCCGATCTTCTGCGCTCGGGGCTGGCCACGGCCGAGCAGTCGGGGTACGCGCTGTGGGAGGAGACGGCGGCCCGCATGGTCGACGCGCAGGCACCCGGACTCGCGTCACGAGTACGGGAGTTGGGGGCGGTTCCCGGGTCCGGGCCGGACTGGCCGGCCCGGTTGCTGGAGGAGTGCGCGCTGCTCCATCTCCTCGACCAGGGCTGGCTGCACCGTGAGCGGCTGCCGGACGCCCTCGCGGCGACGGTCCACGCCCGCGTCGGCCTGCCGTCCTCGCCGACGGGTCCGCCGGTCCGCGACCACTGGCTGGTGCTCGCCCAGTACGACACGCCCGACCCGAAACTGACGACCCGCCGTATCTGGCTGTACGGCACCGTCTCGGGCCGCACGGCGCTCCTCCTCTCCTACGGCGCCGCGGGCCGCGCACCGGAGCTCACCCTGCCCGTCGGCCTCGCCCTGGACGCCGAACTGTCCGCACACCCGGGCTCGGGACGACAACGGGCCGCTCTCGGCGAGCAGTTCGCCCCGCCCGTCCTCACCGGGGCCCGTCCCCCGGGCATGACGACGACCGAGGCGACCGCCCGCTACGGCGACACCCTGCGCCACGACCCCTGGCAGGACGCCGTCCCGGTGACACTGGACGACGTCGTACCGACCCCGGACGGCGACTCCTGGCAACTGGCGGACGCCACCGGCGACACGGCGCTCCCGCTCACCCCCGCGGCGATCTCCCGCCCCGGCCTGTGGCGCCTGGTCGCCCTCTCGGGCGGCGCCCCCGTCAGCGTCTTCGGGGAGTGCGGCCACCGCGGCTTCACCCCGCTGACGGCCTGGCCGACGGGCGCGGGAGAGGCGGTGCGCCTGTGCTGAACACGCCCCCCGGGACAGCGACGACGCCCCCGACGGCCACCACCACGACGGCAACAGAAGGGAGTCCCATGAACGCCGGCCCGCCCCACTCACCGCCGCCCGCCCGGGAGGAGCTGGTCACCGCCGCCCTCCTCGGCACGGATCGCCGTACGCCCCCGGGCACGGCCCCCGGCCGGGCCGCGCCGGCCGCCCTGCTGGACGCGGCGGCCGCGGAGACCGTACGCCGACGGGCCGGTCTGCGCCCGGGCCGGGCGGCCCCCCGGCCGGCGCCGGCCGCCGAGGATCCCCGTCCGGCACTGCCCGTCGCGGCGGCCCGCCGGCTCGCCTTCCTGCTGGCCGACCGCCCCGGCACCGGCGCGGGCGGCCGCAGAGGCACCGCACCGGATCTCATGGAGCTGCTGCCCCAGTGGCTGACGGCGGTGAACGCCCGAGGATTCGCCGCACCCGCCGAGTCCCTTCCCGCGCTGCTCGACGCGGCACGCGGGCGTACGGACCTGCGCCCGGCGGCGCTGGAGTTCGCCGGACCGCGCGCCCTGTGGCTGGCCCGGCTCAACCCCGACTGGCGGTTCGCCCTGCGCGCGACCCCGGGCGGCGGCACCGCGCTGCCGGGCCCGGCCGAGACCGGACGCACCGAGGCACTCTGGCAGGAGGGCCTGTTCGCCGAGCGGGTCGCCCTGCTGGCCTCGATCCGGTTCCGCGACCCCGACGCGGCCCGCGAACTGCTGGCCGCGAGCTGGTCGACGGAACGGGCCGAGGACCGGCTGATGTTCCTCGACTCGCTGCGCACCGGCCTCGGCCCACGGGACGAGCCCTTCCTGGAACAGGCGCTCACGGACCGGAGCCGCAACGTACGGGCCACCGCCGCGGAGCTGCTCTCGGCGCTGCCGGGTTCGGCTCTCGCCGCACGGATGGCGGTCCGGGCCGGCGCGTGCGTGGCCGTCGACCACACCCTCGACACGCCGACGCTCCTCGTGGAGGCCCCGCACGAATGCGACGCGGGCATGGAACGCGACGGTGTGTCGGCCAAGGCGCCGCCCGGCCGGGGCGAGCGGTCCTGGTGGTTCGGCCAACTGGTGGAGGCGGCCCCGCTCACCACCTGGCGGGCGCGGCTGGGCGGCCGTACGCCGGAGCGGATCGTGGCGTTGCCGGTGGCCGACGACTGGCTGGGCGAACTGCACGCGGCGTGGTGCCGGGCCGCCGTACGGCAGCGAGACGCCGACTGGTCGCGGGCGCTGCTCGGGGTGCCGTCGGCGCCCGGCGCGGGCGGGCCGGGCGCGGTCTCCCTCGCCGAGCGGGCCAAGCTGCTGGGCACGCTTCCGGTCGCCGAACGGGCCGAGTGGGTCGCCGGTTTCATCGCGGCCCACGGCCTCTCGGAGGCCTTCCAGCTGCTCGGCGTATGCCCCGTGCCGTGGGCCACACCGCTCGGCCGTGCCGTCGTCGACGCCCTCAACATCGCACGGGACGCGGGCAGTTACCCCTGGAGCTTCAGCGGCGTCATGGGCCTGGCCGAACGCTGCCTCGACCCCGGGGAGGCAACCCGTCTCGACGCCCTGCTGGCCGTACCGGACGAACCGGAGGACGCCTCCCCGGGCGCCGGCGGCTACTGGGCGGAGGCATTCCAACGACTGGGCAGGACACTGCGCCTGCGCGCCGTGATGACACAGGAACTGGAAACACCGGGCAGCTGAACCCCGGCCCTCGACCGGCCCGCATGTCCGACCCGTCCGGCGATCGAGGACGAGGCCCCGTCAGGGCCGACCCGGGGGCCGGGGGCCGGGGGCCGGGGGGCCGGGGCGGGGGGCAGCGCCCCCAGGGAGGGCCCGCCCAGAGCCACCCGTCACAACAACCGCTCAGGCGCCGGCAGGCTGCCGCACGTTCGCCCGAACCCAGTCGACGATCGACGCGGTGGTCGCCCCCGGCGTGAAGATCTCCGCGACGCCCTTCTCCTTCAACGGCGCGATGTCCGCCTCCGGAATGATGCCCCCGCCGAACACCAGGATGTCCGCCGCGTCCCGTTCCTTCAGCAGCTCGATCACCGCGGCGAAGAGCGTGTTGTGGGCCCCGGACAGGATGGACAGACCGATCGCGTCGGCGTCCTCCTGGATCGCCGTGCCCACGATCTGCTCGGGCGTCTGGTGGAGCCCGGTGTAGATGACCTCCATACCGGCGTCGCGCAGCGCCCGCGCGATCACCTTGGCCCCGCGATCGTGGCCGTCGAGCCCCGGCTTGGCCACCACCACGCGGATCGGACCGGCTGCCACACCCATCACTGCCTCCATGAAGCGACTACGTCCATCCTCAACGGCACGGACACCCCGTGCCAGACCGCCCGAGGAAGTGAACGAACGTTATCGCCAGCATCCCGCAACCGGCAGTTTCGCGGTGTGGACCGAGGGGGAAATCACACGAAGGGACATTTTCACCGCGCACCGATCCCCCGCGCCACGGGGGATCGGTCGCACCGGGAGCCGCGAAGAGGTCGCCGTACCGTCACGCCACAGGCCGCTGGCGTGGCGGTACGGCGCATCGGCAGGCACGATGGGCACGTAGGACAGGTAAGGCACGACAGCGGGGAGCCTCGTCGCCAGACCGGCGGGTTCCTTGCACGTCATCGGTGTAACGGGTGTCACACAAGCCGTACACGCCCCGCACTCCAGGCCGTACCCGCCCCACTCCCTGCCGTGCCCGATCGACCTCCTCCAACGCGACTTCCACGAGGGCACACGGGGGACAGAGAAGTCCTCAGCGTGCCGACAGGAGGTCGGCCATGAAGGTCACCCGGGCACTTCAGCCCTTTCTTCCGCTGTGCCAGCGTCTGCTGCCGGACATGCGGACCCTGCCGGGCATCCTGAACCTCTCCAGCCTCCCGAGCCTGCCGAACCTCCCAGGACTCCCCGGACTTCCCGGCCTGCCGAGCCGACTGGCCGGGCTCTCCCTGACCCTCCTCAAGGCGACCGCCCTTGATCTGGCGATCCTGGCGGGCCACCTGCTCCTCTACCCCTCCGGCATCGCGCAGGAGCGCCGCGCCACGGCCCGCCCCGCGCTGCCCAGGGCGGGCGGCGCCGACGGCCCGGCACAGCTGCCGACCAAGGGCCCGCTCCCGGTCGTCCTGCTGCACGGGTTCATCGACAACCGTTCCGTGTTCGTCCTGCTGCGCCGCAGCCTCGCCCAGCACGGCAGGCATCGGGTGGAGTCGCTCAACTACTCCCCCCTGACCTGCGACATCCGGACGACCGCCGAGCTGCTCGGCCGGCACATAGAGGAGATCTGCGAGCGCACCGGCAGCTCGCAGGTCGACGTGGTCGGACACAGCCTGGGCGGCCTCATCGCCCGCTACTACGTGCAGCGGCTGGGCGGCGACGGCCGGGTCAGGACGCTGGTCACGCTGGGCACCCCGCACTCCGGCACCCGGGTGGCGCCGCTGGCGAACGCGCACCCGATCGTGCGCCAGATGCGCCCCGGATCCGAGCTGATCGAGGAACTCTCCCGGCCGGCGCCGGGCTGTCGTACCCACTTCGTCAGCTTCTGGAGCGACCTGGACCACCTCATGGACCCGCTGGAGACGGCCTGTGTCGACCATCCCGACCTGTTGGTGCAGAACGTCCGGGTGACCGGGATCGGCCACCTCGCCCTGCCTGTCCACCCGGCCGTCGCCACCGGCATACGGCAGGCCCTCGACACGGCGCGTACGGGGGCGTCCGCCGGCGCTCGGACCGGCAGCCGCACCGGCACCCGCACCGGGACGCAGACCGACGGCCTCACCGTGGCCTGACGACGACACCCCCGACCACACCCGACAACGCCTCTGCCGACGCCCCTCGGGGCCGTCCGACCGTCACCATTATCGAACGCCATTCGAACGTAGGGCCAAACCCGCGCCCGCCGTCCCCCGAAACACGGCCGAATGCCCCTTTCCCGCAGGCACGAAACCTGCAGAAGATTGTCGTGCCCGCGTACTGCCGGGTACAGTCGCCGCACTGCTCTGGCAGCCCCTGTTGTCGGCGAAAGAGAAGTTGGTGAACGACCGTCACCCGTCGGGGATCATGACCACCCCGACCCCGGCTTCCGACGCCGTTACAGCGCACTACGCGTCGTACGAGACCCAGGAAGCCCAGTACGACGGCTTCACCACGTACCACGGCTACGAGACCGGCGCCTACGACGCCGGAGCCCACGCCACCGGCCACTTCACGCCGGCCGACCCGCTCTTCGGCGAGTTTCCGGGCGGCGGCACGGCCTCCACCACCGGCACGTACGACAACACCCAGTGGGGCACCGGCGGCCACCAGGTCCCGGACACGGGCAGTCACCAGACCCTGAACTACGACGGGTACGCGGCCCAGCACCACGCCGCCCACGACACGGGCGCGTACGACGCCACCGCCTGGTCCACCGACCACCAGCAGCTGAACGCCGTCCCGCAGCAGGGCACGGCACCGGATGTCAGTGGGCAGTGGGACGCGAGCGCCTGGCTCCAGCCCGACCAGTCCGTGGCCCCCGCCGACCGGACCCAGCAGTGGGAATGGGGCACGCAGGCCTTCGACACCGGCGCGTACGACGCGACGCAGTGGAACTCCGACGGCGGCGAGGCCGTCCAGCAGGCTTCCGACGAGCACGAGCAGCAGGCGGCCGAGGTCCCGTTCGACCAGTTGGCCACCGCCACCTTCGAACAGGTCGGGCTCGACGAACACGCCCCGGCCGAGGGCGAGTTGCCCGACGACGCCCCGCTGCCCCTCCTGGACGACCAGGAAGAGGCGACTCCGGTCCCCGCGCCCGGCGGACGGGCGGCCGCCCGCAACGCGAACCGTTCCCGGCGCCGGATGCCCGCGAAGCGCTCCGCGCTGCTGACCGTGGCCGTGCCCTCGGCCTGTGTGATGGGGGTCGCCGGGATCGCCGCGGCCTCGGTCGGCACGCTGACCGGCGGCGACGAGACGAACACGACGGCGTCCGCCGCGGACGCGCAGCCGGTGAAACCGTCCGCCGCCAACAACAAGCTGGACGCCCAGCTCGAGACCCTCAGCGCCGAAGCCGACGACTTCGCCGACCGGGCCAGCCGGACGCAGGAACGTATCGACCTCAAGACGCAGCAGGAAGCCGAGAAGAAGAAGGCGGCGGCCGAGGCGGCCCGCAAGGAGCGGCTGCGCCCCAAGTACGCCCTCCCGGTCGCGCAGCACGGCCTCAGCGCCTACTTCGGCCAGGCCGGCGTCAACTGGATGTCCCAGCACACCGGCATCGACTTCCCCGTCTCCTACGGCACGACCGTGATGGCGGCGACCGACGGCACCGTACGGACGCAGTGGAACAGCGCCTACGGCAACATGATGATCGTGACGGCGAAGGACGGTACGGAGACCTGGTACTGCCACCTCTCCACCTACCGCGTCTCCTCCGGTACGACGGTCAAGGCCGGCGACCCGATCGCGTACTCCGGCAACTCCGGCAACTCCACCGGCCCGCACCTGCACTTCGAGGTCCGGCCCGCGGGAGGCTCCGCGATCGACCCGCTGCCGTGGCTGCGCAGCCACGACATCAACCCGACGTAAGCGCTCCTCGCGCTCTTCCCGCTTTCGCGCTCGCCCCGCTCCGGGCCCCCGCTGTCGCAGCGGGGGCTCACTCGTGCGCTACAGCTTCTCCACCGGCGCGTACCGCAGCAGCAGACGCTTCGGCTTGACGTCGCCGAAGTCGACCGTCGCCTCCGCGTTCGCGCCCGTGCCCTTCACGCCGACGACCGTGCCGAGACCGAACTGGTCGTGGGTGACGCGGTCGCCGACGGCCAGCGCGACCACCGGCTTGTCGGCGGAGCGGCGGGTCGCGAAGCCGGACGCGCCCGCGGCCGAGGAACGCGAGCGGGACGAGGACAGCGAGGCCGCCACGCCCGAGACGGGACCGGAGGACACGGGCGCGGTCGCCCCCGTCCGCTTCCAGTCCACATGCGTCGGCGGGATCTCCTCCAGGAACCGGGAGGGCGGGTTGTACGACGGCTGCCCCCAGGCGCTGCGCAGCGCGGACCGCGTCAGGTAGAGCCGCTCCCGCGCGCGGGTGATGCCGACGTAGGCCAGACGGCGCTCCTCCTCGAGCTCCTTGGTCTGGCCGAGGGCGCGCATGTGCGGAAAGACGCCGTCCTCCATGCCGGTGAGGAACACGACCGGGAACTCCAGGCCCTTGGCGGTGTGCAGGGTCATCAGGGTGATGACGCCCGAGCCGTCGTCCTCGTCGGGGATCTGGTCGGAGTCGGCGACCAGGGCGACCCGCTCCAGGAACGCGGGGAGACCGACCGGCGTCGTGGTCTCGCCCTCCGCCCCGCCCTCCGCCTCGCTCTGGACCTCGCCGGCCTCCTGCTCGAACTCCAGGGCCACGGCCGCGAGTTCCTGAAGGTTCTCGATCCGGGTCTCGTCCTGCGGGTCGGTGGAGGCCTGCAACTCGGCGAGGTAGCCGGTGCGTTCGAGCACCGCCTCCAGGACCGTCGCCGGCGCGGCGCCCGACTCGACGATCGTGCGGAGCTCCTCCATCAGCGCGTTGAACCGCTTCACGGCGTTCGTCGACCGCGAGGCCATGCCGTACGCCTCGTCGACGCGCTTCAGGGCCTGCGGGAAGCTGATCTTCTCCCGCTGGGAGAGGGCGTCGATCATCGCCTCGGCGCGGTCGCCGATGCCCCGCTTGGGCACGTTGAGGATCCGGCGCAGCGGCACCGAGTCCTCCGGGTTGGCCAGCACGCGCAGGTAGGCCAGGACGTCCCGGACCTCCTTGCGCTCGTAGAAGCGGACCCCGCCGACGACCTTGTAGGGCAGGCCGACGCGGATGAAGATCTCTTCGAAGACGCGGGACTGGGCGTTGGTGCGGTAGAAGACGGCGACGTCGCCCGCCTTCGCGTCGCCCGCGTCCGTCAGCCGGTCTATCTCGTCGGCGACGAACTGCGCCTCGTCGTGCTCGGTGTCGGCGACGTAGCCGGTGATGCGCGCGCCCGCGCCCGCGTTGGTCCACAGGTTCTTGGGGCGGCGGGACTCGTTGCGCTCGATGACGGCGTTGGCGGCGGACAGGATCGTCTGCGTGGAGCGGTAGTTCTGCTCCAGCAGGATCGTCGTCGCGTCCGGGTAGTCCTC
Organism: Streptomyces sp. NPDC002884; assembly: GCF_040295245.1. NCBI lineage: Bacteria > Bacillati > Actinomycetota > Actinomycetes > Kitasatosporales > Streptomycetaceae > Streptomyces > Streptomyces sp. NPDC002884. Next base: position 266,176 of record NZ_JBEOVB010000004.1, on the reverse strand, counting down.
CTCGAACTGGAGGATGTTGCGGATCGTCGCGCCACGGAAGGCGTAGATCGACTGGTCGGCGTCACCGACGACACAGAGCTCGGCCGGCGGCAGGTCGTACTCGCCCGGGGGGACGTCGACGGGGTGCTCGGAGGTGCCGACCAGCTCGCGTACGAGGGCGTACTGGGCGTGGTTGGTGTCCTGGTACTCGTCGACCAGGACATGGCGGAACCGGCGGCGGTAGTGCTCGGCGACGTCCGGGAAGGCGCGCAGCAGATTCACCGTCGTCATGATCAGGTCGTCGAAGTCGAGGGCGTTCGCCTCGCGCAGCCGGGACTGGTACATGGCGTAGGCCTGGGCGAGGGTCTTCTCGAAGCCGTCGGCGGCCTGGGCGGCGAAGTCCTCCTCGTCGATCAGCTCGTTCTTCAGGTTGCTGATCTTGGCGCTGAAGGACTTGGGCGGGTAGCGCTTGGGGTCGAGGTCCAGATCGCGGCAGACCAGGGCCATGAGGCGCTTGGAGTCGGCCGCGTCGTAGATCGAGAACGACGACGTGAAGCCGAGCCTCTTGCTCTCGCGGCGCAGGATGCGCACACACGAGCTGTGGAAGGTCATCACCCACATCGCGTGCGCGCGCGGGCCGACGAGCGCTTCGACGCGCTCCTTCATCTCGCCCGCGGCCTTGTTGGTGAAGGTGATCGCGAGGATCTGCCCCGGGTGCACATGCCGCTCGGCGAGGAGGTGGGCGATGCGGTGGGTGAGCACGCGCGTCTTGCCGGAGCCGGCGCCGGCCACGATGAGCAGCGGGGTGCCCGCGTGGGCGACGGCCGCGCGCTGGTTGTCGTTCAGCCCCTCCAGGAGCGCGGCCGCGTCGAGGACGGGACGCGGGGCGCCGTCGCGGTAGTGGGTGTCCCGGTCCGGCGGCATGTCGAACTTCCCGCCGAACAGATCGTCCGGAACCGACTCCGGTCCGTGATCGTCCTCGGGCGGTGGCGGGGGTTCCTCCTCGTGGGCACGGGGGCCCTGGAGGTTCGCCAGGAAGCTGTCGTCAAAGAGGCTGCTCATCGCTCTCCGAGTTTAGAGGGCGCCACTGACAACCGGCCGCCGTCCCGGGAACATCCGTCGCCCTCACCCTCCGGGACGCCGCTGTCACGATCCGCGACCCGCACGGCCTCGGCCTGGGCTTCCGACCGAAGGTCACGAAAATGTATCGGGCATATCGCCCATCAACCTTCACACGGACCACACGAGTTGGCTACCGTGCCGAACAGGCCGTACGACCCCCACCGGCGAACCCCGCCGGACCGCACGGCCTCCGCCGAGTCCGACGCGTCCGCTCACGCCGACGGAACCGGGGACCCACCGAGACCTCGGGGTGAATCGGCCCAATGCTCCTGCGGGGGCGGGCCGTAGGGCAACCCTTCCGGACCGCTTGCCCGCACCCTCCCCCAGCGCCTGACCAGCCTGGCAGGGACCCCCACCGCTGACCCGGTAGGCGGAGCACTGGAAGGAGTCGCCTCCCTTGGCGTCGCAGCACCGCAAGCCGCGCTCCGCGGGCACGCGTGTGGCGGGGGTACGCACCCCCGCCCTCGCCACCGCCGCCCTCACGTCCGTGGCCCTGCTCTCCCAGACGGCGAACGCCGCTCCTTCGGACGACGGGAAGCCGAGTCTGGAGGAGGTCGAGAAGAAGGTCGACGACCTCTACCGCCAGGCGGAGTCGGCGACCGAGAAGTACAACGGCGCCAAGGAGAAGACGGCCAAGCAGCGCACGCGCGTCGACGGCCTCCTGGACAACGTCGCCCAGGGCGCCCAGAAGCTCAACCAGGCGCGGGAGAAGCTGGGTTCCTACGCCGCCGCCCAGTACCGCAGCGGCGCCTCCACGCCCGACGCGGCGGCCTTGCTGCTCGCGGACACCCCGCAGGGCTACTTCGACCAGAACCAGCTGATGAGCCGGCTGACCGAGCGCCAGAAGGGCGCGGTCGACGACTACGTCACCGAGCAGTCCGCGACGACGAAGCAGCGCCAGGAGGCCGCCGAGAGCCTCGCGACGCTCACCGACTCGCAGAACGACCTGAAGACCGCCAAGGCCACCGTCCAGAAGAAGCTCGGTGACGCGCGCGAGCTGCTGTCCCGGCTGACGGCCCAGGAGAAGGCGCGTCTCGCGGCGATCGAGAAGCAGCGGCAGGAGGAGGCCGCGCGCGAGGCGGCGGAGCTCGCCCGGCAGCAGGCGACGGAACAGGCGGCGGAGCAGGCGGCGGCCCGCCAGGAGAGCGACGGCACGTCGTCGGCCACGAGTTCCGCGGGAACAGGGCCGACCTCGACCTCACCCTCCCCCTCAGCCCCCGCCTCCGCCTCCGCCTCCGAAAACTCCGCGTACGCGACGAAGGCCGAGAAGGCGCTCGCCTTCGCCCGCGCGCAGATCGGCAAGCCGTACGTCTGGGGGGCTGCGGGCCCCGGCTCCTACGACTGCTCCGGCCTCACCCAGGCCGCCTGGAAGGCCGCCGGCGTCACCCTCCCGCGCACCACCTACGACCAGGTCGACGCGGGCACCACGGTCTCCCTCGCCGACGCCCGGCCCGGCGACCTGGTCTTCTTCTACGACGACGTCAGCCACGTCGGCGTCTACGCGGGCAACGGCATGATGATCCACGCCCCGAAGCCGGGCGCGTACGTCCGCGAGGAGTCCGTCTTCTACGACGGCGAGTCAGGCATCCACAGCGTGGTACGCCCGGCCTGAGGACGACGAAGGACACACCCGACCCGCAGGGCACACGCGCGTGGGGCACGCGGTGCACGCGTGCGGGACGCAGGGCACACGCGCGTGGGGCCTCGTCCTCGATGTCCTCGACGTCCTCGAGCGACGTGGCCGCCCATCGCACCCGTGCGCCCGCGCCCTGCACCCGCGCGTATTTCCGCTATTTCCGCGCGCCCACGCGCGTGCCCCGCTTCCGCGGCGCGTCGTGCTCCTTAGCATCGGCCGCATGCCAGGCTCCCCCGCCCTCCCGTCGCCGGCGCCCTCCCCCGGTTCCCCGCTCCGCGTCTGGTGGGCCCAGCGGCCACCGGCGGCGGGGGCCGCGGTCATGGCGACCGGCATCGTGTCGATCGGACTGCGTCTGACGGGGTACGACGTCCTGTCGCGCGTCACCCTGGCGATGGCGGGCGCCGCGTGGGTCGCACTGGCGGTGGACTTCGTCGTACGACTGGTGCGCAAGCGCGAGCGGTGGCTGGCGGAGGCGGGCACGCCCGGGGCGCTGACCGCGGTGGCGGCGACGACCGTGCTCGGCACGGGCGTCGCCGCGCTCGGCCGGCACACCCTCGCGGAGGCGCTGCTGGCGCTGGCGGCGGTGCTGTGGCCCGTGCTGCTCGTGACCGTCGTGCGGCGGTGGAAGCGCGGCATGCCGGGGTCGGTGTTCCTGTGCTGTGTGGCCACCCAGGGGCTGGCCGTGCAGGGAGCGGTCCTCGCCGAGGCGGAGGCGGTGGCCTGGCTCGCGCACACGGCGCTCGTGCTGTTCTGGCTCGGACTGGTGCTCTACGGCGTCGCCCTGGCCCTCTTCGACCTCCGGCAGGTGGCCGAGGGCTCCGGGGACCAGTGGGTGGCGGGCGGCGCGCTCGCCATCTCCGCGCTGGCGGGGGCGGGACTCCTCGCGGCCGACGACGGGGGCCTGTACCTGTGGAACAACGACGACACCGGCGTCCTGCGCACGGTTACCGTGGCGCTGCTGGTGCTCGCCCTGGCCTGGTACGCCGTCCTGCTCGTGGCCGAGGCGCGGTGGCCGCGGCCGCGCTACGACATGTGCCGCTGGGCGACGGTGTTCCCGATGGGGATGACGGCGGCGGCGACCCTGTCCGTCGCCGCCGCCGTCGACGTGCCGTCGCTGAAGGGGCCCGGGCAGGTGCTGCTGTGGGTCGCGGTGGCGGCGTGGCTGGCCGTCGCCGCGGCGGCCCTGGTCTCGGCCCTGGCGTCCGTCAGGTCCAGAGCACCGCGATGAAGATGTTCGCCACGGTGAGCAGTCCGACCAGGCCGAACAGGGGCTTCTCCACCCTCTCGTCGTCCCGCTTCACATAGACGAGGCCGAGGATCACGATCAGCAGGGCCAGCTTCACGCCGATCTTGATGTTGTTGACGTGCTGGTCGTCCGCCTGGTTGAGGCCGACCAGGATCACGCCGGTGACCAGCATCGTCGCCGCGCCGTGGAGCATCGCGGGGACGAAGCGGGCCGTGCCTTGGCCCATGGCCTTCATCTGCGTGAGGAAGCCGCCGAGGAGCGCGGCGATGCCGATGATGTGCAGGCCGACGAAGAGATGGATGAGTACGTCCATGAAGCCGGATGCTAGCCAGTCGTGCAGGGGGCATCCGTCACCGGCCCTCCCCTCCGACCACATCTGCATATATGCGTCCCATAGCAGCCTGCCGCTCCGACGTGTCCCGAAAACGCCGTTTCGGTCAGCGCGCCGTGTGAACCCGACGGCCCGGGTCGGGGTTTCCGGGCATTTGCGATCATCACGCGGTCCGCTCGTGTCACTTCCGCACTTCGCGTTACCGGACCGTCACAGCCGGGCCTAGCGTCCTCCCCCAGGTGACCGGCTCCCCACCGCCGCCCGGGCCAGGGGCGGCAGTCGGCCACCACCGCCGAGAAGGTCCGGCGGCGTCCCGCTCCCCCTGTGCGGGCCGTCGCCGGACACGTCAGCCGCCCCCGGGCCGTCCGTCCCCCGACGGCTCTCCGGTAGCTGTACGGACGGACGAGGCGGTCGTACGAAAGGACGTGCAGTCCCACGTGGCAGCGCACCGCAAGCCCCGACAGCGCTCGCTCGGCGGCCAGACGGCCCGCACGGCGTTCACCCTCGCTCTCGCGGGCGCCGCGACGGCGACGGCCTTCGACGGGATCGGACAGGCCGAACCGAACCTGACTCCGGCCCAGGTCAAGGCGAAGGTGGCGAAGCTCTACCAGGAGGCCGAGGAGGCCACCGAGAAGTACAACGGCGCCCATGAGAAGGCGACGGCGGCCGAACAGCGACTGGAGCGCCTGCGGGACGAGGCGGCACGCAAGGAGGAGAAGCTCAACGCGGCCCGCGAGACGTTGGGTTCGATGGCGGCCGCGCAGTACCGCAGCACCGGGCTCGACCCGGCCGTGCAACTGGCGCTCTCCGACGACCCCGACGGGTACCTCGACGGCGCCGCATTCGCCGAACGGGCCGGGAACCGCCAGTCGGCCGCCGTCACCCAAGTGCACAGACAACTGCGGGAGATCGAGCAGCTGCGCGGCGCCGCGCGCGTCGAACTGACCTCTCTCAAGACGCGCCAGGCCGAGCTGAAGACCTACAAGAAGACGGTCACCGCCAAACTCGACGCGGCACGCCGCCTGCTGGACCGGCTGACGGCGCCGGAGCGGACCCGGATCGGCGAGGGAACGAACGGCGGTACCGCGAGCGGCCGTGCCTCACGCTCCTCGGCAGACGGGCGCGACGGCCTCCGGGCCCCCGGCGCCGCCACCGCTCAAGCCCCCGGCCCCCGTGCCGCGGACGCCGTCTCCTACGCCTACTCCAAGCTCGGCAGCCCCTATGTGTGGGGCGCGACCGGGCCGAACGCCTTCGACTGCTCGGGCCTGGTGCTCGCCTCGTACCGCTCCGCCGGCGTCTCCCTGCCCCGCACCACCTACGCCCAGATCGGCGCCGGACAGCGCGTCTCCCGCTCCGAACTCCTCCCGGGCGACCTGGTGTTCTTCTACTCCGGCATCACCCACGTCGGCCTCTACGTCGGGGACGGCCAGATGATCCACGCACCGAACCCGTCGGCTCCGGTGCGCTTGGCGCCCATCGACGAGATGCCGTTCGCGGGCGCGACCCGGGTCGTGTGAGGCAGTCCGTCCCTCACACCAGCCGTCGTGCCGTCGCCCAGCGGGTCAGCTCGTGCCGGTTGGACAGCTGGAGCTTGCGCAGCACCGCCGAGACATGCGACTCGACCGTCTTGACGGAGATGAAGAGCTGCTTGGCGATCTCCTTGTAGGCATAGCCGCGGGCGATGAGCCGCAGGACCTCGCGCTCGCGCTGGGTGAGACGGTCCAGGTCCTCGTCGACCGGCGGCGCGTCGGTCGAGGCGAAGGCGTCGAGGACGAACCCGGCGAGACGCGGGGAGAAGACGGCGTCGCCCTCCTGCACCCGGAAGACGGAGCTGACCAGGTCGGTGCCGGTGATCGTCTTGGTGACATAGCCCCGGGCGCCGCCCCTGATCACCCCGATCACGTCCTCCGCCGCGTCCGACACGGACAGGGCGAGGAAGCGCACCGGCCGCTCGGCGTCGGCCATCAACGGAGCGCAGCGGCGCAGCACTTCGACCCCGCCGCCACCCGGCAGATGGACGTCGAGGAGGACCACCTCGGGCCGGGTCGCGGTGATCACCGTGACCGCCTGGTCGACGTCCGCCGCCTCACCGACCACCTCGACGCCGGTCTGCTCGGTCTGGCCGATCTCGGCCTGCACTCCCGTACGGAACATGCGGTGGTCGTCGACGAGGACCACGCGCACCTGGCGCCCGCCCGTGCCGTCGCCGGAGGACTTCGCCGGCTCGGCCGCCTCCGCCGCTCCCCCTGTGCCGTTCGTGTCGGTCGGGTCGCTCATGACGTCTTCTCCGCCCTCTCCATCTCCAGTTCGACCTCCGTGCCGCCGTCCGGGACGGCCCGCAGCCTCGCCGTGCCGCCGTGGCGCTCCATACGGCCGATGATCGATTCTCTGACGCCCATGCGGTCGCCGGGTATCGAGTCGAGGTCGAAGCCGGGTCCGCGGTCCCGGACGGACACGAAGACCGTCCTGCCCTCGACTTCGGCGTAGACCTGCACGGCGCCGCCCTCGCCACCGTACTTGGCCGCGTTCACCATCGCCTCACGCGCGGCCTGCATCTGTGCGCCGACCCGTTCGTCGAGCGGGCAGTCGCCGACGACCACGACCTCTATGGGGACACCGTGCTTGTCCTCGACCTCGGCGGCGTTGCGCCGCACCGCGTCGGCGACCGTGGTCGGCTCGTCGGCCTCCTCCTTGCCGGTGCCCTCGGGTTTGTAGAGCCAGGTGCGCAGGTCGCGCTCCTGGGCGCGGGCGAGGCGGCGCACCTCCCCGGCGTTCTCCGCGTTGCGCTGGATCAGGGTCAGGGTGTGCAGCACCGAGTCGTGGACGTGGGCGGCGACCTCCGCGCGCTCCTGGGCCCGGATGCGCATCAGACGCTCCTCGGAGAGGTCCTGGGTCATGCGGACCAGGTAGGGACCGGCGAGGAGCGTGATGCCGACGAGGACGGCGAGGGCCGCCTGGAGCACGGAGCCGAGATGGGCCGCGGAGCCCTGGAGGACGAAGATGCCGGAGACGCCGGCCGTGACGAGCAGGACGCCGGCGCCCGCGCGCAGCAGCGTGAGCGTACGGCGTCTGCGGCCGACCTCGACCCAGCGGGCCCGGCGCGCGTTGTCCGCCTGGCGCCAGACGAGGGCGACGCCCGCGCCGACGAGGACGGCGGGCAGCAGATACGCCTTGGCGCCGCTGCCCAGATTCACGTTGCCCACGAAGACCATGGCGACGACGACCATGAGGAGCAGCGCGACGATCTGCCCCTTGTCCGGTTTGCGGGCGACGAGTCTGCGACGGCCGTCGGGCGCGGTCTCGGTGCCGACGAGCGCCGGGGGCTTCTGGTCGCCGACCCCGCCGACCCCGAGCGGTACGAAGAACCAGAAGGCCGCGTAGAGCAGGGCGCCGAGGCCGTCCGCCATGAACAGGCCGGCGAAGACGAGCCGCACCCACACCACGGGCAGCCCGAGATGCCCGGCGAGCCCCCGCGCCACGCCCCCGAGCCAGCGTCCGTCACTGCTGCGGTAGAGCTTGCGCGGCGGCCGCGGTTCGACGAGTGGCACTGCTGCGGCTTCCGGCATGCCAACGATGGTCACACGGGCGCCGGTCCCGGGCATCAGGGTTCGCCCCCGAGACGCCCCTGATCTCCGGGGTCCTCGCCCGTCGAACACCTCCCCCGCCCCGGGTCAGGGCCGATATCAGGGTCCGACCAGGGTCATTCCGACTGCCGCGAGGGCGGCTCGCCCGCCACCATGGACTCATGACAGATCACCAGCACGCCGCGGACGCCGTGCCCGACGGGGGCGCCGCGTCCGACGCGGCCGCCCCGTCCCCCGGCGCCCGGGGCGCCGCCGGTGAGGAACCTCGCGCGCACGAGCGGGCGGACGCGCACGGGAAACAGGGAGAGGACCCGGGACGCGGCCCGTCGAAGGGCGCCGGCACGGACGCGGAGGACAGGACAGCGGTCGAGGCGGCCACCGAGGCCGCGACAGCCGCCGCGACAGCCGCCGCGGCGGCGGCCCACACCGGCGCGGGAACCAACGGCGGCACGGGAGCCGGCAGCGGTTCACCGGAGCAGAACCGAGGGCCGGAAGCGAGCCGGAAGCCGGACGGAGCCCAGGAGCCGGACGGAACCGAGGGACCGGACGGCAGCCACGGGCCGGGCGGAACGCGGGGGCCGGGCGGTCCCCGGGCATCGCAAGGAGCCGAGGCGGTCGGGCCTCCGCCCAGATTCCGGCGGGACCGCGAGCACAAGGTGCTCGCCGGGGTGTGCGCGGGCCTCGGGCGGCAGTGCGACATGGACCCGGTGATCTTCCGGATCACCCTCGCCGTGCTCTCCGCGACCGGCGGCATCGGACTCATCTTCTACGGCTTCGCCTGGCTCTTCGTCCCCTACGCCGACGACGACCAGAACGAGGTGCGCAAGCTCCTGACCGGCCGGGTCGACGGCCAGGCCCTCGCGGCGGTGCTGTTCGCGCTGGTCGGCTGCGGGGTGTTTCTGTCGATGCTGAACAACGGCAGCGTGCTGGCCTTCGCCGTCGTCGTCTCCTTCCTCCTCGCGGGCGCCGGCTACTGGTCACGGCACCGGGACTCCTCGGACCCCGACCCGCTGGCGGCGCAGGCCGTGGCCGACGCCCCGCCGGAGGCCCAGGCACCGCCCGTCCCTTCCGCCTACCCCTCCTGGTGGCGCGACCCCATCGTCAAGGACGGCACGCACGACGGCGGCACGGGCTACCTGTGGGGCCCGTGGGACGCCCGCGCCCGGGACTTCACGGCGAGCATCGACGTCGACCTCGTCGGCCACACGCGCCGCCCCGAGGACATACGCGCCCCGCACAGGCCGTACGCCGGGCCGCTCGGCCCGCGCTGGATCGGCGGCTGGCTGTTCCTGCTCGCCGTGCTCGCGGGCGGTCTCGTCACCCGGCTCACCTGGGACGACCACCCGCTCGGCACCAGCCTGCAGGCGGGGCTCGCGGCCGCGCTCATCGTGCTCGGCGTGGGTATCGCGGTCAGCTCGTTCCTGGGGCGGACCGGCGCGGGGTCGGTGTTCCTGGCGATCGTCACGGCGGGCCTGCTGGCCGGTACGACCGTCCTGCCCAAGGACATCGGGACGCACTGGATCGACACGGTGTGGCAGCCCGCGGCGGTGGCGGACGTACAGCCGGCCTATGACCTGGGCACCGGGGACGGCACCCTGGACCTGTCCCGGCTGGAACTCGCGAAGGGACAGACGGTGAGCACCGATGCCGAGGTGGGGGCGGGCCGGCTACGGGTGATCGTCCCGCCGGACGTGACCGTGAAGGTGAGGATCGACGTGGGGCTGGGAGACATCCAGCTGCCGGGCGACGACGAGAAGGATGTGGACGTGCAGCCGGGCAAGCACAAGGAGGTGACCCTGTCGCCGGTCTCGGGCGGCAAGGACGCCGGGACCATCGACCTCGACCTCCAGGTCGGCGTGGGACAGGCGGAGGTGGCCCGTGCTGCGTCATGAGTTCCGGCCCGGCAGGCTGGTCGCCGGCGCCTTCTTCGCCCTCGCGGGCGTCATCTACGCAGGTGACGCGGGCGGCCTCTGGGAGACGCCGTGGTTCGTGGTGATCCCGGTCGTCACGGCCGGACTCTGCCTGGCGGGCGCGACGGGTGTCGCGGCGAGGAGCATACGCAGGCGACGAGGCCCGTCCCGCCGGACCACCCCGGCCGGAACCGGCCCGGACCCGGCCGCCTGATCACCCCGCCGCCTGGTCACCCGGCCCACTGCGTCTCGCAGGCTCGGAGGTCCTACCGGCCTAGGGCTCCCGCTCGCTGTCGCCGCCTGGAGCGCCAGGCGGCGTCGAGGGAGAGGACCTGGGCACCGGCGAGGACCAGGGGCAGCCAGGCCATCAGGTAGGGGAGGTCGTTGCCGTAGTAGTACGGGTCCGAGGCCCAGCTCACCGTCAGCCACAGGCTGAGCGAGATCAGCGCGCCGCCGAGTGCGGCGAGTCGGGTGAGGACGCCCAGCAGAGCGCCGATGCCGACGGCGAGTTCGCCGAAGGCCATCGCGTAGCCGAAGCCGACGGGACTCTTCAGGGCCATGTCGACCAGGGCCGGGATGGCCGAGGAGTCACGGACGGCGCGCATGGTGTCGCCGATCGAGCCGGCGCCGCTGTCCTTCAGAAAGGCGCTGTCGGTGAGCTTGTCGAGGCCGGCGTAGATGAAGGTGACGCCGAGGAAGATACGCAAGGGAAGAAGGGCGTACCGGGTGGCGGTGTCCCGCCAGTCGCGGCCGCCGCCGTCGAGATAGGGGGGATAGGTATCCGTCCGCATGCCGTGAGTCATCGCCCGTAGCCGCCTCTCGCCCGGAGTGGTGGGACCCCTCAACAGACCTTACGTACGAAATGGGGGGTGTGCTCAACTGTTTGCACGAGCTCCGCACACCACTGGTTCACTTCGCCCGGTCGATTCACTCCGGCCCGCCGATCCGCCTGAACCGAGGGTCCGCCCACCTCACCGGTTCAGCTCGCCCCGCCGGTTCAGTCCGCCCCGCCGGTTCAGCTCGCTCCGCCGGTTCAGCTCGCTCCGTCGGTTCACCTCGCCTCGCCGGTTCAGTCCGTGACGTCGATCGCGTACCGGTTCGTCTCCGCACCCGCGGCCGTGACGACCTGTACGTCCAGCCGGCCCGGTTCCACGTCCGCCGGGACGGGGACGGTGAGGACGGCGTCGGTGGGGTTGCTGAACCCGCCGGTGACCGGCACGAGGGGGACGTGGACGTGGACCGGGCCGATGCGGACGACCATGCGGGAGAGCCGGTCGGCGGTCTGGGCTCCGGGCGGGACGAATCCGGCGCCGCGGATCTCGATGTCGTCGCCGGTGCGGATCGGGGCGTCGAGGTCGCCGGCCTCGCGGGAGCGGACGACGGAGAGGATGACGGGGCGGCCGCCCTCCGCGTACTTGCCGGCGAGGTAGGTAGCGGCCGAGACCAGGACCACGACCGCCAGGCCCCAGGGGAGGTCGGGCAGCTGGTCGGGGCGGCGGGCCAGCCGGACCGCGGCGAAGGCCAGGGCGACGGCGCCGATCACGACGTACTGGATGTCGGCGAAAGTACCGCGGCCTGCGTCGTCGGTCAGCAGGTCGGCCGCCCGGGGGCGGTGGGCGCGGACCTTCTGGAGCCGCTGGCCGAGGACCCGCAGGCCGACCACCCGGCGCACCAGCACGGCGATCCCGCAGACGACGGCGAGGACGGTCACCACTCCGGCGCCGCGGGAGAGGTCGAGCCCGGCGAGCAGCGCGTCGCGTTCGGCGTGACCGGAGGCGGCGGCGAGCCGGCCCACCAGGACCAGTACCGAGTAGGCCACCAGCAGCACCCAGGCGACGGCGACCGCGCGGGAGGTGGAGAGGCGGTTGTCCTCGCCGATCACGGGGGCGAGGGCTCCGCCGCGCGCCCGGTGGAACCAGGAGGCGGCGGTCAGCGCGCCGGCGACGAGCAGCGCGGCGAGGAGTCCGGCGGTGCGGGCGTCGGTCCAGCCCGCGCCGATGGCGGTCAGGGACTGCACCAGCAACAGCGCCACGACCGACACCCACACGGTGACCGCCGTGCGGAGCCACAGACGGGACAGCCAGGCCTCGCCCTCGGCGCGGCCGCGTTCGGCGACGAGTTCCGCGGACTGGGTGAGTTCCTCGGAGACCCACTGGCGGGAGGCCGAGACGGAGTGGGCGACGGCGGCCGGCAGGCCGTGCCCGGCCGCGAAGCCGTCCCGCTGGACCAGGAACTCGGCCACCGCTCGCCGGTGCCCCGCACGGGCCCCGTGAGGGCAGTCCCCGCAGGTACAGCCACCCTCGTGGGTGCCCGGCCCCCTGCTCGACTCCGTGCCCTGTCTCGCCTCCTGCACCGCCATGTCCGACGCCCGCCTTCCCCACGACCCGATCGGATGGCGACCCCCGAAGACCCCTGTCCGGATCCCGGCCGCCGCACTGTGAACAACTCCCCCGCAATGACAGCGAATTGTGCCCTACGGCACACCCCTCGTTCCCGGCAGGTCTGGTCAGCGCGGGTGAAGCGGGCCGGGCCGTGTTGACCCGGCTGCGAGAATTTCCGTATGGCCGAGATCATCCAGCGTGACGGGACCTGGGCCTTCGACGGCACAACGGTCAGGATCACCCCGGGACTCCACCGCTCCGTACCGCTGTTCCGGCAGACGTACGGGGAGATCACCGTGCCTCTGGAGGCGGTCGCCGGGATCGTCTACGAACCCGTACGCAAGCGCGGACGGCTGCGGATGCGGCTGCGCGAGGGGGCCGATCCGCTGCTGCACGCGACCGGCGGGCGGCTGCCCGATCCGGCCGATCCCTACCGGCTCACCGTGGACGTGGACCGTTCCGGGGTCGCCGAGTACCTCGCCGAGGAGATCCGGCACGCGCTGCTGCTCGACCAGATCCCGGGCGAGCCGACCGAGGCCTACCTCCTGCCGGGGCCGCCGGTTCCGGTCTCCGTGCGTTCCTCCGACGGCACCGTCTCCTTCGACGGCACCCAGGTGCGTGTCGACTGGGCGGACACCTCGGACCGGGTGAAGCGGGCGACGGGCCCGCGCGTGATCAACGTCGGCGATGTCGTACGGGTCGAGTGGCTGCCCAACTCCGGCTACGAGGACGGCTTCCTGCGGTTCGTGACCCGCGAGACGGTGTTCTCGAAGCTGCCGGCCGAGAAGGACCCGTACGCCCTGGACCTGTGGGGGAACGTGAGCCGGGACCTGCTGACGGCCCTGGTCGCGACCGCGGTCACCGCGCGTCTCCCGCATCCCTCCGCACGCGCGGGCGCGAAGCACGAGCCCGCGCGCGAGCGCGAGCGCGAGCCCGAACCCGAGCCCCGGTTGGAACGCCTGTGCGGGGACGTGGCCCGCGGGCGCGGGCTCACGGCGGCCGTCCCGCCCCCGGCCGACCACCACGACGACCTGCTGCGCCGGCTGCGCGAGTTGGGCGAGCTGCGCCGGGACGGGGTGCTCACGGACGACGAGTTCACCCGCACGAAGGCGGTCATACTGCGCGGCTTCTAGAGCCCGGCCACCGGCGGACGGCGCCCAGGACACGGCCTGCGGAAGCGGGCCGTGGGGGCGGGTCTCAGCTCAGCAGGTCCGGTTCGCTCCTGCTGATGTCCTGCCACGTCGGCTGGTAGTTGATCCAGGCCACGAGGTCGCCGCCGAGCTGTTCCCGGGTCGCGACCGCCGCCCGGTGGTCGATCAGGACGGGCCGGCCGGCCGCCCGCGCGGTCAGCTGGACCTGGCTGGAGCGTTCCATCGACAGGAACCACCAGGCGGCCGCGTCCACCGAGTCGCCGACCGTCAGCAGCCCGTGGTTGCGCAGCACGAGCGCCTTGCGGGAGCCGAGCGCGGACGCGATACGCCGTCCTTCCCCCGCGTCGACGGCCACGCCGGTGTAGGCGTCGTAGAGCGCGTGGTCCTCGTAGAAGGCGCAGCTCTCCTGGGTGATGGGGTCGAGCAGTTCGCCCAGCGCGGCGAGGGCGCGGCCGTGCACCGAGTGGCAGTGGGCGACCGCGACGACGTCCGGGCGGGCGGCGTGCACCTGGGCGTGCACGGTGAAGGCGGCCTGGTTGACGTGGTAGCGGCCCTCGACGACCTGTCCGTCGGCGTTGGCGAGCACCAGGTCGCTGACGGTGACGTGCTTGAAGGGCATCCCGAAGGGGTTGACCCAGAAGCAGTCGTCGAACTCCGGGTCGCGGGCGGTGATGTGCCCCGAGACACCGTCCTCGAAGCCGAGCCGCCCGAAGATGCGTACCGCGCCGGCCAGCCGTTCCTTGCGGTGTCGGCGCTCGTCCTCCACCGAGTCGTGCATCGGCGGCATCGCGAACTGAAGCCGGTCGGTGGGCAGGGGGGCAGGCGGCGTGGGCCCGTGCATCGGTCCTCCAGCACTGGGTTGCTTTACGACGCGGAAGTTACCGTCGGTCAGTGCAAAAGGGCAGAGCCGTTATGTAAAGATGACGATTTCCGTCACCTTCGGAGCACACCTTGAGTCTCGCCGACCGCCCCCTCACCGCCCTCATGCGCCAGATCGCGACGCGCGACGCCATCGAGCTCGTCCACCCCTTCGCGGAGCTGGAGACGTTCGGCGCGCTGGTCTACGTCGCCGAGTGCTACGGCTTCCGGTACGAGAGCGTGCGCCTCGTCGGCAAGCACCGCATCATGCACGTCCGGCTGACGCGCGACTCCGCCCCCTGGGCGCGGCAGCGGGCCGCGGCGAACTCGGCGGCCTTCCCCGACCCGGGCCCCGGCCGCCCGGTGCCCGGCATGTACCTGGGCTCGCTCACCCCGGTCCCCGAGGTGCAGGCGGACGTCGACGTGCTCACCGCGCTCATCCGCCACGACGCCCTCGGCGCGGCCGCCAACCGCAAGCAGCTGCTGGCCATCGGCTGGGGGGCGGGTGCGCTGTTCCTGCTGATGGCCCCGCTGACCGGCAAGTACGCCGTGCTGCTCCCGCTCGCCGTGCTGATGCCGTTGTTCATGGTGGGCGCCCTCCGGGTGAACACGACCCGGCGCGCGAAGCTGGCCCGACGGCTCACGGCGGCCGGCTGCACGCCGGTGCGGGACGCCGCGGGGCTGGAGCGGTACGTACGGCCGGTGCCGCAGGGGTTCTGACCCACGGCCCGGGGATACCGGACAGCGGATGTCGGGTATCGGGGCCACACTCGCCGTATGACAGCGAACTGGGCGGCCTTCGCCGCAGCCGAACCCGCACTCGCGACGATCACCGAGGAACGCTTCGGAGCCTTCACGCATCACGTCCTCGCGACGCTGCGCCGGGACGGGTCTCCCCGCACCACCGGCATCGAGGTCCGTTTCCTCGGCGGTGAGCTGTGGCTCGGCATGATGCCGGGCTCGCTCAAGGCCCTCGATCTGCGCCGTGACCCACGCTTCTGCCTCCAGGCCAACCCCGGCGAGGGCACCGGGATGGGCGGGGGCGACGTACGGATCGCGGGCCGGGCCGTCGAGGTGGCGGACGGGGAGGCGAGGGCCGCGTACGTGAAAGAGGTGGAACCGCCGCAGCCGTTCCACCTCTTCCGCACCGAGCTGACGGAGGTCGTACGGACCTACGTCGAGGACGACACCTATCTGGTCGCCCAGGTCTGGCAGCCCGCGGAGCCGGTACGCACGCTCAAACGGACCTGAACCCTTCTCTCAAAGGGTCCCGCAAGGGCCTACTCCCACTCGATGGTGCCCGGCGGCTTCGAGGTCACGTCGACGACGACGCGGTTGACGTCGCGCACCTCGTTGGTGATCCGGGTGGAGATCTTCGCCAGGACGTCGTACGGCAGGCGCGACCAGTCGGCGGTCATCGCGTCCTCGGAGGAGACCGGGCGCAGGACGATCGGGTGGCCGTAGGTGCGGCCGTCGCCCTGCACGCCGACGCTGCGGACGTCCGCGAGGAGGACCACCGGGCACTGCCAGATCTCACGGTCGAGACCGGCGGCCGTCAGCTCCTCGCGGGCGATGGCGTCGGCGTCGCGGAGCAGGTCGAGGCGGTCCTTGGTGACCTCGCCGACGATCCGGATCCCGAGGCCGGGGCCCGGGAACGGCTGGCGCTGGACGATCTCCTCCGGCAGGCCGAGCTCCTGGCCGACCATGCGGACCTCGTCCTTGAACAGCTTGCGCAGCGGCTCGATCAGCTGGAACTCGAGGTCCTCCGGCAGACCGCCCACGTTGTGGTGCGACTTGATGTTCGCGGTGCCGGTGCCGCCGCCGGACTCGACGACGTCCGGGTACAGCGTGCCCTGGACCAGGAACTCCACCGCCGGACCCGCGTCCGCGATGATCTCCGCCTGGGCCTGCTCGAAGACCCGGATGAACTCGCGGCCGATGATCTTCCGCTTCTCCTCGGGGTCCGAGACGCCCTTGAGAGCGGTGAGGAAGCGCTCCTCCGCGTCCACGACCTTCAGCTGGACGCCGGTCGCGGCCACGAAGTCCTTCTCGACCTGCTCGGTCTCGCCCTTGCGCATCAGACCGTGGTCGACGTACACGCAGGTCAGCTGGGAGCCGATGGCCTTCTGGACGAGGGCCGCGGCGACCGCCGAGTCCACACCGCCGGAGAGGCCGCAGATGGCGCGCCTGTCGCCGACCTGCTCCCGGATGGCCGCGACCTGCTCGTCGATGACGTTGCCGGTGGTCCAGTCCGGGGTGAGGCCCGCGCCGCGGTACAGGAAGTGCTCCAGCACCTGCTGGCCGTGCGTGGAGTGCATGACCTCGGGGTGGTACTGGACGCCGTACAGCTTCTTCTCGTCGTTCTCGAAGGCGGCGACCGGGACGACGTCCGTGGAGGCGCTGACGCTGAAGCCCTCGGGGGCGGCGGAGCAGGCGTCGCCGTGCGACATCCACACGGCCTGCTCGGCCGGGGTGCCCTCGAAGAGCGTCGAGGAGGAGCGGGAGACGTGCAGCTCGGTGCGGCCGTACTCGCGGGCGCCGGTGTTGTCGACCGTGCCGCCGAGGGTCTGCGCCATCAGCTGGAAGCCGTAGCACATGCCGAAGACGGGGACGCCGGCCTCGAAGAGCTCGCGGTCGAGGCGGGGGGCGCCCTCCTCGTACACGGACGAGGGGCCGCCGGAGAGGATGATGGCCGCCGGCTTCTTGGCGAGCATCTCCTGGACCGGCATGGTGCTCGGCACGATCTCGCTGTAGACCCGCGCCTCGCGGACTCGACGGGCGATGAGCTGGGCGTACTGCGCACCGAAGTCGACGACCAGGACGGTGTCGGGGGCGGCGGCAGTAGGAGTCGCTGATGACACGGGGGCCTTCCGGCGGTGGGGCGGGGTCTCTGTGTAACCCGATTCTACCGAGGTGGACGTGGGACCGGTCCCGGCGTCGGAACCACCACCGCGTCTCAGGATGCGAACCGCCTCGGGAACCGCCTTGGACCTCGCCCGACGACCCTGCATACTGACCTCATGCTCACGCACCCGACCTTCGTCTTTACCTATGGCAACCGGCCCACCGGCTGCCATGGTCGTGCTGCTTGAGCAACTGACGAGCGACTTCCCAGGCGCCCCGGGCCGACAAGGCCCGGGGCGCCTGTCGTTTTCCCGGGTCCTGCCGCTCCGGGGCACCCGTATCCACCACAGGAGCCCCCATGACCACCATCGACGTGACCGGCGCCCGCACCCCCGAGGCGGCCGACCTGATCGCCGGCGCCCGTGAGCGCATCGACTCGCTCGACGACCGGATCATCGGTCTGATCCAGGAACGGATGGCCGTCTCCGCCGTCATCCAGGAGGCGCGGATCACCTCCGGCGGCCGGCGCGTGAACCTCTCCCGCGAGATGGAGATCCTCGGCCACTACAGGGACGCCCTCGGCAAGCCCGGCACGTCCCTGGCGATGACGCTGCTCGAACTGTGCCGGGGCCGTGTCTGAGGTCGGGCGTCAGTTCGGCCCCCTTCAGCACCCTTCTCACCCGTACGGGCGCGTGACCGCCTCCCGGACGGTTTCGTTGGTCCCGGTGTCCGTTCCAGCCAGGGGCGGGCCCGGAATAACCACGCGTGGCTCGCTGGAGCGATGAGGCGTACGGATCGTGCCGTGCGCCGTGGGACCTCGCTCCGGAACAAGTGACCGGACGGCAGGGGACAGCAGCCCGGTCACCCAAGAGAACGGCCGGCCTCGGGGACGCCCGGGGCCGAGCCGACCGGCGAAAAATGCAAAAATGCACAAGGGCTGGGTCAAACGGTTGCGGGCGCCGCGCTCATCCAGCACGATGCGTAGAAAGCCCCGAACAGCCCCAAGTCCCCCTCATGGCAACCACCTTCCGTGCGTTGCCCGCACTGCCAAAGGTCCAGGCCAGCGGCGCGACCCCCCGGCGCCGCTCCCAGGCACCGGCGCTGCCCTGACGCCGGTGCTGACGATAAAGAAGGGCCTCGCGGATCCGTCCCGCGGGGCCCTTCGTCATGCCCGCGCACGTCCCCGCGCGTCCCCCTCCCCCTCATCCCCCCGGATGCCCCCGCCTGCGCCCGGCCGCCTGCGCCCGGCCGCCTGCGGCTGCCCCACGACTGCCCTCGCAAGAAATGCGCCACCCGAAAGGGATGCCTTCTTATACGGGAGGCAGTGATAAAGAGCCAATGATTTACGGATGCTTTCACTGGCCTTTCACGCTATAGACACATTCGGCCTCTTAGTGATCCCTTCAAGCCAATCAACGCTCGGTCAACTTTTGGCCAGTGCTTGATCCCGTTAGATCGCCCCAACCGCCCCACGCTCACCGGAACTTCCGAGGAGACACACAGGGGGCGGACAGATAGGGGGGATCGCCCGTGGCGATCAAACGGAGGAGCGTCATCGTCATAGGAGTGGCCACCGCGGCCCTGGCGGCGGGCACCACCATCGTCCAGGCCGCCCTGACCGACAACATGTATCCGACCGGGAACTACTTCCACACCTGTGTCGACGGCGAGATGGGCGACGGGTTCTGCCAGACGGACAACAAGACCCTCACCATCTACCGGGAGGGCAGCCTGTCCGCGGCCGAGAAGAACACCATCTCCCGCGCGGCGAAGGACTACTACGGGCCGACCGACCTCGTGGTGAAGATCCAGTCCTCCGGTGTCTACCGGGGCAGCGCCGAGACGGACGTCGTCTACAAGGCGAAGACTTTGTCGCGCGGAAAGATCGGCATCACCTGGTGCGACGACGCCTCCAGCACGAACAAGTGCGACCAGCACTACATCGTCTTCAACAAGGACCACACGGGAATCGGCTCCGTCAACAAGTCGGACGCCTGCCATGAGACCGGGCACGCCGTCGGCCTGACGCACGGCCCCGAAGCCAGCCCCCGCCTCGGCCTGTACGACGACCGCCTCGGCTGCATGTCGTACAACGACGTCTACAAGCTCGGCGCCAACAACAAAGAAAACATCAACGCGACCTACTGACACCTGACCAGGGGGAATTCCGTGGCAATGAGCACCGGAAAGAAAATAGCGGGGACCGTGCTGGGCGCCGCCATAGCCGGCGTCCTGGCCGGTTCGGCCGCGCTCGTCCCGTTCTCGGACGACGCGCGCGCCGCCGACGCGGGCCGGCGGAGCGACGTCGTGCTGGGCGAGTCGAAGGACGCCATCCCGTCCCGTACCGCGAGCGACTGGGTCTCCTACGGCGACCAGGCCGCGGTCGTGCACGTGGCCGCCGAGCACGAAGGGGTCGCCGACAGCGAGGAGGTCACGGCGGGCGAGGGCTACCTCTCCCGGACGATCGACCTCCAGGTCAAGGAACGGGTGTGGTCCCGGTCGGGCGCCACGACGCTGCCCGACACCCTGTCGATCATCGCGGACGGCTGGGAGTTCAAGGACGAGGGCAGGCTCCGCGTGAGCTCGCAGGACGCGTCCCGCATGGAGGTCGGGCACGACTACCTGGTCTCGTTCGCCCACTTCTCCGACGGGGAGTGGTCGACCCTGGGGACCGGCGCCATCCTCCCGTACGACAACAGCGAGGTGGGCCAGGGCGAGTACCAGGGCTCGACGGTCACCGCCTCGGCGTACCGCTCGACGATGGCGTCGCGGCTGGTCACCGGCGTGGCCGAACCCCTGACCTACCAGGCGGCGGGCAAGACCGCGGCCGGCGTCAAGACGCTCCTGACCAGTGCGACCCCCGACGCCACCGCCGCCCAGAACTACGCCCTCGACGCGGTCGCCCGGGCCCGGCTGGTCGCCAAGGCCGCGGCGGCGGCAGCCGCGGCGGCGGACACCTTCTGCCGGGTGGCGGCGCCCCTCGCGACCGACGCCGGCAGCAAGTACACGCCGGGCGAGCTCGCGGACGTCATCGGCGACCTCGCCGGAATGTCGGAGGCGTCGGACAGCACGATCCTGCGTGCCTACTCGGCGCAGCTGCGCGCCGGGGACGACTCCGGCTGGACCACCGGCACCATCCGCAAGTCCGCGGCCACCCGGATCGCGCGCGCCTGCACCATCGACGTCGGCGACCTCCTGCCGAACGACACGGGCGACACGGAGTGACCGACCCGCGGTGACCGGGCCGCGATGACCGGCCCCCGGTGACCGGGCGGACCGTCTCCCCCGGCGGTCCGCCCCCTACGGGGCGCTCCCCGAACGAACCGGGCGCTCCCGGCGTCACAGTGATGACCTTCTGAACCGACCCGAGGGGGAGTCCCGTGGCCATGACCACGCGAACGAAGATCACGGGGGCCGTGCTGGGCGCGGCCGTCGCCGGTGCGCTCGCGCTCGTCCCGCTGACCGACGACGACGGCTCCGGAGGCGCCGCCGACAGCGGGAGCGTCGTACTCGGCACTTCGGAGAAGGAGGCGGTGCCGTCCTTCACCGCGACCGACTGGGTGTCGTACGGCGACCAGGTCGCCGTCGTCCGGGTCACGGCCGAGCACGAGCTGCCCGACCCGGGCGAGGAGGCCGGTACGGGAGAGGACTATCTGGCGCGGACGATCGACCTCCAGATCAAGGAGCGGGTCTGGGCCCGGTCCGGCGCGCCCGCCCTGCCGTCGAAGGTGTCGGTCACCGCCGACGGATGGCAGCTGAAGGACGGCGCGAAGAGGGAACTGGGGTCGCCCGACTCCTCGCGGCTCGAGGTCGGCCACGACTACGTGGTCACGTTCGCCCGCTTCTCCGACGGAGCGTGGTCGCCGCTGGGCTCGGGCGGTGTCCTGCCCTACGACCACAGCCGGGTCGGCGAGGGGGAGTTCGAGGGGGAGACCGTCACCGCCGACGCCTACCGCTCGGCGTGGGAGGAGCGGCTGGTCCCCGGCGACGAGGAGCCGATGGCGTTCCGGGCCGCGGGGAAGCCCGCCACCGGCGTCCAGGGGATCCTGCGGAGCGCGACTCCCGACGCCACGGCCGCCCGGTACTTCGGCCTCGACCCGGCCGCCCGGTACCAGAAGGTCGCGGGAGCGAGCGAGCCGGCCGACACCTTCTGCTCCGTCGCCGCGCCGCTCGCCGTGTCCGAGGACAGCCGCTACACGCCGGACGAGCTCGCCTCCGTCCTCACCGACCTCGCCGGACTCGCCGGGCGGGACGCCTCGGCGCTGCGCGCGTACGCGACATCGCTCGAAGCCGGGGCCGGCGCCTCCGCCCCGGTCGACGACACCGCCCGCAAGGCCTCGGTCACCAGGATCGAGCGGGAGTGCGGGACCGACGTGGGAGACCTTCTGCCGACGGACGCCGAGGGGGACGCGGGCGGCGACGGGGGCTCGGAGGGCTGAGCGGGAGGCCTCGGCCCGGTGGGTGTGACGCGGACCACATAAAGATCCTGTGAGCTGCGTACAACTGTTCACAACCGTCACCGGTCACACCCACCGAAACCAAGGCCACATCCCACACCCCCATGCGGAAGGCCTCCCACCGGATCCACCGAGGTCTTCATGAAGCTTCGCCGCACGCTCGTCACCGTGGCCGCGACGGCCGTCATCGCGCCGCTCGCCCTGCTGTCCGCACCCGCCGCCTTCGCGGAGGAGAGCGGCTCACCGTCCGCGAGCGCGTCCACGTCGGACGACACCTCCGCCTCGCCGTCCGGTTCGAGTGACTCGAACGGCGCGAGCGCGTCCGCCTCCGAGTCCGACACCTCGTCGCCGTCGGCGTCCGAGTCGCAGAGCGGGAGCGCCTCCAGCTCCGCGTCCGGCTCCTCGTCGCCGTCCGCGTCCGGCTCGGGCAAGGCCTCCGTGAGCCCGTCGGCGAGCGCGAGCGAGGACGGGTTCGACCCGTACACGGACTGCAAGTCCTTCGAACTGGACGAGAAGCTCACCGCCCAGATCAAGGGTCTGCCGAGCAAGATCGTCGCCGGTTCCGGCTGGCAGGACTTCGAGTTCGTCGTCAAGAACGGCTCCGACCACGACCTGAAGAACGTGTACATCGACTCCTTCATGGAGTACGGCGACGAAACGGACGAGTGGCTGTCCGAGGGCCTCGCCGTCATCCAGGTCAAGGAGGACGGCAAGTGGACCGACGGCTTCCAGGACTACTACGAGGACGAGGACGGCAAGAAGGTCAACGTCACGGGGTCCTTCGTGGGTCTGCTCGACTCGCTGGAGCAGGGCGCGTCCGCCACGCTCGACCTGCGGGTGAAGATCAAGGCGTCCGCGCCGGCCGGCTCCTCGTTCGCGCTGAGCGAGGCCGTGTACGCGGGCAAGGACTCCGCCTGCTACGGCAACGGTGACTTCTACGACGTCGAGATCCTCGCCGCCGGCAGCTCCGCGGACGGTGTCGACGACGCCGAGCCGAACGGCGACAAGCCCACCGACGGCGCCAAGCCCCAGGGCGGCGCCAAGCCGATCAGCGGCAGCCTCGCCTCGACCGGTTCGAACTCCGCGCTGCCGATGATCGGACTCGTCGGCGGGGTCGCCGTGGTGGCCGGCGCCGGTGCGGTGTTCGCGGTCCGTCGCCGCAAGGCCGGCACGCACGCGTAACGCGTATCGAGACCAGCGAAGGGACCTGCGCTCGGAGGGGGGCGCAGGTCCCTTCGCTTATCGCTTATCGCCTACTGCCTACCGTCTACCGTCTACCGGCTACCGGCTACCGGCTAGCGGCCACCGGCTCATTCCTTGGGCGGAACGGTCGGCATTCCCAGGAACGGCAGGCGCAGCGCGCCGAACGCGTCCGCCGGCACCACCGGGCCGACCGGCTCCACCGGCTTCAGCCGCTCGTACGCCGCGCCCTGCGTCGGACGCGGGTCCGTCTCGCCCTTGTTCGGCCAGTACGACATCGCGCGCTCGGCCTGGGCGGTGATCGTGAGCGACGGGTTCACGCCCAGGTTCGCCGAGACCGCGGCGCCGTCGACGACCGAGATGCCCGGGTGGCCGTAGAGGCGGTGGTACGGGTCGATGACACCCGTCTCGCGCGAGTCGCCGATCGGGCAGCCGCCGAGGAAGTGCGCGGTGAGCGGGGTGCCCATCAGCTCGCCCACGTTGGAGCCGGCGAAACCGTTGATGTCGGCGGCGATCGCGGAGGCGGCCTCGGAAGCGGCCCTGATCTGCTTGGGGTTGGGGGCGCCATGGCCCTGGCGTGCCGTCAGCAGGCCCCGGCCCACACCCGTCGGCTTCAGATACGTCGTCAGCGAGTTGTCCAGGGACTGCATCACCAGACCGATGATGGTCCGCTCCGACCAACGGCGGTTGGACAGCGAGCGCAGGACGAGAAGCGGGTGACGGGCCGCGTTCGCCAGCCAGCCTGCGACCCTCGACGAGCCCTCCGCGTACGGCACCTGCAGGATCGACAGGCCGCCCATCGAGTTGGAGCCCTTGCCGTAGCGGACCGGCTCGATGTGGGTGCTGTCGTCCGGGTGGACGGAGGAGGTGATGGCGACTCCGCGGGTGAAGTCCACCTTCGCCGCGCCCGTCGCCTTGCGGTAGCGGCGGTCGTCGGTCTGCGCGCCGACCAGCGCCTCCGAGTTGGTGCGGGTCAGCTCGCCCAACCGCTCTGAGAGATACGGGAGTTGGCCGTTCGCCTTCATGCGGTGCAACAGGGTCTGGGTGCCGTAGGTACCCGCGGCGAGCACCACGCGACGGGCCTTGAAGACCCGGCCCTTCGCCTTGCGGCGGTCGTCGGTGGGGAGCGTGGCGACCGCGAAGCCGCCCTGCGAGTCGTCGGTGACCGACACGGCCGTCGTCAACGGGTGCACGACCGCGCCCGCCTTCTCGGCGAGGTGGAGGTAGTTCTCGTTGAGGGTGTTCTTCGCGCCGTGCCGGCAGCCCGTCATGCACTCGCCGCACTCGGTGCACGCCTTGCGGGCCGGTCCCGCGCCTCCGAAGTAGGGGTCGGCGACCTGCTCCCCCGGCTTCGCCTTCGCCGTCCCGTCGGCGTCCTCGCCGTCGCCGAAGAACACCCCGACCGGCGCCATGTGGAAGGTGTCGCCGACGCCCATCCGCTCCGCGGCCGCCTTCAGATGTACGTCGGAGGGGGTCGTCGTCGGGTTGAGCCGAACGCCCAGCATGCGCCGCGCCTGGTCGTAGTACGGCTTCAGCTCCTCCTGCCAGTCGGTGATGTCCCGCCACTGGGGGTCGTCGAAGAAGGGCTTCGGCGGTACGTAGAGGGTGTTGGCGTAGTTGAGGGAGCCGCCGCCCACGCCCGCGCCGGCCAGCACCATGACGTTGCCCAGCAGATGGATGCGCTGGATGCCGTACATGCCGAGCCTCGGGGCCCACAGGTAGTTCTTCAGGTCCCAGGAGTTCCTGGGCAGCGATTCCCGGGTGAAACGGCGGCCCGCCTCCAGGACGCCCACGCGATAGCCCTTCTCCGTCAGGCGCAGGGCGGTCACCGAGCCGCCGAAGCCGGATCCGACGACGAGGACGTCGTAGTCGTAAGCGTCCTGGGACACATGCTCTCCTCTTTGAGAACGGATGTGAGGGGGGTGCGCGCCGGCGCGGGCGCTCCGGCGGGATCCGGCGGGATCCGGCGGGCGCTCTAGCGGAAGCGGAACGCCTTCATCAGCCGCAGGCTCCGGCTCATGAACTCCGCGTACTTCTCGTCGTCCATGCCCAGTGCCGGAGCCATCGGCAGGAGGCGCTGCTGGGCCACCGTCTGGGCCTCGGTGTACTTGAGGATGCCCTCGGAGCCGTGACGGCGGCCGAGTCCGGATTCCTTCATGCCGCCCATCGGCGACTGGACGCTGCCGTAGGCCGGGGCGTACCCCTCGTTGACGTTCACCGTGCCGGTGCGCAGGCGGGAGGCGACGTCCCGGCCGCGGCGGCCGTCCTTCGTCCAGACCGACGAGTTCAGGCCGTACGGCGTGGAGTTGGCCTGCTCGACGGCCTCGTCGTCGGCCTTGAAGCGGTAGATCGAGACGACCGGGCCGAAGGTCTCCTCGGTGCAGACGGACATGGGTTCCGTCACCGAGTCGAGGATCGTCGGCTCGAAGAAGTACGGGCCGACGTCCGGGCGGGCGACGCCGCCGGCGACGACCTTCGCACCCTTGGCGACGGCTTCCTCCACGTGCCGGGTCACCGTCTCCAGCTGACGCTCGCCCACCAGGGAGCCCATGTCGGCGCCGTACGCCAGCGAGGTGCCCAGCCGCATGGCCTTGGTGCGGGCGGCGAAACGCTCGACGAAGGCGTCCGCGATCGACTCGTGGACGTACAGCCGCTCGATGGAGATGCAGAGCTGACCGGCCGAGGAGAAGCAGGCGCGGACGGCGCCGGCCGCGGCCTTCTCTATGTCGGCGTCCTCGAGGACCAGCATGGCGTTCTTGCCGCCGAGTTCGAGGGAGACACCGACGAGACGGTCGGCGGCGCCCCGGGCGACCTCGCGGCCGGTGCGGGTGGAGCCGGTGAAGGAGACGTAGTCGGCGTGCCGGACGACCTCCGGGCCGACGACGGGACCCTCGCCGAGGACGACCTGGAAGACCTCGGCGGGCAGCCCCGCCTCGATCAGCAGGTCACGCGCCCACAGGGCGGTCAGGCAGGTCTCCGTGTCCGGCTTCATCACGACCGCGTTGCCCGCGACGAACGCCGGCAGCGCGTCGCCGACCGACAGTTCCAGCGGGTAGTTCCAGGGGGCGATCTGGCCCACGACACCGCGCGGGTGGCGCAGTTCGGTGACCTTCGTCAGCGTCGGCATGGCGCCCGCGTGCCGCTTGGGGCGGAGGTAGGCGGGCGCCTTGCGGCCGTAGTGCCGGGCGGCGACGGCCACCGCCTGCACCTCCTCATGGGCGTGCAGCCGGGCCTTGCCGGTCTCCAGCTGGATGAGGTCGAGCACCTCGGCCTGCCGCTCCAGCACCAGGTCGTGGAAACGGAGCAGGACGGCGGCGCGTTCCCGCACGGGCGTCCGCTCCCAGACCGGCTGCGCCTTGCGGGCCGCCTCGAAGGCCTTGAGTACGTCGTCGGGCGTGGACTCGGGCAGGTCGGCCAGCTTCCCGCCGGTGAAGGGCGTGTGGTTGGCGGTACGGCCGGAGCCGGTCACCCCCTTGGTGAGCTGGGCGACCAGCTCCGGGGTGACCACGTCCGCGGCGGTACGCACGCCGGCGGGGGCGGGGGCGAGGGGGTTGGTACCGGTCGTGGTCTTCCCACTGAGCTCGGTGCCGGTCTTTTCCGGGGCCTGCGAGTCCGTCATGAGGCGCAGGGTATGACGTGGGGAAGACTTTGGGTACCCGCCGGTAATACCGTTTCACCGACCGCACACATGATGCCAGCATTCACTGGCAACAAACCTGCTGATCAGGAGGTTGTGCCCGGTCATTTACCGATCTCCAGGCGGTCGCGCGCCTCCTTGAACACCGCCGTGCCCTGCTTCTCCTCCGGCGTCCCCTTGGGCATGTCGACACGCAGCTCGTACATGCGGGCGTCGGCGGTGAGGACGAACAGTTCCATGACACGGGTCGGGGTGTCGTCCAGACCGTAGGCGGTGTCGGCGAGGGCGGCCTCGTCCCCGTGGAAGCTGGTCCGGGTGGTCTGGGTGCGCGCGTCCGGGGCGTGGGCGCTCCAGGTCTCGCGCGCCTGGGCCGCCCGGGCCGACGGGGCGGCGGGCGCCTTGTCCCACAGGGTGAGGCGTACGTCGACCGAGCCCGCCGAGTAGACCACCAGGCGCGGCTGCTCATCCGCACCGCCCTGCCGGGCCGACTGCCGGTACCGGCTCGGGAGGGAGAGGACGGCGTCCAGTCCGGCCTCGCGGTGGGCGACCCACCGCGCCGCGGCGACGGCGGAGGCCGAGGGTTCCGCCGGCGCCGAGCCGGCGTAGGTCACCGGTCGCTCCGTCGCCCCGCCGTCGGCCCCGCCGAGCCGGGCGCTCCCCCACCAGGTACCGCCGACGAGCAGCCCGCCGAGCACGGCCAGAGCGAGCGAGCGACGCCTCGACGACCGCAGGAAGCGGCCCGCGCGGGCCTGCCCGGACTCGCGGGGCTGCCCGGACTCGGCGGCCTGCCCGGACTTGGCGGGCGGTCCGGACCCGCCGCCCGGCCCGGACGTACCGGCCTGCCCGGACTCGCGGGGCTGCCCGGACTCGCCGGCTGGCCCGGACTTGGCGGGCGGTCCGGACCCGCCGCCCGGCCCGGACGTACCGGCCTGCCCGGGCGTATCGGCCTGCCCGGACGTACCGGCCGAGGCCGGGTGGGGCTGTCGTCCGGGGCCGTCGGTCGGCTTCGGCGGGGCGCTCGGTTGCGCCGGGTCCTGCCGGGCCGCCCCCACTCGTACCGTCCCCGCGTCCTCGCCGAACTCCCGTAAGGCCCGCACGTCCTGAGGCGCGGCCTCCTCGGCGACCTCCGCCTTCTCCGCTCCCGCTGTCCCTCCCCCTCCCCCCGCCTCCGTCTTCTCCGGGGACGGGACCGGTCGGCCCTCGGCGACCGCGGCGAGTGTCTCGGCGACCTCCGCCGGGTCGGGCCGCTGTACCGGGTCGCGTACCAGGAGCCGTACGACGAGCGGGCCGAGCGGGCCGGCCTGTTTCGGCTCCGGCGGGTCAGCGGCGATGACCGCGGCGAGCGTGGACTCCACGGTCGTACGGCGGAACGGGGACCAGCCCTCGACGGCCGCGTACAGCAGGACGCCCAGGGACCAGAGGTCGGAGGCAGGGCCCCCGCTGCGCCCGGACATCCGCTCGGGCGCGACGAACTCCAGCGAGCCGACGAACTCGCCGCTGACGGTGAGGGATTCCTCGCCCTGGACATGGGCGATGCCGAAGTCGGTGAGGACGACCCGGCCACGAGGGTGCCCCCGCTCCGGTGAAGCCGGGAGTGGAGGAGGGCCGAGCAGGACGTTGGCGGGCTTCACGTCCCGGTGGACGATGCCGACGGCGTGCGCGGCACGCAGGGCGCCCAGGACGGCGAGGCCGATCCGGGCGGCCTCGGCGGGATCGAGCGGGCCGCGCTTCAGCACCTCGTGCAGGGACTCGCCACGGACCAACTCCATGACGATCCAGGGCAGTCCGCCCTCGCCGTCGGCGGCCGCCCCCTCCACCACCACATCGTGGATGGCGACGGCGGAGGGGTGGTCGACGCGGGCGGCGGCCCTGGCCTCGCGGTGCAGACGGTGGGCGGCCCGGCGGTGGAAGTCGTCCTCGGGATCACCGGGCAGCCGGGGCTGCTTGACGGCGACCTCGCGCTCCATGAGCTCGTCACGGGCCCGCCATACGGTGCCCATACCGCCGGAGCCGATACGTTCCAGCAGCCGGTAGCGCCCGCCCACCGTCCGGTTCTCGGCGCCGCCGGGGCCCCCGTCGTTGCTCATGTCTCCATGACTACCACGATCTCCGGCGCCCTCACCTGCCCAGGGCGAACCGTCCGGTTTCCAGTCGTCGCACCTCCACGACACCCGGCCCGGCGAAGTGCGCCGGTATCACCAACTCCTTCTCGTCCGCCGCTCGTTCGAGGATCCTGGCGCGTTCGGTCGCCGCGCGTCCGGGGTCCAGGCAGAAGCAGCTGCTGCACTCGGGCCGCAGCACCTGCACCGGGTTGTGCAGCAGGTCCCCGACGAACACGGCCCGTTCGCCGCGCGAGGCGACCCGCAGGACGGCCGAGCCCGGGGTGTGACCGGGGGCCGACTCCAGGGTGAGGTGCTCGTCGACGCGGTGCTCCCCCTCCCAGAGCACCGCCTGCCCGGCCCGGTGCACGGGAGCGACGCTGTCCTCGTAGACCAGCCGGTCGTCCTCCCGTTCACCGCCGCCGTACCCGCCCGCGGGCCCGAAGTAGGCGTCGTCGGCGGCCGGGAGGAGGTAGGAGGCGCGAGGGAAGGTCGGCGTCCACTCCCCCTCGACGTCGAGGGTGTTCCAGCCGACGTGGTCCGCGTGGATATGGGTGTTGACCACGATGTCGACGTCCTGCGGGCGCACCCCGGCCCGCTCCAGCCGCCCCGGGAGGTCCCCCTGTCGCCGGTGGAAGTGCGGGAACCCGGGCCGCTCCCGCCCGTTGCCGACGCCGGTGTCGACGAGGACCGTCCGGCCGGCGCTGCGCACGATCCAGGTCTGCAGCGCCGACATCACCCGGTCGCTGACGGGGTCCCAGTGGTCCGGGGCGAGCAGCTCCCGGTGCTCCTTCCACACCTCGGGACCGCAGTCGGGGACGAGGGAGGGAGCGGGCACGAAGAGGGACTGCCACTCGACCACCCGGAGGATCTCGACGTCCCCGACCGTGAAGCTCTGCACGTGTTCGTCAGTCATGCCGGCGAGCCTAGGGAGACGTCCCTGAGTGTTTCGATGCCCGAACCGCTCAACCGGATACGCGTGCGCCTCACCTACCCTTGCCTCATGGACGTGGTGAGCGACGCGATCTCCTCGGTACGCACCGGACGGCCCCACTCCGACCGGCTGGGGGTGAGCGGGAGTTGGTGCACCCGGATCGCCGCCTACGAGGGGGCCGGGTTCCATGTCGTCCTGGCGGGGAGCTGCTGGCTGCTGCCGGAGGGCGGTGAGGGGATCCACCTCGGTCCTGGGGACGTCGTGCTGCTGCCGCACGGTGCGGGGCACGTGCTGGCCGACCGGCCCGTGGACGCGGTGACGGCGGCCCGCGCGGTGCCGTTCGAAGAGGTCCGGCCGAGTCGCGTCGCGGGTGAGGTGGAGCTGCTGTGCGGCAAGTACCGCCTGGACCGCAGTCGTACGCATCCGCTGCTGGCGGAGCTGCCCCAGGTGGTGCACCTGGCGAACCGGGCCGACCGGCCGTCCGAACTCCGGGGCGCGGTCGACCTGCTGGCCCATGAGCTGGACGGCCGTCGGCCGGGTGCCTCCCTGGCCCTGCCCAGCCTGCTCGACCTGCTGCTCGTCTACATGGTCCGGGCGTGGCTGGCGCGGGCCGCGACCGGCGCCTGGCCGGCCGTCCTGGGTGACCCGGTGGCCACGGCCGCGCTGCGTGCGCTGCACGCGGACCCGGCGGCGCCCTGGACCAACGACAGTCTGGCGGCCCGGGCGGGCGTCTCCCGGGCGACGCTGGCGCGCCGCTTCACCTCGCTGGTCGGCCGCCCGCCGATGGCGTACCTCACGTGGTGGCGGCTGACGCTCGCCGCGGCCCGGCTGCGCGACACCGACGCGCCGCTGGCGGCGGTGGCCCGGGAGACGGGGTACGGCAGCCCGTACGCCCTCTCCCACGCCTTCAGCCGGGAGTTCGGGACGACACCGGGAAGGTACCGGGCCGCCCCGGGCGGGGACCTGACCTGATCCGGTCCGGCCTGACCGGGCCCCGCCTGACCGGACCGCCCGAGCCGACCGATCTGACCGGCCTGACCGATCTGACCGGCCTGACCGGCCTGACCGAGCCTTCCCTGGCCTGCCGCGCCTTCGCTGGCCTGCCCTTCCCCGGCCTTCCCCGGCCTGGCCTGGCCTGTCCTCGCCTCGCCTCGCCTCGCCTCGCCTGGCCTAGAGCTTGTCGAGGTCCAGGTTGGCGATCGCCGTGCGGGCCACCTCGCGGCCCCGCGCCGTGAAGTCGCCCGCGCCCGGGTAGGCGATGGTGAGCCGGTACATGTCGCCGGCGGCGGACTTGTAGTAGAGGATCCGCAGCTCACGCGGGCGGGGATCCTGGCTGTCGCTGGTGGTGTAGCTGACGGTGTTCCCGGCGGCCTTCTGGTCGCGGAACGTGGCGTTGTCGTCGGGCCGGGTCTTCGGCGCCTTCGGCATGTCGAGGCGGTAGCTGCCGTTCTCCTTGAACACGCCGTCGTCGGCGTACATCTCCGCGGCCGCGGACGCCTTGATCTCCTTGCCGGTGTCCTCGGCCTTGCGGTCCACCGACAGCACCACCGAGATGGCACCGCTCGGGTCGGTGTAGCTGACCCAGTGGCTGTCGTCCGACTCCCGGTCGGGGACGCCCTTCTTGTAGGTGTCGGGCACCGCCACCTTCGCGGTGACGTCCGCCACCCGGTGCTTCTCCCAGCCGTCCGGCAGCGGCCCCGCGAACGGGTCGGCGACCACCAGGTACGCCGTCACCGCCGCCGCGACGACCGCCGCGCCGAGCACGGTCCACGCCGTGCGCCCGAACCGGCGGCGGGCGCGGGGGGCTTCCGCCTGCGGCACGACCTGGGTGGGCCGGGGCGCGGGCGGGTTCGCGGCGGCCTCCAGCAGGGCCCGTACCCGTGCGGCGGCCGGGCGGCGCGCCGGGTCCTTCTCCAGCAGTCCGTTGACGGCCTCGGCGAGCGGACCCTGGGCGGCGGCGGGCGGCGCGGGCACCGCGTTGAGGACGGACTGGAGCGTGGCCGGGGTGTTGCTGCGGCGGAACGGCGAGACGCCCTCCGTCGCCGCGTACAGCACCACGCCCAGGGACCACAGGTCGGCGGCCGGGCCGGGGCGCTGGCCCAGCACCCGCTCGGGGGCGATGTACTCGGGCGAGCCGACGATGCCGCCGGTGTCGGTCAGGTTCGTCTCGCCCTCGATCTGGGCGATGCCGAAGTCCGTGAGGACGATGCGGTCGTGCCGGCCGAGGAGGATGTTGTCCGGCTTGACGTCCCGGTGCAGGATGCCCGCCGCGTGCGCGGCCTCCAGCGCGCCGAGCACCTCCAGGCCGGTCCGGGCCGCCTCGCGAGCGCTGAGCGTGCCCTCCTGGAGGGCGTCGCCGAGCGAGCGCCCGTGGACCAGCTCCATCACGATCCACGGCCGGCCGTCGACGACCGCCACGTCGTGCACGTTCACGACGGCCGGGTGGTCCAGCCGGGCCGCGGCCCGCGCCTCGCGGCGCATCCGCTCGAACACGTTGGCCTGTTCGCGTTCGGGAAGGTGGTCCGGCACGCGGGGTTCCTTGACGGCGACCTCGCGGTCCACCGTCTCGTCCTTGGCGCGCCACACCGTGCCCATACCGCCGTGCCCGAGCTTGGCGAGCAGCCGGTAGCGTCCCGCGATGAGCCGTCCGACGCCCGGCTCCTGCGGCGGGGCGGCCTGGACGGGCACCGCGGTCTGCTGCGGCGGCGCCGGCCTGGGCGGTTGCAGTACAAAACTCGTCGTCTCGTCGGCCTCGTGACCGGCGCCCCCGTCGTAACTCATGAGTCCATCCATATCGCGCCAGGCAGGCCGGTATCCACCGGCGGCCCGTACCGGTCACAGACCCGTGACGCGCAACGTTCCTTATCTCCCGATTAGGTCGTTACGGCGAAGGTGTCGACCGCGACGTCGAAGTACTCCCGCGCCTCCCGCACCTTGCCGACCGGCGCCGACACCCACACGTCGTACAGCAGCCCGCCCTCCTCCCAGCACAGGTCGTACGTGTGCCGGGGGCCCTCCGCCGCGCTGAAGCCGTCCCAGGTGAACTCCCAGAGGGCGGCGGGGCTCCCGCCGTGACCCGTCTCGGTGACCCGGCCGTCGTGGTAACCGGGGTTGGTGTCCGGGCCCTTGGCGGCGGCGGACTCCATCACGGCGAGCGGGCCGCCGGGCGGTGCGGCGGCGATCTTGATGCCGAGCCGGAAGACCTGCCCCGGGGACAGGTAGAAGACCCGCTCGCCCTGCGGCAGCCGGGTGAAGTCCTCCGGCACGGCGAGCGAGAACCCGGCGGGGTCCACCGCCACGCGGTAGCCGGAGGGGGCGGTGGGCGTGCCCGGGCGGTCGCCCGAGGCGGCGGAGGCGGGGCCGGCCGTGGCGGACGTGGCCGGGAGGGAGGGCCGGGCGGAGGTGGTGGAACCGGACGGGGACCGGGTGGCCGAGGGGGTCCCGGTGGGCGTGGGGCTCGTCGAGCCGCCGCCCGGGAGCCCCGGCGCCGAACTCGTGGGTGTGCGCCCGCCGTCGCCGTCGCCGTTCAGCAGCAGCGCGGCCGCCGACACGCCCGCCCCCGCCATCGCGGCGACCAGCAGCGCGGCCACGAGCACGCCCCGGGTGGAGCGCTCCCGGGCCGGCGGCTCCCACCGCGGCTGCGGCAGGTCCGCCTGGGTCGGCGTGTACCCCGACGACACCGGCCGCGGCGTACGCCCGGTGTCCAGGTAGGCGCGCAGCAGCCGCTCCGCCTCCGCGGCGCCCAGCCGCCGGTCCGGATCGCGCTCCAGCAGCCCCCGCACGACGGGCAGCAGCGGTTCGGCCTGCGCGGGTGTCCGGATCTCGGCGAAGACGACGGCGTGCAGGATGCCGCCCAACGAGTCGCGGCGGAAGGGCGATTCGCCGCTGAGCGCCGTGCACAGCAGCGCGCCCAGCGACCACAGGTCGGACTCCGCGCCGGTCCGCGCCCCGGACATCCGCTCCGGAGCGGTGTACTCGGGCGAGCCGACGAACGACCCGGTCTCGGTGAGCGTGGTGGCGCCCGCGACCTGCGCGATGCCGAAGTCGGTGAGGACGACGCGGTCGCTGTCGCCTTCGAGCAGGACGTTGGCGGGCTTGATGTCCCGGTGCAGGACCCCGGCCGCGTGCGCGGCGCGCAGGGCGCCGAGCAGGGCGATGCCGATCCGCGCCGCCTCGGCCGGCTCGATGGGACCCCGCGCGGCGATCCGGTCGGCGAGCGAGCCGCCGTCGATCAACTCCATGACGATGTACGGGCGTTCGCCGTCCTCGACGACGTCGTGGACGACGATGATGTGCGGGTGGCTCAGCTGGGCCACCGCGCGGGCCTCGCGCAGTGTCCGGTCGCGGCGGCCACGCGCCTCCTCGTCGGAGAGCGTGTCGTCCCGGGTCAGCTCCTTGACGGCGACACGCCGTCCCAGCAACTGGTCGGTGGCGCCCCACACGACCCCCATGCCCCCGCGCCCGAGCCTCGCGTCCAGCCGGTAACGGCCCGCGATGACCCGTACGCCGTCCCCGCCCCCCTCGGTCCCCATGGGCCCATCATGCCCCAACGGACGTCACGCCTCCGGGGCGCCGTCCGGCCAACTACCGGGACGGGCGCAACCCTACGAAGTCGGCTCCCGCCAGCTCTGCAGTACGGACTTGAACTGCTTGGCCGTCTCGGTCCAGTCCTCGGCGGGCGAGGACATGTAGATCGCGTACTCGGTGCCGTCCCGGGACACGTACGTCTCCTCGATCGCGCGGCGCGGCCCGGGAAACTCCGTGTCCTTCGCCTGCGCGGTCCAGGTGTACTCCCACTCGGCGCCGTCCCGGTCCCGGTAGACGTTCTTCTCCAGGGTGACCCGGTTGTAGGCGACCAGCCGCTTGAGCTGCTGTTCGAGGTCGATCTGGTGCGCGTACGGGTCGCTGAAGTCGGGGGACCTGTCGAGGGCGATGCGGATGAAGTGCTCGCCGCCGTCGGGCGTGTAGTCGATCTGTTTGAGGTCGCCGTCGTCCTGGTACACGTCCCGCTCCCAGCCCTTGGGGAGCGAGAGCCCGAAGCCCAGCGGGTCGTCGATCTCCTGCCAGGAGTCGGTCCCCTCCTCGCCGGGGGTGCTCGTCCCTGCGGGAGTGGTCGGGCTCGGCGAGGTGGACGCCGAAGCGGACCCGCCGGTGCCCTGCCGCCCTTCGTCCCACTTCTGCCACGCCACCGCCGTACCCCCGCCGACCAGCGCGGCGGCGACGACCACGAGCGCCAGCACCCGACGACGGCGCCGAGGCGGCTGGGACCGGCTCGACGGCCGTGTGTCCGGGCCGGGGCCGATGTGCGTCGGCCCCACGGCGGTCGCGGCCGTCACGGGGTGACCGGGTACGGGCGTCGCCGTCTCCGGCGCCACCGGTACGTACGCGGTGCCGGCCGTCGGGTGGGACAGCGGGTGCGCCCCGGAGTGGTGGCCCCCCGAGGTCCGGTCGGGCCCCCCGTACTGCGTCGGCACGTACGCCTGCGCCCCGCTGGGGCGCCTGCCCTCGGCCGCCTGGGCGAGGAGGTGTTCGGCCTCGGTGGTGTCGGGCCGGGCGGCCGGGTCCTTGCGCAGCAGGGCGCTGATGACCGGGCCGAGCGGGCCGGCGTACCCGGGGTCGGCTGCCTCCTCCTCGACGACGGCCTGAAGAGTGGTCAGCGGCGAGGTGCGCCGGAACGGCGACCGCCCCTCGACCGCCGTGTACAGCGTCGCACCCAGCGCCCACAGGTCGGAGGACGGGCCGGGGTCCTGGCCGCGCACCCGCTCGGGGGCCAGGTAGTCGACCGAGCCGACGACCTCCCCGGTCCGCGTGATGGTGCTGTCGCCCTCGATCTGGGCGATGCCGAAGTCGGTGAGGAGGACCCGGCCGTCGTCCGAGAGCAGCACGTTGCCGGGCTTGACGTCGCGGTGCAGGACACCGGCGGAGTGCGCGGCGCGCAGGGCGCGCAGCACCCACAGACCGATCCGGGCCGCCTCGGTGGGCTCGACCCGCCCGTCCTCCTTCACGGCGTCGGCCAGCGAGCGGCCCTCGACCAGCTCCATCACGATCCACGGGCGGCCGTCGTGCTCGAGCACGTCGTGCACGGTGACCACGGCGGAGTGGTTGATCCGCGCGGCCGCGCGGGCCTCCGCCCTGGTCCGCGCCAGCAGGACGGCCTGGTCGCTCTCCGCCACGTAGAGCGCGGCCGTCAACTCCTTGATGGCGACGGCCCGGTGGAGCAGCTCGTCGTGCGCACGCCACACCCGGCCCATACCGCCGCTCCCGATGGCGTCGGCGAGCCGGTAGCGACCCGCCAGGAGCAGGCCCTGCATCTGATTCACGTTGCCCCGCAATGCTCTTGACAACGTCAGCCTAAGGACCGGGCCGCCTCCGGGGAACCAGCGGGGTGCCAAGGTGACAGCACTGTGACGGTTGTCGCTTCCGGTGCCGGGTGGGAACCGGACGCGACCGGGCGGGCGCTCAGCCGGTGAACTGGTACGTGGCCGACGCCTGCTCGAACAGCCGGGTGACCTCGTCCCGCTCGGCCTCCGGACCCCTGACCTGCACGATGTGGTACCGCCCCGAGATGAGGATCGCGACATTGCGGACGTAGAGCGCCCGCCCGTCGCCGTCGGTCCAGGTGAACTGCCCCTCGGCCATGGTCCGCGCGCCCACCGTCGTCGTGCGCAGCCCGGAGGCCGTCGCCCAGCTGGAGTCACGGTACGGCTGGAGCTCGCTCTCCTTCTCCCGCTGGTAGACCATCGGGTCGCTGCCGTTCGACGACGCGCTGTCGCGTCCGGGTACGACGATCAGCTCGAAGTCACCGTGCCCGTACACGACCTGGCCGCGCCCGTTCTTCGGGGTGCGGTCCCAGCCGTTGGCCACGGCCACCCGGAAGCCGGCGTCGTCCGCCCGGACGGTGAACCCGTCGGCGGCCTCCGCCCCGGACCCGCCGGTCTGCGTCTGGGTGGCCTGCGCTCCCGAGGACGCCGAGGACGGGGAGGCGCCGGTGCCCGGCGAGGTCTGGTCGGGCCGGGGTTCACTGCTCGCCTCGGGCGCCTGGCCGCCCGGCGCCCCGGTGGCCCCGGTCCGCTGCGAGCCGTCCGAACCGGCCGCGCCCTCCTCGTCCGCCTTGGGCATGAACAGCAGCGCGTACGCGACCGCGCCGGCCAGCACGAGCAGGATCAGCACCAGCAGGGTGCGGCCGAGGCTGCGGGGTGACCCCTTCGCCTCCGGCCGGCCCCGTTTGTGCCGGCCGTGGGTGGCGGGCAGACCGGCACGCCTTCTGCGCACCAGTTCGCCGCGGCGGCGGACGATCGGCAGCCTGCGTGGATCGGTCGGCGGCGCGGCGACGACATAGGTGCCCGCCTCCGGCTCCGGCGCGGACCGCACCAGCGAGCGCAGCCAGCCCCGCAGTTCCTCGAAGTCGAGGCGCTCGGTCGGGTCCTGACGCAGCAGCGACTCCACGACCGGCCTGAGCGGTCCGCACTCCTCGGCGAAGGCCGGCGGTTCGGCGCACACCATCTGCACCAGCTCGGCCGTCGACTCCTCCGGGTAGGGCGCGTGCCCCTGTACGGCCCGGAAGAGCAGCGCGCCCAGCGCCCACAGGTCGGTCGCGGGACCGATCGGCGCGGCCAGCTGCCAGTTCTCGTGCACCGGTCCGGCCTGCTCGGGTGCCCACCGTTCGGTGACCGGCCCGACCACGGCCATCCTCGCCTGACGCGCCCGTTCGGCGGCCAACGCGGTGCCGGGCCCGCGCCGCGCGGCGCTGCCGGGCGCCACGGCCCCCGGCTCGCCCCAACGGGCTCCGCCCCGCGCCTCACCCGGCGACCCCTGCCCTTGCCCCTGCCCGGGAATCTGCGCACCGGGGACGGGCGTGAGCGCGGCGTGCGACGCCGGTGGGGCCGCGTACGGTGCGCCACCGGGACCGGGACCGGGACCCGGACCGGCGGTGTGGACGTGGGGGGCGGACTGCCCCTGGCCGTACCCGGCGGGGCCGGGCACGGGCGCGCCCGAGACGCCGTAGGGGTCGGCGATCTGTCCGGGGGGACGGGCTCCGGGAGGACGGGCTCCAGGGGCCTCGTGGCCGTCGTCGGCCGGGGTACGCGCGCCCGGCAGGGCCGCCCGTCCGTTCTGCTGCGTCTCCTGGGCCTCCTGCACCCGGGCCGCCGCCCGCGCTCCCGCGCGGTACGCGGCGATGGCCCCGGCGCGCGCGGCCCGGATGTCTCCGCCGGACTCCGTCGGCGCCCTGCGGGCCACCGCCCCGGACGCCCCGCCGCCGCCGGACGGTTCGCCCGCCGGCACCGGCAACGCACCGGACGCCCGCGCCTCTATGGCAGCCCGCCGGGCGGCCTCGGGATCGACCGCACCGGAACCGAACCCGCCCCCACCGGAGCCGGCCCCGACGGAGCCGCCGAAACCACCGAAGCCCGCCGAGCCACCCGGACCGGCCGGGCCGCCGTGAGCTCCGTGAGCGCCCGGGCCGTCCTGCTGGGGCGGGGGCGCCGAAGCCCGGGGACCGCCGACGCTCCCGCCGTGGCCCGCGCCGCCGTTCCCCCGGCCCGCCGCGCCCTGCTCACGCTCCGTCGCGTCCGGAGCCGGTACCGGGTCGTACCCGCACAGCGCCTCCTCCGCCGCGCCGACCGCCAGGCCGGTCAGCATGACCCGCCCGTCGTCGCAGACCAGGACCGTGCGTGCGGTGATGTTCCGGTGCACCCAGCCGTGACCGTGCAGCACCCGCAGTGCCATGAGCACGTCGGAGGCGACCTCGGCCGCCCGGTACGGCGTCAGGGGTTTCTCGGCGAGCAGTGCCGCCAGCGGCCGAGCGGCCACCAGTTCACTCACTATCCACAGCGAGCCGCCCTCGGCGAACACGTCGAAGACCTGGTCGAGCCGTGGATGGTCGGGAATGCTCGCCGTGGCCTGCGCCGCCTCCAGGGCACGCCGGACGACGGGGTCGGCGGGCCGCCGCGTCCCCTCGCCCACGCCCACGCCCCGGGGTCTCGGTCGCCGCGCCCCGCGCTCCCGCGCCGTGAACCCCTCGGGCAACCCCTCCGCGTCGAGCACCTCGGCCTCGACGACCTCCGGCAACGGCACCTGGCGGACCAGGACTTCCTGTCCGCTGTAGGTGTCGAAGGCGCGCGTCTCGGTGAGTTCGTACTCGTCGGAGGGCGGCAACGGCAGACGGTAACGGTCGACGAGTACTCGACCCGCGTAGTCGTCCACGTTGCCTCCCCCGGCCGCCCGGTCGGTCAATTCCGTTCGCGTTGCGTGCCGTTACAGCCGTATCCGGCCGAATAGCTGGATGCGTACGGTCCGCAAGCACTCACGATACGTGCCGGAGGCAACCCGCAAAGAGGGGATGCCAGATCTCACGCCCGAACACGGCTGCCCGGCGGCCGCTACTTCTTGGGCGTGAAGGTCTCCGTCAGCGTCGTCCAGGTGGTCTGCCGCAGGTCGGTACCCCATGCGGCGGACTTCGCCGTGTACATCAGCGCGTACCCGAGGCCGTCGTTCACGACGAACCCGCGGTCGATGGTGCGGTACGCCGTCCCGCCGTCCGAGTAGGTGAACTCCCAGTCGGCCGTGTTCCAGCCGCGGTAGTCCACCTGCTCTATTCGGATCTTCTTGTACTGCGAGCGCGTCATGTAGCGCTCCTGGTTCTTCCAGTCGGCGACGGGGTCGTCCTTGGGCGTGGTCGTCCAGGCGACGAGCAACTTCTGTCCGTCGGGCCCGGTGAAACGGTCGCCCGCGGAGTCCGAGGACCCGTACTTCCACCCCGTGGGCAGCCCGATCGTGTACCCCTGACCGCCCTTGTACGTCGTCGCCGCACCGCTGCTCTGTGACGCGGTGACGCCGGATCCGGCGCCCCCGGCCGCGGAGTTGCCGCCCGAAGCGGAACCGGACGACGCGGCGGCGGACTGCGAGGAGGACGACGACCCGTCCGCACGGGTCCCGCTGTCCTCGTCCTCCTTGGTGTCGGCCTTCGCGCTCGCGCCCCCGGTGGCCACCGGCCCGGAAGCGCCGCCGCCCTTCGCGCCGGCGGTGTCGTCATCACCGCCCAGGGTGAGGGCCAGCACGGTACCGAGCACCGCGAGCGCCACGACCACGGCGATGATCACCAGCGTCCGCTTGGGCACCACATCGGTCAGCGGCGCCCTGGGCACGGGCCGCGGCGGCAGATCCGGCGGCGTCATCACGGGCCACCCGGAACTCCGCCCGGCACCCCCGCCATTGCCTCCGGAACCGGAACCGGAACCCGCACCAGAACCAGCACCCGCGCCGACACCTGCACCTGCGCCCGCACCGGAACCGGAACGAGCCGCCGGCACGGACGGGGACGCCTGCGTCGCGCCGGACACCGGCCTGGACGCCGGCCGGGAGGACGGCCCGGACGCCGAAGCCGACGCCGGTCCCGTCGTGCCCCGGGAGGCCGGGGTCACCGGCGCGGCGGCGGACGGCGCGGCGGCGGAAGCGGCTGCCCCGGTACCCCGGGCCGCACCGCCCCGGCGCGCCTCGCTCTGCTGCGCCTCGGGCGCGCCCACCGAACCGGAAGCACTCGTGCCGTTCGCCGACTTGGCGCGGGCCGCGGCCGCCGAGGTCGCGGCGCCCGCCGCGACGGCGGCCTTGCGCACGGACCGGAAGGCGCCGCGCAGCTTCTCGCCCGCCTCCGCGCCCGCCGAACTCCCCCTGCCACCGGCGGCGTCCGGCAGCGCCGGCAACGGCACGACCTTCGTCGCGTCCGCCGGCTCGGCGTGCCGCGGATCTGGGGCGTGCAGCACCGCGTTGAACATCGCCCGCGCACCGGCGTCGTCGAGCCGCCGCGCGGGATCCTTGGTGAGCAGGCCGTAGATGACGTCCTTCAGCGGACCCGCGTTCTTCGGCTCCTCCAACTGCTCGGTCATCACCGCGGTGAGCGTGGCGATGGCCGAACCCTTGTCGTACGGGGGCGAGCCCTCGACCGCCGCGTACAGCAGACCGCCGAGCGACCACAGGTCGGCCGCCGGGCCCGGCTTGTGACCGCGGGCCCGCTCCGGGGAGATGTACGAGGGCGCGCCGACGAGCATGCCGGTGGAGGTGATCGACGGATCGCCCTCGACCTGCGCGATGCCGAAGTCGGTGAGCACGACCCGGCCGTCCTCGGCGATGAGCACGTTCGACGGCTTCACGTCACGGTGCAGGATGCCCTCGCGGTGCGCCGAACGCAGCACGTCGAGGATCGCCAGCCCGACCTCCGCCGCGCGCTTCGGCTCCAGCACGCCGTCCTCACGGATGACCTCGGCGAGCGACTTGCCCTCGACGAGTTCCATCACGATCCACGGCCGGTCGTCCTCCTCGACCACGTCGAAGACGGTCACCGCGCTGTTGTTGCGGATCCGCGCAATGGCCTTGGCCTCGCGCAGTGTCCGCGTGATCAGCCGGCGCTTCTCGTCCTCGTCGATGTTCCCCGGGAACCGCAGCTCCTTGACGGCGACCGTGCGTCCGAGGGTCTCGTCCTCGGCTCGCCACACCGTCCCCATGCCGCCGCGGCCGAGTACATCTCCCAGCCGGTACCGCCCGGCGAGGAGACGTGCGCTCTTGTCCTGACGGGATGCTCCCGCCCGCTCCGCCTCCGACATGCGTCCCCTCATGCAACCCGCCCTGACAGAGCCTCCATTGTCCCTCACCCGACAAGCGCCCGACGCCCAGGGTGCCCCTCATCCCTTCCCGGCCGCACTCAGGAGCGGTGCATTCCGGCCAGAAGGTGCAGCACGCTCCGGCCACGGAGCCCCACGGGCCCCTTTCGTGGGGCGGGGACCGGATGAAGTCGGGCGTGACCGGCCCTGGATGATGAGCCTGCCGGGGGAGGAGAGAAGAAGGGAGGGGTCGTGATGCGACCCGTGCGGAGCATGGTGGCCCTGCCCGTGGCCCTCGCGCTCCTCGGCCTGTTCGCGACCGGCTCCCAGGCGGCTCCCGTACCGCCCACGGATTCCCTCCTCCCGCTGCTCCTCACCCGGGGCAGGGCGCCCGCCGCCGCCCTGCTGGCCCGTGAGGAGAGCGGTACCCGCTACGCGGAGGCGGGCCCGGGCATCTCCCGGTCCGACCACTTCCGGGCCGGCAGCATCACCAAGACCTTCCTCGCGACCGTCGTGCTCCAACTGGCCGCCGAGCACCGGCTGTCACTGTCCGACACGGTGGAGTCGCACCTGCCGGGCCTGGTGCGCGGGGCGGGCAACGACGGGCGCGCGCTGACCCTGCGTTCCCTGCTCACCCACACCAGCGGCCTGTACGACTTCACCCGGGACACCGAGGGCACCGTGCCCGTCCTCCCGCTGCAAGCCGTCCGTATCGCCGTCACCCACCCTCCGGCCGACCCCGGCCGCTTCGCCTACTCCAACACCAACTACGTTCTGCTCGGCCTGGTAGTCGAGCAGGTCACCGGCCGCCCGTACGCCACGGAGGCCGAACGGCGGATCATCTCTCCCCTGCGTCTGACGGGCACCTCCTTCCCCGGCTCCCGCACCTCTCTGCCCTCCCCGCACGGCCGCGCCTACGACCCGGACGGGACCGACATCACCGAACTCGACCCGCGGGTGGCCGGGGCCGCGGGCGAGCTGGTGACCACCCTCGCCGACCTGAACCGCTTCTACACGGCACTGCTCGGCGGCGAACTGCTGCCCCCGCGCCGGCTGCGCGAGATGCTCGACACCCGTACCGCACACGGCTCGTACGGCATGGGCCTGTTCCCCGCGAAGCTCCCGTGCGGCGTCACGGTGTGGGGGCACAACGGCCGGATCTCCGGCAGCTACGTGCGCACCGCGGCCACCGTCGACGGTCGGCGTGTCCTCACGTTTCGGGTGAACACGACGGCGATCGCAGACCCCGCCCTCGAACCGGCCCTGCTCGCCGCCGAGTTCTGCCCTCGCAATCCGTAGAACGAGCCGGTTCCGAACGGAGATCCCGGATCACCACACCCGTTCGAGTGAATCGGCCCCGCGAAAGCGGAACCCGGCCCGGCCGAGCCCGGCGGAACTCAGCCGAACCCGGCCGGACAGGACCGGACAGGAACCGGGCGGCACCGGGGCCACCGGCGGCCACCGGGCGGCCACCGGGCAGCACCAGGCAGCACCAGGCAGCACCAGGCAGCACCAGGCAGCACCAGGCAGGATGCGGGAAGTCAGAGCGGCACGATGTCCGGCGCTCCCAGGCGGGCCGCGTCCGCCGTCAGGTCGTCGGGCTGGCGCTGCGACTCCCGCTCGGCCTCCACCCGCTTCTCGTAGTGCTGGACCTCGCGCTCGATGTGGTCCTTGTCCCAGCCGAGGACCGGCGCCATCAGCTCGGCGGCCTCACGGGCACTGCGCGTGCCCCGGTC
Organism: Streptomyces sp. NPDC002884; assembly: GCF_040295245.1. Classification (NCBI taxonomy): domain Bacteria; kingdom Bacillati; phylum Actinomycetota; class Actinomycetes; order Kitasatosporales; family Streptomycetaceae; genus Streptomyces; species Streptomyces sp. NPDC002884. Next base: position 223,477 of record NZ_JBEOVB010000004.1, on the reverse strand, counting down.
GAAGGTCTCGATGGAGATGCGGGTGCGGCGCGTCAGGACGTCGTCCAGGTGCCGTGCTCCCTCGTGGGAGGCGGCGTAGACGATCTCGGCGCGCAGATAGTCGTCGGCGAACTGGAGCGGCTCGCCCAGCGTCGGGTCGGCGGCGATGAGGTCCAGCAGTTCCTCCGCCATCGCCCCGAAGCGGTTCAGCAGATGCTCCACCCGCACCACGTGCAGGCCGGTCCGCGCGGCGATCCGCGCCCGCGCGTTCCACAGCGCCCGGTAGCCCTCCGCGCCCATCAGGGGCACGTCCTCCGTGACGCAGTCGGCGACCCGCTGGTCGAGCCCGCGCACCGCCTCGTCGACGGCGTCCTTCGCCATCACCCGGTACGTCGTGTACTTGCCGCCCGCCACGACCACCAGTCCCGGCACCGGATGCGCGACGGTGTGCTCCCGCGACAGCTTGCTGGTGGCGTCGGACTCGCCGGCCAGGAGCGGCCGCAGCCCGGCGTACACGCCCTCGACGTCGTCGCGGGTCAGCGGCACCCGCAGGACCGAGTTCACATGCTCCAGCAGATAGTCGATGTCCGCGCTGGAGGCGGCCGGGTGGGCCTTGTCGAGGTCCCAGTCGGTGTCGGTGGTGCCGACGATCCAGTGCCGGCCCCAGGGGATGACGAACAGCACGGACTTCTCGGTGCGCAGGATCAGACCGGTGGAGGAGCTGATCCGGTCCCTCGGCACGACGAGGTGGATGCCCTTGGACGCGCGGACGTGGAACTGTCCGCGCTCCCCCACCATCGCCTGGGTGTCGTCGGTCCACACACCGGTGGCGTTGACGACCTGCCGGGCGCGGATCTCGTACTCCCCACCGCCCTCGACGTCCTGCACCCGAGCGCCCACGACGCGTTCGCCCTCGCGCAGGAAACCCGTCACCCGCGCGCGGTTGGCCACCTTGGCCCCGTAGGCCGCGGCCGTGCGCACGAGGTTGGCGACGAAGCGGGCGTCGTCCATCTGGGCGTCGTAGTACTGCAACGCGCCGACCAGCGCGTCCTTCTTCAAGGCGGGGGCGACCCGCAGGGCGTGGCCGCGGGTCAGATGGCGGTGCATCGGCAGACCCCGGCCGTGCCCGCGGGCCATGGACATCGCGTCGTAGAGCGCGACGCCCGAACCGGCGTACAGCCGTTCCCAGCCCTTGTGCTGGAGCGGGTACAGGAAGGGCACGGGCTTCACGAGATGCGGAGCCAGCCGCTCCAGCAGCAGCCCGCGTTCCTTGAGCGCCTCCCGTACTAGTGCGAAGTCGAGCATCTCCAGATAGCGCAGGCCACCGTGGATCAGCTTGCTGGACCGGCTCGATGTGCCCGACGCCCAGTCGCGCGCCTCGACCAGTCCCGTGGACAGTCCGCGCGTCACGGCGTCCAGGGCGGTGCCCGCGCCGACCACCCCGGCTCCCACCACCAGAACGTCCAGCTCTCGCTCGGCCATGGCTGCCAGTGACTCGGCTCGCTGTGCCGGCCCCAGTGTCGCTGTCCTCACCGCTGCCTCCCGCTGTCGCTCGCGCCGGCCGCACCCTCAGGGCGAGATCCGGTTCCTATCCCTCATGCCCAAATTCTGACCGTGATGCCCGGCTTCAGCCACCACTCGCCCCCAGCCTGTGGACAACTCTCACGAAACCCGGACCGGCCTTCCGGGAAACCCACCGGCGGATTCAGCCGGTCCGCGGCCGGTCGGCACACCGCCCGAGCCGGCCGATCGACACAACCGGCCAACACAGTCGATCAATCCCGCATAACGGTCATATTTACTCCTAGTCTGACATTGCGCTCGTCCACTCTGTCCACCGGGCTTGCGCACCTGTCCCACCTCGGTTACTGGGAAGGACGGCATACGCCATGCCCGCAGATCTCGCCGTCATCGGACTCGGCCCGTTCGGCCTGCCCCTGGCCCAGGCCGCCGTGGCCGCCGGAATCCCCACCATCGGATACCGCACCGGCCCCGAAGCCGGCTCCCTCAGCCCCGCCGAACTGCGCAGGATGCTCTCGGGAGGCTTCCGGCCCGCCACCAACCCCGCCGAGCTGGGCCGGGTACGCACCGCCGTCATCTGCGCACCCACCCCGCGCGACGCGGACGGCGGACTCGACCTGAGCCAGCTGGAGACGGCCGCCCGCACCCTCGCCGGACACCTGCGCCCGCACACCACCGTGATCCTCGAGTCGCCCGTGTACCCCGGGGCCACGGAGGAATTCCTGCGGCCGCTGCTGGAGGAGACCTCCGGACTCCGCGCGGGACGCGACTTCCACCTCGCCTACTCCCCCAGCCGGGTCGACCCCGGCAGCCGCGCCTTCAACCCGGCCAACACCCCGAAGGTCATCGGCGGCCTCACCCCCGCCTGCACCGAGTCCGCCGCCGCCTTCTACGGCCGTCTCACCGACAAGGTGGTACGCGCGCGTGGCCTGCGGGAGGCCGAGACCGTGCAGCTCCTGGAGACCAACTTCCGGCACGTCAACATCGCCCTCGTCAACGAGATGGCCGTCCTCTGCCACGACCTGGGCGTCGACCTGTGGGACGTCGTCCGCTGCGCGGAGACCAAGCCCTTCGGCTTCGAGGCCTTCCGCCCCGGCCCAGGGGTCGGCGGCCACTCCGTCGCCCTGGACCGCACCGGCCACCCGGGCGGCCCGCTGCGCCTGGTCGAGCTGGCCCAGCAGGTCAACAGCCGCATGCCCCGCTACGTCGTCCAGCGCGCCGCCGCCCTCCTCAACGAGCACGGCAAGTCGGCACGGGGCGCACGCGTTCTGCTGCTCGGCGTCACCTACAAGCCCGACCTCGCCGACCAGCAGAACACCCCCGCGCGCGAGATCGCGATCCGCCTGATGGAACTCGGCGCCGCCGTCAGCTACAACGACCCGCACGTCCCGTCCTGGAGCGTCCTGGACCGCCCGGTGCCGCGCGCCGACTCCCTCTACGAGGCCGCCGCCGACGCCGACCTGACGATCCTCCTCCAGCAGCACCGGACGTACGACCTCCAGGGCCTGTCGGTGAAGGCACAGCTGCTGCTGGACACGCGGGGGGCCACCCCTACGGGGGCGGCGCACCGGTTGTGAGCCGGGGCGCACACGGCCGCTCCGGGCTCCGGGGACTGGTGGCGTACGGCACGGCCCGCCGGTACCGTACGAAACAGGTGGAGCCCACCGCAGCGGTCACTGCGGCAGGCTCCAGGATGGATCACGGAGTGTCCGCCCCTACTTGTCTTGGGGGCGGCCGCTCACCATCCGAAAAGACGCAAGATCCACCTCCTGCGGCACTGCACCGTCCGAAGACGGAGTCGATCCCAGCGGGTGGACTTGCGGTGACGTCCCATGGGCGCCCCCTTCCACGACGCCGCCCGTGACCCGGTGAACGGCACGTTCAGGAACTCGGGCCGGGCCCCGAGGGCCGGGGTCCGGAACCATGTCCTTGGAAGGGGGCACCCCAGACAACTGGGGCGCCGACCCGGACGCTAGCGCTCGCGACCCCCCTGACCAGCCCACTTCCGTCCCGAACGCAACCGAGCGCCCCCACCCCACGCCCCGGCCCCTGCGGGCATATGGAAGGGCCGGCCGCCTCACCCGAGTGAGGTGGCCGGCCCCTGCCGACGTCCGACGTCCCGCGGTGCTACCGCCGGTGTACCGAGTCCGCCACCGTCACCTCGACGCGCTGGAACTCCTTGAGCTCGCTGTAGCCGGTGGTGGCCATGGCGCGGCGCAGGGCTCCGAAGAGGTTCATCGAGCCGTCGGGCGTGTGCGACGGGCCCGTGAGGACCTCCTCGATGGTGCCGACCGTGCCGAGGTCGACCTTCTGCCCGCGCGGCAGCTCCTCGTTGACGGCCTCCATGCCCCAGTGGTGGCCACGGCCCGGCGCGTCGGTCGCGCGCGCGAGCGGCGAGCCCATCATCACCGAGTCGGCACCGCAGGCGATCGCCTTGGCCAGGTCGCCGGACCAGCCGACGCCGCCGTCGGCGATCACGTGCACATACCGGCCGCCGGACTCGTCCATGTAGTCGCGGCGGGCCGCCGCCACGTCGGCGACCGCCGTCGCCATCGGGACCTGGATGCCCAGCACGTTGCGCGTGGTGTGCGCCGCGCCGCCGCCGAAGCCGACCAGGACGCCCGCCGCACCTGTGCGCATCAGGTGCAGGGCCGCCGTGTAGGTGGCGCAGCCGCCGACGATCACCGGGACGTCGAGCTCGTAGATGAACTGCTTCAGGTTCAGCGGCTCGTGCGAGCCGGAGACGTGCTCCGCCGACACGGTCGTGCCGCGGATGACGAAGATGTCCACGCCCGCGTCCACGACGGCCTTGGAGAACTGGGCCGTGCGCTGCGGGGAGAGCGCGGCCGCGGTGACCACGCCCGAGTCGCGCACCTCCTTGATGCGCTGCCCGATCAGCTCCTCCTTGATGGGAGCCGCGTAGATCTCCTGGAGACGGCGGGTCGCGGTCTCCGCGTCCAGCTCGACGATCTCGTCGAGCAGCGGCTGCGGGTCCTCGTGCCGGGTCCACAGGCCCTCGAGGTTGAGGACGCCGAGGCCGCCCAGCTCGCCGATGCGGATGGCGGTGGCCGGGGAGACGACCGAGTCCATGGGGGCGGCCAGGAAGGGCAGCTCGAACCGGTAGGCGTCGATCTGCCAGGCGATCGAGACCTCCTTCGGGTCCCGCGTACGGCGGCTGGGGACGACGGCGATGTCGTCGAAGGCATACGCCCGGCGGCCGCGCTTGCCGCGCCCGATCTCGATCTCAGTCACGTGTGTGGCCTTTCCCTGATGCGTTGCAGCGTCTACCAGTATCGCCGACGGGTACGACAAGGGCGGCCCCGGAGTCTCCGGGGCCGCCCTTGGTGCGCCTTACGAACGCTTCACGCGTGCGTGAAGCTCACTTGCGGCTGTAGTTGGGCGCCTCGACCGTCATCTGGATGTCGTGCGGGTGGCTCTCCTTCAGGCCCGCGGACGTGATCCGGACGAAGCGGCCGTTGTCCTGCAGCTCCGGCACGGTCCGGCCGCCGACGTAGAACATCGACTGGCGCAGACCGCCGACCAGCTGGTGGACGACGGAGGACAGCGGGCCGCGGTAGGGCACCTGGCCCTCGATGCCCTCGGGGATCAGCTGCTCGTCGGAGGCGACGCCCTCCTGGAAGTAGCGGTCCTTGGAGAACGACTTGCGCTCGCCGCGGGTCTGCATGGCGCCCAGGGAACCCATGCCGCGGTACGACTTGAACTGCTTGCCGTTGATGAACAGCAGCTCGCCCGGCGACTCCTCGCAGCCCGCGAGCAGCGAGCCCAGCATCACCGTGTCGGCGCCGGCGACCAGGGCCTTGGCGATGTCGCCGGAGTACTGGAGGCCGCCGTCGCCGATGACCGGGACGCCGGCCTCCTTGGCCGCGAGCGCGGCCTCGTAGATGGCGGTGACCTGCGGGACGCCGATGCCGGCGACCACGCGGGTGGTACAGATGGAGCCCGGGCCCACGCCGACCTTGATGGCGTCGGCGCCCGCGTCCACCAGGGACTGGGCGCCGTCACGGGTGGCGATGTTGCCGCCGATGACGTCCACACGCGTGTGGTTCGACTTGATCTTGGCGATCATGTCGCCGACGAGCCGCGAGTGGCCGTGGGCGGTGTCCACGACGATGAAGTCGACACCGCGCTCGATCAGGGCCTGGGCCCGCTCGAACGAGTCGCCGGCGACGCCGACGGCCGCGCCGACCAGCAGACGGCCCTCGGAGTCCTTCGCGGCGTTCGGGTACTTCTCCGCCTTGACGAAGTCCTTGACCGTGATCAGGCCCTTGAGGGCGCCTTCGTCGTCGACCAGGGGAAGCTTCTCGATCTTGTGCTTGCGCAGCAGCTCCATGGCCTCGACGCCGGAGATGCCGACCTTGCCGGTGACCAGCGGCATCGGCGTCATGACCTCGTGCACGCGGCGCGTGCGGTCGGTCTCGAAGGCCATGTCGCGGTTGGTGACGATGCCGAGCAGCCGCTTGTTGCCGTCGGTCACCGGGACGCCGCTGATGCGGAACTTGCCGCACAGCGCGTCGGCCTCGGCGAGCGTGGCCTCCGGGTGGATGGTGATCGGGTCGGTCACCATGCCGGACTCGGAGCGCTTGACGAGGTCGACCTGGTTGGCCTGGTCCTCGATGGACAGGTTGCGGTGCAGCACGCCGACGCCGCCCTGGCGGGCCATCGCGATCGCCATGCGCGACTCGGTGACCTTGTCCATGGCGGCGGACAGGAGCGGGATGTTCACCCGCACGTTCTTGGAGACGTACGAGGCGGTGTCGATCTCGTCGGGAGCCATGTCCGACGAGCCCGGCAGCAGCAGCACGTCGTCGTAGGTCAGCCCGAGCGTCGCGAATTTTCCGGGCACTCCGTCGACGTTGGCAGTCATGACACCTTCCCCAAATGGCCTTGATCGGTGCGGATGTCCATGCTAACGGGAAGCGCACCTCCCGAATTCCACGGTCGGACGTGACTCCGGGCTTCGTATGTTCGTACGGAACCGGTCGGCGCCCTGTTCAGCGACGCCCGTTCCGAAGGGGCCGCTACTGCTCGGCGAGCGCCCGCAGCCTGCTCAGCGCCCGGTGCTGGGCCACGCGGACCGCCCCGGGTGACATTCCCAACATCTGCCCGGTCTCCTCGGCCGTGAGGCCCACCGCGATGCGCAGCAGGAGTAGTTCCCGCTGGTTCTCGGGCAGGTTGGCCATGAGCTTCTTGGCCCATTCCGCGTCGCTGCTGAGCAGGGCGCGCTCCTCGGGGCCGAGTGAGTCGTCCGGCCGCTCGGGCATCTCGTCGGAGGGGACCGCCGTCGAGCCCGGGTGGCGCATCGCGGCGCGCTGGAGGTCGGCGACCTTGTGCGCGGCGATGGCGAAGACGAAGGCCTCGAAAGGCCTGCCGGTGTCCCGGTAGCGGGGCAGGGCGAGGAGAACCGCGACGCAGACCTCCTGGGCGAGGTCCTCCACGAAGTGGCGCGCGTCGCCGGGCAGCCGGGACAGCCGGGTGCGGCAGTAGCGCAACGCCAGGGGGTGGACATGGGCCAGCAGGTCGTGGGTGGCCTGCTCGTCGCCGTCCACGGCGCGATGGACGAGTGACCCGATCGTCCCCACGGCAGTGACCGCCTCGTCATCGCGCATCGGTCCATGGTGCACTGCGGCCGGACCGGCCGCGGCACCGTGCCCGTCGTTGTGCACCGAAGCGTTATGAGCAGGTGCGCCGGAACTCATCCGCTGCGCCCTCCCCTCCCGCTCGACCGACTCGTCCCCGAGGAACTCCACACCTCAAGGATGCGGCATCCGCGGCGAAACAAGCAGCGGGCACCCTGCGGGAGCCTGTGCCGCTCCCGCCCGCCGTGCGGCGGAAGGGGGCGTCGCCCGACCTCCGTACCGCGTCTGAGCAGGAAGGTTCGTCCATGAACCGCTCCCCTCACTGAATGACGGATGTCACCCGAACCCGGTCGGATCCACTGCCCGGCCGGGGCCCGTCCCGCTTCGGACCGGCCCGGGCCCCGTCCCGCTCCGGACCGCTCCGAGCCCGTGGGGACGGGCGGTGGGAGCGGGCGGCGGGGACGGGCAGGGGGGACCGGGCGGGCGGGACCGGCTAACGGACCAGACCCCACCGGAAGCCGAGCGCCACCGCGTGCGCGCGGTCCGAGGCGCCGAGCTTCTTGAAGAGCCGACGGGCGTGCGTCTTGACCGTGTCCTCGGAGAGGAACAGCTCACGGCCGATCTCCGCGTTGGAGCGGCCGTGGCTCATGCCCTCGAGGACCTGGATCTCACGCGCGGTGAGCGTGGGCGCCGCGCCCATCTCGGCCGAGCGCAGCCGGCGCGGGGCGAGCCGCCACGTCGGGTCGGCGAGCGCCTGCGTGACGGTCGCGCGCAGTTCCGCACGTGAGGCGTCCTTGTGCAGATAGCCGCGGGCGCCGGCGGCCACCGCGAGGGCGACACCGTCGAGGTCCTCGGCGACGGTCAGCATGATGATGCGGGCTCCGGGGTCGGCCGACAACAGCCGCCGTACGGTCTCGACGCCGCCCAGTCCGGGCATGCGTACGTCCATCAGAATCAGGTCCGAGCGGTCGGCCCCCCAGCGGCGGAGGACTTCCTCGCCGTTGGCTGCCGTCGTCACGCGCTCGACGCCGGGCACGGTCGCGACCGCGCGGCGGAGCGCTTCTCGGGCAAGCGGGGAGTCGTCGCAGACGAGGACGGAAGTCATGGCCGCCCTCCGCAGCTGATGCGCGTCACCTTGTGCCTCCAGGCTGTTACGAATCGTCACCTGTGCGGTCGACCGTCTCGGACGCCTGCCCGAGCGTTTGTGTTTTCAACCGCCACCGCACTCTCAACGACGGTCACTCGAAAGAGTTACGGGGCCGCATGCATTCTTCGGCACTCTACGTGAGGGGGCGGATACAGAGGGGGCAACCACACGGACCCTCAAGCTTTCATCACAAGCGATGCCCCATTCGGCCCCATTTCTTCCCTTTTACTAGTGTCTGAGGCTAGATTCGCAATGAGTCATATTTTCATCTCCTTAGATCGTAGTTGTACGGTCGTGGGCACCGTATCCGCTCTGAACGGCTACAAGGGGTCACGCAATGGCAGATTTCTCCCGCCTTCCCGGACCGAACGCGGACCTGTGGGACTGGCAGCTCCTGGCTGCCTGCCGCGGGGTGGACAGTTCGCTCTTCTTCCATCCGGAGGGCGAGCGCGGGGCGGCTCGGAGCGCTCGAGAGAACTCGGCCAAGGAGGTCTGCATGAGGTGCCCGGTCCGCGCGCAGTGCGCGGCGCACGCGCTGGCGGTACGCGAGCCGTACGGCGTGTGGGGCGGGCTGACCGAGGACGAGCGCGAGGAGCTGATGGGCCGGGCGCGCAATCGCCTGGTGTCGGCGTCGTCGGGCGCGAGAGACGCTTCCTCGAACACATGAAGGAACGTTTCTTCAAAATGCGCTGAAACAGCTGTCCCAAAAAAGCGGCGGGCACGGGTGCGTGCCCGCCGTTTCGGCTGCCGTCAGCCGATGCGCGCCGCCGCCCGCCCCAGCTGCTCCAGCGTGGCCGACACCGCCGGCACCTGGGCCAGGTCGGGCAGCGTGAGCGCGACGATCTCCCGCCGCACCGCCGGTTCCAGTGTCACCGCGCGGGCCCCGCGCGGCCGGACGGACTCGATCGCGAGCTGGGGCAGCACGGCGACGCCGAGGCCGGCGCCCACCAGACCGACCACCGCCGGATAGTCGTCGGTGGCGAAGTCGATACGGGGCGTGAAGCCGGCGCTCTCGCACACCTGGACCAGCTGGCCGCGGCAGCGCGGACAGCCGGCGATCCACGGTTCGGCGGCGAGGTCGCCGATGGCGACGGACCCCGAGGGGCCCGTGCGCGCGAGGCGGTGCCGTTCGGGGACGAGGGCGACCAGCCGGTCCGTCAGCAGCGGCCGTACGACCAGGTCGTCCCATTCGCCTTCGCCCGCCTGCTCGGCGTCGCCTGCGCCCGTCACGCGTTCGTAGCGGAAGGCGAGCGCGATGTCGCAGTCGCCCTCGCGGAGCAGCTCGACCGACTTCGGCGGTTCGGCCTCCTCCAGGGAGACCCGGGTGCCGGGGTGGGCCGCGCGCAGGGCGGCCAGGGCGCTGGGGACGAGGGTGGAACTGCCGCTGGGGAAGGACACCAGACGGACCCGGCCGGCGCGCAGCCCCGCGATGGCGGCGACCTCCTCCTCGGCGGCGGTCAGTCCGGACAGGATGCCGGCCGCGTGCCGGACGAGCGCCTCGCCCGCCTGGGTCAGCCGCATCTCGCGTCCGCTGCGGATCAGCAGGGGTGTGCCGACGGACGCCTCCAGCGCCTTCATCTGCTGGCTGACGGCCGGCTGGGTGCAGCCCAGTTCGCGCCCGGCCGCCGAGAAGGAGCCGGTGGCGGCCACGGCACGCAGGACGCGGAGATGACGGGCCTCGATCATCCTTCGAGCATAAGCGAGCCTTGGACAGTCAGGCGAATAATGCGTCGACACTTTGACCTCCGAGCTCGTACCGTGCCGCTATGAGGCTTCTGTCTGTCAATCTGGGCCGCCCGAAGGCCGTGCCGTACACCGACCAGCCGCAAGGCCTGACCGGCATCGACAAGCGGCCGGTCGAGGGGCCCGTGCGGGTCACGGCGCCCGGTCCCAAGGGGGTCGGGGGGAGCGGGCTGGCCGGGGACACGGTGTGCCACCTGCGCCACCACGGCGGGGACGACCAGGCGGTGTACGCCGTCGCGCGCGAGGACCTCGACGACTGGGAGCGCGAGCTGGGTCGCACGCTGGCCGACGGCGCGTTCGGCGAGAACCTCACCACCACGGGTCTCGACGTCTCCGGCGCGCTGATCGGCGAGCGCTGGCGGATCGGTCCCGACGTGGTGCTGGAGGTGACCGCCGGGCGGATACCGTGCCGCACCTTCCAAGGCCACGTGGGCGAGAAGCGATGGGTGCGGCGGTTCACCGAGAAGGCGGCCACGGGCGCGTATCTGCGGGTCCTCGAGCCGGGTGAGATCCGCGCGGGGGATCCGGTGCGGATCGTCCACCTGCCGGAACACGAGGTGACGGCCAGGATGCAGTTCCAGGCGGTCACCACCCACCGGGAGCTGCTGCCCCGGCTGCTCGCGGCGGGCGAGGCGCTGCACCCGGAGTCGCTGGCGTCGGCCCGGGAGTACGTGAAGAAGTACGGGGACGGGGCAAGAAGCGGAGCCGGTGACGGAGCCGGGGCCGGGGAGAAGTACGAGGAGGGGCAAGGGGGCTGAGCCGGCGTCACGGGAGCGGGGCGCGGGACGCGCGTGCGCCGGGCACGCGCACGCGGTCTTCACCTTCGGGAGGCCACGTGCAGAGAACGGACGCCCGTACTCCGGGTCACTAATCTTCTGCCATGACAACGGCTCTGATTACGGGTTCGACCGCGGGCATCGGCGCCGCGTTCGCGCGCAGACTGGCGGCGGACGGGCATGACCTCGTCCTCGTGGCACGGGACATCAAGCGGCTGCGCGAGCAGGCGACCGAGTTGCACGACCGGCACGGCATCGAGGCGGAGGTGCTGACGGCCGACCTCGCCACGGACGAGGGCATCGAGGCGGTGGCCGCCCGGCTCGGTGACGGCAGGAACCCCGTCGACCTGCTGATCAACAACGCCGGCTTCGGCAACAAGGGCCGCTACCTCGACGTCTCCATGGCCGACGAACTGAAGATGCTCAAGGTGCACTGCGAGGCGGTGCTGCGGCTGACGTCCGCGGCGACGGCGGCGATGCGCGAGCGCGGACGCGGGGGTGTCGTCAACGTGGCCTCGGTGGCGGCCTTCGTGCCGCGCGGGACGTACGGGGCGTCCAAGGCGTGGGTCGTGCAGTTCACCCAGGGTGCGGCCAAGGATCTGGCGGGCAGCGGGGTGCGGCTGATGGCGCTGTGCCCGGGGTTCGTGCGCACGGAGTTCCATGAGCGGGCCGGGATGGGCACGGACAACATCCCGGGCTGGATGTGGCTGGACGCGGACAAGCTGGTCGCGGCGGCACTGCACGACCTGGCGCGCGGGAAGTCGCTGTCGATCCCCGACCCGCGCTACAAGGCGCTGATGGGCCTGGTGAAGGTGACGCCCCGCTCGCTGCTGGGCGGGATCAGCTCGAGGACGGGCCGGAAGTACGGACCTCGGTAGCGGTCTCGGCGGTGGACGGGTGACGTCGGCGCTCCGGTGGGAAAATGGGCGTGACGGAGACCGGACCCAGGGGGGCCGGAGGCGGCGTCATGACGTTCGTGCAGCTCATCGACTGTAGGACCAGCCGGTTCGACGAGATGGACCGGCTGATGGACACCTGGGTCGAACAGACCAGGGGCAAGCGGACCGCGACGCACGCGGTGGTCGGCAAGGACCGCTCCGACGCGTCGCACTTCATCGAGATCGTGGAGTTCCCTTCGTACGAGGAGGCGATGCGGAACTCGAACCTGCCGGAGACCGACAAGGTCTTCCGCGAGCTGGTGGCCCTGTGTGACGAGATGCCCACCTTCACGGATCTCGACGTCGTACGGGACGAGCAGTTGTACGCCGGGACGGCGCGGCGGTTCTTCGAGACGATCGGCACGCGGGGTGAACTGCCGCCGATGGACGGTCTGCTGGCCGAGGAGTACCACGACCACGATCCCGCCAACGAGCAGGACACCATGGGGATGGACGCGATGCGCCGGGAGGTCGAGATGTGGCGGGGCGGTTTCGACTTCGCCTTCTCCCTCGACGACCAGATCGAGCAGGGTGACCGCGTGTGCAACCGGTGGACCTGGAGCGGCACCCACAAGGGCGACTTCATGGGGATCCCGGCCACCGGGAAGCGGGTCACCATGACCGGCACGACCGTCTTCCGGTGCCGGGAGGACGGGAAGATCGCCGAGGCCTGGTGGCAGTACGACCGGCTGGGGCTGATGGCGCAGCTGGGGGCGCTGGACGCGCTGGAGAGCTGACCCCGGTCAGGAGAGACCGCCCGCGAAGGGAGAAGCCCCCGCTCCGCAACGGAGCGGGGGCTTCTTCGGGTACTCGTGCCTGAGCGTGCGGCCGGCCGGCACGGGCCGGTGAGCGTGGAGCACCGGACCGGGCGGTGGCTCGGCATCACCGCCGGACGCGCCCGTGGCGGAGCAGCCTCCTTCACCTTCCTTCACCTTCCTTCACCCGCGCCGAGTGCCGGCGCGGGGACGAGGGCTTCGCGCACGAGCGCCGGGCCCTGGGTCCCGGCGGTCACCGGAACACCCGACAGCCCTTCTCCGACGTCCCGTTGAGCTCCCGCCCGCGGCGCCGGTCCTGCGCGCCGGCCCCGCCGCCGGGCCGCCACAGCGCGCGGGCGGGCGGCCGAACAGCCCTGCTCCGACCGCCTGTCCGCCCGACCGCATGTCCGCATGTCCGCCCGACCGACCGGCCGCCCGACCGGCCGCCCGAACGGTCGCCCCGCGGGAGTGCGGAGGCGGTCACGTCCGGGCGACGCCGTTCCGGCCGACCGGCGACGAGGCACTGTGCCGCCGCCTCAACTCCCCTTCGCCCGTGCGGATTCGGCGCCTGCCCCGACCCCGACCCGAGGCGCGCGGGACGGGACACCCGCGTGACCGAGGGCCCGTCGTGCGCGCTCCCGCTCGACCCGCGGGCGCGGAAGACGGCGCTCGGTCCACCGTCCGGGCCCGGCGGCCTCCGGGCCGGCCGGGCCGGGGAGCCGCCGACGGGGCGGATGCCGCCGAGAAGCGTGGGGTGCCCGCATCACCTATCGTGGAATGCGGTGAGCCGACCGGGACTCACCCTCTCGGGGCGATCTGGTTCGCAGTCCCGACAACACATCTCGTCCCGTGGGGCCGTGAGTACGCCGGCCATGTCCCACATCCGCAGCGCATCCCGCCGGTCGGCGCTGTTCCGACCGACTCCGACCACCGCCGCCGTACCCGAACCTGCCGTCCGACGGACCGCACTGGTCCGTTCGCGGCGCCGGTGGCCTCCGCCGACGGGTGGGACCCGGGAGCGGCCCACGGATCCCGGTTCGCAGGCGAATCGAGGAACGGAGACACCATGGCAACACTCCGCCTGACTCTGAAAGCCGCGTTGTGCGCGCTCGTCGCGTTGATGATGGCCGCGGTCTGGGCCCAACCGGCGAACGCGTGGACCTGGGCCACCAGGGTGACCGTGTACAACGGTGCCGGCCTGTGCGTCCAGGGGACCGCGGGAATCGACCACAAACGACCCGGCGTGTTCTCCGGCAATCTCGCCTACGCGAACACCTACGCACTGACCCAGGGCTGCTGGACCGGTCAGGCCAGGCCCGACGGCTGGGCCGCCGCACGAGCCACCGTCTACCGGTGGAACGGCTCCGACTGGGCGGTGTGCCGCACCAGCTCCTGGAAGTACGGCGCCACGGGACAGGCGGGGGGCGAGTTCCCCGGACCCTGGGGGCCTGAGCAGGTGTTCGACTGGGGCGGTTGGCAGTCCTGCGGAGCGGGCTACTACGGGACGGTCGCCTCGGCCTACGTCTGGGACGGGTCCGCCTGGCGCGGCGGCAACGTCTGGTCGGGCTACGAGTTCGCCTCGTCCGCCCGGTTGCAGGACGACCGGCAGTCCGAGCCGGGGACCACTCCCACGCCGAAGGCCACGCCGCCTTCCTCCTACCCGCCGGTGAGGTCGGGAGCCTGGAGGTAGGGCCAGGAGCGCGCCGCGTGCTCCGGCCGTGTCCGGCGGTTCCGCGAGGACCCGCCGGACACACGACCGTGCCGGACGGCGACGGGGCGCACCCGCCGCCCGAGTGACCGGGTCCGCGACCACGCGGTGCCGACGGACGACCGGGGCCGGGGCCCGGGTGGCGCTCGCCGGTCCCGTCCGGTTCCTGGTGCGGTACACCGGCTGACGGCGATCGGCCGGCGGGCTCCCGGAACGCGCCGAGGCCCGGCACCCCTTGTGCGTGGGGTGCCGGGCCTCTGCCGTGCTGACGACCTGGGTCAGTGCCTACCGGCCCGGGTCGGGGTACCGACGCGCTGCGTCAGTGGGAGTGACCGTGGCCGTGGCCCGCGGCGGCCGGCTCTTCCTCTTCCTTCTTCTCGACGACCAGGGTCTCGGTCGTCAGGAGGAGGGAGGCGATGGAGGCGGCGTTCTCCAGGGCGGAGCGGGTGACCTTGACCGGGTCGATGACGCCGGCCTTGACCAGGTCGCCGTACTCGCCGGTCGCGGCGTTGAAGCCCTGGCCCTTGTCGAGCTCGGCGACCTTGGAGGTGATGACGTAGCCCTCGAGGCCCGCGTTCTCGGCGATCCAGCGCAGCGGCTCGACGACGGCGCGGCGGACGACGGCGACACCGGTCGCCTCGTCGCCGGTCTTGCCCAGGCCGTCCTCCAGCACCTTGGCGGCGTGGACGAGCGCGGAGCCACCACCGGAGACGATGCCCTCCTCGACCGCGGCGCGGGTCGCGGAGATGGCGTCCTCCAGACGGTGCTTCTTCTCCTTCAGCTCCACCTCGGTGGCGGCGCCGACCTTGATGACGCACACGCCGCCGGCCAGCTTCGCGAGGCGCTCCTGGAGCTTCTCGCGGTCCCAGTCGGAGTCGGTGTTCTCGATCTCGGCCTTGATCTGGCCGACGCGGCCCTGGACCTCGGCGGAGTCGCCGGCACCGTCGACGACCGTGGTGTCGTCCTTGGTGACGGTGACGCGGCGGGCGGAGCCGAGCACGTCGATGCCGACCTGGTCGAGCTTGAGGCCGACCTCTTCGGAGATGACGGTGGCGCCGGTGAGGACCGCCAGGTCCTGCAGCATCGCCTTGCGGCGGTCACCGAAGCCGGGCGCCTTGACGGCGACCGCGTTGAAGGTGCCGCGGATCTTGTTCACGACCAGGGTCGACAGGGCCTCGCCCTCGAGGTCCTCGGCGATGATCAGCAGCGGGCGCGAGGAGTTGGTCTGGATGACCTTCTCCAGCAGCGGCAGCAGGTCTCCGATGGAGGAGATCTTGCCCTGGTTGATGAGGATGTAGGGGTCCTCGAGGACGGCCTCCATGCGCTCCTGGTCCGTCACGAAGTACGGCGACAGGTAGCCCTTGTCGAAGGCCATGCCCTCGGTGAAGTCCAGCTCCAGGCCGAAGGTGTTGGACTCCTCGACGGTGATGACACCGTCCTTGCCGACCTTGTCCATCGCCTCGGCGATGAGCTCGCCGACCTGCGTGTCCTGCGCGGACAGCGCGGCGACGGCGGCGATGTCGGCCTTGTCCTCGATCGGGCGGGCGGTCGCGAGGAGCTCCTCGGACACGGCCTTGACGGCGGCGTCGATGCCCTTCTTCAGGGCGGCCGGGGAGGCGCCCGCGGCAACGTTCCGCAGACCCTCGCGCACGAGCGCCTGGGCGAGCACGGTGGCGGTGGTCGTACCGTCACCCGCGATGTCGTTGGTCTTGGTCGCCACCTCCTTCACCAGCTGGGCACCGAGGTTCTCGTACGGGTCGTCGAGCTCGACCTCGCGGGCGATCGTGACACCGTCGTTGGTGATGGTGGGGGCGCCGAACTTCTTGTCGATGACGACGTTGCGGCCCTTGGGGCCGATCGTCACCTTGACCGTGTCGGCAAGCTTGTTGACGCCGCGCTCGAGGGCGCGACGGGCGTCCTCGTCGAACTTCAGGATCTTCGCCATGGGAGCGGTTCAGCCCTCTCGGAAAACGTGGGAGAAACGAACTGCGCCCCCAGCACCCGGCTTGACAAAGTCGCGGGGCCAGGAGCGCAGTTCACTGCAAAACTGGGTGAATTACTTCTCGATGATCGCGAGCACGTCGCGAGCCGAGAGGACGAGGTACTCCTCGCCGTTGTACTTCACCTCGGTACCGCCGTACTTGCTGTACAGGACGACGTCGCCGACCTTGACGTCGAGCGGCAGGCGCTCGCCGTTCTCGAAGCGACCCGGGCCCACGGCGAGGACAGCCCCCTCCTGGGGCTTCTCCTTCGCGGTGTCCGGGATGACCAGGCCAGAGGCGGTGGTCTGCTCGGCGTCGAGCGGCTGGACCACAATGCGGTCCTCGAGCGGCTTGATGGCAACCTTGGAGCTGGTGGTCGTCACGATCCGACCTCCCCCTTCGGAGATCTCACGGGGCTAACTGTCTGAGGTGGCGACCAGGTGGATCCGTCGTCGCGGGTGCCGGACCTGCCCGTCGCTGTTGGCACTCTCCAGTGGGGAGTGCCAGACCCGAGACTATGACCGTGATTAGCACTCGGTCAAGCGGAGTGCCAATGACGGCGGCGCGTCGGCCGGTTTTCGGCCTGGGTGGGCGCCCTTGCCGCCGCGCGCTCGCGCCCTTGCCGCCGCGTGCTCGTGTGCTCCCCCGGAGTGAGGAACGGACCCCGGCTCTCAGAGGTAGTCCTCCAGCCTGGCCACCGTCAGGCCCTGCTCCTGTACGTGTCGCAGCAGGCGGGTGGTCCGTTCCCTCAGGCCCGGGCCCGTCGACTCGTCCGGGGCCACGGCGATGACGTCGCCGGGGTGGAGGCGGTGGGGGCCGTGGGTGTAGGTGAGGTCGGTGGGGCCCATCGACGCGCGCCAGAGGACGACGGCCGCGATGCCGCAGTCGGCGGCGGCGCGGCGGGTGGTGGTGTCGTAGGTGCCGTAGGGCGGGCGGAAGAGGCGGGGGCGCAGGCCGAAGCGGGAACGGAGCTTGTCCTGCTGGCCGCAGATCTCGGCGCGCTGGCCGGCGTAGGGCAGACCGCGCAGGGCCGGATGGTCCAGGGTGTGGTTCTGGATGTTCGCGCCGACGGACCGCAGGCGCGCGAAGTGGGCGTAGCCCGGGCCCACCACGCTGTCCGTGAGGAACATGCTCACCGGCAGGCGCAGTTCGCGGACCATGTCGACGAAACGGGGGTCGCGTTCGGCGCCGTCGTCGTAGGTGAGGAAGACGACCCTGTCGGTGGTCGGGACGTGGTCGACGACCGGCGGAAGGGCCGCTCCCGGGCTGCCCGCCAGGGCGCGGGCGGGGTGGCGCGGCGCGGGGGCCAGGGGTGCCGTCAGGCCCCAGCGGCGGTACGCGTCCTGTCCGGCCGGGCCGTGCGGGCGGACCCGGGCGGCGGCCTTCTTGCCGAGCCGTTCGATCGGGTCGACGGACTGGGCACAGCCCGCCAGGGTCGCCAGTGTCGTGAGGGTCGTTAGGATCAGCAGTACGGCCGGCAGCCCCCGTGCCCTCACAGGTAGTCCTCCAGTCGCGCCACCGCGTATCCCTTCGCCGTGACCTTGTTCAGGAACCGGCGGACCATGTCGGGCATCGTGCCCTTCCAGTCGCCGCGGCCGCGGAAGTGGCTCAGGACGATGTCGCCGGGGTGCAGGTCCTGGTCCCACTCGCGGTACTCCCAGTGGTCGACGAAGACCTCCTCGGCCCAGAGCGGGGCGTGGCGCACTCCGCAGGTCTTCGCGGCGCGCAGGGTGTCCTGGTCGTAGTTGCCGAAAGGCGGCCGGAAGAGGGTGGGGCGCTTGCCGTAGCGCTTCTCGATCACGTCCTGCATGCCGCAGATCTCGCGCTTCTGGCGGGCGTAGGAGAGGGCGGGCAGGTAGGGGTGGTGCAGGGTGTGGTTGTTCAGCCCCACGCCCCGGTCCTGCATCCGCTTGAAGTAGCCGTAGTCGTCCTTGACCAGGTAGTCGCTGAGGAAGGCGGTGTACGGGATCTTCAGCTCGCTCATCATGCGCAGGAACGCCGGGTCCTTCTCGGCGCCGTCGTCGATGGTGAGGAAGACGACCCGGTCCCTGGTCGGGATCGTGGTGAAGACCGGCGGGAGGCCGAGTTCCTCGTGTTCGTCGACCTCGAAGCCCTTGCGGGTGGTGATCTCCGGTTTGTGCGCGGGGGGTGCCGGGGGTGTCAACGGGACCTGCTTCAGGCCCCAGCGCCTCGCCGCGGCGACCCGGGCCCGGTGCGCGGCGCGGAGCCTGTCGGCGTACGCGTGCAGGGCGCGGGCGGGCGGGGCCGCGGGGGGCGGACCCGCCTTCTCGGGCTGCTGGCCGGGCGCGGGGCGCGCCGTGCGGCCGGCGCTCTCGCCGCCTCCCGCGCAGCCCGAGGCGATGGTGGCCAGCGCGAGGACGGCGATCAGGCTCCGGACGCCCGTACGCCGGCGCACCCGGCCGCGCCGGTGCGGCGCCCGAGAACCGCCGCGCTTGTCATCATTTTGTACGACAGATCCCATGGCGCCGGATCCTCGCAGTCACCGTCCCGGAACCCCGTCAGACACCGCCGCCCGGGACACACCGTCCACCGACTGGCCCAAAGAGACCGGCAGCGGCGGGCGGTGACCGGTGCGGCTGGCGGCTGGTCGACAATGAGGTGGTGAACGACCTCGCTCCCCTCCTCACCACCGAGGGCCGTGCCCTCCTCGACCTGGTGCGCGGCACCGCTCCCGCCGACGAGCTCGCCGTCGCCACCCGGCTGCGCCGCGAGCACCCCGCCGACCTGGTGTCCGCGGCGATCGGCCAGGCCCGGCTGCGGCAGCGGGCGGCGGCGAAGTTCGGGGCCGAGGACGCGGAGCGGATGTTCTTCACGCCGAACGGGGTGGAGCAGTCGACGCGGGCGAGTGTCGCCGCCCACCGGGCCGAGCGGATGAAGGCGCTCGGCGTGACGTCCGTCGCCGACCTGTGCTGCGGGATCGGCGGTGACGCGATCGCGCTCGCCCGGGCCGGGATCCGGGTGCTGGCCGTGGACCGGGACCCGGTCACGGCGGAGGTGGCGCGCGCCAACGCCGACGCGCTGGGGCTGAGCGGGCTGATCGAGGTGCGCGAGGCGGACGTCACCGAAGTGGACACCGGTGGCTACGACGCCGTGTTCGTCGATCCGGCGCGCAGGGGAGGCCGCGGGCGCATCTTCGACCCCGAGGCGTACTCGCCGCCCCTGTCGTGGGCGGTCGGCGCCGCCCTCGCCGCCCCGCGCGCCGCCCTGAAGATCGCGCCCGGTGTGCCGCACGAGGCGATCCCGGCCGAGGCCGAGGCCGAGTGGATCTCGGACGGCGGGGACGTGAAGGAGGCGGTGCTGTGGTTCGGCACCGAGCCGGGGGCCGTGCGGGCCACCCTGCTCCCGGGGCCGCGGACCCTGCTCGGCGCCGGGCTGCCCGACCCGGACGTCCGGCCGGTCGGGCGGTACCTGTACGAGCCCGACGGCGCCGTCATCCGGGCCCATCTGGTGGCCGACGTGGCCCGGGAGCTCGACGGCGGGCTGATCGACGAGACCATCGCGTACATCACCGCCGACGCCCTGCGCCCGACCCCGTACGCCACCGCCTACGAGATCACCGACCGGCTCCCGTTCAACGTGAAGAAGCTGAAGGCCCTGCTGCGGGAGCGGGGGGTCGGGATCCTGACCGTGAAGAAGCGGGGGTCGGCGGTGGAGCCGGAGGAGCTGCGGAAGAAGGTGCTTCCCAAGGGCCAGGGGCCGAACTCGGCGACCGTGTTCCTGACGCGGGTGGCGGGGGCGCCGACGATGCTCGTCGGGGCCCCCGCCAGGTCGGCCGTTACTGCCGGTGGAGCGTCTTGAGCGGTGCCAGGTTCGGCTGGGCGCCGACCGCGCCGGGCCGCTGCACGGTGGTGGCCGGGGCGTCGCCGTCGGTGCGCGCGGCGAAGGCGCTCGCCGACGTGCTCGGCGGGATGACGCCGTTGAAGTACGCGTGGTAGTCGACGTAGGCGCTGCCCGCGCCCATCGTGGCGCCCACGGTGTTCAGCGCGGCCGGGGAGATCGAGCTGTTGACGCCGAAGGCCGCCGTGAAGTGGACGCTGGCCGTCTCCCGCTGGAAGTAGCTGGTGAGCTCGGCCGACGGGGCGGCGGCGCTGGTGGTCCACAGGAGCGGTCCGAAGACGTTCATCGCCGAGGCCGCGGACACGCCGTCGCGCCAGGAGCCCGAGTAGGCGAGGCCGGTCTGGCTCGGCGCGGACCACCAGAACATGGCGATGGCCACCGAGATCGACGGGTCCGTGGTGCCGGAGATCGGGTAGTACGAGTACGTCGAGGGCCAGCGCGAGAAGCTCGAGTGGGTCAGCGCGTACTTCGCCGCCGCACCGACCGTGATGATCATGGTCTTGTCGGGGTTCAGGCTGTTGAGGTACGACTGCACCGACGCGGTCAGCTTGTTGCCGTTGGTGAGCACGACACCGCCCGCGCTGGCCGCGCCGTCGGAGCCGGCCGCGGCCGCCGCCGAGAGAGCCGCGCGGTACTCGGTGCCGCCGGCCAGGAAGACGTACTTGGGGGCGGAGCTGATGGTCCTGCTCACCATCACCGACGTCGCGTAGCGGTCCGCGCCGGTCAGCCGCACGGGGACGTAGCCGAGCGCCTTCACCTGGTTGAGGACGTTGTTGTCGAGGACGGTCGTGCTACCGACCAGGTACACGGGCTTGCCCGGCTGCAGCGTCCGCTTCAGCTCGTTCTTCGTCGTCGAGGACAGCCCGGTCTTCTGGGTCATCAGCACCGGGCCCTCCTTCCGGCCGGCCAGGGCGGGCGCGGTGACGGCGTACGCCGGGTCGTCCTGGTTGACCAGCACCGCGGACTTGGCGTTCATCAGGCCGGGCTCGCTCTGGCCGATGGTGTTCCAGGTCCAGCGGGAGGCGGCGGTGGCGGTGAGGTAGGCGTTGGCGCCCCAGATCCGCGCGGTGCTGTTCTTGCGCAGGGGCTGCCAGCTCGGGTTCCCGACGTGGTTGCTCTGCGCCGCGCCGGTGACCGGGGTCAGCTCGCCGGTCGTCGTGTCGGCGTACTCGACGGCGTGCACGTCGTCGCTGTTCGGCGAGGTGTGGGCGTCGAAGACGATCCGCTTGCCGGTGGGCGACCAGGACGGGTCGGCGTACTGGCGCGGGCCGGTGGTGAGCTGCTTGACGTCGGTGCCGTCGGCGTTCGCCGTGAAGATCTGGGGGTTGCCGTCGGTGTCCTTGCGGACGAAGGCCAGCTTGGTGCCGTCCGGCGACCAGGCGGGCTGCTCGGCGTCGGCCAGGGCGAGCTTGACCGTGTTCGCGCCACTGTCGAAGACGTACACGCCGGCGGCGGCGTTGCAGCTGCCCGCGCGGCGCTCGAAGGCCACCAGGCCCTTGACGTTCACGCTCGGTTCCGAGTCGCAGACGGTGGCCGGCTCCAGGTTCGCCGGCAGCAGCGGGCCGGGCGCCCACGAGGCGTCGGAGGGACCGTAGGCGAGCTGGCCGCCACTGGCGAAGACGACGTAACGGCCGCCGTTCCAGAAGGTCAGGTCCTCGTACGGGGCGCTGGAGCGCAGGCCCTGCGCCCACGGCAGGGTGATCTTCTTGGTGCCGTTGGGCAGCACGCTGGAGATCTGGCCGGAGACGCTGACCACGCGGCTTCCGTCCGGCGCCCAGGTGGCGTAACTGCCCACGTTGGGGATCGTGCTGGTAGTGCCGGTGACGGGGTCGATGAGCAACCCGCCGTCGTTGAGGATCTTGCCTTCGGTGCCCGGCCAGGGCCCGGCGTCGTCGGCGACGGCGCCGGGTGCGGCGGCCAGGGTGCCCGCGGCGGCGAGCGCCGCCACGGTGGCGAGCGCCGCGGCACGGCGGCGCGTGAACAGTCTCAAGTTGTCGACCCCCGGGGATCACATGATGTCGTCGGAGCCGCGCGTGGGCCCGGTCGGCGTCGTCCCCCGTCGCCGTTTCCCTGGGCCGCACAGTCATTTCACAGCGGCCGGATCACTCTAGGTCGCCGCCACCACAAAGGGAACGGATTTACGGCCAACACATGTTCGAAATTACCGAGGCTTTGATCGCCGGGGCTTCGGTTGCCGGGGCTCTGGTTGCCAGGCCTGGGATCACCGGGCCTGGGATCGCAGGGCGTCGGCGCAGGACTCCAGGTGCGTCAGCCCGGTCGGCACTCGTCGGCCCGGGCCCGCAGCAGCTCCCGTTCCCGCTCGTTGCCCGTCAGCTCCGCCGCCCGTTCGAACTCGGCCCTCGCCTCCGCCGTACGGCCCAGCCGCAGCAGCAGGTCGCCGCGGACGCTGGGCAGCAGGTGGTAGTCGCGGAGCGTCGGTTCGGCGACGAGGCCGTCGACGATCTCCAGCGCCGGCCCCGGGCCGTCCGCCATCGACACGGCGACCGCGCGGTTGAGTTCGACGACCGGCGACGGGGTCCGGGCCGCCAGCAGCGCGTACAGGGTCGCGATGGCCGTCCAGTCGGTGTCCTCGTAGGTGTGGGCGTGCGCGTGGCAGGCGGCCACGGCGGCCTGGAGGGCGTAGGGGCCGGGAGCGCCGGTCGCGGCGGCGCCGGAGCGGTCGAGGGCGGCGATGCCACGGGCGACGAGCATGCGGTTCCAGCGGCGCCGGTCCTGGTCCTTCAGGAGGACGGGCCTGCCGTCGGGGGCGGTGCGGGCGGCCGTGCGGGACGCCTGGAACTCCAGCAGCGAGACCAGACCGTGGACCTCGGGCTCCTTCGGCATCAGGGCCGCCAGCTGCCGGGCCAGCCGCAGCGCGTCCTCGCACAGCGCCGGGCGCAGCCAGTCGTCGCCTGCGGTGGCCGCGTACCCCTCGTTGAAGATGAGGTAGATGACGTCGAGGACCGAGCCGAGCCGGGCCTCGCGGTCGGGTCCGTACGGCACCTCGAAGGCGATGTTCCTGGTGGCCAGGGTCTTCTTGGCACGGACGATGCGCTGGGCGACCGTCGGTTCCGGGACCAGGAAGGCGCGGGCGATCTCGGGGGTGCTCAGGCCGCCGAGCAGGCGCAGGGTGAGGGCGATGCGGGCCTCGGCGGACAGCACCGGGTGGCAGGCGGTGAAGACGAGCCTGAGCAGGTCGTCGTCGATGGCGTCGGGGTCGGCGGGCTCCTCGGGCGGGGCCGTCGGGTCCAGGCCGCGGCCGATCTCCCGGAGCTTGCGGGCGTAGTTCTCGCGGCGGCGGACCAGGTCGACGGCGCGATGCCGGGCGGTGGCGGTGAGCCAGGCGCCGGGGTTGTCCGGCACCCCGTCCCGCGGCCACTGCTCCAGCGCGGCGACCAGCGCGTCCTGCGCCAGCTCCTCCGCGATACCCACATCCCGGACGACCCGGGCGACGGCGGCGATGACACGGGGAGACTCGAGACGGAAAACGGTCTCGATGGCGCTACGGGGGTCCTCGGCCTTACGGGAGTCCTTGACGGTACGAGGGTCCGCGGCGGCACGAGGGTCCGCGGCGGTACGGAAATCCGGGGCGGCACCGGAATCCGCGGCGGTGCCGGAATCCGGGGCGGCGCGGGGGTCCGGGGCGGTACCGGAATCCGGGGCGGTGCCGGGCTCCGAGGGGGGCTGTTGGTCCACAGCCCCCCATCGAACACCCCGGCGGTCGTTCAGGCCAAGGAAGGCTCAGCCCTCCGCGATCTCCCGCACCTCACAGGTCACCGTCCAGTGCTCCTCGTGGACCTTCAGGAACCGCTTCGTCCACTCGATGGCCTCGGCCATGTCCTTGCACTGCATGAGCGCGTAGCCGCCGACGACCTCCTTGGACTCGGTGAAGGGTCCGTCGGTGAGGGAGATCTTCCCGCCCTCCCAGTGCGCGCGGACGCCCTGCGCGGACGGGGTGAGTCCGGCGGTGTCGAGCATGACGCCGGCCTTGGTGATCTCCTCGATCAGCTCGCCCATCCGCTGCATCAGCTCGGGGCTGGGGCCCTCGGCGGGGGCGGTGGCCTCGTCGATCTTCACGAGCGACAGGTAGCGGGGCATGGTGACTCCTCGGTGCGGTGAGCCGGGTCCCTCCCGGCCTCTCACCCCTTCGTCGAACGGGGGACGGCCGGATCGACACCCTCGCCGGATTTTCCCGGGAAACTTTTCCGACCGGTGTTTCCGCAGCCGGCGGCGGTGGCGGTGGCGGTGGCGGTGGCGGACGGTCCGCCGGGCGGCGCCGCTCCCGGTCGGGGCGGGCTCACCTCAGCGACTCCCACAGCTCGCTCGCCGCCGGTTCCCGTGCCACCACCCGATTGGGGTCGGAGGGGGCCGCCACCACGGGCATGGTCACCGTCTTGAGCCGGGCGGCGGAGAGGCTCTTCAGACTCTGGCCGAGTTCCATCAGTTCGGCGAGCGAGTCGAGGCCGGTGTCCGTGGTGAGGCTGCCGGTGACCGCGTCGGCGACCGCGTACAGCCGGGTGGGGCTGGTCAGCAGGTCGGTCGAGGCGATCTGCTCCAGCAGGGCCTTCACCAGGGTCTGCTGGAGGCCTATCCGGCCCAGGTCGCTGCCGTCGCCTATGCCGTGCCGGGTGCGGGCCAGGGCGAGCGCCCGGGTGCCGTCCAGATGGTGGGTGCCGGCCGCGAGGTGCAGATGGCTGTCGTCGTCGTCGATGTCCTCGTCGGTGGTGACGGTGACCCCGCCGAGCGCGTCCACGAGCTTCGCGAAGCCCGAGAAGTCGACCTCGATGTAGTGGTCCATGCGGACGCCGGTGATCGACTCGACCGTCTTCACGGCGCACACGGGACCGCCGACCGCGTAGGCGGTGTTGAACATCGCGCCGTACGCCACCGCCGTCGAGCCGCCGTCGGACCGCGGACAGGAGGGGCGGGTGACGAGGGTGTCGCGCGGGATGCTGACGACGGTGGCCGTCGTCCGGCCCGCGTCGATGTGCACGACCATCGCGGTGTCGGAACGGGCGCCGGAGCTGTCACCGCCGCCGAGCGCCTGGTTCGCCGCGCCGCTGCGCGAGTCCGAGCCCAGCACCAGGATGTTCACCGCCTCGGTGGGCAGCGGGGAGGCGGACGCCGAGCCGGAAGGGGCCGGGGTCGTGACCGCCCTCGCGGGGCGGTCGTCGCCGAGCGCGTTGTCGATGTCGACGCTCTTGATGTTGTCGTTGAGCCGCCAGTAGGCCCAGCCCGCCGTCCCGATGCCCACCACCAGGGCGGCGGCCAGTGCGATACCGGCGGCCCTGAGCACTCTCGACCGCCGGCCCGTCCGTCTGCCCGCGTCGCCCTGCTCCTCGTGTCGCGTCACGCACAGGAACGTAAGTCCGAATTATGAGCGGACTGTTAGGACCGGTGCCTGACGGCGAACTTCTTGTGAAAATCTCACGTTCCTCAGCCCAGTGTCACCGTCGGCACCGGATTGCTGCCGCTCCAGTTGGCGTTGAACCCGAAGCTCACCGAACCCCCGTCCGTGACCGTCCCGTTGTACGAGGCGTTCACGCACGTCACGGCCGCCCCCGACTGGGTGCAGCCGGCGTTCCAGGCCTGGGTGATCTGCTGGCCCGCGCCGTACGTCCAGGTCACCTTCCAGGAGGACAGCGCGGCGCCCGAGCAGGAGATCGTGACGTTCCCGGTGAACCCGGTGTTCCACTGGCTGCCCACGCTGTACGCCGCCGTGCACGCGCCGGTCGGCGGAGGCGTCGTCGTGCCGCCCAGCGCCTCCGCGATGCCGTAGTACGCCGGTTTCGGCGCGTAGTTCGCGTCGTACGGCGTCGCCGCCCCCTGCCCCGGGAAGGTGCTCTCCACCCAGGAGTCGGAGTCGGTGAAGCCCCACACCGTGAGGTTCACGCAGCGCGCCACCGCCACGCAGGCCGCGGTGACCGCCTTGTAGTCGGCCTTCTGCTGGGCCAGCTTGGCGCTGTCGGACGGCAGCGTCATCCGGATGTCCAGCTCGGTGATGGCCACGTCGACGCCGAGGTCGGCGAAGCGCTGGATGTTCTGCTGGAAGGTGGCGGGGACCTGACCGAGGATGAGGTGGGCCTGGAGGCCGACCCCGTCGATCGGGACTCCCCGTTCCTTCAGCGACTTGACGAGGTTGTAGAGGGCGGTGCTCTTCGCGTTGACGCCCTCGACGTTGTAGTCGTTGACGTACAACTTCGCCGCCGGATCGGCGGCCCTGGCCCAGGTGAGGGCGTTCGCGATGTAGTCCGCGCCGAGGCCGTTGTACCAGAGGGTCGAGCGGTAGGTGCCGTCCTCGTTGAAGGGCTCGTTGACGACGTCCCAGGCGGCGATCTTCCCCTGGTAGCGGCCGACCTCGGTGTTGATGTGGTTCTGGAGCAGGGTGTTGAGCTGGGCGGACGTCCAGCTGCCGTTCGTCAGCCAGCTCGGGTTCTGGCTGTGCCAGACCAGGGTGTGGCCGCGCACCTGCTGGCTGTGGGCCTGTGCGAAGGCCACGATCTGGTCGGCCTCCGCCCAGTTGAAGGAACCCTGGGTCGGCTCCACCGAGCCCCACTTCATGGCGTTGCCGGGGGTCAGCGAGCCGAACTGCGCCCCGGCGAGGTCGCCGTAGGTCCCGGTGAGCTTGGAGCCGGTGACCGCGGTGCCGACGACCTTGCCCTTGGCCGCGCCGAGCTCGCGCAGCGGGGTGTCGGCGGCGTGCGCCACTCCGCCCAGGAGGGCGCCGACGGTGGCCGCCCCGGCGAGCAGGGCGGCGAGACGTGCACGTATCGACGAACTGGAGGATCTCATTGCGGGTGCCTCCGAAAGTTTCGGTCGTGCAACCGATTGACTTCGGAGGAGTGTGGGGGCGTCCGCCACACCCGTCAATACGTCAACTTCCGGCCACCCGCGTCCCGACGCCCTACCGGGTGGGCGGCGCCCCGGTGCTCGTACGCACCACCAGGCTCGTCGCCAGCTCCACCCGCGTCGCCGTCGGCGTCTCCTGGGTCCTGGAGCGCCCCAGCTCCAGCACCAGCCGGGCCGCCGCCTCGGCCATCTCGGTGAGCGGCTGCCGTACGGTCGTCAGCGGCGGGCCCACCCAGCGGGCCACCGGCAGATCGTCGAAGCCGACCACGCTCACGTCCTCCGGGATGCGCAGTCCCAGCTCACGGGCCGCCTCGTAGAAGCCGAGCGCCTGGAGGTCGTTGCCCGCGAAGACGGCGGTGGGCCGGTCGGGGCGGTCGAGGAGCTCACGGCCGAGCCGGTAGCCGGTCTCGTGGTGGAAGTCGCCGGTCTTGATCAGCTGCTGGTCGACCGGCAGCCCGGCGGTCTCCAGCGCGGCCCGGTAGCCGTCGATCCGGGCGCGGCTGCACATCATCTGCGGCGGCCCGCTGATCGCCCCGATCCGCCGGTGCCCCAGCTCGACCAGATGGCGGGTCGCGGCCAGGCCGCCCTGCCAGTTGGTGGCCCCGATGGACGGCACGTCGGCGCCCGGGTCGCCGGCCGGGTCCATCACCACGAACGGGATGGACCGGCTGGTCAGCAGCGCCCGCTGGGACTCGTCGAGCCCGGAGAGGACCAGCACGACACCGTGCGGACGGCGGGCCGCGACCTGGTCGGCCCAGGTCCGGCCGGGCGTGAGCCGACCGGCGCTCTCGCTCAGCACGACACTCAGCCCGGCGTCCCGCGCCACGTTCTCCACGCCCCGGATGACCTCCATCGCCCAGGCGCTCTCCAGTTCGTGGAAGACCAGGTCGATCAGCGGGGAGCGGGTCGCCTCGGCGCGACGGCGGCGGTAGCCGTGGGCGCGCAGCAGTTCCTCGACGCGGGTGCGGGTCGCGGGGGCGACATCGGCTCGGCCGTTGAGGACCTTCGAAACAGTCGGTGCCGATACGCCGGCCTCACGGGCGATCTCCGCAAGCGTCGCGGTCTGCGTCGGCCGCGCTTCTGTCCGCGTTTCCACGGGCTCCGAGGGTGTCATGGCGGCGATCGTATCGCCACGCGACCTCTTGACGAACCTATTGCGACGCCATAGGTTCCCGGAACATTCGAAGTATACTTCGAAACATTCGTACGCCTCGTTGTCCGCACCGACTGTCCACCTGGTGGCTCACCGACCTCTGACAGGAGTTTCATGACCACCGCCCCCTGGCGTGACCCCGCCCTGCCCGCCGCCGCCCGTGTCGACGACCTCCTCTCCCGGATGACCCTGGAGGAGAAGACCGCCCAGCTGTACGGCGTGTGGGTCGGCGCCGCGACGGACGGCGACGGAGTCGCCCCGCACCAGCACGACATGACCGCCGACCACGACTGGGACGAGCTGATCACCCGGGGGCTCGGCCAGCTGACCCGGTCCTTCGGCACCGCGCCCGTGGACCCCGCGCTCGGCGCCCGCGCCCTGGCCCTCGCCCAGCGGCGGATCGCCGCGGCCGGCCGGTTCGGCATCCCGGCGGTCGCCCACGAGGAGTGCCTGGCCGGCTTCACGGCCTGGCGGGCCACCGCCTACCCGGTCCCGCTGGCCTGGGGCGCCGCCTTCGACCCGCCGCTGGTGGAGGAGATGGGCCGGGCGATCGGCCGCGACCTGCGCGCGGTCGGCGTCCACCAGGGCCTGGCCCCCGTGCTCGATGTCGTCCGCGACCCGCGCTGGGGACGGGTCGAGGAGACCATCGGCGAGGACCCCTACCTGGTCGGCACGGTCGGCACGGCCTATGTCCGCGGGCTCGAGTCCGCCGGGGTCGTCGCCACGCTCAAGCACTTCGCCGGGTACGCCTCCTCGGCGGGCGCCCGCAACCTGGCCCCGGTGCGGGCCGGCACCCGGGAGTTCGCCGATGTGACCCTGCCTCCCTTCGAGATGGCGCTGCGCGAGGGCGGCGCCCGCTCGGTGATGGCGGCCTACACGGAACGCGACGGCGTCCCGGCCTCCGCCGACCCCGAGCTGCTGACCCGCCTCCTGCGGGAGGAGTGGGGCTTCACCGGCACGGTCGTCGCCGACTACTTCGGCATCGGCTTCCTCCAGACCCTGCACCGGGTCGCCGGCACCCCCGCGGAGGCGGCCCACCTCGCCCTGGCGGCCGGCATCGATGTCGAACTGCCCACCGTGAAGTACTACGGCGAGGCGCTGGTCACGGCCGTGCGGGCCGGCGAGGTCCCCGAGGAGCTGGTCGACCGGGCCGCCCACCGCGTCCTGCTCCAGAAGTGCGAACTGGGCCTGCTGGACGAGGACTGGCAGCCGCCGAGCCCCGAGTCGGTCGACCTCGACCCGGCGGCGAACCGCGCGCTGGCCCGCCGGCTGGCGGAGGAGTCGGTGGTCCTGCTGGACAACCCCGACGGCCTGCTGCCCCTCACCCCCGACACCCGGGTCGCCGTGGTGGGCCCGCGGGCGGCCGACGCGCTGGCGATGCTCGGCTGCTACTCCTTCCCCTCCCATGTCCTCACCCACCACCCCGAGGTGGACCTGGGGATCGAGATCCCCACCCTGCTGGAGTCCCTGCGGGCCGAACTCCCGGACGCGAAGGTCACGTTCACGGAGGGCTGCGGGGTCTCGGACCCCGACCCGTCCGGCTTCACCGAGGCCATCGCCCGCGCCGCGGAGGCGGACGTCTGCGTGGCCGTCCTGGGCGACCGGGCGGGCCTGTTCGGCCGGGGCACCTCGGGCGAGGGCTGCGACGTGGCCGACCTGAGCCTGCCCGGCGTCCAGGCCGAGCTGCTGGACGCACTGGTCGCGACGGGCGTCCCGGTCGTCCTCGTCCTGCTCACCGGCCGTCCGTACGCGCTCGGCCGCTGGCACGGACGGCTGGGGGCGGTCGTCCAGGCGTTCTTCCCGGGCGAGGAGGGCGGTCCGGCGGTGGCGGGCGTGCTGTCGGGCCGGGTGAACCCCTCGGGCCGCCTCCCGGTGAGCGTGCCGCGCGTGCCGGGCGGCCAGCCCTGGACCTACCTCCAGCCGCCACTGGGCCTGGCGGGCGAGGTCAGCAACCTGGACCCGACCCCGCTGTACCCGTTCGGACACGGGCGCTCCTACACGGAGTTCGGATGGGAGGACTTCGCCGGCCCGGACGCGGAGATCGGCACGGACGGCTCGTACGACCTGTCCGTCACGGTCCGCAACACCGGTGGCCGGGCGGGCACCGAGGTCGTGCAGCTGTATCTGCACGACCCGGTGGCGAGCGTGACGCGGCCCGACGTACGGCTGATCGGCTATCAGCGGCTGGAGCTGGCGGCGGGCGGGACGGCCCGGGTGACCTTCCGCTTCCACGCCGACCTGTCGGCGTTCACCGACCGCGCGGGACGCCGGGTGGTCGAACCCGGCGATCTGGAGCTGCGGTTGGGGACGTCCAGCGGGCAGGTGCGGGAGGTGGCCCGGGTGCGGCTCGCCGGGCCGGTGCGCGAAGTGGGGGCGGAGCGACGGCTGCGGTGCGAGGCGGACGTCCTGCGGAACTGACGTGCCGTCGGGCGGTGCCGGCGCCGCAGCCGCAGCCGCAGCCGCCTCACGTCGTCCGTTCGTCCCCGGTGGCGAAGAAACGGTCCACGTACTCCCCCGGCGGCAGGGTGCTCCCGCGCAGGAGGGAGAACACCTCGGCACCGTCGCCGGGCGTCCCGAACAGGGCGAAGGCCTGGGCGAGCCGCGCGTACTCGACGCCGTCGAGGTCCTCGCAGTACTCGGCGGCCTCGGCCTCCGCCCGCTCGACCGCCTCGTCCGCCGACCGGGCCGTCCACAGGGTGATGCGCTCCTCGTAGACGCCCAGGGGGCCGTGCCGGAAGACGCACCGGACGCCGTACCAGGACGGTTCGCCGGTCGGTTCGCCCGGGGTGGGGCCTGCGCACCCGCTCCTCGCGGACGGGCCCCGGCCGCTCACGTCGGGTCCGGCACCGGCTCGAACCGCCACCGGTGCACGGCCCGGCTCACCAACGCCCCGTCCGGATCGGGCAGTTCGGGCAGGACGGCATCGTAGTCGGCGTCCCACCAGGTGATGACGAGCACCCGGTCCTGCGGGGCGCGGAACATCTCCCGGCGCACGGGCCGGTCGGCGAGTTCCTGCGCCCGCGCCCAGGCGAGCAGCTCCTCTCCCCGCCCGGTGACCGCCCTGGCCTCCCACATCAGCGCGACCGTCATGAGTAGAGGTTGCCCTTGCTGACCTCATGGACGTGGTCGTGGTCGTGGCTGTGGTCGTGGGCCCGCTCGGGCGGACGGCCCGGCACATGCGGGTCGGTCACCGGCAGCGAGGAGTCCGCCGACAGGTCCCAGTCGGACGCGGCACGCCCGCGGGCCACCATCTCCGCGCCCAGGGCCGCCACCATCGCGCCGTTGTCCGTGCACAGCTTGGGGCGCGGGACGCGCAGCCGGATGCCGGCCGCCTCGCAGCGCTCCTGGGCCAGGGCCCGCAGCCGGGTGTTCGCGGCCACGCCGCCGCCGATCATCAGATGGTCCACGCCCTCGTCCTTGCAGGCCCGTACGGCCTTGCGGGTCAGGACGTCCACGACCGCCTCCTGGAAGGAGGCCGCCACGTCACGGACCGGGACCTCCTCGCCCGCCGCCCGCTTCGCCTCGATCCAGCGGGCGACCGAGGTCTTCAGCCCGGAGAAGGAGAAGTCGTACGCCGCGTCGCGCGGGCCGGTGAGGCCGCGCGGGAACGCGATGGCCGACGGGTCGCCCTCGCGCGCGTAGCGGTCGATGACCGGGCCGCCCGGGAAGCCCAGGTTCAGCACCCGGGCGATCTTGTCGAAGGCCTCGCCCGCCGCGTCGTCGATGGTCGCGCCCAGCGGACGGACGTCGGAGGTGATGTCGGTGGACAGCAGCAGCGAGGAGTGCCCGCCGGACACCAGCAGCGCCATCGTCGGCTCGGGCAGCGCGCCGTGCTCCAGCTGGTCCACGCAGATGTGGGAGGCGAGGTGGTTCACGCCGTAGAGGGGCTTGCCGAGGGCGTAGGCGTACGCCTTCGCCGCCGAGACGCCGACCAGCAGGGCACCGGCGAGACCGGGACCGGCCGTGACCGCGATGCCGTCGAGGTCCTTCGCGCTCACCCCGGCTTCCTTCAGCGCCCGCTCGATGGTCGGGACCATGGCCTCCAGGTGGGCCCGGGAGGCCACCTCCGGCACGACCCCGCCGAAACGGGCGTGCTCGTCGACGCTGGAGGCGATCGCGTCCGCCAGCAGGGTCGTGCCGCGCACGACGCCCACGCCGGTCTCGTCGCAGGAGGTCTCGATCCCCAGAACCAGGGGTTCGTCAGCCATTGTTCTCGGTTTCCTGTGTCCCTTGTACCGGGGTCGGTACGGATGTCGATGGATCGGTCAGCCTCATCACCAGGGCGTCCACGTTCCCCGGCTGGTAGTAGCCGCGCCGGAAGCCGATGGCCTCGAAGCCGAAGCGTTCGTAGAGCTTCTGGGCGCGCACGTTGTCGATCCGGCACTCCAGCATGACCTCGGCGCACTCGAAGGCGGTCGCCGCGCGCAGCAGCTCCGTCAGCAGGCGGCCGCCGAGCCCGGTGCCCCAGTGGGCGCGGGCGACGGCGATGGTCTGGACGTCGGCGACCGCGGCGAAGCCGCTGTCGGATCCCGTGCCGGCCGCGGCGAGGCCCGCGTACCCGACGATCCGCTCGCCGTCGGCCGTGGTCTCGACCGCGACGAGATAGCGCCGGGTCGCCTCGGGGCCGCGGGCATGGGCCAGGTCGGACCAGAACATGCCCCGCGACCAGGCGTCCTCGGGGAAGAGGACCTTCTCCAGCTCCAGCACGGGTTCGATGTCCCACCAGCGCATCTCGCGCAGCACGGGCGGCCGGCCGGTCGGGTTGGCGGCTTCGGTCACTTGGGCGTGACCACCTTGTAGTTCTTCGGCACCTGGGCGTCCGGCCGGCGCAGATACAGCGGGCGCGGGGCCGGCAGTTCCTCACCCCGGGCGAGCCGCTCGGCGGCGAGCGACGCGAGGGCGGCGGCGGAGACGTGCTCGGGCTCGTGCGCGTCCGGGAAGGCGTCCGGGTACAGCAGCGCGCCCGCCCCGACGGACGGCAGCCCGGCCACCTCGTCGGCGATGTCGGCGGGCCGGTCCACCGCGGGGTCCGAGAGCCGGGTCCGGGAATCGGCGTAACGCGCCCAGTAGACCTCCTTGCGGCGGGCGTCGGTCGCCACGACGAAGGGGCCTTCGAGGTCGGACGCGTAGGCGAGGCCGTCGAGCGTGCACAGACCGTGCACCGGGACGCCGAGCGCGAGCCCGAAGGTGTCGGCGGTCATCAGGCCCACTCTCAGCCCGGTGTACGGGCCGGGGCCGATGCCGACGACGATCCCGGTGACGGCGTCGAGGCCGCGCCCGGCCCCGGCGAGCAGCCGGTCGACGGCCGGCAGCAGCAGCTCGCCGTGCCGGCGCGCGTCCACCTGACTCGAGGAGGCGATGACGTCCGTGCCGTCGTGCAGCGCGACGGTGACGGCGGGGGTGGCGGTATCCAGAGCGAGCAAGAGCACGCAAACAGCCTACGGCTCCCGTGCCCCGCACATGGCCGCGCCGGTCGGAGCTGTGAGGACTGCTAACGTCACCGCGAAACGTGACGTACGGGACAGACTGGGTGATCGCCGATGCCAAGCAACAGCTCGACTTTCGTGGCCGGGCTCACCTCGGCGGCCCTGGCGACGGTCGCGTTCCTCACCTTCCAGGCGTCGGCGAACGCGCCCGCCGACCTCGCCCGGCCGCAGCGCAGCGGCGCCCCCGCGAAGGCGGCGAACGCGCCCCGCGACAAGGACCACCCCGCCGCGCTGCCGGCCGACTCCGGCATCGGTACGCGGGTCGTGTACTCGCTGGACGACGACCGGGTGTGGCTGGTCGGGCCGGACGACGGGGTCGAGCGCACGTTCAAGGTCGCGCCCGGCAGCGTGGACCCGCTCCCGGGCAACTACGCCGTCACCTCCCGCGCGGGCGCCGTCACCGGCACCGACGGCACCCCCATCGAGCACGTCGTGCGCTTCGCCACCGTGCACGACGTGACGATCGGCTTCAGCGCGGCGCTGGACGGCTCGCTGCCCGAGCCCGACCCGACGGTGAAGACGGGCGGCATCCGGCAGACCGTCGCGGACGGCGACGCGATGTGGGACTTCGCGACGATCGGGCAGGGCGTCGTCGTGATCCCGTAGGCGCGGCCGGGCCCGGCGGCGCCTACGCCTGAGTAACTCGTGAACGTTCCGACAAGACGTCGGCAAAATGTTGCGTGAGGTGTCTTGTGCGTGGTCACATGGTATCAACTTCGTAGTTAGGTCTACCTAACTACGTCCGCCCCCGAACCTCAGGAGGCGTCCATGTCGGTCACCGAACCCGAGGGCCGGCCGTCACGGCCGTTCACGCTCGCCGGTGTGTCCATGCGTGACCTGCTGGCCTCGTGCGCGGCAGCGGAAGCCGTCTCGACACCTCCGCGGCTGCCCGACCCGGCACTCGCTGAGCAGCCGGTGAGGCGTCCCGAGGCGGCCTGAGGGACCCGCCCCCGACCGGCCGCACAGACCCGTCCGGCCGACGCGGCCCCGACCGGCCGACGCGGCCCCGACCGGCCGCAGATCCGTCCCGGCCGCAGCCCCGCCCCGGCCGCGTACACCCCGGCCGGCCGGCCGCACGCCGGTCAGGCCGACAGCACGCCGAGGTCCGCCCGGGCCCAGCGCTCGCCGAGACCCGTCACCGTCACGTGCCGCACCTCGTCCGTCGTGTCGCCGACGGCCCGGTGGATGAGGACCTGGAGCCGGTCGTCCGTCAGCTCCTCGACCTTGCCCTCGCCCCACTCCACGACGATCACCGACGCGGGCAGCGACACGTCGAGGTCGAGGTCCTCCATCTCGTCGAGCCCGCCGCCCAGGCGGTACGCGTCGACATGGACGAGCGGCGGACCGTCCCCGAGGGAGGGGTGCACGCGGGCGATCACGAACGTCGGGGAAGTGACGGCGCCCCGGACCCCGAGCCCCGCACCCAGCCCGCGGGTGAGCGTCGTCTTGCCCGCGCCGAGTTCCCCGTTGAGCATCACGAGATCGCCCGCGCGCAACAGCTTCGCGAGGCGTCGGCCCAGCTCACCCATCTGCTCGGGGGAGTTGACGACGATCTCGAGGCGGTTCACGGGAGGCGCGGGCTCAGCCGGGCTGTGCGCTGCTGCTGGTGCTTCCATAGCCGTTCACGGTAGCCCCTGCCGGCACCGCGCCCGCGCGGGTGAGCAGGTCGGCGAGGCGGTCGGTGACCACTTCCGGGTGTTCCAGCATCACGAGGTGCCCGGCGTCGGGGACGAGGACCAGCTCGGCGTCCGGCAGCAGGTCGGCGATCGCCTCACTGTGCTCGCTCGGCGTGACCAGATCCCCGATCCCGGCGAGCACCAGCACCGGCATGTCGGTGAAGGAGGCCAGCGCCTCGGTCTTGTCGTGATCCGTGAACGCCGGGTAGAACTCGGCGACCACGTCGATCGGCGTGCCCTCGATCATCCGCTCGGCGAACCGCGCCACCGCCGGATCCACGTCCCGCGACGCGAACGAGTACCGCTTGATGATCCCGGCGAAGAGATCGGCGGTGGCCCGCCGCCCCTTCTCCACCAGGGCCGCCTGCTGCCCCAGCGCCTTCAGCACCCCCGGCAGCACCCGCCGCACCGCGTTCACGCCGGCGACCGGCAGCCCGAAGTTGACCTCGCCGAGCCGCCCCGACGACGTACC
The DNA here is from genome assembly GCF_040295245.1 of Streptomyces sp. NPDC002884. Classification (NCBI taxonomy): domain Bacteria; kingdom Bacillati; phylum Actinomycetota; class Actinomycetes; order Kitasatosporales; family Streptomycetaceae; genus Streptomyces; species Streptomyces sp. NPDC002884. Next base: position 187,837 of record NZ_JBEOVB010000004.1, on the reverse strand, counting down.
GACGAAGGCGGTGGCGACGACCCGCTCGCGGATCAGCTCGGGGTACAGCGCGGCCAGGGCCATCACCGTCATCCCGCCCATGGAGTGCCCGACGAGCACGATCGGCCCCTCCGGCACGGCCGCGTCGATCACAGCCCTCAGGTCGCGCCCCAGCTGGTCGATGGTGACCGGCTCGCCGTCCCGTATCTGGGCGTTGCCGCGCCCGGACCGGCCATGACTGCGCTGGTCCCAGTGCACGGTCCGCACGACACCGCGCAGGGCCGCCCGCTGGAAGTGCCAGGAGTCCTGGTTGAGGCAGTAGCCGTGGCTGAAGACCACGGTGACGGGGAGCGGGGCCTTGCGCCCGAAGAGCCTGCGCCGCCGGTTCGCCGGTCCGCCCTGCGGCTCGACGTCGTCGACCTCGTAGTACAGCTCGGTGCCGTCGTCGGCGTACGCCTTGCCCGGGGTGCCGCGCAGCCCGCCGTACGGCCCCGTCGAGTCGAGGGCGAGCCGGGCCTTCGCCCGCATGCCGCGCCCGACGGTCATCCGCTCCAGGGCGACACCGGCCGCCGCGCCCGCGGCGATCACGCCTATCGCGGCGCCGGCGATGCCGGTCGCCCGGCGCCACCCCCCGGCCGCCCCCGTGGCGGAGGCGGCGACGACCGCCGAGGCGGCGCCCGCCACCGCCTCCGCGCTGCTCTCGCTCACGTACCGCTCCTCTTTGGCCGATGCCCGTGGTCCGACTGCGGGGTACCCGTCCGGTTACTCATTCACCTGAACGGGCTCATTGACATAGACGCGAGGAACGCGCGATCCGATGCGCGTGACGATCTCGTATCCGATGGTTCCGGCCGCCTGGGCCCAGTCCTGCGCCGTGGGCTCACCGCGGTCGCCCGGTCCGAAGAGAACCGCCTCCGCGCCGGGGGCGGGCTCGTCACCGCCGAGGTCGACGACGAACTGGTCCATGGCGATCCGTCCGGCGGCCGTCCGCCACTTGCCGGCGACCAGCACCGGTCCGCTCCCGGAGGCGTGCCGGGGGACGCCGTCCGCGTAGCCGAGGGGGATCAGCCCCAGGGTGGTCTCGCCCGGAGTGACGTAGTGGTGGCCGTAGCTCACGCCGTGGCCGCCCGGGACGTGCTTCACCAGGGCCAGCGAGGCCGCGAGGGTCATCACCGGGCGCAGCCCGAAGTCGGCGGCGGAGCCCAGCTCGGGGCTGGGCGAGAGGCCGTACATCGCGATGCCCGGCCGGACCAGGTCGAGGTGGGTCTCCGGGAGCGTGAGCGTGGCCGGGGAGTTGGCGATGTGCCGCACCTCGGGCCGCGCGCCCTGGCGTTCGGCGTACGCCACCATCTCGTGGAACCGGTCGAGCTGGGGCGCGACGGAGGGATGCCCGGGCTCGTCGGCGCAGGCGAAGTGCGACCACAGCCCGGTGATCCGGAGCAGTCCCTCGCCCTCGGCCCGCAGCGCCTCGCCCACCAGCTCGGGCCAGTCGGCGGGCTGGCAGCCGTTGCGTCCGAGCCCGGTGTCGGCCTTGAGCTGCACGCGGGCGGCCCGCCCGGCGACCCGCGCCCCCTCGACGACCTCCCGCAGGGCCCAGAGCCCGCTCACCGACACGTCGATGCCGGCCTCGACCGCCTCCCGCCAGGGGCCGCCCGGCGTCCACAGCCAGCACATGATCCTGACGTCCGCCGGCAGCCCGCCGTGCGCGCGCAGCGCCAGCGCCTCCTCGGGTGTGGCGGTGCCCACCCAGCCGGCGCCGGCCGCGACCGCGGCGCGGGCGCAGGGGGCGGCCCCGTGCCCGTATCCGTCGGCCTTCACCACGGCCATGAACTCCGCGCCCGGCGCCTCGGCGCGCAGGGTACGCACGTTGGCCCGCAGCGCGGCCAGGTCGATCTCGGCACGGGCGCGCGACGGGGCGGCGGGCGGCTTGGCAGTCTCACTCATCGCGCCCAGTGTCTCAGAGGGCCCGGACCGCCCCTAGGTACCGGGCCGGTGCCCCCACACGTAGACCCGGTCGCCCTTCTTCAGCACACCCCACAGCCGGCGTGCGTCACCGACCGTGAGGTTGACGCAGCCCATGGAGCCGACGGTGGTGTGGATGGTGTCGTAGACGGCGTGGAAGGCCTGGCCGCCGTCGAAGAACTGCGCATAGGGCATAGGGGAGTTGTAGAGGGTGGAGACATGGTTCTTGTGCCGCCAGTAGACGGTGTGCCACCCCTTGCGGGTCGGGTGCACGACGCGTCCGCTGCGCATCGGCACGGGCCCGAAGACGACCTTCGTCCCCTTCTGCACCCAGGTCAGCTGCCGGTCGAGATCGACGCAGGCGACCCGGTGGGTCCGCACCGGGCACTTCTTCTGCGCGTTGGGATTCTTCCTCGCGGCGATGAGCTGCATCCGCGCCCAGGTGACGGGTCCCGCGTACCCGATCGCGGGCTCGATCCGCTGCTGCCGCTGGAACGCCCGGATCGCCTTGCAGTCGGCGGTGGACTGCTTACCGTCCGCAGGCAGCTTCAGCCACCGCTCGACCGCCCGCTGGTACGGCCCGGCCCGCCTGCTGCAGGCCACCCGGGTCGCCACCTCGTCGAACGGCACGTACTCGACGAGCGCGTAGGTCCCCTCCACCGCGTCCCTCGGCTCGACGGCGTCCTCGGCGGCGGTGGGCGTGTACACCCGCGGCGCGAGCACCTGGTCGGGCGTGTCGATCTCCCAGGACGGCGGCGCCGGAGCCGGAGGCGGAGCGGCGCGCGCAGGCGTCCCCAGGGGCAGAAGAGCGACGGCGGCGAGCAGCAGACCCACGGTTCGCGTACGGAACATCCGATCAGACAATCGCACCACCCACACCCGCAGGTCCTGCCACGCGGCGACTTCACCCTTCCAGCGGGGTACTCCAGCCCGTCCGGCGTTCGAGGACGAGGCCGTTCAGGCCGAAAGGGGGGTCTGGGGGCACAGCCCCCGGGAAACAGCCCCCAGGAAAGGAAAGGAAAGGGAAGGGACGGGACGAGAAGGGAAGGGAAGGGAAGGGAAGGGGCGGCGGGGCGAGAAGACCGCCCTACCGCCGCACGTCCCGCCAGGCCCCCGCCACCGCCGCGGCCACGTCGTGCGCCCCCACCGGCGCCCCGTCCGCGGCGAACCGCCCCGCCAGCCCATGCAGATAGGCCCCCACACTCCCCGCGTCCAACGCGCTCAGCCCCGCCGCGAGCAACGACCCCGCGAGACCGGACAGCACATCCCCGCTCCCGGCCGTGGCCAGCCACGCCGTCCCCGTCGCGTTCACCCGCACCACCCCCGCACCGCCCGCGTCCGCGACCAGCGTCGTCGACCCCTTCAGCAGCACGGTCGCCCGGTAGCGGGCCGCCAGCTCCCGCGCGGAACGCAGCCGAGCCCCCTCCACCTCCTCCCGCGCCACCCCCAACAGCGCGGCTGCCTCCCCCGCGTGCGGTGTCATCAGCGTCGGCGCGGTCCGCCCCCGCACCGCGTCGGCGTCGGCGAGCCGCAGCCCGTCGGCGTCGATCAGCACCGGCACCTCGGCGGCCAGCACCTCCGCCACCGTCTGCGCGTCATCGCCGGCGCCCGGCCCGACGACCCACGCCTGCACCCGCCCCGCCTGCCGGGGCCCCTGGTCGGACACGAGCGTCTCGGGGAACCGGGCGACGACCGCGTCCCCGGCCGGCCCCACGTACCGCACGGCCCCCGCCCCGCCCCGCAGCGCCCCCGCGACGGCCAGCACGGCGGCCCCCGGATACCGGGCGGACCCGGCGGCGATCCCGACGACACCCCGCCGGTACTTGTCGCTCTCTCCGCCCGGCACGGGCAGCAGGGCGGCCACGTCCGCGTGCTGGAGGGCCGCGAGTTCCGGCTCGGCGGGCAGCTCGTCCCCGAGCCCGATGTCGACGAGCCGCACCGACCCGGCGTACTCCCGCGCCGGATCCACCAGCAGCCCCGGCTTGTGCGTACCGAAGGTGACGGTGAGGTCGGCGCGGATCGCGCTCCCGTGCACCTCCCCGGTGTCGGCGTCGACACCGCTGGGCAGATCGACGGCGACGACGGCGGCCCGGGCCTCGGCGACGATCGCGGCCAGCGCGGCCGCGTCCGGCCGCAGCCTGCCCTTCCCGCCGATCCCGACGATGCCGTCGAGCACGAGGTCGGCCCGCCGGACGGCGTCCTCGGCGCCGGCCGGCGCGATCGCGCGACCGCCCGCCCGCCGCAGGGCCGCGAGCCCCGCGGCATGGGTCCGTCCGGGCGCGAGCAGCACCGCGGTCACCCCCGCCCCGCGCCGGGCGAGCCGGGCGCCGGCGTACAGGGCGTCACCCCCGTTGTCGCCGCTGCCGACCAGCAGCACGACCCGCCGTCCGTACACCCGCCCCAGCAGGTCGGCGCAGGCGGCGGCGAGCCCGGCGGCGGCCCGCTGCATGAGGGCCCCTTCCGGAACCCGGGCCATCAGCGCCCGCTCGGCGCCACGGACGGTCTCTACGCGGTAGGCAGTACGCATACGGTCGAGTCTCCCCCGGAGTCCCCCGTCACCGCACTCCGTCACCGCGCTGTGTCACCGCACTCCGTCACCGCACCGCGCCGGCTCACCCCACAGCCCGCCCCCACAGCCCGCACCACGGCCCGCCCCGCGGCTCACCCTTCGGCCACCACCACCGCCGAGGCGACCCCCGCGTCATGGCTCAACGACAGATGCCAGCTCCGGACGCCCAGTTCGGCCGCCCGCGCGGCGACGCTCCCCCGTACCCGCAGCCGAGGCCGCCCGCTCTCCTCCACGTAGACCTCCGCGTCCGTCCACAGCAACCCGGCCGGCGCCCCCAGTGCCTTGGCCAGAGCCTCCTTCGCGGCGAACCGGGCCGCCAGCGAGGCGGCACCCCGGCGCTCCCCGCTCGGCAGCAGCAGTTCGCTCTCCAGGAAAAGCCGCTGGGCCAGCCCGGGCGTCCGTTCCAGCGACGCCGCGAACCGCTCGATCTCGGCCACGTCGATACCGACCCCGATGATGCTCATGCCGAGCACCCTACGGCCGGACCGTCACCACCTGCTGCTAGCCTGCGGCGACTTGATCAAGCCGGACCGCACCGGATGACGCCGCATCACATCGGACGGCATTCCGGTCACATCGGTGAAGAACCCGCCGCGCGCCCTGGGGGGCCAGCCCGCGCGCCGCGGACAGCTACGCCAGGGGGCGGAGGAATGACCAGCACCACCAACGGCATGCCCGGCGGCGGACCCACGAACGCCTGGGGACCGACCTTCGATCCGTACGACAACACACCCGAGCTGATCCCGCTGCGCACCGCCGCGCAGGCCGGGCACTGGCCGGCCGTCCGGGACTTCTTCACGGGCCTCGACTCGGTCGACAAGCTGGCTTCCGCCGCCGGCCTCCTCGCCGACATCCCCGGCGTCGAGAACTTCCTGGAGCGGGCGGCGGCCGAATCGCCCGGCGACCCGCTGCCGCGCACGCTGCTCGCCGAGCGCTACGTCTACATCGGCTGGGACATCCGCAGCGGCGCCCGCGCCCAGCACGTCTCGCGGGACCAGTTCGCCCAGTTCCACGACTGGCTGCGCAGGGCCGAGCGGCTGCTGATCGAGATCTGCGCCGAGCACCCCTCGTACGCGCCCGCCTGGACCGCCCGGCTGACGACCGCGCGCGGACTCGAGCTGGGGCAGGCCGAGGCACGGCGCCGCTACGACCGTCTCTCCGCCCACCATCCGCACCACTACCGCGCGCAGGTCCAGCTGCTCCAGCAGCTGTGCCCGAAGTGGGGCGGTTCCTGGGAGGCGGCGCACGGCTTCGCCCGCGAATGCGCGACCGCGGCCCCCGACGGCTCCCACTCCGGCGCCCTGGTCGCCCTCGCCCACATCGAGCGCTGGCTGGACCTGTCCGGGGGCGAGGACGCGGCCTACATGCGGGGCCCGTCGGTCCGCGACGACCTGCGCAACGCCGCCCAGGTGTCCGTGCTGCACCCGGCCCACCGGCCCGACTGGAACTCGCTCGGCGCGCACAACGCGTTCGCGTTCGCCTTCACGCTCGGCAACCACTGGGAGTACGCGGCACCGCACTTCGCCTTCCTCGGCGACCGCGCGACCGAGTCCCCGTGGCACTACATACCCGACAAGAAGTCCGCGTTCCTCAAGTCCCGCAAGGCCGCGCTGGAATCCCGAGGAGGCGGCAACCGATGACCACCGACCTGCACACGCACGATGCCGACGACCGCGCCGGCATCGCCGCGCTCGCCGGCATCGTCTCGCACACCACCACGCAGCACATCCCCACTCTCTACGCCCCCGCCTCCGGCAACGAGATCACCGCCGGTCTCTTCTTCCGGGTGGGCCGCGCCGACGAGACCCTGGCCACCGCCGGCCTCACCCACCTCGTCGAACACCTCGCCCTGCACCGCCTCGGCCTGTCCGATCTGCACTACAACGGCGCGACGGCGAACGCGTACACCCTCTTCCACGTCACCGGCAGCGAGGAGGAGGTCGTCGAGTACCTCAACAGCGTGTGCGCGGGGCTGCGGGACCTGCCGATGGAGCGGCTGGAGACCGAGAAGGAGATCCTGCGCACGGAGGCGGCCGGCCGCGGCGGCGGCCCCCAGCACCAGATGCCGCTGTGGCGGTACGGCGCCCAGGGCTACGGCCTGTCCAGCTACAACGAGCTCGGCACCTGGAGCCTGACCCCGGACCAGGTGCGCCACTGGGCCGAGACCCGCTTCACCAGGGACAACGCGGTGCTGTGGATCACCAGCGACCAGGTCCCCGACGGCCTGGACCTCACTCTCCCGCAGGGCTCCCGCTTCCCCGCTCCGGCCGCGACCAGCGCCCTGCCCACCACCCCCGCGTTCACCAGCGGCGACGACGGCCATGTCGTCCTCACCTCGGTGCTCCGCCGTTCCACCGCGGCCAGCGTCTTCGCGGACGTCCTCGGCCGGGCCCTCTTCCAGGACCTGCGCCAGGAGGGCGGCTACTCCTACTCCGCGGAGGCGGACTACGCCCAGCGCGACGCCGACTTCGCCACTCTCACCGCCCACGCCGACTCCCTCCCGCAGAAGCAGGACGCGGTCGTCGGCGGCTTCGTCGACACATTCGCCCGGCTGCGCGCGGGCCGCATCGAGCAGTCCGAACTGGACTCCGTCCGCACCAAACTCCTCAAGATGTACGACACTCCCGACCTCGCGGCGGCCGCGCTCCCCTCGTACGCGCTGAGCCTGCTGCTCGGGCACCGGATCCTCACCCCCGATCAGCACCGGGCCGAGCTGAACGCGGTGACGACGGACGACCTGCGCGAGGTCGCCCGGGAGGCATGGGACAACGCGCTTCTGCAGGTACCGGGCCGGGGCGTCGAATGGGCGGGCCTCACCCTCGCCCCGCAGCACTCGCAGGCCGCCGTGACCGGCACCCGGCACCAGTCCCTGGAGGACGACGAGGTCACCCTGGTCATCGGCGCCGAGGGCGTGAGCCTGCTGACCCCGAGGGGCCCGGTCAGCGTCCGCTACGACGCCTGCTCGGCGATGACCACCCGCCCCGACGGCGCGCGCACCCTGACCGGACACGACGGCTTCTCGGTCACCGTGGAGCCCACCCTGTTCCGAGGGGTGACGCCGGAACGCACGGCCGCACTGGACGCGGCCGTGCCGGCACAGGCCGTGGTCCGGATGCCGGCCCGCGAGCCCGACCGCATCCCGCAGCCGCGCAAGCGGCCCTCCGGCAAGGGCCGCTCCACCTGGGGCTGGACCACCGCGCTCTGGCTCGTCGGCCTGCTCGCGGCGGCGTGGGGCCTGCTGTGCGCGGTCATCACCGCCGACGAGGCCTCGGCCACCGCCCCGGAGTGGGACGCGGTCGTCGGCGTCTGGATCCTGGAACTCCCCCTGCTCTTCGCGACCTGGAAGGTCTACGCGGCCAGAAGGCAACGCGTCCGAAGCTGACCAGCGCCCCTGGGGGGGGAGGGCGGGGGCCGTCGCGGACGGTCCAGCCCTCCCCCCCCCCAGGAGGCGTGGGGAACTGCGCGACCGGCCACGACGCACCCGCGCCCACGCGCGGCAACTAGCCCCACCCCCTCAGGCGCCCCCGCTCAGGCGCCCCCGCTCAGAACCGCCTCACTCCACCGTCACCGACTTCGCGAGGTTACGAGGCTGATCCACCTCGTTGCCTCGCGCAGTGGCCAACTCACACGCGAACACCTGCAAGGGAACCGTCGCGACGAGCGGCGACAGCAGCACCGGCGTGACCGGGATCCGCACGAGATGGTCGGCGTACGGCACCACCGTCTCGTCCCCCTCCTCGGCGATCACGATCGTCCGCGCCCCCCGGGCCCGGATCTCCTGGATGTTGGACACGATCTTGTCGTGCAGGACGGACCGCCCGCGAGGCGACGGCACCACGACGACGACCGGCAGGTCCTCCTCGATGAGCGCGATCGGCCCGTGCTTCAGCTCACCCGCGGCGAACCCCTCCGCGTGCATGTAGGCGAGCTCCTTCAGCTTCAGGGCGCCCTCCAGCGCGACGGGATACCCGACGTGCCGCCCGAGGAACAGCACGGTGTCCTTGTGGGCGAGGGAGCGTGCCAGCTCCCGTACCGGTCCCATGGTCTCCAGCACCCGCTCGACGGCGCCGGAGATCTGCGCGAGGTCGCGGATGACGGCCCGGATCTCGTCGCCCCACTTGGTGCCGCGGACCTGGCCGAGATACAGCGCGACGAGATAGCAGGCCACCAACTGCGTCAGGAACGCCTTGGTCGAGGCGACGGCCACCTCCGGCCCGGCGTGCGTGTACAGCACCGCGTCCGACTCCCGGGGGATCGTCGACCCGTTGGTGTTGCAGATCGCCAGCACCTTCGACCCCTGCTCCCGCGCGTGCCGCAGCGCCATGAGCGTGTCCATCGTCTCCCCGGACTGGGAGATGGCGATGACCAGCGACCGCGAGTCGAGGATCGGGTCCCGGTAGCGGAACTCGCTGGCCAGCTCCACCTCGCACGGGATCCGCGTCCAGTGCTCGATGGCGTACTTGGCGATGAGGCCCGCGTGGAAGGCCGTACCGCAGGCGACGATGACGACCTTGTCGACCTCCCGCAGCTCGGAGGCCGGGATCCGCACCTCGTCGAGCGACAGCGCACCGGAGGCGTCGATGCGGCCGAGCAGGGTGTCGGCGACCGCCTTGGGCTGCTCGGCGATCTCCTTGAGCATGAAGTAGTCGTAGCCGCCCTTCTCCGCGGCCGAGGCGTCCCAGTCGACGTGGTACGACCGGACGTCCGCCGGACGCCCGTCGAAGCCGGTCACCGTCACACCGTCCCGCCGCAGCTCGACGACCTGGTCCTGACCCAGTTCGATCGCCGACCGGGTGTGCGCGATGAACGCGGCGACGTCCGAGGCGAGAAAGGCCTCGCCCTCCCCGACGCCCACCACGAGCGGCGAGTTCCGGCGCGCGCCGACCACCACGTCCGGCTCGTCGGCATGCGCCGCGACCAGCGTGAACGCCCCCTCCAGCCGCCGGCACACCAGCCGCATGGCCTCGGCGAGATCGGCCGTCACCGAGAACTCCTCGGCGAGCAGATGGGCCACGACCTCGGTGTCGGTGTCGGAGAGCAGCTCGTGCCCCCGCTCGGCCAGTTCGGCCCGCAGCAGCGCGAAGTTCTCGATGATCCCGTTGTGGACCACGGCGACCCGCCCGGCGTTGTCGAGGTGCGGATGCGCGTTGGCGTCCGTCGGCCCGCCGTGCGTGGCCCACCGGGTGTGCCCGATGCCCGTCGTCCCGGTCGGCAGGGGCCGGGCCGCCAGCTCCTTCTCCAGGTTGACGAGCTTGCCCGCCTTTCTCGCGGCGGCGAGCCCCCCGTCCGCCAGAACGGCCACCCCGGCCGAGTCGTAGCCCCGGTACTCCAGCCGCCTCAGTCCGGCCATGACGACCTCAAGCGCCGACTGAGACCCCACGTATCCCACGATTCCGCACATGCGCGGCAGCCTACGGCCGAACCGCGCCCGGAAAGAGCCTCCGCGTGCCCGATTTCGGAAATTCCCACGGGTGTACGCGGCCTCGATCGGGCGTGACGGACCCCACCCGCCATCCTGTTCAAACTCCGTTAACAATGGACTGTGATCTCTCCGGTCTCCCCGATGCCCCGGAGCGCCCACCGGCACAGGCCGGAGGCGACTCCCTACGTCGACCTCACCCGCTCCGAGTGGAGCGCGCTGCGCGAGAAGACTCCGCTGCCGCTGACCGCCGAGGAGGTCGAGAAGCTGCGCGGCCTCGGTGACGTCATCGACCTCGACGAGGTACGTGACATCTACCTCCCGCTGTCCCGCCTCCTCAACCTCTACGTGGGCGCCACCGACGGCCTGCGCGGCGCCCTGAACACCTTCCTCGGCGAACAGGGCTCGCAGTCCGGCACCCCGTTCGTGATAGGCGTCGCGGGCTCGGTGGCGGTCGGCAAGTCGACGGTCGCCCGGCTCCTCCAGGCCCTGCTGTCCCGCTGGCCGGAACACCCCCGCGTGGAGCTCGTCACCACGGACGGGTTCCTGCTCCCCACCAGGGAACTGGAGGCCCGCGGCCTGATGTCCCGCAAGGGCTTCCCCGAGTCCTACGACCGCCGTGCGCTGACCCGCTTCGTGGCCGACATCAAGGCGGGCAAGGGCGAGGTCACCGCGCCCGTCTACTCCCACCTGATCTACGACATCGTCCCGGACCGCAAGCTCACCGTCCGCCGCCCCGACATCCTCATCGTCGAGGGCCTGAACGTCCTTCAGCCGGCCCTCCCCGGCAAGGACGGCCGCACCCGGGTCGGCCTCGCGGACTACTTCGACTTCAGCGTGTACGTCGACGCGAGCGCCGAGGACATCGAACGCTGGTACCTCAACCGGTTCAAGAAGCTCCGTCAGACGGCCTTCCAGAACCCGGACTCGTTCTTCAGGAAGTACACGCAGGTCTCCGAGGACGAGGCCGTCGACTACGCCCGCACCCTCTGGCGCACCATCAACAAGCCCAACCTGGTGGAGAACATCGCACCCACCCGGGGCCGGGCCACCCTGGTGGTCCGCAAGGGCCAGGACCACAAGGTCCAGCGCCTGAGCCTGCGCAAACTCTGACGGCTACCCTGCCTGCATGCTGCACCTGCGTCTGATCACCCCGTCGGGCAGCACCGACGACGTGGTCGCCCTGATCGAGAACACCGTCGGCACCACCCACCTCGTGGTGGTGCCGGGGGCGGCCCGCAACCCGGCCGGCGATGTCGTGATGTGCGACGTGGCACGCGAGGCGGGCGACGAACTCCTCACCGGACTACAGGAGTTGGGCCTCGACGAGACCGGCTCGATCGCCGTGGAGAACATCGACCTGTCGCTCTCCCTGCGCGCCGACAAGGCCGAGGCACAGGCGCCGGGGGAAGGCGCCGACGCGGTCCTGTGGGAGCACCTCACCGACTCCACCCACGAGGAGTCGACGCTCTCCGTCACCTACCTCGCGTTCATCACCCTCGCCACGGTGATCGCGGCCTGCGGTGTGGTGCTCGACAACGCGGTGCTGATCGTGGGCGCGATGGCCGTGGGCCCGGAGTTCGGCCCCCTGGCCGGCATCTGCACGTCGATCGTGCAGCGGGCTCCCCGCCTGGCCCTGCGCTCGCTGATCGCCCTGCTGGTCGGCTTCGCCGTGGCGATGGCGGTGACGGTGGGCTTCAGCCTCTTCATGGACGCGATCGACCTGTTCAGCAAGGAACAGTTGGAGGCCGACCGCCCCCAGACCGGGTTCGTCTACGCCCCCGACGCCTTCTCGTTCATCGTGGCCGTCCTCGCGGGCGCCGCCGGCACCCTCTCCCTGACCTCGGCGAAGTCCGGCGCCCTCGTCGGCGTGGCCATCTCGGTCACGACCGTCCCGGCAGCCGCCAACGCCGCAGTGGCCCTCAGCTACGGCGACATGGAACAGACCTGGGGCTCGACAGCCCAACTCCTGCTGAACCTGCTCGGCATCATCATGGCGGGCACGCTGACCCTGCTGGCCCAGAAGTACCTCTGGGCCAGACAACGCCGGACGAAGCGGACCGCCTAGGGGCGCGGGGAACCGCGCGACAGGCCACGAAGCACCCGCGGCCCGCGAGGCACGGAACCCCCGCCCCGAACCCGGCGCTTAACCCAGGGCCGACTTCACCACGTCCGCCAGCCGCCCGGCGACGGACCGGGCCTGGTCGATGTCCGCGGCCTCGACCATCACGCGCACGAGCGGCTCGGTCCCGGAAGGCCGGAGCAACACCCGCCCGGTGGCGCCGAGTTCCCGCTCCGCCTCGCCGACGGCCGTCGCCAGCTCGGCCGACTCCGAGACCCGCGACCTGTCGACGTCGGGCACATTGATCAGCACCTGCGGCAGCCGCTCCATCACGGAGGCCAGCTCCCGCAGCGAACGCCCGCTCTCGGCGACGCGAGCCGCCAGCATCAGCCCCGTCAGCGTGCCGTCTCCGGTCGTCGCGTGGTCGAGGATGATCACGTGCCCGGACTGCTCGCCCCCGAGCGCGTATCCGTGCTCCTTCATCTCCTCCAGCACATACCGGTCGCCGACGGCGGCCTGCACGAGCTGGATCCCCTCCCGCTCCATGGCCAGCTTGAAGCCGAGGTTGGACATGACGGTCGCGACAACGGTGTCGGACCGCAGCGCACCCCGCTCCCGCATGGCCAGCGCGAGCACGGCGAGGATCTGGTCCCCGTCGATCTCGTCACCCGTGTGGTCCACGGCCAGGCACCGGTCGGCGTCCCCGTCGTGCGCGATGCCGAAGTCGGCCCCGTGCTCGATGACCGCGGCCTTCAGCTTGTCCAGGTGCGTGGACCCGCACCCGTCGTTGATGTTGAGCCCGTTCGGCTCGGCCCCGATGGTCACGATCTCGGCGCCGGCGCGCGTGAACGCCTCCGGCGACACCCGGGCGGCGGCACCGTGCGCCTCGTCGAGAACGATCCGCAGCCCGTCCAGCCGGTTGGGAAGCACGGCGATGAGATGCGCGACGTAGCGGTCGAACCCCTCGTCGTACGACCGCACGCGTCCGACGCCGCTGCCGGTCGGCCGGCTCCAGGGCGCGCCGGTGCGGTGCTCCTCGAAGACGGACTCGATCCTGCCCTCGAGCTCGTCGGCGAGCTTGTGGCCGCCGCGGGCGAAGAACTTGATGCCGTTGTCGGGCATCGCGTTGTGGCTGGCGGAGAGCATCACGCCGAGGTCGGCGCCCAGGACACCGGTGAGATAGGCGACAGCGGGCGTCGGCAGCACGCCGACCTTCAGCACGTCCACGCCGGCGCTCGCCAGGCCCGCCACCACGGCGGCCTCCAGGAACTCCCCGGACGCGCGCGGGTCCCGTCCGACGACTGCCACCGGCCGGTGACCCTCGAACGTGCCCGCCTCGGCCAGCACATGCGCCGCCGCGACGGACAGGCCGAGCGCCATCTCCGCCGTCAGATCCGCGTTGGCGACACCGCGCACGCCGTCCGTGCCGAAGAGTCGTCCCACTTGTCCTCCTGAGGAAGCGTCAGTTTCAAAAGCCGTGCGGGTGCGTCGGACGATCGACCGGTCAGTCGGTCCACGGCGGCTCCGCGTCCAGGCATTGGATGCCCTGAACATCCGATCACACAAGCCTTTGAGCACCTTGTGCCGTTATACGCCCACGGCTGCGAGAAAACGAACGCCCCGGCGACACTGTGGCGTGCCGCCGGGGCGTTCGGAGTACGTACGAGCGAACCGCACGGGCCCGACCCGTAATACGTACGAGCAGGCAGCGAAGCTTAGCGCTTGCTGTACTGCGGGGCCTTGCGGGCCTTCTTGAGACCGGCCTTCTTGCGCTCGACCGCGCGGTCGTCACGCGTGAGGAAGCCGGCCTTCTTGAGGGCGCCGCGGTTGTTGTCGACGTCGGCCTCGTTCAGCGCGCGGGCGACACCGAGACGGAGCGCACCGGCCTGACCGGAGACACCGCCACCCGAGATACGGGCGATGACGTCGTAGCGGCCTTCGAGCTCGAGCACCTTGAAGGGCTCGTTGACTTCCTGCTGGTGCACCTTGTTCGGGAAGTAGTCCTCGAGGGTGCGACCGTTGATCTTCCACTTGCCGGTGCCCGGAACGATCCGGACGCGGGCGATGGCGTTCTTGCGACGGCCCAGGCCGGCGGCCGGCTGGGGCTCGCCGAAGCGGGACGCGAGGGACTCCGAGGTGTACTCACCCTCGACGGGGACCTCGGACTCGGTGGTGTAGCTCTCGATGTCGACGAGCTCGGTCTCTTCGAGCGGCTGCTCGGCAGTGGTCTCGGCCACGGTTCTCCTCAGTTCTTTTCAGCTAGGGGGTGTGGCCGGAATTACTGCGCGACCTGGGTGATCTCGAACGGCACGGGCTGCTGAGCCGCGTGCGGGTGCACGTCACCCTTGTAGACCTTCAGCTTCGAGAGCATCTGACGGCCCAGCGTGTTCTTGGGGAGCATGCCCTTGACGGCCTTCTCGACGGCCTTCTCGGGGTTGTTCGCGAGGAGGTCGTCGTAGCGCACGGAGCGCAGACCGCCCGGGTACCCGGAGTGGCGGTACGCCATCTTCTGGGTCCGCTTGTTGCCGGAGAGGTGCACCTTGTCGGCGTTGATGATGATGACGAAGTCACCGGTGTCGACGTGGGGCGCGTAGATCGGCTTGTGCTTGCCCCGGAGGAGGGACGCGGCAGTGGTGGCGAGACGGCCCAGGACGATGTCCTGAGCGTCGATGACGTGCCACTGGCGCGTCACATCGCCGGGCTTGGGGCTGTACGTACGCACGGTTCGTAGCCTTCGCTTCTTCAGTGAATTGGTCCTGACAAGGTCACCGAAGACGATCACGACAGCCGAGACCGCACTGCGGTGACGCATACCGCGTGCTGGTCGCTGGTCATCGGCCCGGTGGACCGGTGTAAGGGCCCGTCCCGTGAGAAGAGCAAGCCAATACACAACGAAGATGCAGGATACCCGCGTCTCGGGTGCCGGGTCAAAACGGGGCCTGTCACCCGATCACACGTGAGCATGTCAGCCTACCGGAAGCCGTCGTCGGAAACCCCCTCCCGGAGTGGCCTGCGCCACACTACCGGCGCCGGCCTGCGAATATGCCGCACCAACCACCCGGAGATGTCACGTTTGCCCGCACTCGCGCCGGGAACACCGGGCACTTCAGCGCCGGTTGAGGCGGAACAGCATCCCCCGCTCCCCGTCTAAGATGCGGCCCATGAGCTATGGGCAGGGGGGACCTCAGTCCCAGTGGGATCCGTGGAAACCGAACTCCCAGCAGCCGTGGACCAGCGGCGATGACGGCCCGACCCCGGACTGGGCCGCGCTGGCGGAGGCGTCCGAGACGCGCAACAAACGCCGTCGGCTGCTCTTCATAGGCGGCGGCGCGCTCGCCACGCTCGCCATCGGCACCGCCGTGGCCATGGCCGTGGTGTCGGCGAACGGCAGCAACGAGGCGAACAAGCCAACCTCCTCGCTGCCCGCGAGCGCCGGCCTGCCGAGCGCGTCCACCACCCCCTCCTTCGCACCGACCAGCGCCCCGCCCCCGCTGAACCCGAAGGAATTCGTCGCCAGCAAGGCCAAGGACACCGCCCCCAACGGGCCGGACCTCCTCTTCCCCGGCACGCAGCTGACCATGGGCTCGGCCGTGTACAAGAAGGGCCCCAAGGCCGACAGCACCACCTGCACCACGGGGGTCCAGGGCACCCTGGCCCAGGTGCTCACCGCCAACGACTGCACGCGCCTCATGCGCATCACCTACACCAAGGGCAATATCGCGGTCACGGTCGGTGTGGCGGTCTTCGACACCGAGGCCCAGGCCCTCAAGGTCAAGAGCCAGGCCGACAAGAAGAGCATCGTGAAGGCCCTCACCGGCGGCGACGTCAAGGCCTTCTGCGACGGCGCGATCTGCCGCTCCACGACCAACTCCTACGGCCGGTACGCCTACTTCACCATCACCGGCTTCACGGACGGCAAGGACGTGACCACGAAGGACACGGCGATCTTCACCGCGGGCGACGACCTCGCGGAGTTCGCCTTCCAGCGGATCCGCCAGCGCGGCGAAGCCCAGGCGTCGGCGGCGGCGGCCGCGAACTGACCGCGGACGCCGACGCGGGGCCGGGAGCTCAGCAGCACCCGGCTCCGGGCAGCGTCCGCCTGTTGCGCGCCTCCTTGTTGCGTGCGGCGAGCAGCTCGTCGGCCGGGTAGCCGACCTCCTCCAGCGTCAGCCCGTGCGGCCGCACGACATGCACGGCCGAGTCCCGTACGCCCGCGGCCAGCACCTTCCCGGGCCACTCCGCCCCCCGGTGCCCGTCGCCCACGAACAGCAGCGCCCCGATCAGCGAACGCACCATGTTGCGGCAGAAGGCGTCGGCCCGGACGGTCGCGGTGACGACCCCGTCCTCGTCGCGCACCAGGCTCAGCTCCTGGAGCGTACGAATGGTCGTCGCCCCCTCCCGCCGCTTGCAGTAGGCGGCGAAGTCGTGCTCGCCCAGCAGCCGCCGGGCGGCCTCGTTCATGGCGTCGACGTCGAGCGGCCAGTCGTGCCAGAGGACATGGCTGCGCAGCAGGGGGTCGACGCCTCCCGGGTTGTCGGTGACCCGGTACGCGTACCGGCGCCAGATCGCCGAGAACCGCGCGTTGAACCCGTCGGGCGCCTCGGTGAGGGACCAGATCCGCACATCCTTGGCGAGCCGCCCGGCGAGCCGCTTGAGCAGCTTCTCCCGGTGCTCGGCCCAGAGGTCCTCCGGGAGATCGACGTGCGCCACCTGCCCGCGCGCGTGCACACCGGCGTCCGTCCGCCCGGCCACGGTCAGCTCGTACGTGGTCTCCCCCGACCGGGTCACGGTCCGCAGGGCGTCCTCGATGTCCCCCTGCACGGTCCGCCGTCCGCCGGCCTGCTTGGCCCACCCGGAGAACCCGCTCCCGTCGTACGAGAGATCCATCCGCACCCGTACGAACCCGGGCTGTACTTCGTCACTCACTCCTGGATCCTCTCCAGCCTGCGACCTTAGGAGAACGCCTCCGCGCACACCTTGGAAAACGCGGAACGGGCCCGCCCCCGAAGGGCGGACCCGTCCACTGCGAGGCGGTGCCTCAGGCGTCCTTGGACTCCTCGGCCGGAGCCTCGTCGGCCGGAGCCGCGTCGGCGGGCTTGGCGTCCTCGACGGCCTCGTCCTTCTTGAGGCTGTCTTCCTTGACCGCACGCTTGGTGGCGGCCTCGGCCTCACCAGTGGCCTGCTGCGCGACGGTCAGCGCCTCGACCAGCTCGATGACAGCCATGGGCGCGTTGTCGCCACGACGGTTACCGATCTTGGTGATGCGGGTGTAGCCACCCGGGCGGTTCTCGTAGCGCGGGCCGATCTCGGTGAAGAGCGTGTGCACGATGCTCTTGTCCGTGATCACCTGGAGCACCTGACGGCGGTTGTGAAGGTCGCCCTTCTTCGCCTTGGTGACCAGACGCTCGGCGTACGGACGCAGCTTGCGCGCCTTCGCCTCGGTGGTGGTGATGCGGCCGTGCTCGAAAAGCGACTTCGCGAGGTTCGCGAGGAGCAGCTTCTCGTGCGCGGCGCTGCCGCCCAGACGGGCACCCTTGGTGGGCTTCGGCATGATGTTTCTCCTAGGTGTCTGCCCCGGCCGTATCAGGTACCGGGGTCAGTATCCGAGCGGGCGGACGCCCGTCGAAGATCCAGACCCCTCTTTCGAGGCGCCTGGAGGATCCGCGCCCCCGAAGGGGCGCGGAGCGGTGCGACTAGTACTGCTCGGTCTCGACGAACCCGGCGTCCGCGTCGTCGTCGGCGCCGAAGGCGTCGGCAGCGGCGGTCGGGTCGAATCCGGGCGGGCTGTCCTTGAGCGCGAGGCCCATGCCGGCCAGCTTCGCCTTGACCTCGTCGATGGACTTCGCACCGAAGTTGCGGATGTCCAGCAGGTCGGCCTCGGAACGAGCCACGAGCTCACCCACGGAGTGGATGCCCTCGCGCTTGAGGCAGTTGTACGACCGAACGGTGAGCTCGAGCTCCTCGATCGGCAGGGCGAGATCAGCGGCGAGGGCGGCGTCCGTGGGGGACGGGCCCATGTCGATGCCCTCGGCGTCGATGTTCAGCTCGCGGGCGAGACCGAACAGCTCGACCAGCGTCTTGCCCGCGGAGGCCATGGCGTCACGGGGACGCATCGCCTGCTTGGTCTCGACGTCGACGATCAGCTTGTCGAAGTCGGTGCGCTGCTCGACACGCGTCGCCTCGACCTTGTACGTGACCTTCAGCACCGGCGAGTAGATGGAGTCGACCGGGACGCGCCCGATCTCCTGGCCCACCTGCTTGTTCTGGACTGCGGAGACGTAACCGCGACCGCGCTCGACGGTCAGCTCCATCTCCAGCTTGCCCTTGCCGTTGAGCGTGGCGAGGACGAGGTCGGGGTTGTGCACCTCGACACCGGCCGGGGGCGCGATGTCGGCGGCGGTGACCAGACCCGGGCCCTGCTTGCGCAGGTACATCACGACCGGCTCGTCGTGCTCGGACGAGACGACCAGCTGCTTGATGTTGAGGATCAGGTCGGTGACGTCCTCCTTGACGCCCGGCACGGTGGTGAACTCGTGCAGCACGCCGTCGATACGGATGGACGTGACCGCCGCACCCGGGATCGAGGACAGGAGGGTCCGGCGGAGGGAGTTGCCGAGGGTGTAACCGAAGCCCGGCTCCAGCGGCTCGATCACGAACCGGGAGCGGAACTCGTCGACGACCTCTTCGGTCAACGAGGGACGCTGAGCGATCAGCATGTGGCGATCAGATCCTTCTTTCGTGGACGCCCGCTATTTGACGTCCGACGGAACCGTGCGCACTCACCGCACGGGTACTGCAAGGGTACGGGCGATACGGCCCCTTTACGGAGCCGTACCGCCCGAAAGCCTCAGTCCGACACGCGGCCGTGTCCAGCCGACGTGAGCCGGTGCGTCAGACGCGACGACGCTTCGGCGGACGGCAGCCGTTGTGCGGGGTCGGGGTGACGTCCTGGATGGAGCCGACCTCGAGGCCCGTCGCCTGGAGCGAGCGGATGGCGGTCTCACGACCGGCGCCCGGGCCCTTGACGAAGACGTCGACCTTGCGCATGCCGTGCTCCTGCGCGCGACGGGCAGCCGACTCGGCGGCCATCTGCGCGGCGAACGGCGTGGACTTGCGCGAGCCCTTGAAACCGACGTGGCCGGCGGAGGCCCACGAGATCACGTTTCCGGCCGGGTCCGTGATGGACACGATCGTGTTGTTGAACGTGCTCTTGATGTGCGCCTGGCCATGCGCGACGTTCTTCTTTTCCTTGCGGCGCACCTTCTTGGCAGCGCCCTGACGTCCCTTGGGGGGCATCTAATAACTCCTACGGGAGGTGGTCGGTCCTACAGCGAAGACCGCTGATGAGCGTCCGCTGAGGACTACTTCTTGCCCGGCTTCTTCTTGCCGGCGATGGCGCGACGCGGGCCCTTGCGGGTACGAGCGTTCGTGCTGGTGCGCTGACCGCGGACAGGCAGACCACGACGGTGACGGAGACCCTGGTAGCAGCCGATCTCGACCTTGCGGCGGATGTCGGCCTGGACCTCGCGACGGAGGTCACCCTCGGTCTTGATGTTGGCGTCCACGTACTCGCGGATCGCGACGAGCTGCTCCTCGGAGAGGTCGCGAACGCGGGTGTTCGGGTCGACGCCGGTCGCTGCCAGCGTCTCCTGGGAGAGGGTCCGGCCGATGCCGAACACGTAGGTGAGGGCGACCTCCACACGCTTTTCGCGCGGGATGTCGACACCGGAAACGCGTGCCATTCAATGGCTCCAGTTGATCTTCGGAGGTCTTCCGCAGAACCGACTCCCATTCGCCGGCCTCCCCGTGCCGCTCAAAGAGCGCGGCCGAGGATTAGGTACGAATGGGTCCCCGGCCTCCGAGCCGGGGGTATCAGACGGGAGAAACCGCCTGGGCTCTACGTATGAACAAACACTGCTCGCGTCGCGCGAAGTCTCTGCGATGTCGATGCAGAGGGTGTGATCTTTAAGCGATCAGCCCTGGCGCTGCTTGTGGCGCGGGTTCTCGCAAATGACCATGACCCGACCGTGACGGCGGATCACCCTGCACTTGTCGCAGATCTTCTTGACGCTCGGCTTGACCTTCATGGGATGTGAGGTTCTCCGGGTCAGTTGCCGGCAACCCCGCACGCGAACCGCGCACAGGGCCTGGGCAAGATCTACTTGTAGCGGTAGACGATCCGGCCACGCGTCAGGTCGTACGGAGACAACTCCACCACGACCCGGTCGTCAGGGAGGATACGGATGTAGTGCATACGCATCTTGCCGCTGATGTGTGCCAGAACCTGGTGGCCGTTCTGGAGCTCGACCTTGAACATGGCGTTCGGAAGAGACTCGACGACAGTGCCCTCGATCTCGATGGCACCTTGCTTCTTGGCCACGCTTCGCCCTTCGAATCGACTACCTTGATCGACTCCCCTGCGTATCCCTTACGGGTGCATGCAGACATGCGGGTGCACGAGAGCCGACGAGTCAGTCTACGTCAGGCCCCGCCGAAAGACGAATCGAGAAGTCTGCCCCAGCAAGGAGATCCTTAAGCAGCACATGCCCCCACCCAGCCCGTCCGACACACAAGGCCAAGACCCCTCAAGCCCCGAAACCGAAGGCCGACCCGAGGCCCTGGGACGCCGGATCGCCACCCCGAGGACGACTGCCGAAGCGAGGGCCAGAGGGCAGCACCCCGCATCCCGGGGGCGGCCCCATGCGGGGACCCGGCAGCCCCCGGCGAGGGGACCGAAGCGAGCGTGTGAGAGTGCCGGCCCTCAGCCACGAGGCATAAGCGAGGGCCTGGGCCCGGCAGACACCAGCCGCGGGACCGAAGCGAGGACCCGGCGCCGGCAGCCCTCGGCGGCGGGGCCGAAGCAAGGACCGGGTGGCGGCAGCCCCCGAGCACTCGGGCGGAGGCCGAAGCGGGGCCCGGCAGCCCCCCAGCAAGGGGACCGACGCGGGGGTACGGGGGCGGCAGCCCCCAGCGAGCCGGGCGAAACCGGGGGCCGGGGGACGGCAGTCTCCAGCGGCGGGGTCCGGGCGGGGGCGGCTGCCCCCGGGGCGGAGCCGAGTGGGGGTCCGGGGGCGGGAATGGGAAGGGGCGGCGGGGGCGGGAAACCCCACGGCGCGCCCCGGAGAAACCCTCAGCCCAGCGGGTCCGGCGCCGCCGTGACGCCGTGCTCCGCCAGCTTCGCCCTGCCCCCGTCGGGAGCCGTCAGCACCAGCGGACCCGCCTCGGTCAGCGCGACGGAGTGCTCCCAGTGCGAGGACCAGGTGCCGTCGGTGGTGATCACGGTCCAGTCGTCCTCGAGGACCTCGGTGCGCGGGGTCCCCAGGGACACCATCGGCTCGATGGCCAGGCAGAAGCCGGGAACCAGCTTCGGCCCCTTGCCCCGCCTGCGGTCGACGTAGTTCAGCAGATGGGGGTCCATGTGCATCTCGGTGCCGATGCCGTGGCCGCCGTAGTCCTCGATGATGCCGTAGCGGCCGCCGCCCGGCTTGGGCTGACGGCGGATGTACGTCTCGATCGCGCGGGAGACGTCGACCAGCCGGCCGCCCGCCTTCATGGCGGCGATGCCGGCCCACATCGACTCCTCGGTGACCCGCGACAGCTCGATCAGCTCCGGAGCGTGCCCCGAGCCGACGAACGCCGTGTACGCCGCGTCGCCGTGCCAGCCGTCGACGATCGCGCCGCAGTCGATGGAGATGACGTCGCCGTCCTTGAGGACGACCTCGTCGGAGGGGATGCCGTGCACCACCACGTCGTTCACCGAGGTGCAGATCGTCGCGGGGAAGCCGCCGTAGCCGAGGAAGTTCGACTTCGCGCCGTTCTCCGCGAGGACCTTGCGGGCGACGTCGTCGAGATCCTTGGTCGTCGCCCCCGGCACCGCCGCTTCACGCGTGGCCGCGTGGATGGCGGCGACGACCAGCCCCGCCGCACGCATCTTGGCGATCTGCTCGGGGCTCTTGATCTGCACCATGGGGGGCCTGCGCTCTCCGTCACTCAGGTCGGTCGGGTTACGTATGCACACAACAGTACGGCCGTGGTGTCCGGAGGGACTCCACGGCCGTACGGGGAGCGACGACTACTGGTCGTCGCCCTCACGCTTCAGTGCGGCCAGCGCACGGGCGGTGACCTCTTCCACCGGGCCCATGGCCTCGATGGTCACGACCAGGCCCTGCGCCTTGTAGTAGTCGATGATCGGCTCGGTCTGCGTGTGGTAGACCTCGAGCCGGGTGCGGACCGTCTCCTCGGAGTCGTCGTCCCGCTGGTACAGCTCGCCGCCGCAGACGTCACAGACGCCTTCCGCGGCGGCCTTCTTGTACGTCACGTGGAAGACGTGCGCGGAGTCGTTGCGGCAGATGCGCCGACCGGCGATCCGCTTGACGACCTCCTCCTCCGGGGCCTCCAGGTCCAGTACCGCGTCCAGCTTGATGCCCTCGAGGGTGAGCAGCTCGTCCAGTGCCTCGGCCTGCGAGACGTTGCGCGGGAAACCGTCCAGCAGGAAGCCGCGCTCGGCGTCCGGCTGCTCCATACGGTCCTTGGCCATGGCGATGGTGACCTCGTCGGGGACGAGGTTGCCGGCGTCCATGTAGGACTTCGCGAGTTTCCCGAGCTCCGTCTGCTGGCTGATGTTGGCGCGGAACAGGTCGCCCGTGGAGATGTGAGGAACGCGGAGCTTCTCGGCCAGACGTGTGGCCTGCGTTCCCTTTCCGGCGCCCGGCGGCCCGACGAGGACGATACGCATCAGCGGAGGAACCCTTCGTAATTGCGCTGCTGGAGCTGGCTCTCGATTTGCTTCACCGTCTCGAGACCGACACCCACGATGATCAGGATGCTGGTACCACCGAACGGGAAGTTCTGGCTTGCCCCGAAGCCAACCAACGCCATCGTCGGTACAAGAGCGATCAGACCCAGATACAGCGAACCCGGCCAGGTGATCCGGTTGAGTACGTAGGAGAGGTACTCAGCGGTCGGTCGGCCAGCCCGGATGCCCGGGATGAAGCCACCATACTTCTTCATGTTGTCGGCTACTTCCTCGGGGTTGAAGGAGATAGCCACGTAGAAGAACGCGAAGAAAACGATCAGCAAGAAGTACATGCTGATGTAGATCGGGTGGTCACCCTTGGTCAGGTTGGTCTCGATCCAGGTCTTCCAGGTGGAGGTTCCGCTGGAGAACTGGGCGACGAGAGCCGGGATGTAGAGCAGCGACGAGGCGAAGATGACCGGGATCACACCGGCCTGGTTCACCTTGAGCGGGATGTACGTCGAGGTACCGCCGTAGGACCGGCGGCCGATCATGCGCTTCGCGTACTGCACGGGGATACGGCGCTGAGCCTGCTCGACGAAGACCACCAGACCGACCATGACCAGGCCGACCAGGATGACGGTGCCGAACTCGATCCAGCCGCCCGCGAGCGTGCCCTGCTTCTTGATGGCCCACAGGGCCGAGGGGAAGGTCGCGGCGATCGAGATGAACATCAGGATCGACATGCCGTTGCCGATACCGCGGTCGGTGATGAGCTCACCGAGCCACATGACCATGGCCGTACCGGCGGTCATGCAGATGACCATGACGATGGTGGTGAAGATCGCGCGGTCCGGGACGATGCTCGAGGCGACCGTGCAACCGGAGAACAGGGCGCCGCTGCGGGCGGTGGCCACCAGGCCGGTGCCCTGAAGAATCGCGAGCGCCACCGTCAGGTAGCGGGTGTACTGCGTGATCTTCGCGGTGCCGGCCTGGCCCTCCTTCTTGAGGGCTTCCAGACGCGGGATCACCACGGTCAGCAGCTGAAGAATGATGCTCGCCGTGATGTACGGCATGATGCCCAGCGCGAAGATGGTGATCTGGAGCAGCGCGCCGCCGCTGAACATGTTCACCAGACCGAAGAGGCCCTGGTTGCCGGACGCCTCGTCCACGCACCGCTGAACGGACGTGTAGTCGACACCGGGAATCGGAATATGCGTTCCGAGCCGGTAGATCACGATGATGGCGAGCGTGAAGAGCAGCTTCTTGCGCAGGTCGGGCGTCCTGAACGCCCGGGCGAACGCGGTGAGCACGGTGCCTCCTGCGACCCCCGCGCATCTGCGTCAAGGGTGACGGTCTTGAGGGTCCAATAAGAACAACGACAACGACAACGACTTGTGTAACGGTCGACTGCCTCTCAAGGTGCCCCATGGGAAGCATCTTGTGAAAGTGGGCAGTGCAGGTCACCTTACCGGCGAGAGTACCGCCGTAGGAACGACCAACCGGGGATACCCCATATGTGGGGTATCCCCGGTCGGGATCGCTCAGGTCATCGAGACGCCTGTGGTGTTCAGACGAGCTCGGTGACGGTACCGCCGGCGGCGGTGATCTTCTCCTTGGCGGAGCCGGAGACGGCGTCGACCGTCACCTGCAGCGCCACGGAGATCTCGCCCTGGCCGAGGACCTTGACGAGGCTGTTCTTGCGAACGGCACCCTTGGCGACGAGACCCTCGACGGTGACCTCGCCACCCTCCGGGTACAGCGCGGCCAGCTTCTCGAGGTTCACGACCTGGAACTCGGTCTTGAACGGGTTCCTGAAGCCCTTGAGCTTCGGAAGACGCATGTGGAGGGGCATCTGCCCACCCTCGAAGCGCTCCGGAACCTGGTAACGGGCCTTCGTGCCCTTGGTACCACGACCGGCCGTCTTACCCTTCGACGCCTCACCACGACCAACACGGGTCTTGGCGGTCTTGGCGCCCGGGGCGGGACGGAGGTTGTGGATCTTGAGCGGGTTGTTCTCCGCCATGATCAGTCGACCTCCTCAACCGTCACGAGGTGGCGGACGGTGTGCACCATTCCGCGGAACTCGGGGCGGTCCTCCTTGACGACCACGTCGTTCAGGCGCTTGAGCCCGAGCGAACGCAGAGTGTCACGGTGGTTCTGCTTGCTACCGATGTACGACTTCGTCTGCGTGATCTTGAGGCGGGCCATTACGCACCAGCCCCGGCACGCGCACGAAGCAGAGCCGCGGGAGCGACGTCCTCGAGGGGCAGACCACGGCGAGCCGCGATCTCCTCGGGACGCTGCAGGCCCTTGAGGGCCTCCACGGTCGCGTGCACGATGTTGATCGCGTTCGACGAGCCGAGCGACTTCGACAGGATGTCGTGAACGCCGGCGCACTCGAGCACTGCACGCACCGGGCCACCGGCGATGACGCCGGTACCGGGGGAAGCAGGCTTGAGCAGGACGACGCCCGCGGCCTTCTCGCCCGTGATCGGGTGCGGGATGGTGCCCTGGATACGCGGGACCTTGAAGAAGTGCTTCTTGGCCTCTTCAACACCCTTGGCGATCGCGGCCGGCACCTCCTTGGCCTTGCCGTAACCGACACCGACGGTGCCGTCACCATCGCCCACCACGACCAGCGCGGTGAAGCTGAAGCGACGACCACCCTTCACAACCTTGGCGACGCGGTTGATCGCGACGACGCGCTCAACGTACGCGGTCTTCTCGGCAGCGCTGGCGCCACCGTCACGGCCCTTCCGGTCCCGCCGCTCGCCGCCACCGGCACCGCTCCCGCGGCGCTGGGGTCCAGCCATTGGATTACCTCTCTCTTTTTCCGCTAGCTACGCAGCGACCTAGGTCGCTAGCGCGACGGGCGACTCAGAACTTGAGTCCGGCTTCGCGGGCGGCGTCCGCCAGGGCGGCGATGCGCCCGGCGTACTGATTGCCACCACGGTCGAACACGACAGCCTCGACTCCGGCGGCCTTGGCGCGCTCGGCGACCAGGGCGCCGACCGACTTGGCCTGCGCGGACTTGTCGCCCTCGCCGCCGCGGATCGTCGTGTCCAGGGTCGACGCCGACGCCAGGGTGTGACCCTTGATGTCGTCGATGACCTGGGCCACGATGTGGCGGTTGGAGCGCGTCACGACGAGACGCGGACGCTCAGCCGTACCCGAGATGTGCTTACGGATCCGGATGTGGCGACGCTTGATCGCGGCACGCTTGTAAGCGTCGCCCTTGAGGATCTTCTGTCCGTATGCCATGGCTTACTTACCCGCCTTTCCGACCTTGCGGCGGATGACTTCGCCCTCGTACTTGACGCCCTTGGCCTTGTACGGGTCGGGCTTGCGCAGCTTGCGGATGTTGGCCGCAACCTCGCCGACCTTCTGCTTGTCGATGCCCTCGACCGAGAACCGGGTGGGGTTCTCGACCTTGAAGGAGATTCCCTCGGGGGCCTCGACGGTGATCGGGTGGCTGTAACCGAGCGCGAACTCGAGGTTCGAGCCCTTCGCGGTCACGCGGTAACCGACACCACTGATCTCGAGCTTCTTCACGTAACCCTGGGTCACGCCGGTGATCATGTTCGCCACCAGCGTGCGGGACAGGCCGTGCAGGGCCTTGCTCTGACGCTCGTCGTTGGGGCGGGTGACGTTCAGAACGCCGTCCTCACCCTTGGCGATCTCGATCGGCGCAACGACGGTGTGGGTCAGCGTGCCCTTGGGGCCCTTGACCGCAACCGTCTGGCCGTCGATGGTGACGTCCACGCCGGCGGGAACCGTGATGGGGAGCTTGCCAATGCGCGACATAGCTGTTTCCTCCGTTCCCTTCCGCTACCAGACGTAGGCGAGAACTTCTCCGCCTACGCCCTTCTTGCCGGCCTGCTTGTCGGTGAGGAGACCGTGCGACGTGGAGATGATCGCCACGCCGAGGCCGCCCAGCACCTTGGGCAGGGAGGTGGACTTCGCGTAAACCCGGAGACCGGGCTTGGAGATCCGCTTGATGCCCGCAATGGAGCGCTCGCGGTTCGGGCCGAACTTGAGCTCGAGGGTGAGGTCCTTGCCGACCTCGGCGTCCTCGACCTTCCAGCCCGTGATGAAGCCCTCCTGCTGGAGGATCTCCGCGATGTGAGACTTGATCTTGGACGCCGGCATCGTCACGGAATCGTGGTACGCCGAGTTCGCGTTCCGCAGACGCGTCAGCATGTCTGCGATCGGATCAGTCATGGTCATGAATTGGCCTGTGGCCTCTCTCGCCGGGGTTTCCTGTTGCGCCATCCCTCTCCCCGATCCGAGACGGGGCGGGTGCGGCGCGGTGGACCTACGGCGTAGTAAGTCGTACGGGCGACCATCAGGTGCCCAACCCTCCAAGCCTAAGCCATGAAGAGGTGGGCACCTGACACGCCCATTGCTTACCGAGAGCCTCTGGAACCCTTAAAAGGGGGTTTACCAGGAGCTCTTGGTCACGCCCGGCAGCTCGCCGCGGTGAGCCATCTCACGAAGGCACACACGGCAGAGGCCGAACTTGCGGTACACGGAGTGGGGACGGCCGCAACGCTGGCAGCGGTTGTACGCCCGCACAGCGAACTTAGGCTTACGAGCAGCCTTTGCGATCAGAGCCTTCTTCGCCATCTCGCTCACGCCTCCTTGAAGGGGAAGCCGAGGTGACGAAGGAGCGCACGGCCCTCAGCGTCGTTGGTCGCCGTGGTGACCACGGTGATGTCCATACCCCGGACACGGTCGATCTTGTCCTGGTCGATCTCGTGGAACATGACCTGCTCCGTGAGACCGAAGGTGTAGTTGCCACGGCCGTCGAACTGCTTGGGGGACAGACCACGGAAGTCGCGGATGCGCGGAAGCGCGAGCGACAGGGTGCGGTCCAGGAACTCCCACATGCGGTCGCCACGAAGCGTGACGTGGGCACCGATCGGCTGACCCTCGCGCAGCTTGAACTGCGCGATGGACTTGCGGGCCTTGGTGATGGCCGGCTTCTGACCGGTGATGGTGGTCAGGTCACGGACGGCACCGTCCATGAGCTTCGAGTCACGGGCGGCGT
Organism: Streptomyces sp. NPDC002884; assembly: GCF_040295245.1. NCBI lineage: Bacteria > Bacillati > Actinomycetota > Actinomycetes > Kitasatosporales > Streptomycetaceae > Streptomyces > Streptomyces sp. NPDC002884. The sequence goes on along the minus strand of NZ_JBEOVB010000004.1, from coordinate 160,058 downwards.
CGCCGACACCCATGTTGACCACGATCTTGACGAGGCCGGGGATCTGCATGACGTTCTCGTAGGAGAACTCCTCACGCAGCTTGCCCGCGATCTCCTCGCGGTACTTCGTCTTGAGACGCGGAGTCGTGGTGGTAGCCATCAGATGTCCTCACCCGTCCGCTTGGCAACGCGGATCTTGTTGCCCTCGTCGTCGAAGCGGTAACCGACGCGCGTGACGACCTTGTTGCCGTCCTTCTCCACGACCAACTGAACGTTGGACACGTGGATCGGGGCTTCGGTGGTCACGATGCCGCCGGCCTGCGAGCCCTTGGCCGTCGGACCGGCCTTCGTGTGCTTCTTGACCCGGTTGACACCCTCGACCAGGACACGGTCCTCGCGGGGGAAGGCCGCGATGACCTTGCCCTGCTTGCCCTTGTCCTTACCCGTGATGACCTGGACCAGGTCGCCCTTCTTGATCTTCATGCTTACAGCACCTCCGGAGCCAGCGAGATGATCTTCATGAACTTCTTCTCGCGCAGCTCCCGGCCGACCGGGCCGAAGATGCGGGTGCCACGAGGGTCACCGTCGTTCTTCAGAATGACAGCGGCGTTCTCGTCGAAGCGGATGTACGAGCCGTCCGGACGGCGACGCTCCTTGACGGTGCGAACGATGACCGCCTTGATGACGTCACCCTTCTTCACGTTACCGCCGGGGATCGCGTCCTTGACGGTGGCGACGATGACGTCGCCGATGCCCGCGTAGCGGCGACCGGAGCCACCGAGCACACGGATGCAAAGGATTTCCTTCGCACCAGTGTTGTCGGCGACGCGCAGTCGCGACTCCTGCTGGATCACGTCTATCTCCTGTGTGTCTGCCGGTTCCCGGCGAGCTCCGTAAGTGACCTACGGAGCTCACCGAGCCTGGCGGAACTGTCCTGCGGGGATGCCCGCAGGAGAATTACTTGGCCTTTTCGAGGATCTCGACGATGCGCCAGCGCTTCGTCGAGGACAGCGGCCGGGTCTCCGCGAGGAGGACACGGTCGCCGACGCCTGCGGCGTTCTGCTCGTCGTGAGCCTTGAGCTTGTTCGTACGGCGGATGACCTTGCCGTACAGCGCGTGCTTCACGCGGTCCTCGACGGCGACGACGACGGTCTTGTCCATCTTGTCGCTGACGACGAGACCCTCACGGGTCTTGCGGAAACCGCGCGCCTCGGGGGTGTTCTCAGTCACGTTGCTCTCGCTCATCAGGCGCTCTCCACCGTCTCGATGCCCAGCTCGCGCTCACGCATCAGGGTGTAGATCCGCGCGATGTCCTTACGGACGGCCTTGAGCCGACCGTGGTTCTCGAGCTGACCCGTCGCCGCCTGGAAGCGGAGGTTGAACAGCTCTTCCTTGGCTTCGCGGAGCTTGTTGAGAAGCTCCTCGTCACCCAGTTCGCGCAGCTCGGACGCCTTGGTACCGGCCGACATCACGCTTCACCTGCCTCGCGCTTGACGATCCGGCACTTCATCGGCAGCTTGTGGGCTGCGCGAGTGAGGGCCTCACGGGCGATCTTCTCGTTGGGGTAGGACAGTTCGAACATGACCCGTCCCGGGTGCACGTTCGCGATCCACCACTCGGGAGAACCCTTACCGGAACCCATGCGGGTCTCGGCAGGCTTCTTCGTGAGCGGGCGGTCCGGGTAGATGTTGATCCAGACCTTGCCGCCACGCTTGATGTGGCGGGTCATCGCGATACGCGCTGCTTCGATCTGGCGGTTGGTCACGTACGCCGGCGTGAGGGCCTGAATGCCGTACTCGCCGAACGAGACCGTCGTACCGCCCTTGGCCTGACCGCGGCGCTTCGGGTGGTGCTGCTTGCGGTGCTTGACCCTACGGGGGATCAGCATTTCGGTCAGGCCTCCGTTCCGGTGCTCTCAGCCGGAGCGGCCGCCGGAGCCTCGGCCTTGGGGGCCTCGGCAGCGGGAGCCTGCTGCGGCTTGCGACCGCGACCGCCACGCTCGCCACCACGGCCACCACGGGCCGGGCGGTCGGCGCCGCCGCCACCACGGGCCGGGCGGTTGCCGGCGCGGGCAGCAGCGTTCTCGGCGCGGACCTCGGCGATGTTCTTGACATCGCCCTTGTAGATCCAGACCTTCACGCCGATGCGGCCGAAGGTCGTCTTGGCCTCGAAGAAGCCGTAGTCCACGTTCGCGCGGAGCGTGTGCAGGGGCACACGGCCCTCGCGGTAGAACTCCGAGCGGGACATCTCGGCGCCACCGAGGCGGCCACCGCACTGGATCTTGATGCCCTTGGCGCCGGCCTTCATCGCCGACTGCATGCTCTTACGCATGGCGCGACGGAAGGAGACGCGGGAGGAGAGCTGCTCGGCGACGGCCTGAGCCACCAGCTGAGCGTCGACCTCGGGGTTCTTGACCTCGAGGATGTTCAGCTGGACCTGCTTCTTGGTCAGCTTCTCCAGGTCGCCGCGGATACGGTCGGCCTCGGCGCCGCGGCGGCCGATGACGATGCCCGGGCGAGCGGTGTGGATGTCCACACGCACGCGGTCACGGGTGCGCTCGATCTCCACCTTCGAGATGCCGGCGCGCTCCATGCCGGACGTCATCATCCGACGGATGGCGACGTCTTCTCCGACGTATTCCTTGTACGACTTGTCGGCGTACCAACGGGACTTGAAGTCCGTGGTGATGCCGAGCCGGAACCCATGCGGGTTAACCTTCTGGCCCATTACCGGGATCCTTCCTTGCTGCTGAGGACCACGGTGATGTGGCTGGTCCGCTTGCGGATCCGGTATGCGCGGCCCTGGGCACGCGGACGGAACCGCTTCAGGGTCGGACCCTCGTCGACGTACGCCTCGGAGATGAAGAGGCTGTCGGCGTCAGTGTGGTCGTAGTTGTGCGCGGCGTTGGCAATGGCGCTGTCAAGCACCTTGCCGACCGGCACGCTCGCGGCCTGCGGGGCGAAACGCAGGACCGCCTGAGCCTCCGTGGCGTCCATGCCACGGATAAGGTCCACCACCCGGCGGGCCTTCATGGGCGTGACGCGGATGTACCGCGCCTGGGCCCTGGCTTCCATGGTTGTCCTTCCAGTGTCTGTCATGGTCATTCCACCCCGCGTTAGCGGCGCTTCGACTTCCGGTCGTCCTTGACGTGACCCCGGAAGGTGCGCGTCGGCGAGAACTCGCCGAGCTTGTGGCCGACCATCGACTCGGTGACAAACACCGGAATGTGGGTCTTGCCGTTGTGCACCGCGATCGTGTGACCCAGCATGGCCGGGATGATCATCGAGCGACGGGACCAGGTCTTGATGACGTTCTTGGAACCGGCTTCGTTCTGGGCGTCCACCTTCTTTACGAGGTGTCCGTCGACGAAGGGCCCCTTCTTGAGACTGCGCGGCATCTAAACCCGCTCCTAGCGCTTCTTGTTCGTCTTGCGGCGGCGGACGATGTACTTGTTCGAAGCCTTCTTCGGCGAACGAGTACGACCCTCCTTCTGACCCCAGGGGCTGACCGGGTGGCGACCACCGGAGGTCTTGCCCTCACCACCACCGTGGGGGTGGTCAACCGGGTTCATCGCCACACCGCGAACGGTCGGGCGGACGCCCAGCCAGCGCTTACGGCCGGCCTTGCCCCAGTTGATGTTGCTCTGCTCGGCGTTGCCGACCTCGCCGACCGTGGCGCGGCAGCGCTGGTCGACCAGACGGATCTCACCGGACGGCATACGAAGGTGGGCCATCGTGCCCTCCTTCGCGAGCAGCTGCACCGAGGCACCGGCGGAGCGGGCGAACTTGGCGCCGCCACCGGGACGGATCTCGATCGCGTGGATCGTGGTACCGACCGGGATGTTGCGGAGCGCCAGGTTGTTGCCCGGCTTGATGTCGGCCCCGGGACCGTTCTCGACGCGGTCGCCCTGCGACAGGTTGCGCGGGGCGAGGATGTAGCGCTTCTCGCCGTCGGCATAGTGCAGCAGCGCGATGCGCGCGGTGCGGTTGGGGTCGTACTCGATGTGCGCGACCTTCGCCGGCACGCCGTCCTTGTCGTGACGACGGAAGTCGATCACTCGGTAGGCGCGCTTGTGTCCGCCACCCTGGTGGCGAACGGTCACACGACCGGCGTTGTTACGGCCGCCCTTGCTGTGCAGCGGGCGGACCAGCGACTTCTCCGGCGTGGACCGCGTGACCTCGACGAAGTCGGCGACGCTGGAGCCACGACGGCCCGGCGTAGTCGGCTTGTACTTGCGGATTCCCATTATTCAGTCCTCGTCCGATATCGGACGATCCGGACCGCCCTCAGGCGGTCGGACCGCCGAAGATGTCGATACGGTCGCCCTCGGCAAGGGTCACGATCGCGCGCTTCGTGCCGGCACGCTGACCGAAACCGGTCTTGGTGCGCTTGCGCTTGCCGATGCGGTTGATCGTGTTGACGCCGGTGACCTTGACCGAGAAGACCGCCTGGACGGCCTGCTTGATCTGGGTCTTGTTGGCGTTCGGGGCGACGATGAACGTGTACTTGTTCTCGTCGAGGAGCGCGTAGCTCTTCTCCGACACGACCGGCTTCAGCAGCACGTCACGGAGGTCCGTGAACGCCTTGCTGGGCGCGGTGACGACGGTGTTCTTGCCTTCGGTGGCGTGGCGCTTCGCCTTGGCGACGCGCGCGGCCTTGGCGACCTTGGCCGCCTTGGAGGCGATGCTCGGGTGACGCGTAGCCATCAGGCGTCACTCCCTTCGGTGTCGTTGGCCTGCGGGCCGGCGACGAAGGACTCGAGAGCGGCCTGGGTGAAGACCACGTCGTCCGAGACGATCACGTCGTACGTGTTCAGCTGGCCCGGCTCCAGGATGTGCACCTGGGGCAGGTTGCGGGCGGACAGCCACGCGGCCTCGTCGGCGCGGTCGACGACCAGGAGCAGGTTCTTGCGCTCCGAGATCTTGCCGAACAGCGTACGAGCGGCCTTCGTGGAGGGAGCCTCGCCCTCGATCACGCCGGTGACGACGTGAATGCGGTTGTGGCGGGCCCGGTCGGTGAGGGCGTGACGCAGAGCGGCAGCCTTCATCTTCTTCGGGGTCCGCTGCGAGTAGTCACGCGGCTGCGGGCCGTGGACGACGCCACCGCCGGCGAACTGCGGCGCGCGGGTCGAGCCCTGGCGTGCGCGGCCGGTGCCCTTCTGACGGTAAGGCTTCTTACCGCCACCGCGGACTTCACCGCGGCGCTTGGTCTTATGCGTGCCCTGACGGGCAGCCGCGTTCTGCGCGACGACGACCTGGTGGATCAGCGGGATGCTGATCTTCTCCACGCCGAAGATCTCCGCGGGGAGCTCGACGCTTCCGGTCTTCTCGCCTGCAGGCGAAAGGATGTCAACAGTGCTCATCGGTACCTCAGGCCCCCTTGGCCGCAGTGCGGACCAGGACGAGGCCGCCGTTCGGACCGGGGACAGCGCCCTTGATGAGCAGCAGACCCTTCTCCGCGTCAACGGCGTGGACGGTCAGGTTCTGGGTGGTGACACGCTCGTTGCCCATGCGACCCGCCATGCGGAGGCCCTTGAACACGCGGCCCGGGGTGGCGCAGCCACCGATGGAACCGGGCGAGCGGTGCTTGCGCTGGGTGCCGTGTCCGGCGCCGAGGCCCTTGAAGTTGTGACGCTTCATGACACCGGCGAAGCCCTTGCCCTTGCTCTTGCCGGTCACGTCGACCTTCACGCCGGCCTCGAACACCTCAGCGGTGATCTCCTGGCCCAGCGTGTACTCGGAGGCGTCCGCGGTGCGGATCTCGACGAGGTGGCGACGGGGGGTGACGTCGGCCTTGGCGAAGTGACCCTTGAGGGGCTTGTTCACCTTGCGCGGGTCGATCTCGCCGAAGGCGATCTGGACCGACTCGTAGCCGTCACTGTCGTTCGTACGGACCTGGGTCACGACGTTGGCACTGGCCTTGACGACGGTGACCGGAACAACACGGTTGTTCTCGTCCCACACCTGCGTCATGCCGAGCTTCTCGCCCAGGATGCCCTTGATCTGCTTAGCCATTCTTCAGATCACCGGCCCCTAGAGCTTGATCTCGATGTCGACACCGGCCGGGAGGTCGAGTCGCATCAAAGAGTCAACGGTCTTGGGCGTCGGGTCGAGAATGTCGATCAGACGCTTGTGCGTGCGCATCTCGAAGTGCTCGCGCGAGTCCTTGTACTTGTGCGGCGACTTGATGACGCAGTACACGTTCTTCTCAGTGGGCAGCGGCACCGGGCCCGCGACCGACGCACCAGTGCGGGTCACCGTCTCGACGATCTTCTTCGCCGAGGAATCGATGACCTCGTGGTCGTAGGCCTTGAGCCGGATGCGGATCTTCTGTCCCGCCATGGCTACTCAGTAGTCCTGTCTCTTCTAACGCTCTGGAACCAGATGGTCTGTTTACTTCGTTCCGCCGACCCACGCGGTCGGGTGTGTCGCGCTGTCACCGACACAGATGCCCCTTGTTCGAACATCCCTGCTGGGAAAGCACGGCCCTTCCGGAACCGCAAGCCGGGGACGAAAGGCCCACCGGGTGCCTGGTCGGCGCTCTATTGACACTTCCCGAAAGATTCCCGTACGTCCGCCCCAGCGCTGCCAACAGGCAGTTAGGGCGACGAGTACTGTGGGACTCGCTTTCGGTCCTCCCGGCGGGAGGCGCGCAACATCAACACTCGACCGAGCAACTCCGACAGTCTGCCATATGGGGCACTGCCTCCGCCAATCGAGCCGGAGACAATACCCCGGACGTGACGTAGGTCAAACGCCGAGCCGCTCCAACCCGGGCTTTTCGAGGCCCGCTTGTGAGGCCGGTCACCGTGAACCCGTTCGAGGGCTCCGGGTAACAACGGGTGTATCCGACCGACGGCAGACACGGAGCCCGCGTGAACAGCCCACCTGGCAGACATGACGAGGACGCATCCGTCATCGCCGACTCCCTGACCCGGCCCGAGTTGTTCGGGGAGCTCTATCACCGGCACGCCGCGGTGATCCACCGGTACGCGGCCCGACGCCTGGGCGAGGACGCGGCCGAGGACATCACCGCCGAGACCTTTCTGGCCGCGTTCCGCACCCGGGGACGCTACGACGCCTCCCGCGCCGGCGCCCGGCCCTGGCTGTACGGAATCGCCGCCAACCTCATCGGCAAGCAGCGCCGTGCCGAGGTGCGGGCGCTCAGAGCCCTGGCCCGCACGGGACACGACCCCGTGGCCGACTCCTGGACCGACCGCAGCGACAGCCGCGTCACCGCGCAGGCCGCGCAGGGCCGCCTGGCAGGCGCGCTGGCCGGTCTCTCGCGCGGCGACAGGGACGTCCTGCTGCTGGTCGCCTGGGCGGACCTCGGCTACCAGGAGGTCGCCCAGGCGCTGTCCATCCCGGTGGGCACGGTGCGCTCCCGCCTCAACCGGGCCCGCAGGAAGGTACGCCTCGCACTCGGCGATGCGGACCCCACGTTCGTACGCGACTCCGCGGAGGTGATCGGCCATGGCTGAACCGGCGATGGACGAGGTGACGGCGGTCCGACAGCTGCGCGCCGACGCTCCCCTGCCCGACCGTGCCCGGCTCGCCCCGGCCCACCGGCGGCTGCTGGACGAGATCGCCGGACCACCCCGGCGCGGCCGGGCCGGGTGGCAGCTCAAAGCGGCGGGAGCGGTCGCCGCGGTGACGGCCGCGGCGCTGCTCTCCACCCTGACGCTGCGCGAGGACGACAGGACGCCGACGGGGCCGGCTCCGACGGCGACCGCCCGGCCGGACTCCTGGGTGTACCAGCGGGTTCGGCTGGTCCTGCTGAACTGCCCCGCCGTCAGGAGCTCCCTCGCGTACAGCGAGGCCGGCTCGTTCGATCTGTCACCCGGAACGCGCCCGTGCGACACGAAGACACCGACGTCGTTCGACTCGGACCACTGGATCCGCTACGACGGCCGGTCCACGGCCGTGCCGGACACGAGCAACGGCGATGCGGACGGCGTCCGGGCGTGGGCCGAACTCGCCGGCTCCGCGCCCGGACAGATGCTCCCGCCCCAGCAGACGGACGCCCTGCTGGCCGCGCTGCCCGACGACCCCGGCGCCGCCCTGAAGGCGATCCTCAAGAAGTCCGTCCCCACCCGCGTCACCAGCGCGTACCGGCTGACCCAGGCCCAGCGCGACTTCGACGAGGTGGTCGAGGTGCTCTCCGGAGCCTCCGTCGTCCCGGCCGACAAGGCTCGGACGATCTACCGGATCATCACGGGACTGGAGGGAGCGACCGAGCCGGTAGAGGTGACCGACGGCGAGGGACGGAAGGTCGTGGCCATCGGCGTCGACGGCAACTTCCGTGACTACGCGTACGAGCGCAACAGCATGCAGGTGCTGCTCGACCCGGAGACCTTCGCCTACCGGGGTGTCCGCTGGGTGGCCGGAATGGGCTACTACGTGGGCGGCAAGGCCTCCGGGGGCCTGTTCGTGGCGAAGGGGACCGTCCTCGCCACGGCCACCCGTGTCGCCACGGTCGTCGTCGACAAGGCCGGCGAGCGGAACTGAGCCTGGCCGGGTGGCCGGGAACATGCGAGAGGGCCCGTGCGACCGAAGTCGTACGGGCCCTCTCAGGTGCTCAGCTCAAGCTGGAGCTACCAGGTCGATCAGCAAGAACTACTTGGTGATCTTGGTGACCTGGCCGGCGCCCACCGTGCGACCACCCTCGCGGATGGCGAACTTCAGGCCCTCTTCCATGGCGATGGGCTGGATGAGCTCCACCTTCATCTCGGTGTTGTCACCCGGCATCACCATTTCGGTGCCCTCGGGGAGGGTCACAACGCCCGTCACGTCCGTCGTACGGAAGTAGAACTGCGGACGGTAGTTGTTGAAGAACGGCGTGTGGCGGCCACCCTCGTCCTTGGACAGGATGTAGGCCTGGGCCTCGAAGTCGGTGTGCGGCGTGACCGAACCCGGCTTGATGATGACCTGGCCGCGCTCGACGTCCTCGCGCTTGATGCCGCGGAGCAGCAGACCGACGTTCTCACCGGCCTGGCCCTCGTCGAGCAGCTTGCGGAACATCTCGATGCCGGTGACCGTGGTGGTGGTCTTCTCCTGCTTGATGCCGATGATGTCAACGGTCTCGTTGACCTTCAGGACACCACGCTCGATACGGCCGGTGACGACCGTACCGCGACCGGTGATCGTGAAGACGTCCTCGACGGGCATGAGGAACGGCTTGTCGACGTCACGCTCGGGGGTCGGGATCGCCTCGTCGACGGCGGCCATGAGGTCGAGAACCGACTGACCCCACTCGGCGTCGCCCTCGAGCGCCTTGAGCGCCGAGACCTTGACGACCGGCAGGTCGTCGCCCGGGAACTCGTACTCGGAGAGGAGCTCACGGACCTCGAGCTCGACGAGCTCCAGGATCTCCTCGTCGTCCACCATGTCGGCCTTGTTCAGGGCGACGACGATGTACGGAACGCCGACCTGGCGGGCCAGGAGCACGTGCTCCTTGGTCTGCGGCATCGGGCCGTCGGTGGCGGCGACCACGAGGATCGCGCCGTCCATCTGCGCGGCACCGGTGATCATGTTCTTGATGTAGTCCGCGTGACCCGGGCAGTCGACGTGGGCGTAGTGGCGGCCCTCCGTCTGGTACTCGACGTGCGCGATGGAGATGGTGATACCGCGCTGACGCTCTTCGGGAGCCTTGTCGATCTGGTCGAAGGCCGAGGCCTCGTTCAGGTCCGGGTACTTGTCGTGCAGCACCTTGGTAATGGCGGCCGTGAGGGTCGTCTTACCGTGGTCGATGTGACCGATGGTGCCGATGTTGACGTGCGGCTTAGTCCGCTCGAACTTCGCCTTCGCCACGGGGGTCCTCCTGGGAGTGGTTCTGGAACGCCTTGCTTCATCGGCGCCAGGTGATCTTTGCTGGAAAGCCCGGGTCCAGGGGGCAAACATCCGGGGATGCGGCTGTTTGCCCCTTGAGGCTCCGGAGTCAAGCCTACGGCGTGTAAACCGAGTGTGTTACTCGCCCTTGGCCTTCGCGATGATCTCCTCGGCGACGTTCCGGGGAACCTCGGCGTAGGAGTCGAACTGCATCGAGTAGCTTGCGCGACCCGACGTCTTGCTGCGGAGGTCGCCGACGTAGCCGAACATCTCCGACAGGGGCACCAGGCCCTTGACGACGCGGGCACCGGCCCGCTCCTCCATGGCCTGGATCTGACCACGGCGGGAGTTGATGTCGCCGATGACCTCGCCCATGTAGTCCTCGGGCGTGGTGACCTCGACGGCCATCATCGGCTCGAGCAGCACGGGGCTGGCCTTGCGCGCGGCCTCCTTGAAGGCCTGCGAACCGGCGATCTTGAACGCGAGCTCGGAGGAGTCGACCTCGTGGTAGCCACCGTCGAGCAGGGTGACGCGCACGCCGGTCATCTCGTAACCGGCGAGGATGCCGAACTGCATGGCCTCCTGCGCACCGGCGTCGACCGAAGGGATGTACTCCTTCGGGATACGACCACCGGTCACCTTGTTCACGAACTCGTACGAGGCGTCGCCGCCCTCGATCGGCTCGATCGCGATCTGCACCTTCGCGAACTGGCCGGTACCACCGGTCTGCTTCTTGTGCGTGTAGTCGACCCGGTCGACCGCCTTGCGGATGGTCTCGCGGTAGGCGACCTGCGGCTTGCCGACGTTGGCCTCGACCTTGAACTCACGGCGCATACGGTCGACCAGCACCTCGAGGTGCAGCTCGCCCATGCCACCGATGATGGTCTGGCCGGTCTCCTCGTCCGAGTGGACCTGGAACGACGGGTCCTCCTCGGCCAGGCGCTGGATCGCGATGCCCAGCTTCTCCTGGTCGCCCTTCGACTTGGGCTCGATGGCGACCTGGATGACCGGAGCCGGGAAGTCCATGGACTCCAGGATCACCGGCTGCTTGTCGTCGCACAGCGTCTCGCCGGTCGTGGTCTGCTTCAGACCCATGACGGCGACGATGTCGCCGGCGCCGACCGCCTCGATCTCCTCACGCTTGTTCGCGTGCATGCGGTAGATCTTGCCGATGCGCTCCTTCTTGCCCTTGACGGAGTTCAGCACGGCAGTGCCGGACACCAGGCGGCCCGAGTAGACCCGGACGAAGGTGAGCTTGCCCAGGTGCGGGTCGCTCATGATCTTGAACGCGAGCGCGGACAGCGGCTCGTCCTCGGACGGCCTGCGCTTGACGACCAGCTCCGGGTCCTTGACGTCGTGGCCTTCGATGGCCTCGACGTCCAGGGGGGAGGGAAGGTAGCGCACGACCGCGTCGAGCAGGGGCTGAACGCCCTTGTTCTTGAACGCGGTACCGCAGAACACGGGGGTGACCGTGATGTCGCTGGACTTGCCGGACGCGATGGTGATCCGACGGATCGCGGCGTACAGCTGCTCCACGGAAGGCTCCTGGCCCTCCAGGTACAGCTCCATGATCTCGTCGTCGTTCTCGGCGACGGTCTCGACGAGCTTGCCGCGGTACTCCTCGGCAGCCTCGGTGTGGGTGGCCGGGATGTCGACCACGTCGTACATCTCGCCCTTCTCCGCCTCGGCGGACCACACGAAGGCCTTCATCGTGACCAGGTCGACGACGCCCTTGAAGTCGGCTTCGGCACCGATCGGGAGCTGCATGACGATCGGCGTCGCACCGAGGCGGCTGCTGATCATGTCGACACAGCGGTGGAACTCGGCACCGGTGCGGTCGAGCTTGTTGACGAAGCAGATACGCGGGACGCCGTAGCGGTCCGCCTGACGCCACACGGTCTCGGACTGGGGCTCGACACCCGCGACGCCGTCGAACACCGTCACGGCACCGTCGAGCACGCGAAGCGAACGCTCCACCTCGACGGTGAAGTCGACGTGGCCCGGGGTGTCGATGATGTTGATGGTGTGGTCGACATCGGCCAGCGGCCAGTGACAGGTGGTGGCAGCAGAGGTGATCGTGATGCCACGCTCCTGCTCCTGCTCCATCCAGTCCATGGTCGCGGCGCCGTCGTGGACCTCACCGATCTTGTAGGAGACGCCGGTGTAGAACAGGATCCGCTCGGTGGTGGTCGTCTTGCCCGCGTCGATGTGGGCCATGATCCCAATGTTGCGGACCTTGGCCAGGTCAAGTGAAGTGGTAGCCATAAGGCTTTCGTCTTCTCTCGGTCTCGATGTGGGTAGCGACTACCAGCGGTAGTGCGCGAAGGCCTTGTTGGACTCGGCCATCTTGTGGGTGTCCTCGCGCTTCTTCACAGCGGCGCCGAGGCCGTTGGACGCGTCGAGAAGCTCGTTGAGGAGGCGCTCGGTCATGGTCTTCTCGCGACGGGCGCGGGAGTAACCGACGAGCCAGCGCAGCGCCAGGGTGCTCGCGCGACCCGGCTTGACCTCGATCGGGACCTGGTAGGTCGCGCCACCGACACGGCGGGACTTGACCTCGATGGTCGGCTTGATGTTCTCGAGAGCGCGCTTCAGCGTGATGACCGGGTCGTTGCCGGTCTTCTCGCGCAGGCCCTCCATGGCGCCGTAGACGATGCGCTCGGCGGTGGAGCGCTTGCCGTTCAGCAGCACCTTGTTGATGAGCGACGTGACAAGAGGAGAACCGTAGACCGGGTCGATGATGACCGGGCGCTTCGGGGCAGGGCCCTTACGAGGCATTGTTTACTTCTCCTTCTTGGCGCCGTAGCGGCTGCGGGCCTGCTTGCGGTTCTTGACACCCTGGGTGTCAAGGGAACCGCGGATGATCTTGTAGCGAACACCGGGCAGGTCCTTCACACGGCCACCACGCACGAGCACGATGGAGTGCTCCTGCAAGTTGTGTCCCTCACCCGGAATGTAAGCAGTGACCTCGATACCGCTGGTCAGACGCACACGCGCGACCTTACGCAGGGCCGAGTTCGGCTTCTTCGGGGTGGTCGTGAACACACGCGTGCAGACGCCGCGACGCTGGGGCGAACCCTCGAGTGCGGGCGTCTTGTTCTTCTCGACCTTGTCCTGCCGGCCCTTCCGGACCAGCTGCTGGATCGTAGGCACTACTTCTCCGGTTTCTGTGTGCCGAATGGTGAAGCTAACCTGGAACTTCGCCGACCCACGCGGTCGGGTGTGTCGGATCCGGCGAACTTCCGCCGTAAGGCAGGAAGAGGCGCAGATCACGGTGGCCGCTAGCTAGGCCCCGTGTGCGGTTGAAGACACGCACGAGGGCCAGGGCACACCCCAGGCACAAGGTCTGAGCGTACCTAGCGCATTCACTCCGGTCAAAACAGAACCCGCGCCCCCGACACGCCGGAGGTTTACGAGCGCCGTCCCGACCCCTGTGATACCGGGGCCGCGGCGTCCGCGGAGCCCTCCGGGGGCGACGCCGGGGACGGCACGACCGGGTCGCCGGCCCGCGACGGCCGCTTCCCGGCGCCAGCCGCCGGATCTCCCGCCGTGTCCGCCGCCGCATCCGACGCCGTGTCGTGACCGATGAAGTACGTCGGACGGTTCTGGACGGCCGTATAGATGCGGCCGACGTACTCGCCGAGCAGGCCGACGCAGATCAGCTGGACCGCGCCGATGAACAGCACGCCGGTGAAGAGGGAGGTCCAGCCGGGAACGGTGTGCTGGAAGGCGTGGGCGCTCAGGGTGTAGATCATCAGGCCCAGGCAGACCAGGAACGCGAAGCCGCCCAGCCAGGTGGCGATGCGCAGGGGAGCCGCCGAGAAGCCCGTGACGCTGTCGACGGCCAGCCGGATCATCCGGCCGAGGGGGTACTTGCTCTGGCCCGCCGGGCGCGGGGCGCGCTCGTAGCGCACCTCTCCGCTGGGGAAGCCCAGCCAGGGCACGAGGAGGCGGTAGACCCGCTGCTGGTCCGGCAGGGCCTTCAGGGCGTCCACGGCGGCCCGGCTCAGCAGCCGGAAGTCACCGGCCTGGGCCGGCACCGACGGTCCGGCGAGACGGCGGACGAGCCGGTAGTACAGGCCCGCCGTCCACCGCTTGAAGCCGGTGTCGCTGGCCCGGTCGGCGCGGATGCCGTAGACGATGTCGAGCCCCTCGGCGCGGGCCAGCCCGAGCATCTCGGGGATCTTCTCCGGCGGGTCCTGGAGGTCGGCGTCGATGCTGACGACGTACGCGCCGTGCGCGCGGTCCAGGCCCGCGGTGAGGGCGGCCTGGTGACCGGAGTTGCGGCGCAGGCCGATGACCCGCAGTTCCGGCCAGCCCAGCCGGAAGGCGGCCAGCAGCTCGGCCGTGCGGTCGGTGCTGCCGTCGTCGACGGCGACCACCTCGTAGCCGACGCCGAGGTCCGCCAGGACCGGGCGCAACCGGCTGACCAGCGCGGGAAGCACCTCTTCCTCGTTGTACATGGGTATGACGACCGACAAGACGGTCGCCGCGGCCGTGGCGTTCGGCGCTTCGGTCACCCGTCCTCCCCCAACCTGTGGCGCACATGTGCGACTCTGTTGCGATCTTATGACCGCACTCTTATGACCACACTTCACGATCATCCGGACAGCGGTGCCGCCCCTGGGTGTCCGGCGATCGGCCGAGGGGGGACCCCAGCCATGAGCACGGCTTCCAGCGACACGGCGACGGACTCCGCCGTGCCCGACGGGCCACAGGAGCGCTCGCGGAGACTGCGCCGCCTCAGCCTGCCGGACGGTGTACGACCGTACCTCGCTCCGCTGCTCCTCTACGGCGTCACGAAGCTCGTGGGCCTGTCCGTCTTCGCCTGGCTCCTGGAGTCGGCCGACGAATACCAGAAGAAGAACCCGCGCTTCGGCGGCGGCGCCCACTGGTGGGACGTCCTGGCCACCTGGGACGGCTGGTGGTACCTCCAGGTCGCCGAGAAGGGGTACGACCCCCGCCCGCTGGAGCAGCTCGCCCCCGGCGGCCTCTTCACCGTCAAGCAGAACTCGGTCGCCTTCTTCCCGCTCTACCCGGGCCTGATCCGGGGCGTCTCCGAGATCACCGGGCTGGGGCTGTTCGGCTCCGGGATCCTGGTCTCGGTGCTCGCCTCCTTCGTCGCGGCCGCCGGCGTCTACGCCGTGGTCGCGACGCTCGCCGGAGTGCGGGCGGGCACGATCGCGGCCGGGCTGTGGGCGGTGGTGCCCGGGGCGGGCGTGGAGTGGGCGGTCTACTCGGAGTCGGTCTTCGTCGCCATCGCCTCCTGGTGCTGCTACTGCGTGATGAAGCGGCGATGGGTCGCGGCGGGGCTGCTCGCCTTCGTGGCCGGGCTCAACCGGCCGACCTCCGCCGCCCTCATCGGCGCGGTCGGGCTCGCCGCGATCGTCACCCTGGCCCGGCGGGAGAGCAGGCGCGAGCACGGGGTGTCGGGGCCCCTGTACGCCATGTTCGCCGCGCCGCTCGGCCTGCTCACCTACGTCACCTGGGTCGGTCTCAGCATGGGCGACCTCACCGCGTACTTCACGCTCCAGCGCGAGGGGTGGGCGCACTATTTCGACTTCGGCTCCTACACGCTCGACGTGCTGGGCAACACCGCGATCGGTCGCCACGACTATCTGTTCGCGTTCTCGGTCCCCGACCTCCTCGGCGTACAGCTGGTGCTGGCGCTGCCCTTCCTGATCGCGCTGATGCTCCGCAGGAAACCGCCGCTGGTGCTGGTGGCGTACACGCTGGCGAGTGTGATCACCGTGCTGGGCACCCAGCAGATGTTCGGCAACACGGGGCGGTACCTGCTGCCGGTCTTCCCGCTGCTGCTGGCCCCGGCGGCGGCGCTGAGCCGGCTGAAGTGGCCGAGCCTGGCGGTGTTCTTCGGGACGGCGGCCCTCGCGTCGGGGTGGTACGCGCACTACGTGATCTTCGAGTTGGGCATTCCGTAGACCCGACGCGGTGACCTGGCGCGGTGCGGTGGTCCGGTGCGGTGCGGTGGTCCGGTGCGGTGCGGTGGTCCGGCGCGGTGACCCGGTGCGGCGCGGGGGCCGGAGGTCACCGGGCCCGGCGGGTGGCGCGTTCTGCGGCGAACACGTCCTCCAGCCGGAAGAGCTGGGCCCGTCCCGCCTTGCCGGCCGGCGCGAGGTGCCCCAGCTGGACCCACTTGCGGATGGTGGCGGGGGCCACACCGACCTCCTGGGCCGCCAGGGGGCCCGGAATCAGGGTCGGTCGCCCGGCGGCGCGTCGATCGGAAGCGCGTCGATCGGAAGCGCGTCGATCGGGGGCTCGTCGATCGGGGGTGCTCCGGTCCGGAGTGCGTCGGTCCGCGGTCGGTCGGTCCGAGGTGCTCATGCGCGCGCCCACTCCCCCTCGTCCCAGGTGTGCCGGTAGGCCGGATCGTCGTGACAGCCGCAGTCCGGTTCCGGGCAGCGGCAGGCCGGGTTGACGCAGAGGACGGCCGCGCGGTCGGGGAAGGCCCGCAGGGAGACGGAGTCGCACCAGGGGCAGCGGCCCGCGACCCGTACGACGGTCTCGGTGTCGCCCAGCGCGCGGGCGCAGCGGCGGGCCATCCGGCGGGTCTCGTCGCGTACGTGCGCGGCCAGGACGGTGTCGGCGGCCACGCGGTCGAGGAGGGACGCGATCCTGCGCAGCCGCTCGGGCACGGGGGCGCGGCGCGGACGGGGCAGACCGAGCCGGTCGCGTACCGCCTCCTCCAGTTCGAGGACGCCGTCGGTGATGTCGCGGATGGCGTCGGAGACATGCAGGCGGAGCGGGGCCGCGCCGTGGCCGGGGGCCACCAGGCCGTGCCGCTGCTGGAGGAGCAGCTGCTCCTCGCGCTCCTCGCGCAGGCGGGCGCCGAGATCGACGGGGGGCCGCGGTGCGACGGGGCGGTGGGCGGGGCTGGTACGGCCGGGCACCAGTTCCGTGGACAGTTCGGGGAACTGCTGGAGAAGTGTGCCGATCCAGAGGGCGGCCTGGGCGGTGGGTCGGTCCTCGCAGGCTTCAGCCACGGGTGCCGCCCTGAGCCGGGAGGTGGACGAGGCCGGTGGCCGTAGCCGGGAGGTGGGCGGCCGGAGCCGGGAGGTGGGCGAGGCCGACCGCCTGAGTCGGGAGGGGGGCGAGGCCGGCGGTCGTGGCCGGCGACAGGAGGTGCGCGGGTACGGGGACCGGGCGGCCGGAGCGCCAGAGACGGCCGCCGCAGACGCCGTCGAACCAGTTGTCGGCCGGTGCCACCGCCTCCTCGCAGGCCCGCCGCACGCGGCAGTCGGCGCAGGCCCGGAGCGCGGGGGCGGCGACCTTGGCCTTCTTGGAGAAGACGACCCGCGGGGAGAGCCCGCCACAGGCGGCCGCGGACTGCCAACCGGGGGCTGATGGGCAGGAGTTCGTTTCGGGCATGGACATGGGACCCCCCTGGGTTCGTGAACGAGCCGTACTGGGTGAACGCCCCCCAGACTACAGATTGCGTGCGCGCCCGCAACGAAATTCCGACGGGCCGGAGCCTTCGACGTCCCCCGAATCTCCACGAACAGCACGAATTTTCCTCAGTGCTTGCTCGAGAGCACGTAATTCCGCGCGCGCAAGCAAGCTAAACTCTTGCCCACCCCCGAAGGAAGAGAGAAAGACATGACCAACCAGGGCTTGGACGCATTCGCCGCGTGGGTCGAAGACCTCATGCGCGAACGCGGCTACGACATCGACAGCCCACGCGGCGGCGGCAAGTCGCGGATCGCGGACGAGGCCGGCGTGCACCGCGCCGCGGTCACCCGCCTGCTCCAGCGGCAGAGCATGCCGGACCTCGAGACCACCCGCAGGCTCGCCCGCGTGCTCGGCGTGCCGGTGCGCGACATGCTCATCCGCTCCGGCCGGCTGACCGCGGAGGAACTGGCCGACCCGCACGACTACCTGGCCTCTCCCGCGCCCAGCGCCGAGTTCGGCCGCCGCCCCACCCTGGAGGAGGTCGCCGACCTGCTGGGCGTGCCCGCCGACCGGCGGGAGATGTTCGTCAGGGTGGTGGAGCAGTTCCTGCCGAGCGAGGCCGAGGCCGAGGTGACGCAGGCGCGTGAGGACCGGCGGGTCCTGGTGGAGACGGCCGCGGCCGCGCCCACCGCCGACTGACCCGGCCGGGACCACCGGTCACGCATGCCGTGACGGTTCCGATCGAAGGGCGCCCGTGGGCCGACGGGAGCTCCGGTCGACGGCACCACCCACGGCTTCGCCGACCCGCACCACGACCAACCCCTGCGCTCCCCCCTCACCCTCCCCCCTCCCCCCTCCGCGCTCCCCGTGCCGCGCTCCCCCTGCCGACACGCGCACCCCCTTCATGACCTGCGCGCACGCTCCCCCTCCTGACCTGCGCACTCCCCCCTTCCTGACCGCGCACTCCCCCCTTCGTGACCTGCGCTCACTCCCGCGCCGCCCTCGCGCCACCCCCTCGCCTTCGCCCCTCCCGCACCTCCTCTCACATCTCTCTCGCCGTTTTAGTTGCGTGCGCGCACGCTCGTCTGTCACAGTTGGTGCAGCGGCGGAGCTGTGCCCGCGAGCCCCGAGCGGGCCGCACCCGCCGCCGTCAGCCGGGCCGAGGCGCCGCGCGCCTCCCCTTCCCCGCCCCCGTGCGGCGCCCGCCCGGCGACTTCCCCTTCTTCCCGGCGAGGTGACCCGGCATGACCACACCCACCCCACCGAGCGCCTTCCC
Organism: Streptomyces sp. NPDC002884; assembly: GCF_040295245.1. NCBI lineage: Bacteria > Bacillati > Actinomycetota > Actinomycetes > Kitasatosporales > Streptomycetaceae > Streptomyces > Streptomyces sp. NPDC002884. The sequence goes on along the minus strand of NZ_JBEOVB010000004.1, from coordinate 141,572 downwards.
GGACGTCGAGGCCCTGGTCGTCGACATCCTGGAGGCCGACTCGGCGCTCTCCACGGCGCTCGTCGCCGTCGAACCGCCCGCGAATTTCGACGGCACGACCGCCGCCGTCCTCGTCAACCGGCGCGGCGGCGCCTGGATCGGCGAACTGCACGTCGACCAGCCGCTGATCGAGCTGGAGGTGTACGGCCCGACCAAGCAGGCCGCGCACGTCCTGGCCAACTCCGCCCGCCGCGCGCTGCTGGCCGCGGCCGGCAACCGGTACGGCACGAACCTCATCACCGAGGTGGAGGAGCAGGACGGCCCGCGCTGGCTGCCCGACTACCTCTACCGCGCGGCCAATCGCTACGTGGCCGTGCTCAAGGTGTACCTGGACGTCTACTGACAGGCCCCGGGCGATCCGCCCGGAGGCCGCACCCCACAGACCGAAGGCCCCGCCCTCGCATCCGCGAGTCGGCGGGGCCTTCTCCGTACCCGGAACGGCCGGGAACGGCGCCCCGCATCACCCCTCTATAAGGAGACCCACCCATGGCAGGAACCAACTCCTCCGAGATCCGCATCGCAGGCGTCGGCCGGCTCTACGTCGCCGCCGCCGACACCAAGGTTCCGACGACCTTCTCCACCGACCCGTCCACCGACTGGGCCACCGGTTGGAAGAACCTCGGCTTCACCTCCGGTGAGGGCGTCACCTTCAGCAAGAAGGACAAGCTGGAGCCGGTCGACGTGTGGCAGGCCGTGAGCCCGGTGCACTTCGTGTACTCGGACCGCGACCTGACCCTGAAGTTCTCGCTGATGCAGTTCAACGAGGACACGCTGCCGTTCTTCATGGGCGGCGGCGCGGTCGAGGCGGTCACCGGCTCGACCGGCGTCTACAAGTACGAGATCGCCGACCGCCCGTACGCCGACGTGCGCGCCCTCGGCCTGGAGTTCACGGACGTCCGTGCCTCCGACGGCGCCACGGTGACCTACCGCTTCGGTGTTCCGCGCGGCCAGGTCACGGCGGCGGACGACATCAAGCTGGCCCGCAAGTCGGCGGCCCAGCTCGGCATCACCTACACGGCGATGGCCGCCGCCGACGGTTCGGCGCTGGCCAGCTTCGTGATGAAGGACGCCGCGTACGCCGCGTCCTGACCCACCGGGGCGGGGCGGGCGCCGACACCGGCCGCCCGCCCCGCCCCGGGCCCACACCTCCCGCTGACTCCCGATGACCCGAGAACCCAAGGAGCACCCATCGCCATGGCCCGTTTCGACGTCAACGCCGCCCGCGCCCAGCGCCTCGAAGCCCTCGGCCGTACCTGGTCGTTCGAGCTCGACGACGAGAGCTTCACCCTGCCCACGGAGCTGACCCGCGCCACCGCGAAGGCGTTGCGCGAGCTCGACGACAACGACGTGGACGGGCTGCTCGGGCTGCTCATGGGTGAGCAGCAGTTCGCCCGCTTCGAGCGGCACGAGGTCACCATGCAGGACATCGCGGCGATCCTGGAGGCCTACGGCAAGGAGACCGGGCTCGGCCTGGGGGAAGGCTGAGCCTCGTCGGGTTCGTCGACGAACACGCCGAGGCCCTCGAAGCGGACCTGCTCCGCTATTACGGGATCGACCTGCTCGACTGGCACCGCGAGCGCCTCTCCGCGCGGCGGCTCGCGGTGCTCGTCAAGCAGTTGCCGCGCGACAGCGCGCTGAACCGGGAACTGCACGGCGAGGCCGCCGAGTGGTCGGTGACCGACCATCTGCTGGCCGCCGCCGTGGACCATCTGGCGGCCGCCAACTGGATGTTCGCCTGCGTCAACTCGGAGGAGGGGGAGCAGCCGGACGCCCCGGCTCCGGTGCCGCGTCCGACGGACCGGGCCGAGAACGACGTCTACGACGACGGCGACGTGTACGAGGAGGGGCACGGGAGGTCCGGCGAGTACGGAGAGTCCGGCGAGTACGGAGAGCGCTCCGGGGACGTCGGACGGTCGGCCCCGGGGCCGGACAGCGCGGCGGACCGGTCGCGGACTCCCGCGCCGGACGAAGCACCGTCGGCATTCCAACTGGCCCGCTTCTTCGGCTGACCAGCTTGCCCGGCTGACTCACTTCGTCGGCCGACCCGCCCCATCCGCTGATCCGCCCGGTCGCCCGGTCGCCCGCCGGACGAATGCCGGACGAATGCCGGACGACCGCCGGACGATCGGTCAGCGCGTGCCCGTCGGCTCCGCTCAACGGGAGTCCGGCGGGCCGTTCTGCTCGTCCCGGCGGCGGCCGGCCCGGCCCTCCAGTTCGTCCGCGAGGGCCCGGGCCTTGTCCGAAAGCAGCCGGGGTCGGGGTTCGTCGCGGGCGCCCTGCGGATCGGCCGGCTCGACCGGCTCCGGCCACTCGGCCCGGCCGGTCTGCTCGGGCCGTTCCTGCGGCGGCCGTTCCTGCGGCGGCCGTTCCTGCGGCGGCCGTTCCTGGGGCGGCCGTTCCGCGGGCCCGGAGCCGTCCGGTCTGCGCGCCTTCTCCCGTCCCGGGGCTCCGATGTCGCCGGGCAGGGCCAGCGGGGGCACGCTCGGCCGGCCGTTGCGCCGGACCACCGGCCGCCGGTCGGAGGACGTGACGCGTCTCCCCCGCACCTCACGGGCGGAGAGCAGTATGTCCCCCTCGGCACCGGAGCCGGCCTCGGCTCCGCCGGCGCCCGCGACCTCGTCCTCGTCCTTGTCCTCGTCCTTGCCCTCGACGGCCCGGTCCCCCTCGCGCGCACCCCTGGCCGGGCCGCTCGCGCTCGTCGGGCTCGTCGGGCTCGCCGAACCGACAACGTTGGCCGGATCGCGCGGGTCGCCGTACGCATCCTCCTCGCCCCCGTCCGTCCCCCCTCCCGGGGGAGGCGCGGGCACCGGGGCTCCGTCCGCCACCGACCGTTCCCGTTCGCCCCGCTCCTCCACGCGCGCCCACGCGGACGGAGGGCGCAGCAGTTCGACATAGGGGAGCGGAATGACCTCGCCGCCACGCTCGTGCTCGTACTCGTGCTCGCGTTCCGCCTCGGCCCGTCGGGTCCGGCGGGGGCGGTGGCCGGTGCGGGCGTCCTCCTGGCCCTGGAGGTAGGCGGCGGTGATCCGCTCTTCGTACGCGCGGCGGATCGCGGGCAGTTGTTCGTCGACCACGTCGGCCCAGCCGGCGCTGTACGCGGCCAGTTCCCGCCGGTCGAGTTCGCTGCGGGGAAGGACCACCAGGGCGTCCGGTTCATGGCCGAGCAGGAGCACCAACTCCGAGACACGGGCGATGAGATGCGGCAGATCGGAGGCCTGTTCCAGCCAATCGATCACATGCTCGCGCCGCACGTTGCTCGCGTCCCCGTCCACCCCGTAGGCCTTGCTCTCGTCCCCTGGCCCCATCGCGCCCCCCAGCGCGAGGACGGCTGTCCGTCGCCGTCCACCGTCGTCTGGCGGTCACTCAGTTCCCTTGCCGAGCACCGCCGTTCACCTTTTCCTACGCGACGGGAGAACGGCCGGATCCTACTCCACCAACCTGGGCGGCACTTCGGGCGCACCCGGCATCACCGCAGGTCCCGACCGCTGAACACCGGATGCTCCTCGCCAAACACGGAACGGCACCACAGGATTACTCGTACACTAGTTCGAACACGCGTTTCGAACGCCCCAGAGGCGCCACCTGTACCACAGCCCAGCGGACAGACCGGAAAGCAGGCCGACATGGTGACTGGCACGAGCAACTCCCCGAAGCAGCCGATCGACACCTACACCCGCCTCGCCCACCTCCTGCACACCACACCCCGCGACCGCGAGGCCCTTCTCGACCGGGTGTACGAAGAGCTGCTCGCCCGGGAGTCGCGCGCGTACGCGGCGGGGTGGACGGACGCCCTGACGGAGGCACGTCGGGCGCGTGCCGGACGCCGCCCCTGACCTGCGCCGCCCAGCCCGCGGGGTCCCGCACACGGCCCCGCCCGGCCGTGCGGTCAGACGTTCTTCGACCTGTCAGACGTTCTTCGACCAGCGCGAAAACCCCCGGAGGATGGCCCGCGTGCTCCACTGCAGGCCGAAGTGGAACCTGACCTGGGGCAGCACCTTGCCCTGATGCATCCCCTGCCTGGTCCAGAACGAGTAGTAGACGTCATCGGGATCGCCGAAGAACTGCCAGAACGTGCGCGAGGCGTCGTACCGGCCGATGAACCGTGCCATCTCCTCGGCCTGGGTCATCCTGTCGAGCCAGAAGATCACGAGTGTCGTGCCCTCATGTCCGGCATTCCACTCACCGACCGCCCGTACCGCCGGCAACGGCCGGCCGTACCAGGGGGTGTCCCCGACGCCGAGGCGCTCCTCCACCTTGCTCTCGGGGCCGCGATCCTCGAAGAGCCCTCGCCCCATGTTCGGCCGGACCGCCCAGTCGCCGATCCACTCGGGCAGGGAATCCCGCTCCAGCCGAGTACGGATCACCTCGGTCCCGGCGTCCTCGTAATTCGACCCACCCGATCCCTCCGGATCTTTCGATTCACCGTAGAGGAAGACATCCAGGCCTCGCCCCGGATGGAATTTATCCGCAATATCCAGAGCTCGTTCCGCATACCAGGCGATCGATCTTTTTCTGTTCGGCTCGAAATACCAACTCCAACTGGTGGGGACGGCGAGAACAATACGCACATCATCAGAAGGCATGCGGGAACGCTAGCACAGGAGGGTAACCATGGCGCGAGATCTCAAAAAAGTCGACGAGGATCTCAAAATCCTGGAGGACAACACCAGGACAAGGAACACCCAGGTCGACACCAGCATCTCCGGGATAAGGACCACTCTCGGAACGCACACCACGAATATCACCGGGATAAACACCAAGCTCGGCACGCAGGCCACGGACATCACCAAGCTCCAGCAGTCCTACAAGGGACTCCGCACGACCCACAGCGGTATCTCAACCTCTCTTTCATTGATGAGCAACTCCATCGCGGCGCACACGAACGGTCTCACCGGCCTTGCCGCCAGTCTCACCCTGCTGACCGTCGGTCTGTCCATCTTCAAGGTCGACGAGAAAGGGATAACGATCCTCGGGGCGACCCGGGAATTCCCCTGGAAGAAGAAGATCGACGAGCTCCAGAAAAAGATCGAGTCACAGACACAGACAACAGATCGCGAAAAGAAGGAAAGGCGCGACAAGCTCATCGATGACAACTACCAGTACATCGACAACCTGAAGGAAACAGAACAGACGGTTGTGAAGCTGAAGCAGAGGATCGAGGTGGCGCGAAACGCCGCGGACACTGAACGCAGTCGACTGGAGGCAGATCCCAGGATGCGGACCGACCGGGGAATCGACGCACCGGTTCCCGTGGTCCGCGGTGTCGCCAGCGAGGTGACTGTTCTGCGCAGAGCTCTCCAGGAACTCACCGCAGCATTCTAAGGAGACACATATGTCGTTGTCCTCAGCGGCGAGCCGGGCCGCCAAATCTCTCCAGCAGTTCAAGTCCCAGGCCACCGGGGTCGCGACGGCGACCCAGAGCCTCAGCCGTGCGGCTCAGAGCGGAAAGGGCGAGATAGGCAGGCTCCGCTCCGCGTCCCAGGAGACGACCAAGCAGCTGAAGGACCTCAAGACCGCCTCCGACCAGGCCGAGAAGTCGCTCGGGAAGGCCGGGAAGACCGGTTCCGGCGCCGGCACGAATCTCGGCAAGTACGAGTCCGGGGCGGGCAAGGCGGCCAAGGGCCAGGACAAGATGAACAAGTCGATGAAGGGCAACTTCTTCGGCATGCTCATGGACCTGCTGGCGCCGCTCATCGAGAAGGTCGTCGAGATGGCGACCAAGTCGAAGACCATGCAGAAGGTCCTCAAGACCGCCTTCGACGTCATCAAGTCCGTGATCAGCACCGTCATGAAGGCCATCGGGCCGATCATGAAGAACGCCGCCAAGCTGATCAAGTCGGTCTGGGACGGCATCAAGAAGGCGATCTCGGCCGTCGTCAAGGCCGTCGCCACGGTGATCAAGACCTATGTCGCCATCTGGAAGAAGGTCATCACCACCGCGCTGAACGCGATCAAGACGGTCGTCTCCAGCGTCTGGAAGGGCATCAAGGCCGTCATCTCGCCGGTCGTCAACTGGGTCAAGTCCGCGATCCCGAACGCCTTCAAGGCCGTCAAGGACAAGCTGTCCAGCATCTGGGGCGGCCTCAAGGGCATCGCGGGCCGCGCCTTCGACGGCATCAAGAGCGCGGTGAAGGGCCCGATCAACGCGGTCATCGGCATCATCAACCGTGCGATCGGCGCCCTCAACGGCATCAAGGTGTCGATCCCGGGCTGGGTCCCGGGCGTCGGCGGCAAGACCTTCGGCGTCAGCCTGCCCAGGATCCCCATGCTGGCCACCGGCGGTGTCGTCATGCCCCGCTCCGGCGGTGTCCCCGCGATCCTCGCCGAGGCCGGTGAGGCGGAGGCCGTCCTGCCGCTGAGCAAACTGGACCGGCTGCTGCGGCGGGCCGCCGCCCAGGGCCCGGCGTACGCCGGAGCCGCCGGGGCCGGCGGCGCGCTGCACATCGAGCACTACTACGCGGCCGAGAGCAGCAGCCCGCAGCGGACCGCCGACGCGCTGATGTTCCTGGCGAAGGCACGCGGATGAGCGCCGCCGCACTGCCTGCGGGAGGCGGAGCGGCCGATCTGTTCGCCGGGGTGGCACCGGCTCTCCAGGCTTTCCGGTCCCGGCTGGGGCAGAACACCGCCGCGGCGCGCTCTCTGGTCGGCCGGATCAAGAGTGCCGCCACCGGCGTCGACGCCGTCCGTTCCGCCGCTTCCCAGGGCGCCACCGCCGTACGTCAGGTCAAGACCGGCGCCGACGCCGCGAGCCGCTCCGTCGCGAAGACCGGGCAGAGCGCCACCGAAGCAGCCTCCGGCATCAAGTCGGCCGGCACCCGCGCCAAGGGCGCCGGCAGGTCGCTCGGTGCCCTGAACTCCGCGTTCGGCGGTGTCTTCGCCATCGTCGGCGCGCTCATCGAGGCCTCCGGAGTGCTCGGAGACCTCATGGGAGCCTTCGGCACCGCCATGACCATCGGTTCCGGCGTGATGCTGATCGTCAACGCGCTCACCCGCGCCAACCCCATCGGGTTCGTCACCGGTCTCCTCCTGCCCGTCGCCGGCTGGCTGATCGATCTCGCGTTGAACTCGGAGACCGGGCAACGGCTGATGGAGCAGCTCGCCACCCTCGTGCTGAAGTACGTCGAGGGCTATCTGACCGTCATGACACCGCTGCTGAAGGGCATCGCGAGCGCCGTCAACACGTACGTCACCGTCTACCTCGGGGTCTTCACCACCGCGCTCACCGCGATCGGCGCCCTCGTCGGTACCGGCTTCGCCGTCCTGAAGGCACTGACCACCGGGGACACCCGGGCGCTCAGCGGCAAGGTGTCGTCGGTCTGGCGGGGGTTCAAGGACGCGGTGAAGCCGGCGCTGGAGTGGATCACCAAGGACATCCCCCGGATGTTCGCCCGGATCAAGGAGGCCACCTCCAGCACCCTGGGCGCGATGGGGAAGTTCGTCACCACCGGCGCGCAGACCGTCGCCGGTGTGGTCAAGGGTCCGATCACCGGGCTCATCGCCTTCGCCAACTGGGTCATCGACGGGCTCAACTCCCTGAGCTTCTCGGTCCTCGGCAAGAAGTTCGGCATCCACCTGGACAAGATCCCGATGCTCGCGGAGGGCGGCATCGCCGTCCCCGGCGCCTCCCGGGGCGCGGGCCGGGTACTGCCGCTGACCACCCTGGAGCGGCAGCGGGCACTCGCCCGGCGCACCGGGGCGCCGGCGTCCCGACCGGCTCACCGGGTCAAGGAGTTCCACGAGAGCGCGGGCACGGGCGCCCGCGGCACCGCGGAAGACCTGCTCTTCCTCGCCTCCGCCCACGCCTGCACATGAGAGTGAGGTGACGGCCACCATGGCCGAGATCACGACAACCGCATACACCGACGACGTGGCCCCCGGCTCACTCATCACCCGCGACGGGCAGATGCAGTGGGCCGGACTGCTGATGGGCCCCGGCACCCCCTACGAGATCGACCGCGGCGGCCTCAGCGGCTGGGAGGACCTGCCGGAGTACGACTCCTCCGACGCCGACCACCCCACCGCGCACGGCGCCTGGCCGGGCGCCCGCTACGCCAAGCCGCGCAGGGTCGGCGGCACGGTGTGGACCGTCCCGGCGCAGGACGACACCGCCTCCTCGCTCGCCGCCACCCGCGTCCTGCGCCAGGCCCTGCTGCTCGGCGACGCGGAGCGCTGGCTGGCGGTGCGGCTGCACGGCGAGACGCTGGCCGTGCGGGCCCGGGTCAGCCAGCGGGTGCTGGCCGCCGACCGGACGTACACCACCCAGGGCGTCTCCCGGGCGTCCGTGCAGTGGTACGCCACCGACCCGCGGCGCTACTCGGTCACCGAGCAGTCCGCCGTCACCGGCGCCCCGCAGCCGGAGAGCGGTCTGACCTGGCCGCTGACCTGGCCGCTGTACTGGGGGCAGGCTGCCTCCACCGGGGACGTCAACGCCGACAACGGCGGCTCGGCGCCCACCCACCCGGTGATCACCTTCACCGGCCCGTGCGCCAACCCGACGGTGACCGACCGGACGTCGGCGCAGCGGCTGCGCTACGAGATCGCGCTGGCCTCGGGCGACGAGCTCGTCGTCGACACCGCCGCCGGCACGGTCACCCTCAACAGCACCGCCTCCCGGCGGCACACCGCGGCCGCGGACAGCAGCCCCGAGGAACTCTTCGCGTTCGCCCCGGGCCGCGCCCAGCTCGCGTTCCGCCCCGACACCTACAGCACCGGCGCCCAGATGACGGTGCGCTGGCGAGAAGCGGAGTGGTGACCCCATGACCGTGCGAGCCGCCTGGCTCACGGAGTCCGGCCAGACCCGGGAGGACACCCGCCTCACCCTGTCCGGACTCCTCACCCCGAACGCCCTGGTCGCGGAGAACATCCCGCTCAAGGCCCGCGGCGGCATCGTCCCCGGTGGCTTCGCGCTCACCGGCGCCGCCGGGGGCATGACCTTCACGATCGGCACCGGTCGTGCCTTCGTGCAGGGCGGCAGAACCGGCCAGGGCACCTACCCCGTGGCGGTGACCGAGCCCGAGAGCCTGACGATCGACGACGGCGACGCCGCGCACCAGCGGATCGACCTGGTCGAGCTCGTCGTCCAGGACAGCACCTACGACGGCACCGCGGACACCGTGGCACGCGTGCGTCTGGTCAAGGGCACCCCCTCGGCGACGCCCCAGCAGCCGGTCGGCCCCGACGGCAGCACCCTGCCGCTCTTCCGGATCCTGGTGCCCGCCGGGGCGTCGGCCGGCTCCGGCGGCCTGGCATGGGACTCCGCCGTCACCAACCTGCGCTACGCCACGGTGGCCCTGGGCGGCATCGTCCCCGCCGCCGGCTTCAACGGCGCGTACGCCGGCCAGTACCGGGACAACGCCGGCGTCCTGGAGCGCTGGGACGGCACCGCCTGGGTCGCCTACCCCAAGGGCGTCGGCGGGATCCCACCGGCCGGCACCCTGACCGCGGGCAGCTACACGGGCCAGTACCAGGAGGACCCCACCGGTCCGCTCCAGCGCTGGAACGGCAGTGCCTGGGTGGCGTACCCGAAGTCGGTCGGCGGCATCGCCCCCTCCGGCACCGTCGCCACCGGCGGCTACCCCGGCCAGTACCGCGAGGACTCGGCCGGTCTGCTCCAGCGCTGGAACGGCTCGGCCTGGATCTACGCGGAGGGCCGCACGACCCTGCTGCTCAGCGTCTCGCAGACCAGCGAGCAGTCCGTGGTCCACAACACGTGGACGCAGATGACCCTGCAGAGCACCGACGTGGACGACGCGGCCGGCTGGTCGGGATCCAACACCTACACGGTGCCGAGGGCCGGCTGGTGGCGGGTGTCGGGGTCCGTGACCTGGCTCCAGCAGCCCTCCACGGGCTCGCGCGGCGCACGGATCCACCTCAACGGCGGCGGAGTCGCGCGCGCCACCTGGCTGATCGGCGCGGGCCCCGGTGCGACCTCGGTCGGCGGCAGCGCCCTGATCAGGTGCGTCGCGGGCGACAAGCTCGCGCTCTACGGGCTGCAGAGCTCCGGCGTGACCATCAACACCCTCGGCGGCTCCGGCTACTTCACCAACTTCACCGCCGAATGGCTCAGGTCCTGACGTGTCCTGACGGGCCCTCAGCCCACCCACGCATCTCCCGCACCTCCCGCACCTCCCGGAGTTCGCCTCCGAAGACCACAGGAGACCAGCAGATGAACCTGCGCAGCTCATGGGTGGCCGAGACCGGCCAGACCCGCGAGGACACCCGCCTCACCCAGCTCGGCGCGACCACCCCGGCCAACCCGCTGGACGTCCGTTCCGGCATCCTGCCCGGCTCCTACGACGGCCAGTACCGCCTCTCGGGCTTCTGGCTGGAGGGCGGCGCGGGCACCATGACCGCCACCGTCCACGAGGGCCGGGCCGTCGTCCAGGCCGACAGCAACCAGGGCGCCTACCCGGTCACGCTGGCCGAGCCGATCACCCTCACCTTCGCCGACGGCGACGCCTCCTACGGCCGGATCGACGTCGTCGTCCTGCGCGTCTACGACGACCTGTACGACGACTCGGGCTTCACCAAGGCCGCCGTGGAGATCGTCCGGGGAACCCCGGCGGCCACCCCCGTCGTGCCCGCGCTCCCGGAGATCGCGCTGCCGGTCTACCAGGTCGCCGTCCGGGCCGGCATCAGCGCCGGCAAGGGCGGGGTCAACTGGAGCACCGACGTGACCGACCTGCGTACGCCCACCGTCGCGGTCGGCGGCATCCTGCCCGTCTACGGCGACACCGGCAACGGCGCCTACCCGGGCCAGTACCGCGACTCCGGCGGCGCCCTCCAGCGCTGGGACGGCTCCGCCTGGGTGTCCTACCCCAGCGCCCTGGGCGGCATCGCCCCCTCCGGCGCCGTCGCCACGGCCAGTTACACCGGCCAGTACCGCGACAGCCCCGCCGGGCTCCAGCGCTGGAACGGCACCGCCTGGGTGACGTACCAGCCGGTCCCGACCTGGACGAACTACACACCGGTCTGGCGCTGCGAGACCGGCGTGGCGCCCACGCTGGGCAACGGCACGCTGGCCGGGGCGTACGTGAAGACGGGCACCGTCGTCACCTTCCGGATCTACCTCAAGATCGGTTCGACGACCAACCTGTCCGCCCAGGACGCCAACGGCGACTGGACCTTCTCGCTGCCCGCCGCACCGGTCTCCACGGCCTGGAAGCTGGACGGGCGGGTGGTGAGCGCGGAGGCCTTCGACGACTCCGCCATCCTCATGCACCAGGGCAGCGGGCTCCTCGCGGTGGCCAACGGCGGAGTCGTCCGCTCGCTGCGCGACACCCTCAAGACCGGCACCAGCCCGTGGGACAAGTCGGCCCCGTTCGCCTGGGCCGTCAACGACATCCTCTCCCTCCACGGCACCTACGAGTCGGCCTCCTGACCGGCCTCCTGACGAAGGGAACCACCATGGCCGTACGTTCCGCCTGGCTGTCACCCGACGGACAGACCCGGGAGGACACCCGGGTCACCCAGATCGGGGCGGTCACCCCGGTCACCGACATCAAGGGCCGCTCCGGTGTCCTGCCCGGCTCCGAAAACGGCCTGTACCGGGTCACCGGACTCTGGCTCAACGGCACCACCGGCGGTATGACCGCCACCGTCGGGGTGGGCCGGGCCGTCATCCAGACGTCCGTCGCCCGCGGCGCCTACCCGGTCGCCGTCACCGAGCCGGTCCCGCTCACCTTCGACGCCGGCGACTCCCAGTTCGGCCGCGTCGACCTCGTCGTCCTGCGGGTCTACGACGACGACTACGACGGCTCGGACCGCACCGAAGCCGCCGTGGAGATCGTCAAGGGCGTCGCGGCCGCCACTCCGGTGGCCCCCGCCGCCCCGGACGCCTCCCTCGTCCTGTTCACCGTCGCCGTGGCCAAGAACGCCGGCGCCGGCAGCGGCGGCATCGACTGGGACAGCGCCCGCGTCGATCTGCGCCCCACCACCGTCCCGCTCGGCGGCATCCTGCCGACCCGCTCCGACGACACCGCGCCCGGCGGCTATCCCGGCCACTACCGGGACGTCAACGACACGCTCCAGCGCTGGAGTTCCACCGCCTGGGTGCCCTACCCCAAGGGCGTCGGCGGACTCGTCCCGGCCGGGGTGCTGACCACCGGCGGCTACGTCGGCCAGTACCGCGACTCCTCGCTCGGCCAGCTCCAGCGCTGGAACGGCGGCGCCTGGCAGCCGGCCGTTCCGGGGCCCGTCTTCGTGCAGTCGCTGGACGCCGGGACCACCGCCTCGACGACGTACACGGCCGCCCTGGCCTCCACCACCGTCACGGCGCTCACGCTCACCTTCACCGCCCCGCCGTCCGGCTCCGTGATCATCGGCCTGGGCGCCCGGATGTCCTCGGGCGGCGAGACCGCGCAGGCGCACATGTCCCCGCAGGTCACGCTGGGCTCCACGGTGATCTGGGCGGCGGACGACGAGCGGGGCGCGTCCGGTTCGGGCGCCGTGTCCAAGTCGACGTCGACCCAGCTGCGCCTGAACTCCCTCACCGCCGGCTCGACCTACACCGTCACCGCGATGCACCGGTCGAGCAACGCGAGCTTCACCTGCGCGTTCGACAACATCTTCCTGCGCGTCGACCCGATCGCCTGAACCACCGTCCCGTTCCCGCCCGTTCTCCCGAAAGGAGTCGACCATGCCCGTGCGCTCCGGCTGGCTCTCCCCCGACGGCCAGTCCCGTGAGGACACCCGCCTCGTCTCGCTCGGCGCCCTGACCCCCACCTCGCCCGTCGCGACCCGCTCCGGTGTCCTGCCGGGCTCCTCCGACGGCGCCTCCCGCATCTCCGGCTTCACGCTCACCGGCACGGCGAGCAGCATGTCCGCCACGGTCAGCCCCGGCCGTGCCGTGCTCCAGAGCACCGACGCCAGGGGCGCCTACCCGGTCGCCCTCACCGAGTACCTGCCCGTGACGTTCGCGGACGGCAACGCCCAGTACAACCGCATCGACCTCGTCGTCCTGCGGGTCTACGACGACGCCTACGACGGCCTCAGCCGCACCGAGGCCGTCGTCGAGATCGTCCCGGGCACCCCGGCCGCGGCCCCGACGGTACCGGCGGCGCCCGGTCTGTCGCTTCCGCTGTACGAGGTCACCGTGCCGGCCAACGCGAGCGCGGGCACCGGCGGCATCGCCTGGGCGACGGCGCTGGTCGGCCGCCGCACCGCCACGGTCGGCGTCGGCGGCATCCTCCCGGTGACCACGGACACCTCCAACGGCGCCTACCCCGGCCAGTACCGGGACCTGAGCGGCGTGATCCAGCGCTGGTCCGGCACCGCCTGGGCCGACTACCAGCCGCCGCTCGTCGTGGAGACGACGACCACCGGGGTCACCGCCCAGGGCAACTGGTCGCTGTCCTGGTTCGGCGCCCGCCGTACCCGCGGCGTGTGCTCGTTCACCGTCGGGCTCACCCGCACCACCAGCGTCCTCACCGCGACGGCCGCCGGCACCACCAACCCGGGCAACGTCGGCGACGAGCTGATCTGTGCCCTCCCGGCGGGCTGGCGGCCGGTCGTCGAGACCTACGCGTCCGCGAGCGACGGCTTCGCCGACGGCGCCGTCCGGATCGCCGCCGACGGCTCGGTCCAGCTGATCACCTGGTCGACCAGCGGTGTCATCCAGGTCGGCAATGTCCTGCGCTTCTCCGCCTGCTTCGTGCTGTGAGCGCCGACCGACCCGGCCCTGGGAGCTGACCGCCGTATGACCACGACCACCACCCCCTACCGCGCGATCTTCTGCGATCTGCGCACCGACGACACCATCGACATCCTGCCCCTGCGGGACGTCACCGTCGACGACTACATCGGCAAGGCCGGGTCCCTCTCCGGCACCGTTCCCGTCCCCAACGCGGAGATGGCCGCCCGGGTCCGCCGCATCGAGGAGGGCCGCACCTCGGTCTACCTCCAGCGCGGCAACGACCTGTGGTGGGGCGGCGTCATCTGGACGTCCACCCTGCAGAGCGACGACCGGGGCGTGCTCACCCTCGGCATCCAGGCGGCCACCTTCGAGTCGTACGCGGGCCGCCGCCGCGTCCGCCAGGACCTCACGTTCTCCGGGAGCGACGACCAGCTGGAGGTGGCGCGGCGGCTGTGGCGCCACCTCCAGACCGGCGAGCTCGTCGACGACGGCACGCCTCCCGCGCCGACCGGCGGCGACATCGGCGTCACCTTCGGGCAGGAGCTCTCCGGGGTGACGCGTTCGGTGTCGTACCGCGACGGCGACGAGACGGTCTACCTGGAGGCGATCGACGCCCTGGCCGCGCTGGAGAACGGTTTCGAGCACTACATCGCCGTCTACCGCGACCCGGTCACCGGCACCCGGGTCCGCCGGCTGCGGCTGGGCAGCCCGAAGATCACCACCGGCAGCACCGACCTGGTGATGGACCGGCCCGGCACGATCCTGTCGTACACCTTCCCGCGCGACGCCACCCGCGGCGGGACCACCGCCCGGGCCCGCGGCGCCACCGACAACACCAACCAGGCCGTCGAGTCCCGCCCGCTCTTCGCCGACGCCGACATCCCCGACGGCGAAGACCTGATCAAGGTCGGCTATCCGCGGATCGACCTCGCCTCGGACCACAACGACATCGCGAGCACGACGATCCTGCGGTCCCTGGCCAACGCCGAACTCGCCGAGGGCACCGGCGCCGTCGTGATCCCCGAGATCAGCGTCCGGCTCGACGACCTGGTGCCGTCCGCGCTGCTGGGCCGTACCGTCCGCCTGCGGATCACCGACGAGTGGTGGACCGAGGGCCTGGACGCCCGCTACCGGATCATCGGCGTCAAGGTCAGCCCGGCCCAGCGCGGCCGCCCCGACACCGCCGAGCTCTACCTGGAGGAGGTCTGATGCCCCAGCTGCCCGAAGACATCATCGACCGGCTCACCCAGATGGAACGCCGCATCCAGCAGCTGTCCACCGCCGTCAACACCCGTCCCGCCCTCAACACGATCACCGGCGGGGAGGTGGAGATCAAGGACGGCACCCTGAAGGTCACCGACGGCGGCACCCTCCTGGTCCAGCGGCCCGGCAGCACCGACACGATGTTCCGGGTCGGCTCCTGGAAGGACGCCGAGTACGGCCTGGAGATCCACCGCCAGACCGGCAGCCTCGCCATGACCCTGTTCAACGGGGACGGCAGCGCGAACTCGCTCCAGCCGCTGCGGATCTACGACAACGGCAACCGGGAGATCTTCTCCGACGACGTCAACAGCGGCGGCCTGGCCCGGCCCTGGCTGGCCATGCTGCCCCCGCAGGACACCGCGACGGCACGCTGGCCGCAGACCGCCTCGACGGCCTGGGCGACGATCGCGCTGTCGTACAACCCGGTCTGGCAGCCGAAGATACGGCTGCGGCTGAGCACCGCGGCGAGCTCCGGCGCGACCGGTCAGGTCCGGGTGCTGGTGAACAGCGCCCAGTGGGGTCCCACGGTCGCCGCGGGCACCGAGTTCGACTACACGGACCTGATCAGCACCACCTTCTCCTCCGTGTACACCACCACGGTCAAGGTGGAGATCCAGGCCATCGTCACCAGCGCCTCCGGCACCGTCTACGCCACCCCGGTCCTCATGCACGGCCGCCAGAGCTGATCCCGACACCACAAGGAAGGCAGCGCGTCCATGGACATCGACCCCACTCAGCCCTGGGGCCTCGCGATCGACTACGCGGGCCGGGCCACCCTCACCGAGAGCGGCCACACGATCCACGTCAACGTCGCCGACACCAGCCTCAGCTCGGTCATCGGCCCCGACTCGATCAGCGGCACCTACTCGCCGGTCAACGTCACCGCCCAGTTCACCGAGACCGGCGAGGGCGGCACGGTCCTGCGCGGCACCGGGCGCATCACGATCATGCCCGTCGGCGCCGACCCGGTCGTCCCCGACCCGACGGCCGTCCAGCGTGCGGTCGCCGCGGCCCTGGCCGACTTCGAGACCAACGCGGCGGCCTACGTCACCCTGTGCGCCCAGTGGCAGCCGCACGACGGAAACAGCGACGGCGACGGCGCCACCCCGGACCCGGAAATTGACCCGGAGACCGACCCTGAGACCGCCCCGGAAACCGACCCGGAAACCACGGCCTGAGGCCCACCACGCTCCGAGCCCCGCCCCCGCACAAAGACCGCCCCGCACAAGAACCACCCCCGCCACCCCGAGCCGCTCCCCCGCCGGCCGGGGTTTTCTCATGCCCGAACACTCCCCAGGGAGGCACCACCATGGCCAACCCCCTCTCCGCCGACGCCCTCGTGTCCGCACTGCGGGCCGAGGGCGTCACCGTCGTCGAGCACTCCGGCTGGCGCACCAACAACCGCAACCAGAAGGGAAGCTGGGGACCGGTCAACGGCGTGATCGTCCACCACACCGTCACCTCCGGCACCAGCAACAGCGTGAGCCTCTGCTTCAACGGCCACTCCGCCCTGCCCGGCCCCCTCTGCCACGGCGTGATCGCCAAGGACGGCACGGTCCACCTGGTCGGGAACGGCCGCGCCAACCACGCGGGAAGCGGCGACGGCGACGTCCTCAAAGCGGTCATCGCCGAGAAGCCGCTGCCCGCGCCGAACGAGAACGACACGGACGGCAACGTCCACTTCTACGGCTTCGAGTGCGTCAACCTCGGCGACGGCAAGGACCCCTGGCCGGCGGTCCAGCTGGAAGCCATGGTCCGCGCCTCCGCCGCACTGTGCCGGGCGCACGGCTGGTCCGCCGCCTCCGTGATCGGCCACAAGGAGTGGACGAACACGAAGATCGACCCGCGGGGCTTCACCATGGCCGACTTCCGCGCCAGGGTCGCGACCCGGCTGGGCAAGCAGACCACCCCGAGCACGGGCACCGGCACCGGCACCGGCACCGGCACCCCGCAGTACCAGCCTTTCCCGGGCGCCGCCTGGTTCCGGAAGAACCCCAAGTCGGCCGTCGTCACCGCACTGGGCAAGCGCCTGATCGCCGTCGGCTGCTCCGCCTACGCCTCCGGTCCCGGCCCGCAGTGGACCGAGGCCGACCGTCTCTCCTACGCCCAGTGGCAGCGCAAGCTCGGCTACACCGGCTCCTCCGCCGACGGCTGGCCGGGCGCCAAGTCCTGGGCGGCCCTGAAGGTCCCGTACAGCTCCTGAGAATCGAGGCTCCCGATGTCAGAGGCCGCCAAGCGCACCCTCCGTACCGTTCTCCAGACCGCTGTCGGCCTGTGCGTCCTGCTGCCGACGGTCGTCGACGCCGCCGGCATACCGGGCACCCTGCCCTGGGTCGCCGCGGCGCTCACCGCCGCCGCCGGCCTGACCAGGGTCATGGCCCTGCCCGCCGTGCAGACCCTGCTGCCCGCGTGGCTGCGCACGGACACCCCGGCCGGCGGAAAGCCCAGCAAAACGAGCGACGCGTGAACGAACCCTTCTCCGACCCGGCCGCCGTGGCCCTGGAACTGGAGCGGCTGCGCGGCACCGTCGAGGCCGGCTTCGCCCGCGTCGACGGCTCGCTCGCCCTGCTGGTCCAGCGCAGCGACCAGACCGACAAACAGATCGCCGACCACGAACAGCGCCTCGACGCGCTGGAGCGCTCCCGCTGGCCGCTCGCCAGCATCGGCGCCCTGGCCGCCCTCGCGACGGTCGCCGTCACCGCCTGGGAGCTGACCGGCCGCTAGACCGGCTCCCCGGACATGCCGAAGGGCGGCCACCCCGTACGCAACGGGGTGACCGCCCTTCAGTACTTCAGACGTACGCCTTACTGGTTGTACGGACCGTAGTCGTAGTCCTCCAGCGGAACGGCCTGGCCGGAGCCCGTGCCGAACGGCGAGTAGTCGATGTCGTCGTAGCCGACGGCCGAGTACATCGCGGCCTTGGCCTCCTCGGTCGGCTCGACCCGGATGTTGCGGTAGCGGGACAGACCCGTACCGGCCGGGATGAGCTTACCGATGATGACGTTCTCCTTGAGGCCGATCAGGGAGTCGGACTTGGCGTTGATCGCCGCGTCCGTCAGCACCCTGGTCGTCTCCTGGAAGGACGCCGCCGACAGCCAGGACTCCGTGGCCAGCGAGGCCTTGGTGATACCCATGAGCTGCGGACGACCGGAGGCCGGGTGACCGCCCTCCTGCACCACACGACGGTTCTCGACCTCGAACTTCGAGCGCTCGACGAGCTCGCCGGGCAGCAGCTCGGCGTCGCCGGACTCGATGATCGTCACCCGGCGCAGCATCTGCCGGATGATGATCTCGATGTGCTTGTCGTGGATCGACACACCCTGCGAGTTGTAGACCTTCTGGACCTCGCCGACCAGGTGGACCTGGACGGCACGCTGACCCAGGATGCGCAGCACGTCGTGCGGGTTGGTGGCACCCACGGTGAGCTTCTGGCCCACCTCGACGTGCTCGCCCTCGCTGACCAGAAGACGGGCACGCTTCGAGATCGGGAACGCCGTCTCGTCGCTGCCGTCGTCCGGCGTGATGACGATCTTCTTGGTCTTCTCGGTCTCCTCGATCCGCACGCGGCCCTGGGCCTCGGAGATCGGGGCGACACCCTTCGGGGTACGGGCCTCGAAGAGCTCGACGACACGCGGCAGACCCTGGGTGATGTCGTCACCGGCCACACCACCGGTGTGGAAGGTACGCATCGTCAGCTGGGTACCGGGCTCACCGATGGACTGGGCGGCGATGATGCCGACCGCCTCACCGATGTCGACCAGCTTGCCGGTGGCCAGCGAGCGGCCGTAGCACATGGCGCAGGTGCCGACCTGGGACTCACAGGTCAGGATCGAACGGGTCTTGACCTCCTCGACACCGTGGCGCACCAGCTGGTCGATGAGCACGTCGCCCAGGTCCACGTTGGCCGGCGCGATCACCTTGCCGTCGATGACGACGTCCTCGGCGAGCATGCGGGCGTAGACGCTGGTCTCGACGTCCTCGGCCTTGCGCAGCACGCCGGCCTCGTCGTGCGAGGCGATCCGCAGCTTCAGACCGCGCTCGGTGCCGCAGTCCTCCTCGCGGATGATGACGTCCTGCGAGACGTCTACCAGACGACGGGTCAGGTAACCCGAGTCGGCGGTACGCAGGGCGGTGTCGGCCAGACCCTTACGGGCACCGTGCGTCGAGATGAAGTACTCGAGGACGGACAGGCCCTCACGGAACGAGGCCTTGATCGGACGCGGGATGGTCTCGTTCTTCGCGTTCGACACCAGACCACGCATACCGGCGATCTGCCGCATCTGCATCATGTTTCCTCGGGCACCCGAGTCAACCATCATGAAGATGGGGTTCGTCTTGGGGAAGTTCGCGTTCATCGCCTCGGCGACCTCGTTGGTCGCCTTGGTCCAGATCGCGATGAGCTCCTGCGTGCGCTCTTCCTTGGTGATCAGACCGCGCTCGTACTGCTTCTGGACCTTCTCGTCCTGGGCCTCGTAGCCCGCGACGATGGCCTTCTTCGCCTCGGGGACGACGACGTCGGAGATGGCCACGGTGACACCGGAACGCGTGCCCCAGTAGAAGCCGGCCGCCTTCAGGTTGTCGAGCGTCGCCGCCACGATGACCTTGGGGTAGCGCTCCGCGAGGTCGTTGACGATCTCACCGAGCTGCTTCTTGCCCACCGAGTAGTCGACGAACGGGTAGTCCTCGGGCAGCAGCTCGTTGAAGAGCGCGCGACCCAGGGTCGTCCGCAGACGGAAGGTGTCACCCTGCTGCCACTCCGGCTCGCCCTCTTCGCGAACCGGCGGGGTCCAGCCGCGCGGCGGGATGGTGCCCACCGGGAAGCGGATGTCGATCGCCGACTGCAGCGCGAGCTCGCCGGCGTCGAACGCCATGACCGCCTCGGCCGAGGAGCCGAACGCGCGGCCCTCGCCCTTGGTGTCACGCAGCTCGCCGTCGGTGGTGAGGAAGAACAGACCGAGGACCATGTCCTGGGTCGGCATCGTCACCGGACGGCCGTCGGCGGGCTTCAGGATGTTGTTCGAGGACAGCATCAGGATGCGGGCCTCGGCCTGCGCCTCCGCGGAGAGCGGCAGGTGGACGGCCATCTGGTCACCGTCGAAGTCCGCGTTGAACGCGGTGCAGACGAGCGGGTGGATCTGGATGGCCTTGCCCTCGACCAGCTGCGGCTCGAAGGCCTGGATGCCGAGGCGGTGCAGGGTGGGCGCACGGTTCAGCAGAACCGGGTGCTCGGCGATGACCTCTTCGAGGACGTCGTACACGACCGTGCGGCCGCGCTCCACCATGCGCTTGGCGCTCTTGATGTTCTGCGCGTGGTTCAGGTCCACCAGGCGCTTCATCACGAACGGCTTGAAGAGCTCCAGCGCCATGGCCTTCGGCAGACCGCACTGGTGCAGCTTGAGCTGCGGACCGACGACGATCACGGAACGCGCGGAGTAGTCCACACGCTTGCCGAGCAGGTTCTGACGGAATCGACCCTGCTTGCCCTTCAGCATGTCGCTGAGGGACTTCAGCGGGCGGTTACCGGGACCGGTGACCGGACGGCCACGACGACCGTTGTCGAACAGCGCGTCGACGGCCTCCTGGAGCATGCGCTTCTCGTTGTTCACGATGATCTCGGGCGCACCGAGGTCGAGAAGGCGCTTCAGGCGGTTGTTGCGGTTGATCACACGGCGGTACAGGTCGTTCAGGTCGGAGGTCGCGAAGCGGCCACCGTCCAGCTGCACCATCGGGCGAAGGTCCGGCGGGATGACCGGCACGCAGTCCAGCACCATGCCCTTGGGGCTGTTGCTGGTCTGCAGGAACGCGGAGACGACCTTGAGGCGCTTGAGCGCACGGGTCTTCTTCTGGCCCTTGCCGGTACGGATGATCTCGCGGAGGCGCTCGGCCTCCTCGTCGAGGTCGAAGGACTCCAGGCGCTTCTGCAGTGCCGCGGCACCCATCGAACCGTCGAAGTACGTGCCGAAGCGGTCACGCAGCTCGCGGTAGAGCAGCTCGTCGCCCTCGAGGTCCTGGACCTTGAGGTTCTTGAAGCGGGCCCACACCTCGTCGAGGCGGTCGATCTCGCGCTGGGCGCGGTCACGCAGCTGCTTCATCTCACGCTCGGCGCCTTCGCGCACCTTGCGGCGCACGTCGGCCTTGGCGCCCTCGGCCTCGAGCTCGGCCAGGTCGGTCTCGAGCTTCTTGGCGCGGGCCTCGAGGTCGGAGTCGCGACGGTTCTCGATCTGCTGACGCTCGACGGAGACGTGCGCCTCCAGCGAGGGCAGGTCACGGGTACGGCGCTCGTCGTCGACGTACGTGATCATGTACGCCGCGAAGTAGATGACCTTCTCGAGGTCCTTGGGAGCCAGGTCGAGCAGGTAGCCCAGACGGCTCGGGACACCCTTGAAGTACCAGATGTGCGTCACGGGAGCGGCCAGCTCGATGTGACCCATCCGCTCACGACGCACCTTGGCGCGGGTCACCTCGACGCCGCAGCGCTCACAGATGATGCCCTTGAAGCGGACACGCTTGTACTTGCCGCAGTAGCACTCCCAGTCCCGGGTCGGACCGAAGATCTTCTCGCAGAAGAGTCCGTCCTTTTCGGGCTTGAGCGTGCGGTAGTTGATCGTCTCGGGCTTCTTGACCTCGCCGTGGCTCCACTGACGGATGTCGTCAGCGGTAGCCAGACCGATCCGGAGCTCGTCGAAGAAGTTGACGTCGAGCACTATGCGTCAATCCCTCTCAGGGTTGTAAGTCTTGGGGTCTGATACGGGGGTCCTGGGGCCGGCAGGGCTCAACTTCGTGAGCCCTGCCGAACTCCCGTCAGACCTCTTCGACGCTGCTCGGCTCACGCCGGGACAGGTCGATGCCGAGCTCCTCCGCAGCGCGGAAGACATCCTCGTCGGTGTCACGCATCTCGATGGACATACCGTCACTGGACAGCACCTCCACGTTCAGGCAGAGAGACTGCATCTCCTTGATGAGCACCTTGAAGGACTCGGGGATGCCAGGCTCGGGGATGTTCTCGCCCTTGACGATGGCCTCGTAGACCTTCACGCGGCCGGTGACGTCGTCGGACTTGATCGTCAGCAGTTCCTGGAGGGCGTACGCGGCGCCATAAGCCTCCAGCGCCCACACCTCCATCTCGCCGAAACGCTGACCGCCGAACTGCGCCTTACCACCCAGCGGCTGCTGGGTGATCATCGAGTACGGACCGGTCGAACGGGCGTGCAGCTTGTCGTCGACCAGGTGGTGCAGCTTCAGGATGTACATGTAGCCGACCGAGACCGGCTCCGGGAACGGCTCGCCGGAGCGGCCGTCGAACATCCGCGCCTTGCCGGTCGGGAGCACCATGCGGTCGCCGTCGCGGTTCGGGATGGTGTGGTTCAGCAGGCCCGCGAGCTCGTCCTCACGCGCACCGTCGAAGACCGGGGTGGCCACGTTGGTACCCGGGGCGACCTGGTCGGCGCCGATGCCCTGGAGACGCTTCGCCCAGTCCTCGCCGAGACCGGAGACGTCCCAGCCGCGGCTGGCGAGCCAGCCGAGGTGGATCTCCAGCACCTGTCCCGGGTTCATTCGGGACGGCACACCCAGCGGGTTGAGGATGATGTCGACCGGGGTCCCGTCCTCGAGGAACGGCATGTCCTCGATGGGCAGGATCTTGGAGATGACACCCTTGTTGCCGTGGCGGCCGGCGAGCTTGTCACCGTCCGTGATCTTGCGCTTCTGCGCCACGTAGACCCGAACCAGCTGGTTCACGCCCGGCGGCAGCTCGTCGCCTTCCTCACGGTCGAAGACGCGGACGCCGATGACCTTGCCGATCTCGCCGTGGGGCACCTTCAGCGAGGTGTCACGGACCTCACGGGCCTTCTCACCGAAGATCGCGCGCAGCAGGCGCTCCTCCGGCGTCAGCTCGGTCTCGCCCTTGGGCGTGACCTTGCCGACGAGGATGTCGCCGGCGACGACCTCGGCACCGATACGGATGATGCCGCGCTCGTCGAGGTCGGCGAGGACCTCCTCGGAGACGTTCGGGATGTCCCGGGTGATCTCCTCCGGGCCGAGCTTGGTGTCACGGGCGTCGACCTCGTGCTCCTCGATGTGGATCGAGGAGAGGACGTCGTCCTGCACGAGGCGCTGCGACAGGATGATCGCGTCCTCGTAGTTGTGACCCTCCCACGGCATGAACGCCACGAGCAGGTTCTTGCCCAGGGCCATCTCGCCGTTCTCGGTGGCCGGGCCGTCGGCGAGGACCTGACCGGTGATGATCCGGTCGCCCTCGTTGACGATGACCTTCTGGTTGACCGAGGTGCCCTGGTTGGAGCGGGAGAACTTGGCCAGGCGGTACGTGATGTACGTGCCGTCGTCGTTGGTCGTGGTGATGTAGTCCGCGGAGACCTCCTGGACCACACCGTCCTTCTCGGCCCTGACCACGTCGCCGGCGTCGACGGCGGAGCGGTACTCCATGCCGGTGCCGACGAGCGGGGCCTCGCTCTTGATGAGCGGCACGGCCTGACGCATCATGTTCGCGCCCATGAGGGCACGGTTGGCGTCGTCGTGCTCGAGGAACGGGATCATGGCGGTCGCGACCGACACCATCTGGCGCGGCGAGACGTCCATGTAGTCCACGTCGTCACCGGGGACGTAGTCGACCTCGCCGCCACGGCGGCGGACCAGGACGCGGTTCTCGGTGAAGCGCAGGTCGTCGTCGAGCGTGGCGTTGGCCTGCGCGATGACGAACCGGTCCTCTTCGTCGGCCGTCAGGTAGTCGACCTCGTCGGTGACGACACCCTCGGTGACCCGGCGGTACGGCGTCTCCACGAAACCGAACGCGTTGACGCGGCCGTAGGAGGCGAGCGAACCGATCAGACCGATGTTCGGGCCTTCGGGGGTCTCGATCGGGCACATGCGTCCGTAGTGGGACGGGTGCACGTCACGGACCTCGAAGCCGGCCCGCTCACGGGAGAGACCACCCGGGCCGAGGGCGTTGAGACGACGCTTGTGCGTCAGACCCGACAGCGGGTTGTTCTGGTCCATGAACTGGGACAGCTGGCTGGTGCCGAAGAACTCCTTGATGGAGGCGACGACCGGCCGGATGTTGATCAGGGTCTGCGGCGTGATCGCCTCGACGTCCTGGGTCGTCATGCGCTCACGCACGACGCGCTCCATACGAGCCAGACCCGTACGGACCTGGTTCTGGATGAGCTCGCCGACGCTGCGGATACGACGGTTGCCGAAGTGGTCGATGTCGTCGGTCTC
Source organism: Streptomyces sp. NPDC002884 (assembly GCF_040295245.1). NCBI lineage: Bacteria > Bacillati > Actinomycetota > Actinomycetes > Kitasatosporales > Streptomycetaceae > Streptomyces > Streptomyces sp. NPDC002884. Next base: position 117,403 of record NZ_JBEOVB010000004.1, on the reverse strand, counting down.
GACCATGATCGAGCGACCGGACTCGCCGACCGTCTCGGTCTCCCCGGCGTGCAGCTTGACCAGGTACTTGATGGTCGCGATGACATCCTCGACGGTCAGGACACCCGCGTTGAGCGGGGCCTCGCCACCGAGCTTCTTGTTGACCTTGTAGCGGCCGACCTTGGCCAGGTCGTAGCGCTTGGGGTTGAAGTAGAGGTTCTCGAGCAGCGTCTGCGCGGCCTCACGGGTCGGCGGCTCGCCCGGACGCAGCTTGCGGTAGATGTCCAGCAGCGCGTCGTCCTGGCCCTGGGTGTGGTCCTTCTCCAGGGTGGCGCGCATGGACTCGTACTCGCCGAACTCCTCGAGGATCTGCTCGGTGGTCCAGCCGAGAGCCTTCAGAAGGACGGTGACGGACTGCTTGCGCTTGCGGTCGATACGCACACCGACCATGTCGCGCTTGTCGATCTCGAGCTCCAGCCAGGCACCCCGGGAGGGGATCACCTTGGCGGAGAAGATGTCCTTGTCGGACGTCTTGTCGATCGAGGAGTCGAAGTAGACGCCCGGCGAACGGACCAGCTGCGACACCACGACACGCTCGGTGCCGTTGATGACGAAGGTGCCCTTGTTGGTCATGAGCGGGAAGTCGCCCATGAAGACCGTCTGGGACTTGATCTCGCCGGTCTCGTTGTTGGTGAACTCGGCCGTCACGAAGAGCGGGGCCGCGTACGTGAAGTCGCGGTCCTTGCACTCGTCGATGCTGTTCTTCGGAGGCTCGAAACGGTGGTCGCGGAAGGTCAGCGACATCGACCCGGAGAAGTCCTCGATCGGCGAGATCTCCTCGAAGATCTCTTCCAGACCGGACTTGGTGGGGACGTCCTGACCGGACTCCAGAGCGGCCTCGACGCGACCCTTCCATGCGTCGTTGCCGAGCAGCCAGTCAAAGCTCTCGGTCTGCAGCGCGAGAAGGTTCGGAACCTCGAGGGGCTCCCTGATCTTTGCAAAGGAGATGCGCAGCGGGGCGGTGCTGGCGGCGTTGTTCGTATTCGCGATCGAGGCGTTGCGCGAGGCGGCCAAGAGGGGGTCCTTCCGAGGGCTCGGACTCACTACGCGCGTACCGGCTCCCCTCCTGCGCACAGAGACAGAAATCCCAGGTGAGGGATTGTCTGGTCGTCCGGGCTCAAGTGAGGGCATGCCCCTGGTGACGGGCAGGGAACAGCTAACAGGCAGCGCAAAGGGTCAGTGTAGCCACTTGGCACACTGATGTCCAGTGCGGGTTTTTCGAGACCCTCGTAGTTCTCAACGCCCTCGGTCTGCTAGTCCTCAACGCACGGTGATACTGCCCTCTCCGCCGTCGATCCATGCCTCGGATTCGGATCCTTGTGACGACGCGTCCTGAGAATTGCGCGCTGCGTGCGGTTCGTCAAGGCCCCCCTGCGCGAACTCGGGCGCTCGGAGACACGATGAAGATCACCATACCCCCCGGTCAAGCAGGTGTGAGGCAACCGTGGCCGCGCTCCCAGGAACGCCGAAGAGCGACCACCCAGATGGATGATCGCTCTTCGGTGCGTGAGCGTTACAGCCCCGGAGGGACTGATTCAGCCTTCGCGTCCGGTCGTCGCCGACCGGGAGGTGTTACTTGACCTCGACGGAGGCGCCGGCGGCCTTGAGGGACTCGGCAGCCTTCTCGGCGGCCTCCTTCGCGACCTTCTCGAGGACGGGCTTCGGAGCGCCGTCGACGAGGTCCTTGGCCTCCTTCAGGCCCAGGGAGGTCAGCTCACGCACGACCTTGATGACCTGGATCTTCTTCTCGCCGGCGCCGGTGAGGACGACGTCGAACTCGTCCTGCTCCTCGGCGACCTCAGCGGCGGCGGCCGGGCCGGCCGGGGCAGCGGCGACCGCGGCGGCGGCGGTGACGTCGAACTTCTCCTCGAACGCCTTCACGAACTCGGAGAGCTCGATGAGGGTGAGGGTCTCGAACTGCGCGAGCAGCTCTTCCTGGGACAGCTTCGTCGCCATGGTGGGCGATCCTTCCATTCAATTCGGCAGGTGCCGGATGTACATGTCGGCGGGCGTACGTTCGGCCCGCGTCGACCGCCACGTCAGGCGGCGGTCAAAGTGCGAGCCGAGTTACTCGGCACCGCCCTGCTCGGCCTGCTTGGCACGAAGAGCGTCCACGGTGCGGACGAGCTTCGAGGGAAGCGCCTGGAAGAGCTGAGCAGCCTGAGTCTGCTTACCCTTGAAGGCACCCGCCAGCTTGCTGAGCAGAACCTCGCGGGACTCGAGGTCCGCAAGCTTCTTGATCTCGTCGGCGGACAGCGCCTTGCCGTCAAGGACACCGCCCTTGATGACGAGGTTCGGGTTGTCCTTGGCGAAGTCACGAAGACCCTTCGCCGACTCCACCGGGTCACCGGTGATGAAGGCGACTGCCGTCGGACCATTGAACAGGTCGTCGAGCGTCGTGATCCCGGCCTCGTTGGCCGCAATCTTGGTCAGCGTGTTCTTCACCACGGCGTACTGGGCGTTCTCACCGAGCGAACGACGCAGCGTCTTGAGCTGCGCCACGGTGAGACCCCGGTACTCGGTCAGCACGGCGGCGTTCGAGCTGCGGAACGCGTCCGTCAGCTCGGCTACCGCGGCAGCCTTGTCGGGCCTTGCCATAGAGCGTCGGCCTCCTTCCGGGTGATGAGGACCGCTCAGAAGGGGCTGGGACAACGAAACGCCCCGGCGCAGGCGCACGGGGCGTGACTCGACCGAATGAATTCCGTGGAAGGATTTCGTCCGGGAGCGTATCCACTGACACCTGCGCGGGTCGTCCGCATTGCAGCGGATCCTTCGGCCACCGCCCCCTCTTGCGAGAGCACGGCAACGACCAGCGGTCTTTGGCTTCTCGAGGAGCGTACGTGAACGGGGCGCCGTCAAGCAAATCCGCCCGTACGGGGGCTGTCCGGACCTCAGTCCCGGGCCTTCTTCAGCTCCTCGGCCATGTCCAGCGTGTCCGAGGCGGGCGGCACCTTCACGGTCACGGGCTTGCCGAAGTCGAGGAACGTGATGGTGAGGTCGAGCTCGCCGTGCCGCCCGAAGCCCTGCACCCGCAGCTGCCGCGTACGGTCCTCCGCGTCGACCCACAGGTCCATGGTGAGTTCGTCCACACCCTGCTTCTCGTACTGGGCGAGGCTCTTCTCGGTCCGCTGCCGGACGCCCTTGTCCTCGTCCTCGTAGGAGGCGCGGATGTCGTCGACGGTGGCCGTGCCCGTGTAGCGGGTGGTGCGCACGCCCTCGACGGTCTCGGAGCCGGCCTTCTTCAGGTCGTCGGCCGCGGCGAGGAAGCCACCCTCGTGGGAGGGGTTCTCCCGGACCCGGTCCACCATCGTGCCGGTGTCGACCTTGATCCCGCTGGGAGTGTCGGAGCTGCCCGGCGCCCCGAACTTGATCCAGTGCTTGCCGCCCTCACCTGCTTCGTCGGAGCCCACGTACAGCACCCCGCTGACCAGCCGGAACTCGCCCGTGCCCTGATCGGGTCCACTGAGCACGGTGGACTTCAGGCTCATGACCGGCGGCTCGGTGCCGATCGCGGCCTCGGCCTTGATGCGGCCTTCCTCCGGCGTCCGGCCGGTCATGCGGTAGCGCAGGGACACGGCCTGCTCCGCCTTCTCCGCGGCCCGGGTGACCGCGGCCTCGGCGGCCGAGCCACCCCCGCCCTCCGTGCCGCCCGCCCCGGCACACCCGGCGACGAGCAGCGCGGACAGCCCGAGGACACCCACGGAAGACCTCATCCAACTTCCCCCAGAACCCCATACAGCGAACACACGGTCGATTAACAGCAAGACCGTGAACGTATCCCAGGGGATCGGGCGAGGTCCCGTGATTTACGAGCCGGTACCCGCCCCCTGCAGCTTCACCAGCTCCGAGAAGTCCGCGGTGTCGCTCGCCGGGGGCACCTCGGCGGAGACCTCGGTGCCGTAGTCGCTGTAGTACGCGGTCTGGGTGTAGGCGCCCGCCGTGGTCTCGCCCTTCTCGACCTTCTTGACCAGCAGATCCCGGTCGTCGACCCAGATGTCGACCGTCTCGGTGGTGACGCCGGCCTGCTCCAGCGTCTTCTTCAGGTCGTCGAGCTGGCTCCGGCTGAGGCTGGAGTTCTTCTCGGCGAGGTCCGCCACCTCGACCGTCCCCGAGTAGTGCGTGGTCCGCTGTCCCCGCACCTTCTCCTCGCCGACCTCCCGCACGTCCCCGGAGGCCAGCAGCAGCTTCACCGACTGGTTCGGGGTGGTGTTCTGCATCTGGTCCTTCAGATACGCCCCGGAGCTGCCGCCGAGGCTCTCCAGGTCGTCGTACGCGTATCGGATCCAGTGCTTGCCGCCGGCCTGCGCCGCGAAGGTGTCGCCCATCCTCGCGTAGTAGGCGTCGGGCAGATAGCGGGCCTCCATCGACGTGGTGCCCATCTGGCGCATGGTGTCGGCCATGGTGCCGCCGGTGTACGTGATGGTGAGAGTGCCGGTGAGGCCGTCCCCCCAGCCGAGGGCGCCGTCGGCGGTCATCGACATCACCGAGCCCATGCTCGTGGTCGACTCCACCTTCGCGGAGTCGGCGCCGTCGGTGGACTTCTCGGCGGTGCGCAGGGCCGCGACGGGGCTGAGCCGGGGACTGCCGTCCGCGCTCTTCTCGGAGCCGCCGGAGCCCCCGGAACCGCCGGAGCCACCGCCACAGGCCGTCACACCCGTCAGCAGGGCCGCCGCGGCGACCGAGAGGCCCGCACGGCGTAGGGTCGTGCACTTCATTCGTCCCACCCCCATGGATTCCTGTCACTGAACGCTAACGCACAGCACTGACAGTCGTACGAAAAAGAGACGTACGGCAAAAGGGACGAGCCCCGCACCTCGAAAGGTTGCGGGGCTCGTCACCGACTGAGGGTGAGCTGTGGGGCTCAGACCGCGGCCGGGTCCTCCTCGACGAGAAGGTTGCGGGTGCGGTTCGGGTCCACCAGGATGCCGGGGCCGATCGTGGAGCTGATCGCGGCCTTCTTGATGTAACGACCCTTGGCGGCGGACGGCTTCAGACGGAGGATCTCCTCCAGAGCCGCACCGTAGTTCTCCACCAGCTTGGTGTCGTCGAAGGACACCTTGCCGATGATGAAGTGCAGGTTCGAGTGCTTGTCGACGCGGAACTCGATCTTTCCGCCCTTGATCTCCGTGACGGCCTTGGCCACGTCGGGGGTGACCGTGCCGGTCTTCGGGTTCGGCATCAGACCACGCGGACCGAGCACGCGGCCGAGGCGGCCGACCTTGCCCATGAGGTCCGGGGTGGCGACGACGGCGTCGAAGTCCAGACGGCCCTTCGCGACCTCGTCGATCAGTTCGTCGGAGCCGACGATGTCGGCGCCCGCGGCCTCCGCGGCCGCAGCACGGTCACCGGTCGCGAAGACCAGGACCCGGGCGGTCTTGCCGGTGCCGTGCGGCAGGTTCACGGTGCCACGGACCATCTGGTCGGCCTTGCGCGGGTCGACACCCAGGCGGAAGGCGACCTCGACGGTGCCGTCGTACTTGCTCGTGGAGGTCTCCTTGGCGAGACGGACGGCCTCGAGCGGGGCGTAGAGCTTCTCCCGGTCGACCTTGGCGTCCGCAGCGCGGAGGGACTTGCTGCGCTTGCTCACTACTGCTCCTGATGTTTTCTGAGGAGTCGTGGTACGGGCCGAGCAGGCCCTGCCACGGTGCTACGAAGGTGCTACGGGGCTGGTGATCAGCCCTCGACCGTGATGCCCATGGAGCGGGCGGTGCCGGCGATGATCTTCGACGCGGCGTCCAGGTCGTTGGCGTTCAGGTCGGGAAGCTTGGTCGTGGCGATCTCACGGACCTGCGCCTCGGTGATCTTGGCGACCTTGGTCTTGTGCGGCTCGCCCGAGCCCTTCTCGACACCAGCGGCCTTGAGGATCATCTTCGCGGCCGGCGGCGTCTTGGTGATGAAGGTGAAGGAGCGGTCTTCGTAGACCGTGATCTCCACCGGGATCACCCAGCCACGCTGCGACTCGGTCGCGGCGTTGTAGGCCTTGCAGAACTCCATGATGTTGACGCCGTGCTGGCCGAGCGCGGGGCCGACCGGCGGGGCCGGGTTGGCCGCACCAGCGTTGATCTGGAGCTTGATGAGCCCCGTGACCTTCTTCTTCTTGGGAGGCATTGCTCTCTCCGGGTCCTAGTGAGAGTTTTCAGCCGTCCGGTCCGGATGATCCGGATGGAGGCATACCGCACAACGATAACGGGTATCCATGCGCGGCCAAAAACCGAGCAGGTCAGACCGTCCCCCGCAAGCGGGAGGCACCCTCAGCGAGAGCATGGTCTGACCTGATCGGAGGCTTGTGCTCCAGAGGAGGCTAGTTCTTCTGGATCTGGTCGAAGCTCAGCTCGACCGGGGTCTCGCGGCCGAAGATCTCGACAAGGCCCTTGACCTTCTTCGAGTCGGCGTTGATCTCGTTGATCGTGGCCTGGAGCGTGGCGAACGGGCCGTCGGTGACGGTGACCGAGTCGCCCACCTCGAAGTCCAGCACCTGGACCTCGACCTTGCGGGCCGGAGCCGGCTTGCCCTCGGCCTCGGCGGCCTCGCGCGCGGCCTTCTCCTCGGCCTCCGGAGCGAGCATCTTGACGATCTCGTCCAGGGTCAGCGGGTACGGGTCGTACGCGTTGCCCACGAAGCCGGTGACGCCGGGAGTGTTGCGGACGACGCCCCAGGACTCGTTCGTCAGGTCCATGCGCACCAGCACGTAGCCGGGCAGCTTGTTCTGACGGATGGTCTTGCGGTCGCCGTTCTTGATCTGGACGACCTCTTCCTGCGGCACCTCGGCCGCGAAGATGTAGTCCTCGACGTTCAGCGAGACGGCGCGCTGCTCCAGGTTGGTCTTCACGCGGTTCTCGTAGCCGGCGTACGTGTGGATGACGTACCACTCGCCGGGGAGGGTGCGCAGCTCCTCGCGCAGGGCGACAACGGGGTCGACGGGCTCGGCCGGCGCTTCTTCCTCGGCCTCGTCGACGACGTCCTCGGCCTCGGTGTCCTCGGCCTCGACGTCCTCGTCGGCTTCCTCGTCCTCGACGTGGAGTGCGGCTTCCTCCGCGGGTTCGCCCGCTTCGGCCTCGGCAGCCTCGAACTCGTCCACCTCGTCCGCGCCCTCGACGATTTCGAGCTCGTCGTCCACGGACTCGTCCGGCTCGATGGCGTCGTTCAGGTTCTGGTCAGACACGGTGGCTGCTTCTTCCTGGATACATAGGGGTGGAACATGCGAAAGGGGCGCCGGATACCTCGGCGCCCTTCGCTCTAGGCTCAGCCAAAAACGTATTTGGCGGCGTGGCTGAGTCCATAGTCAATCACGGTCACCAGGCCGATCATGATGACCACGAAGACGATCACCACGGTCGTGTACGTCGTCAGCTGACTCCGCGTGGGCCATACGACCTTGCGAAGTTCGGCGACGATCTGGCGATAGAAGAGCGCGAGACGCTTCAGCGGGCCCTTCTTGGCGCGCTTGCCGCCCTTGCGGGTCTTCTTCTGCGCCTCAGGCAACTCGTCCTGGGCATCAGGCGTGTCGATGGAGCCCACGGCATCCGCCATTCGTCCTCACCTGTTCCCGGGTCGTGGCCGTGCCGCGCCCGGTCTGAGCCGCACGGCGATGCATTGCTGTACGTACATGCGCTGCGCACACATCCTGGTGAAGGAGTGTGTAGCAGGGCCGGAGGGACTTGAACCCCCAACCGCTGGTTTTGGAGACCAGTGCTCTACCAATTGAGCTACGACCCTTTGTGTGTTCCCCAACGTACCGCATCCGACCGAGTGCTCGGTGTGCACCTGTTGGGGCGCGGCTGTTGAAGGCCAACGACGTGTGAGTGTACGTGGTCTTGAGCGCCTCGTCGAACGGAAAGCGGCCTTGATCGGAATCACTCTGATGTTCAGTCGGCTGACCAGTCCGTGAAACCCGTGTGCCGGGCCGGTTTCCGGTCTGAAACCATGGGTGCCATGAGCGCTGCAACCTCTCCCACCGAGCGCCGGGTCTCCGCCCGCGTCGGCGCGATCTCCGAGTCCGCCACCCTTGCCGTGGACGCCAAGGCCAAGGCCCTGAAGGCCGCCGGACGTCCGGTGATCGGCTTCGGCGCGGGCGAACCCGACTTCCCGACCCCGGACTATGTCGTCGAGGCGGCCGTCGAGGCCTGTAAGAACCCGAAGTACCACCGCTACACGCCGGCCGGTGGTCTCCCCGAGCTGAAGGCCGCCATCGCCGCGAAGACGCTGCGTGACTCGGGCTACGAGGTGGACGCCTCGCAGATCCTGGTCACCAACGGCGGCAAGCAGGCGATCTACAACGCCTTCGCCGCGATCCTCGACCCGGGCGACGAGGTCATCGTCCCGGCTCCGTACTGGACGACCTACCCCGAGTCCATCCGGCTGGCCGGCGGTGTCCCGGTGGAGGTCGTGGCCGACGAGACGACCGGTTACCGGGTCTCGGTCGAGCAGCTGGAGGCGGCCCGCACGGAGAACACGAAGGTCGTGCTCTTCGTCTCCCCGTCCAACCCGACCGGCGCGGTCTACAACGCCGAGGACGCCGAGGCGATCGGCCGCTGGGCCGTCGAGCACGGCCTGTGGGTGATGACGGACGAGATCTACGAGCACCTCGTCTACGGCGACGCGAAGTTCACCTCGCTGCCGGGGATCCTCCCCGAGCTGCGCGACAAGTGCATCGTGGTCAACGGCGTCGCGAAGACGTACGCGATGACCGGCTGGCGGGTGGGCTGGATCATCGGCCCGAAGGACGTCGTCAAGGCCGCCACGAACCTCCAGTCGCACGCCACCTCGAACGTCTCCAACGTGGCGCAGATCGCCGCGCTGGCCGCGGTCTCCGGCGACCTGTCGGCCGTCGAGACGATGCGCGAGGCCTTCGACCGCCGTCGCAAGACGATCGTGCGGATGCTGAACGAGATCGACGGCGTCCTCTGCCCGGAGCCCGAGGGCGCGTTCTACGCGTACCCGTCCGTGAAGGCGCTGCTCGGCAAGGAGATCCGCGGCAAGCGTCCGCAGGACTCGGTCGAGCTGGCCGCGCTCATCCTGGAGGAGGCGGAGGTCGCGGTGGTGCCGGGCGAGGCCTTCGGCACGCCGGGCTATCTGCGGCTGTCGTACGCGCTGGGCGACGAGGACCTCGTCGAGGGCGTGAGCCGTATCCAGAAGCTGCTGGCGGAGGCCAGGGACTGACGTCCTCGTCCTCACGCGCGCGTGCGGGCCGTCTCCCTCAGGGGAGGCGGCCCGTTTCTTCGTGTCCGCGTGTCCGCGTGTCTTCCTGACCGCGCTCTCTTCGGGCCCGCACTTTCCTCGTGTCTGAGTGCGAGCAAGACCACTATCGGGGAAAGCGCTACCGGGACGACCGGAAGGTACGGCAGGATCCTGGAATGGAGCGTGTACGTGATGTCTCTGAGCTGCCGAAAGCCCATCTGCACCTGCACTTCACCGGGTCGATGCGGGCCACCACCGTGCTGGAACTGGCCGACAAGTACGGCGTGCGCCTGCCGGAGGCGCTGACCGAGGCGCTGACCAGCGGGGAGCCGCCGAAGCTGCGGGCCACGGACGAACGGGGCTGGTTCCGCTTCCAGCGCCTGTACGACGCGGCGCGGTCGTGCCTACGGCAGCCGGAGGACATCCAGCGGCTGGTGCGGGAGGCCGCCGAGGAGGATGTGAAGGACGGCTCGGGCTGGCTGGAGATCCAGGTGGACCCGACGTCCTACGCGCCCCGGCTGGGCGGGCTCATCCCGGCGCTGGAGATCATCCTGGACGCGGTGGAGACGGCCTCGCGCGACACCGGGCTCGGTATCCGGGTACTGGTCGCGGCGAACCGGATGAAGCACCCGCTGGACGCCCGCACGCTGGCCCGGCTGGCCGTGCGGTACGCGGACCGGGGAGTGGTCGGTTTCGGGCTGTCCAACGACGAACGCCGGGGCATGGCGAGGGACTTCGACCGGGCCTTCGCGATCGCGCGGGAGGGCGGGCTGCTGTCCGCCCCGCACGGCGGCGAGTTGACCGGCCCCTCGTCCGTCCGTGACTGTCTGGACGACCTGGACGCGAACCGGCTGGGGCACGGAGTGCGGGCGGCCGAGGATCCGCGGCTGCTGAAGAGGCTCGCCGACCGGGGGGTGACCTGCGAGGTGTGCCCGGCGTCGAACGTGGCGCTGGGGGTGTACGAGAAGCCGGAGGACGTGCCGCTGCGGACGCTCTTCGAGGCCGGGGTGCCGATGGCCCTGGGCGCCGACGACCCGCTGCTGTTCGGCTCGCGCCTGGCGGCCCAGTACGAGATCGCCCGCCGCCACCACGCCTTCACCGACGAGGAGTTGGCGGAACTGGCCCGGCAGTCGGTACGGGGGTCGGCGGCCCCGGAGGACGTCAGGGCGAAGCTGCTGGCAGGCGTGGACGACTGGCTGGCGTACGAGCCGTAGGCCCGGCCGGGGCCTAGAGCCCGGCGCCCACCATCACGGGCTCGTTGACCAGCGTGACCCCGAAGGCCTCGCGCACCCCGGCCACGACCTCGCGGGCCAGCGCCAGCAGGTCCTCCGTGGTGGCCGCGCCGCGGTTGGTGAGGGCGAGGGTGTGCTTGGTGGAGATACGGGCGGGCCCGCTGCCGTACCCCTTGGTGAAGCCCGCCTTGTCGATCAGCCATGCGGCAGAGGTCTTGGTGTGCCCCTCCCCCGCCGGATAGGCGGGCGGCTCCGCGCCGTCGCCCAGGCGCTCCCGCACGCGCGCGTGGAACACGGCGAAGTCGGCGTCGGTGAGGATCGGGTTGGTGAAGAAGGAGCCGGCCGACCAGGTGTCGTGGTCCTCGGGGTCGAGGACCATGCCCTTCCCGGCGCGCAGCTTCAGCACGGTCTCGCGGGCCTCCGCGAGCGGGACCCGGTCTCCGGGCCCGACGCCCAGCGCGCGTGCCGTCTCGGCGTACTTCAGGGGCGCCGACAGCCCGTCCGCGTCCTCCAGTTCGAAGCGGACGCGCAGGACGACATACCGCTCGGGGTCGGCCTTGAAGCGGCTGTGCCGGTAGGAGAAGGCGCACTCCTCGTTGGTGAGCGCGACCGTCTCGCCCGCCCGGCGGTCGTAGGCGATCACCTCGGTGATCGTCGTGGAGACCTCCTGGCCGTACGCCCCCACGTTCTGGATCGGGGTCGCGCCCGCCGAGCCGGGGATGCCGGCCAGGCACTCGACGCCGGCCAGCCCGGCCTCCACGGTGTGGGCGACGGCGTCGGTCCAGATCTCGCCGGCGGCCAGCTCCAGTCGTGTCCCGACGAGCTCGCGGCCGCGCGTGGCGATCCGCAGGGCGGTGCCCTCGAAGCCCTTGTCGCCGATGACGAGGTTCGAGCCACCGCCGACGATCAGCAGCGGCGTGCCGTCGGCGTCGGCCTCGCGCACGGCGGCGACCACCTCGGCGTCGGTCGTCGCGGTCACCAGCCTGGTGGCGGGACCGCCCAGCCGGAAGGTGGTCAGCGGGGCGAGCGGGGCATCGCGGAGTTCCTGCACGCGCCCAAGACTACGAGACACCACCGACAGCCCCGCCCTCCCCCGGCTCCGACCGCCCGCTCCACCCGCCCGTCGCGACGGCACGCGCGCGTACGGCCCCGCCGAGGTGGACGGGACCGTACGCGCGCGTGCCGGGTGTGTAGGGGCACTTCCTGTGCCGTGCGTCTCAGCGGGCGGCGGGCTCCAGCACGGGCGCCGCCGCGGCGTCCGCCTCGGGCTCCGCCCCGGAGTCCGTCGTCGCGAGGTCCGCGCGCCGCCGGCCCGGTATCAGCAGGGCGGCGATCCCGGCGAGTGCCACCACGGCCGAGCCCGTGACCAGCGCGGGCCGCAGTCCGTCGACGAAGGCCGGGCCGGACTCGTAGCCGCCCTGCGCCGAGAAGATCGACGCCATGATCGCGATACCGAGGGCCCCGCCGACCTCCCGCAGCGCGTTGTTGGCGCCGGAGGCGATCCCCTGTTCCTGCGGCCGGACGCTGGACATCACCAGGTTGGAGGCCGGGGCGAAGAACAGCGCCATGCCGATGCCGCTGATGATCAGGCCGGGCAGCTGGACGGCGTAGGAGGCGTCGACGGTCGCCACGGCGGCCATCCAGCCGAGACCGGCGGCCTGGAGGAAGAGCCCGGTGGCGACGACCGGCCGGCCTCCGACTCGGTCGGAGAGGATGCCAGCGATCGGGGCGACGAGCATCGGCATACCGGTCCAGGGCAGCATCCTGAGGCCCGCCTCGGTGGGCGAGTAGCCGAGGACGCCCTGCATGTACTGGCTGAGCAGGAAGATCGAGCCGAACATCCCGAGGAACATCAGCAGGCTCGCGGCGTTGATCCCCGCGAAGGCGCGGGACCGGAAGAGGCGCATCGGCAGCATGGGGTTCTTGGCCCGCAGCCCGTGCAGGACGAACCCGACGAGCAGGACGGCACCGGCGAACAGACCGGTCAGCACGAGCGGGCTGCTCCAGCCGTCGGCCGGCCCGCGCACCAGGCCGTAGACGATCCCGAAGAGGCCGCCGCTGGCGAGCAGGGTGCCGGGGAAGTCGAGCGGGGCACCGGTGCCGTAGGACTCGGCGAGGCGCAGCCGGGCGAGCGGCAGCAGGGCGAGGCCCAGCGGAACGTTCAGCCAGAAGATCCAGTGCCAGGAGACGTGTTCGGTGAGGCTGCCGCCGATGAGCGGTCCGGAGGCGACCGCGAGTCCGTTGACGGCGCCCCAGATGCCGTAGGCCATCCCGCGCTTCGCGGCGGGCACGGCGGCCGTGAGCAGGGTGAGCGTCAGCGGCATCATGACGGCGGCGCCGACGCCCTGGACCGCGCGGGCGGCGATGAGGGAGCCGATGCCGGGCGCCATGGCCGCGGCGGCGGAGGCGGCGGTGAAGACGGTGAGCCCGGCGATGAACATCCGCCGACGGCCGAACCGGTCGCCGAGCGCCGCGCCGAACATCAGCAGCACGGCGAAGGTGAGCGTGTAGGCGCTCACGGTCCATTCGAGGTCGCCCAGCCCGCCGCCGAGATCCTCGCGGATCGACGGCAGGGCGGTGGTGACGACGAGGTTGTCGAGTGCCGCCATGAATCCGGCGACGCTGGTGATGACGAGGGCCCAGACGGCTCCCCCGCGACGTGCTGTCTGCTGTGACATCGCTCCCCCAGCGGGTGGTCCAACTTCGATTAGTAATTGATGACTAACTTTGACGCCCATGAAAAGGCGCCCACCAAAGGCATCCGTCAGAGGCCACGTCGAACCGCCTCGTCGGCACTACTTCTCCAGCCGGCCCTTGATCCGAGCCGACGGATACAACCCTTCCCAGACCCGGTGTTCGGGTGAGAACCCCATGGCCACCAGGCAGTTGACGAGCATGCCGTACGCCATGAAGGTCGTCGTCTCGTTCACGTCGGCGCCGAGGGGCAGATGGACGGTGTCCCAGAGCCGCATCCATCCGGCGCGCACGGCCTCGCCGAACCCGTGGTCACCCTCCGCCTCGGCGGCGGCCACCGCGACGTACATCTGCATCTGCATCATCAGCCGTTCGGGCCGCTCCGCGATGAGCCTGGTGTACGCGTTGGCCATGGCATGCAGGACCTCTTCGCCCTCCAGCCCCTCGGCGGCCTCCGCGAACGTCTGGATGGTGTCCTCGATGCAACGCTCCGTCGCCGCGAGGAAGATCGCCTTCTTGCCCGGGAAGAGCCGGAAGAGATACGGCTGCGAGACACCCACGCGCTTGGCGATCGCCTCGGTGGACGTGCCGTGATAGCCGCCCCGCGCGAACTCGGCCGTCGCCGCGCGGATGACGCTCTCACGCCTCTCGTCTGCACTCATCCTGACCATGCGGCTAAGTTAGTACTCAATCACTAACTACGTCAAGACCCGCCGACGCGTAAGGGGCGCCCCCTCATGGAGGACGCCCCTTACGTCGTCTGCCGCCTCGCGATCAGGCCAGCCGTACGACCGCCCGGGACATCCCGAGCACCTTCAGCCCACCGCTGGTCACGGTCAGGTCGACCCGCACGGTGTTGTCGTCGAGCTTGGCGCCCACCTTGCCGGTGACCTCGATCACGGCACCGTTGTCGTCGTTCGGCACGACGACGGGCTTGGTGAAGCGGACGCCGTAGTCGACGACCGCGCCCGGGTCGCCGGTCCAGTCGGTGACGACGCGGATCGCCTCGGCCATGGTGAACATGCCGTGCGCGATGACGTCCGGCAGGCCCACCTCCTTGGCGAACTTCTCGTTCCAGTGGATGGGGTTGAAGTCCCCGGAGGCACCCGCGTACTGCACCAGCGTGGCGCGGTTCACGGGAAAGGACCGGGCCGGCAGTTCGGTGCCGACCTCGACATCGTCGTAAGCGATCTTCGCCGTCATCGGTTCCTCACGCCTTCCCGTCCGTGGCGTCCACGGATTCCGCCGGCTCCGCCGCGCGGGCGACGAGCTTGGTCCAGGCGGTCACGACGTGCTCGCCGCTCTCGTCGTGGACCTCGCCGCGGATGTCCAGGATGTCGTTGCCGGCCATGGACTTGACCGCTTCGATGGTCGAGACGACCGTGAGCCGGTCACCGGCGGTCACCGGGCGCCGGTAGGCGAACTTCTGGTCGCCGTGCACCACCCGGCTGTAGTCGAGGCCCAGCTGGGGGTCCTGGACGACCTGACCCGCCGCCTTGAAGGTGATCGAGAACACGAAGGTCGGCGGCGCGATCACATCGGCGTACCCGAGCGCCTTGGCGGCGTCCGGGTCGGTGTACGCCGGGTTGGCGTCGCCCACGGCCTCGGCGAACTCGCGGATCTTCTCCCGACCGACCTCATAGGGATCGGTGGGCGGGTAGGTCCGCCCGACGAAGGACTGGTCGAGCGCCATGGCCTCGGCACCTCCTGGTTGCTCTGCTGCTTGTCGCTCTACTGCTCAGCGTTGCTCTACTGATCGGTACAGGTCGTTCAACGACACGAGGCCGCCCCCGATCACTCGGGGACGGCCTCGCATACGAGCCTGATTTATCGCGTTTCGCGGTGCGCGGTGTGCGCCTTGCAACGCGGGCAGTGCTTCTTCATCTCCAGTCGGTCCGGGTTGTTACGCCGGTTCTTCTTGGTGATGTAGTTCCGCTCCTTGCACTCCACGCAGGCCAGCGTGATCTTCGGGCGGACGTCGGTGGCAGCCACAGGAGTGCTCCTTGACGAACGGATGGGACAATATTACGCATAGAAGAGTAGCCGATCGAAGGACCGACCCCGCAATCGGCTACCGTCAGTAGCGGTGACCGGACTTGAACCGGTGACACAGCGATTATGAGCCGCTTGCTCTACCGACTGAGCTACACCGCTTTGATGGGATCAGGTCCCGCCTTGCGACGGGAACCTCACCCACCAGAGCCCCAATACGGAATCGAACCGTAGACCTTCTCCTTACCATGGAGACGCTCTACCGACTGAGCTATTGGGGCGAGCGATGAAGACATTACACGGTCCGCAGCCGTTCACCCAAATCCGTTTCGCGGGGCCTCCGGGACCGCCCGAGCCCTGATTCCCCAAGGTCCCGGCGGCCTCCCGAGCCCCTCCCGAACGCCGGACCACACCGGTACGACTATTACGCTCCTCCCCGCTCGCGCCGAAACGCCGTCCTAGGCTCGACTCACTCTGCGTGATCTTGCGTCCCCGCGACCGCGTGTCACCCGCGTCCCCGCGCAGTCCCGAGCCGAGCCCATGG
The DNA here is from genome assembly GCF_040295245.1 of Streptomyces sp. NPDC002884. Lineage (NCBI taxonomy): Bacteria > Bacillati > Actinomycetota > Actinomycetes > Kitasatosporales > Streptomycetaceae > Streptomyces > Streptomyces sp. NPDC002884. Next base: position 101,725 of record NZ_JBEOVB010000004.1, on the reverse strand, counting down.
AGCGCGATGCCCGACAGCCAGCCGCAGCCGCCCCCTTGGCCGTCGTCCTCGTCCGGCGTCCCGGGAGGTTCGCCGGACCCGGCCGCCCTCCTGCTGTGCGGGGCGCGCCTGACGGACGGCCGGACCGTGGACGTACGGCTGGGCCGCGGGCGCATCGAGGCGGTCGGCACGGCGGGCAGCCTGACGACCGGCCCCGCCCGCGGCGGAACGCGCGTGGACCTCGGCGGCTACCTCCTGCTCCCCGCCCCCGCCGAACCGCACGCGCACGCCGACACCGCGCTCACGGCCGACGTCGACGGCCCGGTCTCGTACGCCCCCGAGGACGTCCAACGCCGTGCCACGGAGGCCGCGCTGCTGCAACTGGGCCACGGCGCGACGGCACTGCGCGCACATGTGCACGTGGGCGACGTCCAGGGCCTCGGCGCGCTGGCCGCCGTGCTGCAGGCCCGGCGTTCGCTGCGCGGGCTGGCCGAACTGACGACGGTGGCGATGCCCCGGGTGCTGACCGGGGCGGCCGGGGCGGACGGGCTCGCGATGCTGCGGGACGCGGTCAAGATGGGCGCCTCGGTGGTGGGCGGCTGCCCGGACCTGGACCCGGACCCGACGGGCTACGTGGAGACCGTCCTGGAGGTCGCCTCCGAGCACGGCTGCCCCGTCGACCTGCACACCGACGCCGCCGACCCGGCCCGCCTCGCCCGCCTCGCCGCGATGGCCGGCGGCCTGCGCCCCGGCGTCACCCTGGGTCCCTGCGGCGGCCTCGACGACCTCCCCGCCGAGGCGGCCACCCGCACCGCCGACCAACTCGCCGCCGCCGGCGTGACGGTGGTCTGCCTCCCCCAGGGCGGCTGCGGCACCGTCGACCACCGGGACGCGGCGCCCGTACGGCTGTTGCGCGCCGCCGGAGTGCGGGTCGCGGCGGGCAGCGGGGCGTTGCGGGACGTCTCCAACCCGGTCGGCCGCGGCGACCCCCTGGAGGCGGCCTACCTGCTCGCCTCCCGCCACGGTCTGCGCGCCGAGGACGCCTACGACGCCGTGAGCACGTCAGCCCGGGCCGCGCTGGGCCTCCCCGAGGTCCGGGTGGAGGCGGGCTTCCCGGCCGACCTCCTGGCCGTCCGCGGCGACCGGCTGGCGGGCGCCCTGTCCCTGGCGTACAGCAGGATCGTGATCCACCAGGGCCGCGTGGTGGCCCGCACGAGCGCGGTCCGCGAGTACCGCGGCTCGACGGCCGCCCCGGAGTGGGGCCTGCCGAGGCAGGGGCGAGGGGGACCGTCGTAGGACAGCGGGGACGGGGCGGGGAGTTGGGCCGGGCCGTGCCGGGTCCCGGGTGAAGTCATGCGGCGGATGCGGTTGTCCGGGCGTACGGTCGGAAGCATGCGCATTGTCATCGCTGGTGGTCATGGTCAGATCGCGCTGCGGCTGGAGCGTCTGCTCGCCGCGCGCGGGGACGAGGTCGCGGGGATCATCCGCAAGGCGGAACAGGGCGACGACCTGCGGGCGGCCGGCGCCGAACCGGTCGTCCTGGACCTGGAGTCGGCGTCCGTCGAGGAGGTCGCGGAGCGGCTGCGGGGCGCCGACGCGGCGGTCTTCGCTGCGGGTGCCGGTCCGGGCAGCGAGGTGGGCCGCAAGGACAGCGTGGACAAGGGCGCGGCCGTCCTGTTCGCGGACGCGGCGGTCCGGGCGGGCGTACGGCGCTTCGTGGTCGTGTCGTCCATGGGCGCGGACCCGGGCCACCGGGGCGACGAGGTCTTCGACGTCTATCTGCGCGCCAAGGGCGCGGCGGACGCGCATGTGCAGGGCCTGGACTCCCTCGACTGGACGATCCTGCGTCCCGGCGCGCTGACGGACGACGCCGGCACCGGTCTGGTCCGCCTGGAGGCCCGCACGGGCCGCGGTCCCGTCCCGCGCGACGACGTGGCCGCCGTGCTGGCCGAACTGCTGGACACCCCGGCGACGTCCGGCCTCACCCTGGAGCTCGTCGGCGGCTCGGCGCCGGTACCGGTGGCGGTCAAGGCGGTGGCGGGGAACTGAGGAAGCCCGCCCGCTAGAAGAGGGGCAACTGCCCAGGGAACTCCGGAACCACATACCCGTCCAACGACGGCTGGGCCGCGCCCAGTTGTGCCGCGCTGCGCGAGCCGGGGCAGGAGACGAGCTCCCCGGTTCCGCGCGCCGCCGACGGGTCGTGCCGGGCGAACCGTCCGGCGACGACGGCGATCTCGCGACGGCATACGGGGCAGGTTCTACGACGGCTGGACGCGCTGGACATGTGGTCAGTCTGCCCCAGTGGGCCACGCGGGTACCCCACGGCGGGACGCGCGCCGCTCGCCGCGCGGAAGTGCGATCACCTCCCTAGCATCCGTACACGTGGCACATACCTTCGAGGAACTCGTGGAGAAGCAACGCGCGGCCGACGAGGCACACGCGAGGGTCGAAGCGCTGCGGGACACGTACGGCGCACCCACGGCCACCCCCTGGCCGGAGATCCAGACCGACACCTACGAAACCGCCTGGCGCGCCTGGCGCGACCTCGCCCGCGACGTACAGGCCGCGGTGACCGAACACGCCAAGGACGAGAACAGACCACGCAACGACATCGAGGCAGAGGTGAAAAGAGCGGCGAAGAGCCCCTCGCCGGGAACTGCCGAACCCCCGGAGGGCTCCGCCGAAGGAACGTGAGGCGCACCGCCGTCCACGCTTCTCCCCGCATACGAAAAAACCCCTCCGCTCTGCGTTTCCGCAGTTCGGAGGGGTTCCTTCTCTCAGCGTGGCGGCGCCAGGGTTCGAACCTGGGTAGGCTGAGCCGGCAGATTTACAGTCTGCTCCCTTTGGCCGCTCGGGCACACCGCCGGGTTCGCTGCCTGTTCGAACCGCTTTTCGGCGGTGCTCCCTGGCAACGACGTAAACGATACCCGATGCCCAGGGGTGCTTCGCCACCTGATTCCTCGCCGCCCGGAGCGAGCGGGGTGACTAGGCTTGTGCGGATGCGGCCCGGGATCACGCCGGGCTCGGCGGTCGCCCCCACGCACGCCGATACGCACCTGACACGCACCCCGATACAAGGAGCCACAGGACATGGCCGACTCCAGTTTCGACATCGTCTCGAAGGTCGAGCGGCAGGAGGTCGACAACGCCCTCAACCAGGCCGCCAAGGAGATCTCGCAGCGCTACGACTTCAAGGGCGTCGGCGCCTCGATCTCGTGGTCCGGTGACAAGATCCTGATGGAGGCGAACTCCGAGGACCGGGTGAACGCCGTCCTCGACGTCTTCCAGTCCAAGCTGATCAAGCGCGGGATCTCCCTCAAGGCCCTGGAGGCGGGCGAGCCCCAGCTCTCCGGCAAGGAGTACAAGCTCTTCGCGGAGATCAAGGAGGGCATCTCCCAGGAGAACGCGAAGAAGGTCGCGAAGCTCATCCGCGACGAGGGCCCCAAGGGTGTGAAGGCCCAGGTGCAGGGCGAGGAACTGCGTGTCAGCTCCAAGAGCCGCGACGACCTCCAGACCATCATCACGCTGCTCAAGGGCCAGGACTTCGACTTCGCTCTTCAGTTCGTGAACTACCGGTAGTCGGCCGGACGACCCACCGGGCGGCCGGACAGACGACCAGGCGGCCGGACGGCCGGATTCGGGCCGGACGGTCACGAGCAAGGGTGGGCACCCGTCGGATGCCCACCCTTCTCGTCCCGCCGCCCGCCGCAGAGGCGCTCAGTCGCGCGAGTTTCCGAACAGCAGGCGATAGACGATCAGCAGCACCAGCGAACCTCCGATCGCCGCGGCCCAGGTCGCGCCGTCGTAGAAGTCCTTGGTGATGGGGTGGTCCAGCCAGCGGGCCGATATCCAGCCGCCGATGAACGCGCCCGCGACGCCGATGAGGGTCGTGCCGATGAAGCCGCCCGGGTCGCGGCCCGGCAGCAGGACCTTGGCGATGACTCCGGCCAACAACCCGAGGATGATCCAGCTGATGATGCTCATGTCCTGAACCTGCCCTTCCGTGCTGTGCCCGCACTGTCCGGACACTGTGATGTCGCTCGCTCCGGACGGGCTGTGCTCGTTTCCGTCGCGCCCCGCGTCCTGCGTCGCACGCGGGTTCGGTCGTGTCGATGGGGACGACGTCACGACAGCACGCGGTGGTTCCGTCGATCAGTAGGGTGCGGCCCATGACACAGCCCGGATCGCGCGCCGAACTGCGGCGGACACTCGGCCTCGGCGACGCCGTGGTCATCGGGCTCGGCTCGATGATCGGTGCCGGTGTCTTCGCGGCGCTCGCTCCCGCCGCGCAGGCCGCCGGCTCCGGGCTGCTGCTCGGACTCGCGCTCGCCGCGCTGGTCGCCTACTGCAACGCCATGTCGTCGGCGCGACTCGCCGCCCTGTATCCGGCCTCGGGCGGCACCTACGTGTACGGGCGCGAGCGGCTCGGCGCCTTCTGGGGGTATCTGGCGGGCTGGTCGTTCGTGGTCGGGAAGACGGCCTCCTGTGCGGCGATGGCTCTGACGGTCGGGGCGTACGTCTGGCCGGGCGAGGCGCACGCGGTGGCGGTCGCGGCCGTGGTGGCCCTGACCGCGGTGAACTACGGCGGCGTCCAGAAGTCGGCCTGGCTGACGCGGGCGATCGTGGCGGTGGTCCTGGCGGTCCTCGCTTCCGTGGTGGTCGTGTGCCTGGGCTCCGGTGCGTCCGACGAGGGGCGGCTGAACGTCGGGGTCTCCGGGGGCTTCGGCGGGGTGCTGACGGCCGCCGGCCTGCTGTTCTTCGCCTTCGCCGGATACGCACGCATCGCGACCCTCGGTGAGGAGGTGCGTGACCCGGCGCGCACCATCCCCCATGCGATCCCCCTGGCCCTGGGGATCACCCTGGTCGTGTACGTGTGTGTGGCGGTCGCCGTCCTTTCCGTGCTGGGGTCGGGCGATCTCGGACGGGCGGCGGCCCCGCTGGCCGACGCGGTGCGGGCGGCGGGGGTGCCCGCGCTGGTGCCGGTGGTACGGATCGGGGCGGCCGTGGCGGCGTTGGGCTCGCTCCTCGCCCTCGTCCTGGGCGTCTCCCGCACGACGCTGGCCATGGCCCGGGACCGGCATCTGCCGGGCGCCCTGGCCGCCGTGCATCCGCGCTTTCGGGTACCGCACCGGGCCGAGCTCACCGTGGGCGCGGTGGTCGCGGTCCTGGCCGCCACGGTGGACGTCCGGGGCGCGATCGGGTTCTCCTCCTTCGGTGTGCTCACGTACTACGCGGTGGCCAACGCGTCGGCCTGGACCCTCGATCCGGCCCTGGCGAAGCGGGTGCTGCCCGCGGTGGGGTTCCTGGGCTGCGTGGTCCTCGCGTTCGCGCTTCCGAGGACCTCGGTGCTCGTGGGGGCGGGGGTGCTGGCGGCGGGCGCGCTCGCCTACGGGGTACGGCGGCGCCGGGCGAGCACGCGGTAGGCGCTGGGCAGGCCCTCGGCAGCCGTACGAGGGCGGCTACGGACGCCAGCGGGCGGTGCCCGGGCGGACGGGTGCGTGTCGGGCAGGCCGCTACGGCGTCGTCGCCCCGGGCGCCGCCGTCCGTCTGCGGAACTCGGTCCAGGGGGTCAGTTCCAGGTCGTCGTCCAGGGTGTCGTACCAGCCCGCGCCGTCGAGCCAGGCGTGCAGCCAGGCCGTGAGGCTGGGGGCGTCGACGAACCAGGCGTGGTCGGGGTCGCCGGGGTTCGGTTCGAAGAGCAGGACCGTCGCCTGCGGGGAGCGACAGTCCACGCAGGCGTACATCGCGCAGCCCCAGTGGGATACCGGCAGGACGCCCTCGGGCCAGGGCCAGTCGGGGTCTTCGCGACCGCTTGCGCGATAGGCGAGGTACTGGGTGACGGCGGCGGGTTCACCGGCCGGAGAGCTGTCGAGCAGGGGCAGCAGGCCGTACTCCGGGCCGAATCCGCCGTCGCCTATACGCAGGTAGAGGTCGGCGAGCAGTGACGGCAGGCGGAAGCCGAGGGCGGCTTCGGCACGGGCCACGGTGGCCGCGTCCACGGGGTCGGGGAGCGAAGGCCAACCCCAGGGGCGGACGGCGGCCGCCTTGGCCGCCACCCTTGCCCACAACTGCTCGTTCTCGGTCATGCGTTCATGATGCAAGCCGCCACTGACAACCGGGCCGGCCTGTGGACAACTCCCCGTCTGTGGACAACCGACGGGCAGTGGGTTGCCGTCGAGCGGTCCGCTGCCGGGTCACTGACGGGTTGTGGGCGACAAGCGGATCGGGCTCGGCCCTCAGCGCGCCGCGAACGGCTGGTCCGTGGGCACGATCTCGCGGCCCAGCGGGAACAGCGAGACCGGGATCAGCTTGAAGTTCGCGATGCCGAACGGAATGCCGATGATGGTCAGGCAGAGAAGGAGGCCGGTGACGATGTGCCCGATGGCCAGCCACCAGCCGGCGAGGACCAGCCAGAGCACGTTGCCGAGGCAGGAGGGTGCGCCCGCGTCACGACGCTCGATCGTGGTGTAGCCGAAGGGCCACAGGGCATAGACGCCGATTCGGAAAGCGGCGATGCCGAAGGGAATGCCGATGATCGTGATGCAGAGCAGGGCTCCCGCGGCCAGGTAGGCGAGGAACAGCCAGAATCCGCTCAGGATCAGCCAGATGACGTTCAGGATGGTCTTCACTGGTGGCGACCTGCCATTTTCTCGAGCCGGGCGATACGGTCCGCCATCGGCGGATGCGTCGAGAACATTTTGGAGAGTCCCTGGCCCGGGCGGAAGGGATTCGCGATCATCATGTGGCTCGCGGTCTCGATGCGAGGCTCCGGGGGCAGCGGAAGCTGCTTGGTGCCTGTCTCCAGTTTGCGCAGCGCGCTCGCGAGGGCCAGCGGGTCACCGGTGAGCTGGGCGCCCGAGGCGTCCGCCTCGTACTCCCGGGAGCGGCTGATGGCGAGTTGGATGACGCTGGCGGCGAGCGGGCCGAGAATCATGATCAGGAGCATGCCGAGGATGCCGGGACCGTCGTCGTCGTCCGAGCGGCCGATCGGGATCAGCCAGGCGAAGTTGACCAGGAACATGATCACGGAGGCGAGCGCACCGGCGACCGAGGAGATGAGGATGTCCCGGTTGTAGACGTGGCTGAGCTCATGGCCGATGACGCCGCGGAGTTCGCGCTCGTCGAGAAGGCGCAGGATGCCTTCCGTGCAGCACACGGCGGCGTTGCGCGGGTTGCGGCCGGTGGCGAAGGCGTTGGGCGCCTCGGTCGGGGAGATGTACAGGCGGGGCATGGGCTGACGGGCCTGGGTGGAGAGCTCGCGGACCATCCGGTACAGGGCGGGAGCCTCGAACTCGCTCACCGGGCGGGCGCGCATCGCGCGTAGCGCCAGTTTGTCGCTGTTCCAGTACGCGTACGCGTTGGTGCCGAGCGCGATCAGGACGGCGACGACCAGCCCCATGCGGCCGAAGAAGCTGCCGATGACGATGATGAGTGCGGACAGTCCCCCGAGGAGTACTGCGGTCCTGAGCCCGTTGTGCCGGCGGTGCACGGTACGCCCTCCAAGTCGTGCAGCAGGGGAACCCTTTGCTTGCGGATCTTGCTCTTGTCCGGTGGCACTGTGGCCGTGGTGTCACATCCAGTGCACCTTCCCGTACTGGTCAACGCCAGGCGGGAGGCACTAGTTCCCTTGTGCCTGCGGGCATGGGTGTGGGCCGTCCGGGTGAGGACGGAGGGACACGCGCGCGTGCGGGCTCAGAAAAGGCCGGTGCCGGTGAAGCGCAGGACCAGCTGAGGTGCTCCGGAGAGGACGATGCCGAGGGCCGCAGTGAGGGTGATCGCGACGGTGAGCGGGGCGGGGACGCGGTGCTTCTCGGGCTCGCCCTCGGGGGCGCGGAAGAGCAGGGCCGTCCACTGGAGGTAGTAGTACAGCGCGATCACCACGTTGACGGCCATGACGACCGCGAGCCAGCCGAGGCCCGCGTCGACGGCTGCCGAGAAGACGGTGACCTTCGCGAAGAGACCGATGATGCCCGGCGGCACTCCGGCGAGGCAGAGCAGGAAGAAGGCCAGGAGGAGGGCCGCCGCCGGGTTCTTCGCGTAGAGGCCCCGGTAGTCCGTGAGCCGGTTCGTCGCGCTGGTACGGCCCACCAGGGCGGCCACCGCGAAGGCGCCCAGGTTCACGGCGGCGTACATGAGGGCGTAGGCGACGGTGGAGCCGATGGCGTGCTCGGCGTCGTCGGAGTACGCGGCGGCGGCGATCGGTACGAGGAGATAGCCGGCCTGGCCCACGGAGGACCAGGCGAGCAGGCGTACGGCGCTGTACGCGCGCGTGGCTTGCTGGCGGAGGGCGCCGACGTTGCCGACGGTCATGGTGAGAGCGGCCAGCGCGGCCAGCGCGGGGCCCCAGACGTCGGCGTACGAGGGGAAGCCGATGACGGTGACGAGGATGAGGCCGGAGAAACCGACCGCCTTGCCGACGACCGACAGGTAGGCGGCGATGGGCAGGGGGGCGCCGACGTAGGTGTCGGGGACCCAGAAGTGGAAGGGGACGGCGGCCGTCTTGAAGGCGAAGCCGATGAGGGTGAGGACCACGCCGGTCTGGGCCAGGGTGTCCAGCCGGCCGTCGACGTGCTGGATGCGGTCGGCGACCTGGGTGAGGTAGAGGGTTCCGGTCGTCGCGTACACGAAGCTGATGCCCAGGAGGCTGACGGTGGTCGCCGTGACGGACGACAGGAAGAACTTCAGGGCCGCCTCGGAGGACCTGCGGTCGCCGTGCCGGATGCCGACGAGGGCGAAGGCGGGCAGGGAGGCGACCTCCAGGGCGACGACGAGGGTGGCGAGGTCGCGGGAGGCGGGCAGCAGGGCGGCACCGGCGGCGGAGGACAGCAGCAGGAACCAGAACTCGCCTTCGGGGAGCCGTCCGCGCGCGTCCTTCAGGGCGGTGACCGAGAGCAGGGCCGCCAGGAGCGCTCCCCCGAGCACCAGGAACTGGATCACGAGGGTGAAGCGGTCCGCCGTGTAGCTGCACACGCGTGGGTCGCCGGTCAGACAGAAGGTGGAACGGTCGCCGTCCAGGAGGGGCAGGAGGAGGGCCGTGGAGGCGGCGAGTCCCGCGACGGACAGCCAGCCGAGGAGCGGCTTGCGGGCGTCGCCGACGAAGAGGTCGGCGACGAGGACGACGAGGGCGACGACCGCCGCGAGGGTGGGCGGCGCGATGGCCAGCCAGTCGACGGACTGGACCACCGACTCGGCCAGGGGCTGGAACACGGGCTGGGCCAGGGCGCTCATCGGGTGCCTCCTGCGAGGAGCTGCTGCACGGCCGGGTCGGTCAGCCCGAGGAGTGCCTTCGGCCACAGACCGGCGACGACGGTGAGGACGACGAGCGGGGTCCAGGCCGCGAACTCGTAGGTCTGCACGTCGGCGAGGCGGGGGGCGTCCTGCGGTACGGCGCCCATGCAGACGCGGCGGACCACGGCGAGCAGGTACGCGGCCGTCAGCAGGGTGCCGAACGCGGCGATCGCCATGAAGGTGAGGAAGGCGGGGCGGCTGAGGTCGTCGGCGGGATCGAAGGCGCCGAACAGGGCCAGCATCTCGCCCCAGAAGCCGGCCAGACCCGGCAGCCCGAGCGAGGCGACGGCGGCGAAGGCGAGGAGGCCGCCGAGGCGGGGGGTCCTGCCGTACAGCGCGGCGCCGGTCTGCTCGGCGAGGGTGTCCAGATCGGTGGTGCCGGTGCGGTCCTTCAGGGCTCCGACCAGGAAGAAGAGGAGGCCGGTGATGAGCCCGTGGGCGATGTTGGCGAACAGGGCGCCGTTCACTCCCGTCGGGGTCATGGTCGCGATGCCGAGCAGGACGAAACCCATGTGGCCGACGGAGGAGTAGGCGATGAGGCGCTTGAGGTCGCCCTTCGCGCCCCGCTTGGCGAGGGCCAGGCAGGCCAGGGATCCGTAGATGATCCCGACGACGGCGAAGGCGGCGAGGTAGGGCGCGAAGACGCGGAAGCCGTCCGGCGCGACGGGCAGCAGGATCCGGACGAATCCGTAGGTGCCCATCTTCAGCAGCACTCCGGCCAGCAGGACCGAGCCGACGGTCGGGGCGGCGGTGTGGGCGTCGGGCAGCCAGCTGTGCAGCGGCCACATCGGGGTCTTGACGGCGAGCCCGATCCCGATCGCGAGTACGGCGATGACCTGCACGGATGTGGTCAGCGACCGGCCGTTGTCAGTGGCGAGTGCCACCATGTCGAATGTGCCCGCCTTGATTCCGATCAGGAGCAGGCCGAGCAGCATGACCACGGATCCGAGCAGCGTGAAGAGGATGAACTTCCAGGCGGCCTGGGTCCGGCCCGCGCCGCCCCAGCGGGCGATGAGGAAGTACATCGGGACGAGGACCATCTCGAAGGCCAGGAAGAACAGCAGCAGGTCGAGGACGGCGAAGGCCGCGAGGGTGCCGGACTCCAGGACGAGCACGAGCGCGACGAAGGCCTTCGGGGACGGGTCCGCGGTCTGCGGCGGCTGATGCTGCCGCTTGAAGTAGGAGTACACCGCGCAGAGGAAGGTCAGCAGCGCGGTCAGGACCAGCAGGGGGAGGGAGATGCCGTCGATGCCGAGGTGGATGCGCACGTCGAGTGCGGGGATCCAGCTGATGTCCGTGGTGGCCTGCATCTTCGACGGATGGTCGTGGTCGAAGCCGAGCGCGAGGACGATCGCGGCGATGAGGATCGCGCCGGTCACGGTCATGCCGTGGCGCAGCACGGCCTGCTCGGGTGACTTCCCCTTCAGTCCGGGCGGGGCCGGCAGAAGGGCGGCGACGGCGCCGAGGAGCGGGCCGACCACGACGAATGCCAGAAGGACCTGCATCACGGACTCGTTGATATCGATCACGCCCGCTCACGCTCCCGAAGCGACGAGAAGGGCGGCGACCGCCAGGACGACGGTGCCGGCGAGCAGCGCGCTCACATAGGTCTGGAGGTTGCCGGTCTGGGCGCGCCGTACGGCGGCCCCCAGCCAGCGGGGCAGCGCGCCCGCGCCGCGTACGTAGGTGTCGACGACCTCGCGGTCGAGGAACCGGACGAGACTCGCGCCGGCCTGGACCGGGCGGACGAACAGCGCCCCGTACACGGCGTCGAGGTGGAAGCCGACGGCCGCGTGGCGGTACAGCGGGCCGAGCAGGAGCCGTCCGGGGTCCGCCGGGTCGGGGGCGGAGGCCACGTCTCCGTAGGCCGGCGCGTGCGTCGCGATCGCCTCGGCCTCGACGAGTCCCGCGTCGCCCTCGGGGTGGGCGGCGACCGCGCCCAGGGGTACGCGGGCGGCGATCCCGGTGAGATGGCGCCAGGCGGCGTACATGACGAGTGCGCCGGCCAGGGCCACACCCGTGCCGAGGACGGACGTGGTGAGGGTCGGGGCGAGGTCGTTGCCGTCGAACCAGTCGGGGAGGCTGCGGTAGGCGAGGCCGCCGAGGGCGAGGGACGGGACGGCCAGGACCCACAGCACCACGGTCATGGTCAGGGGCTGGCGGCCGTGGTCGGGGGCCTCGAGGCCCCGGCCGTGGAAGGTCAGCAGCCACAGGCGGGTCGCGTAGGCGGCCGTGAGGAGGGCGGTGAGCAGCCCGGCGACCAGGACGATCCAGCCCGCGGCACCGGGCGCGTGCTCGGTGTGGCCCGCGGTGATGTGCTCGGCGGCGCCCAGCACCGACTCCTTGGAGAAGAAGCCGCTGAACGGCGGGATCGCGGCGAGCGCGAGAAGCGCCACGGTCATCGTCCAGTAGGCGTCGGGGATGCGGTCGCGCAGATGGCTCATGCGGGACATGGCGGCCAGCGAGTTGGTGCCGGCGGCGTGGATGATCACGCCCGCCCCGAGGAACAGCAGCGCCTTGAACGCGCCGTGCGAGAGGAGATGGAAGACCGCGGCACCGCGGTCGCCGACGGCGAGGGCGCCGGTCATGTAGCCGAGCTGGCCGATCGTCGAGTAGGCGAGGACACGTTTGATGTCGTCCTGGGCGAGGGCGGCCAGACCCGAGCCGACCATGGTGACGGCCGCCATCGCGGCGAGGGTCACCATCGCGGCTGCGGACGCCTCGAAGACCGGGAGGAGACGGGCGACGAAGTAGACGCCGGCGGCGACCATCGTCGCGGCGTGGATCAGCGCCGAGACGGGTGTGGGGCCTGCCATCGCGTCCGGGAGCCAGGTGTGCAGGGGGAACTGCGCGGACTTGCCGGCCACGCCCGCGAGGAGCAGCAGGGCGACGACCGTCGGGTGGTCGAGTCCGCCGTGCGCGACGGTGGCGAGGACCTTCGTGATCCGGAAGGAGCCGGCGTCGGTGGCGAGGGCGAACAGGCCGATGAGGAAGGGGACGTCGCCGAGTTTGGTGACGAGGAAGGCCTTGATGGAGGCGGCGCGGGCCTCCGGGGTCTCCCAGTAGTGGCCGACCAGGAAGTAGGAGCAGATGCCCATGACTTCCCAGCCGACCAGCAGCACGATCAGGTCGCCGGAGTAGACGACCAGGAACATCGCGGAGGTGAAGAGGGAGACGAGCGCGGCGTACGAGGGGTAGCGCGGGTCCTCGCGCAGGTAGCCGGTCGAGTAGATCTGCACGCAGGTGGCGACGAGGCCGACCAGGACGGCGACGAGGGCGGCGAAGCCGTCGATGTAGAGGGCCAGTTCGATCGGGATCGAGCCGGTGGGGGTCAGTTCCGTGGCCGCGGTGACGGAGGCGTCTCCGCCCTGGCGTACGGCGACGATCGCGGCCAGTACGAGCGCGGCGAGGGTCGGCAGGACGGCGAGCGGGCGCACGAAGCCGGGGGCGGTGCGGCCGAGGAGCAGTCCGGCGGCCGCGCCCAGGAACGGGAGGAGGGGGACGAGGACGGCGAGGGTGGTCGTGGTCACGCGGTGGCCTCAGCCTTCTCGGCGGCCGTTCCGGTCGCGGGGGTGTCGCTGTCGGGGCCGTCGGCCGCATGGCTCTCGTGGCCTTCGGCGGTGTCGCGGAGACGGTCGATGTCCGCGGTGCCTCGGTTGCGGTGGACGGCGAGCACGATCGCCAGGCCGATGCCGATCTCGGCGGCGGCGATGGCGATGGTGAACAGGGTCAGGGCCTGACCGGAGTGCAGGGTCTCCTCAGCGGTCCTGCTGAGCCAGACGTCGAAGGCGACCAGGTTGAGGTTGACGGCGTTGAGCATCAGCTCGACGGACATCAGGACGAGGATCGCGTTGCGGCGGGCGAGGACGCCGTACAGGCCGGTGCAGAAGAGGAGGGCGGACAGGACCGCGGGATAGGCGAGGTGCATCAGCGGGTGCCTTCCTGCTCGGCCGGGTTCGCACGGGCATCCGGAACAGAGGGGGAACTCTCCGTGATGGAACGGGAACTCTTGGTGGCGGCTCGGGAGTTCACAGGGGGAGAGCTCGACTCCGCCTTCGCCCTGCGGGACAGGACGATCGCGCCGACCAGTGCCGCGAGGAGAAGGACGGAGAGGGCCTCGAAGGGAAGAACCCAGTTCTGGAAGAGGCTCGCGCCGGTGACCTCGGTGGAGCCGGCGGCAGGACCGTCCAGGTCGATCCAGGTGGCGCGGAAGGCGTCGACTACCACCCAGATCAGCGCGGCCGCCGCGGCGACGGCCACGGTGAGAGCGGCCCAGCGGTTGCCGGAGTCCGCGTCCGGGGAGCGGCCGATGGGGGCCTTGGTGAGCATCAGACCGAAGAGGAGGAGCACGACGACGGAACCGACGTAGATGAGGACCTGCACCCAGGCGATGAACTCGGCGGTGAGCAGGAGGTATTCGACGGCGAGCCCGCCGAGGGCGACCACGAGCCACAGGGCGGCGTGCACCAGCTGCTTGGTGGTCACCGTGACGAGGGCGGCTCCGAAGGTGACCAGCCCGACGAGCAGGAAGGCGATCTCGACGCCGGTCGGGGAGAGGAAGCCGTGGTGGGCCTGAGCAAGGGTCACGATTCCCCTCCCTCGTGAGCCTGGGGTGCCTGGGGTGCGTTCGGCTCGGATGCCTGGGCTGGGTACGACTCGGCCTGGGCTGCCGCCAGCTTCTCGGCCGTCTTGCGGGCGGCCGCGATCTCCTTCGGCTCCTCGGCGGCGGGGTCGAGGGCGGGTGGGGCCGGGACGGTCCACATCCACTCGCGGAGCTTGTCCCGCTCGTGGGTGAGCTCGTGGATGTCGGTCTCGGCGTACTCGAACTCCGGGGACCAGAACAGGGCGTCGAAAGGACAGACCTCGATGCAGATACCGCAGTACATGCACAGGGAGAAGTCGATGGCGAAGCGGTCGAGGACGTTGCGGCTGCGCTCGCGACCGCCCGGGGCGGCGGGCGGGACCGTCTCCTTGTGGGAGTCGATGTAGATGCACCAGTCGGGGCACTCACGGGCGCAGAGCATGCAGACCGTGCAGTTCTCCTCGAACAGGCCGATGACGCCCCGGGTGCGGGGTGGAAGTTCGGGCTGGGCGTCGGGGTACTGCTCGGTGACGGTCTTCCGCGTCATCGTGCGGAGGGTGACGGCCAGGCCCTTGGCGAGGCCACTGCCGGGGATGGGGGCCATTACCGGATCACCACCTTGACGATGCCGGTGAGGGCGATCTGGGCGAGGGAGAGGGGGACGAGGAGAGTCCAGGAGAGCTTCTGAAGCTGGTCCTCGCGCAGGCGGGGGTAGGTGACGCGGAGCCAGATCACGACGAAGGCGAGGACGGCCGCCTTGAGGAGGGTCCAGACCCAGCCGAGGCCGTCGGCGCCCCAGGGGCCGTGCCAGCCGCCCAGGAAGAGGACGGTGGTCAGGCCGCACAGGACGACGATTCCGGCGTACTCGGCGAGGAGGAAGAGGGCGAAGCGCAGGCCGGTGTACTCGGTGTAGGCGCCGAAGATGATCTCCGAGTCGGCGACGGGCATGTCGAAGGGGGGCCGCTGTAGCTCGGCGAGACCGGCGACGAAGAAGACGATCGCGCCGACGATCTGCCAGGGCAGCCACCACCACTCGAAGGCGTCGACGATGCCGGGCAGGGAGACCGTGCCGGCCGCCATCGCCACCGAGGCGGCGGTGAGCAGCATCGGGAGTTCGTAGGCGAGGAGCTGGGCGGCGGTGCGCAGGCCGCCGAGGAGGGAGAACTTGTTGGCACTGGCCCAGCCGGCCATGAGGGAGCCGAGCACGCCGACGCCCATCACCGCGAGCACGAAGAAGATGCCCGCGTCCACGACCTGGCCGACGGCGCCTTCGCCCGGGCCGATGGGGATGGCGAGGAGGACCAGGAGGTACGGGAGGAGAGCCACGGCCGGCGCGAGCTGGAAGATACGGCGGTCCGCGCCCGCGGGGACGATGTCCTCCTTCTGCACGAACTTGACGCCGTCCGCCACCAGTTGGGCCCAGCCGTGGAAGCCGCCCGCGTACATCGGTCCCAGGCGGCCCTGCATATGGGCCATCACCTTGTGCTCGGTCTGACCGACGATCAGAGGGAAGGTGAGGAAGACGACGAAGACGACCAGGAGTCGCAGGGCGACGTCGAGAGCGTCGTTCACTGCGAGCCTCCTGTGGGGTTCTCGGGGGCGGGGGGCTCCGTGCCGTCGGTACGGTCCGGCGCGCCGCGGGTGGGCGAGGGCTTCTCGACGGGGTCCGGCCGCCCGGGCGTGTCCTGCCCACGAGCAACCTGCTCAGAGCTGACCGACTCCGTCGGCTGGTCCGCCCCCGGCTTCTGATCCGGCTCGGGCTTCCGGTCCGGCTCGGGCTCAGGCTTCTGGTCCGGCTCGGGCTTACGGCCCGACGCCTGGTTCGGCTCCGGCTCACGGGACGACTTCGGCTTTTGGTCCGGTTCCGGCTCCCGGTCCTGGTCCCGGGTCGGCTTCGGCGCCTGGTCGGGTTCCAGCTCCCGGTCCCCGGCCGGCTCCGGCGCCTGGTCCGGCTTTGGCGGCTGGTCCGGCTTCGGCCTCTGCTCGCCCTTCGGTTCCCGGTGCTCGCCCGGTTCGGGGGTCTGCTGTGGCTCGTCGAACGCCGGGCGGGCGTGGTGCCACGGGGCGTCTGAGCTGCGGGGGGCCGTGGAGGGGCGGGCGGGGGTGTCGGGCGGTGTCGTCGAGGACTGGGGGCGCTGGGAGGCCGAGCCTTGGGAGGCACTTCGCGCGCGACGAGGTCCTGCCGGGGGTTGCGGGGTCGGCTCGGGGGCCGTCGGCTCCGTCGGCGTGGCGGGCTCGGTCGCTGCGGCGCCGCCGCCGGGCTCCGTGGCGCCCGTTCCCGCCCGTTGTGACGCCGAGCCCGCGCTCGCGCTTCGGGCACGGCGGGGTCCGGCGGGCGCCGCCGGAGCCGAGGGAGTCGAAGAAGCCGAGGGGGGCGCAGGGGCCGATGGGGGCGCAGGGGCCGGAGACGTTGGTGGTGTCGGTGAGGTCTCTGTGGTTGGGGAGGGCGGCTGGCTGGCTGAGCCTTCCGATGCCGTGCGGGCGCGGCGGACCGGGCGGTCGCCTGCGGCGCGTCCTGCCGCCGCTCGGGCCGGGCGGGCCGGGGCGGGTGGGAGTTGGCCCTTCAGGGGGCCCCATTCGTTGGGGTCGGGGACGCCTGGAGGGAGCATCTGGCGGCGCTTGGGGCCGCCGTGCTCGGACTCGCCGGGCTCCTTTGCGCCGGGCCAGGCCTTGGCGACGCGGGCTGCGAGGACGAAGTCCTTGCGCAGGGGGTGGCCTTCGAAGGTCTCCGGGAGGAGGAGGTGATTCAGGGCGGGGTGGCCCGCGAAGGTGACGCCGAACATCTCGTGGGTCTCGCGTTCGTGCCAGGCCGCACCGGCGTAGACGTCGACGGCGCTGGCGAGGGTGGGTGCCTCGTGCGGGATCGTCGTGCGCAGCAGCAGGCGACGCACCGGGGACAGGGCCACCACGTGCGCCGAGACGCGGAAGCCGGTGCCCGGTTCGTCGACCGCGCTCAGCCAGTCGAAGTAGGTGCACTTCAAGCGGTCGCGGGCCACGCGCAAGGCGTCGGTCCAGGAAGCCGGCGGGACGTCGACCGTCAGGACGTCGTAGGACTCCTCGGCCGTGGCCTGTGGACCGAAGAGCTCGTCGGCGGGGGCGGGGAGCCAGCCGATCGTGGTCATCGGCCCTCCCCCGATGGCGGCGACGAAGGCGACGAGGGCGGTGTCGGTGACGCGGGCGGTGTCGGTGATGACTGGGCCGCAGGGGACTCGGCGGCCGGTGGCCGCACCAGGTCGCTCTGCAGGGCCGCCGGCGAGGGGCGGGACCCGGTCGGGCCGTAGCGCTCGTGCAGGGACTCCCGGGCGATCTTCTCCTGGAGTTTGAGGATGCCCTGGAGAAGCGCCTCCGGGCGCGGCGGACAGCCCGGTACGTAGACGTCGACCGGGATGATCTGGTCGACGCCCTTGGTCACCGAGTACGAGTCCCAGTAGGGGCCGCCGCAGTTGCTGCACGCGCCGAAGGAGATGACGTACTTCGGCTCGGGCATCTGCTCGTAGAGGCGCTTCACGGCCGGGGCCATCTTGTCCGTGACCGTGCCGGAGACGACCATCAGGTCGGCCTGGCGGGGGCCCGGCGCGAAGGGGATGACGCCGAGGCGGATGAAGTCGTGGCGGGCCATCGACGCGGCGATGAACTCGATGGCGCAGCACGCGAGGCCGAAGTTGAAGACCCAGAGCGAGTAGCGGCGGCCCCAGTTCAGGATCACCTTCATCGGCTCCGGGGCCAGGCGGGCCAGGATGCCCAGGCGCTTCGGCTCCGGCAGCGGAACGGGTTCCGAGGGCACCTGCGCCGGCTGCGCCGACCGTTCCAGTTGCTCCGGCTGCTCCGGCTGTTCCAGCTGCTTCGACTGTGCCGGCGCATTCACTTTCGGCGTCACGTCCATGTCAGGACGCCCTTCTTGTAGGCGTACAGCAGGCCCACGGCCAGGAAGCCGAGGAAGATGAACATCTCCACGAGCGTGGCGGCGCCGTAGCCGGGGGCCGCGAAGACCGTCGCCCAGGGGAAGAGGAAGATCGAGTCGACGGCGAAGATCACGTAGAGGAAGGCGTAGACGTAGTAGCGGACCTGGGTGTGGGCCCAGCCCTCGCCCACCGGGTCGACGCCGCACTCGTACGTCAGGAGCTTCTCCGGGGTGGGGACCACCGGGCGCAGCAGGTGTCCCGCGCCGAAGGCCACGGCGACGAACAGCACGCCGACGACGGCGAGCAGCCCGACGACGGAGTACGACTGGAAGTAGTCCGCCGCGAATTCCGCCGCGACATCGACGGTCCGTTCCCGCACGCCCGTCCCTCGCTCCCTGACCTCAGTCTCTTCGACGACAGGCCCGTTCGACGATCTGTACGCACGGGAGTCTAGGCCCTGATAAAGGGACGGTAAGCAGCTCGTCACGCCTCGTCTTGCGGGGCGGGGGTTTTCCCCCGGCCGAGGAAGGCAGCAGACCTCATGGCGCGGGGCCGTGCGGCGCGGCAGGCTAGCCCATATGACCGCTCCCGCCAGCCGATCCGCCGCCCACCCCGACAACTCCGACAGCTCCGGCAGCTCCGGCCGCTCCGGCACGGGGGGTTCCCACCTGGGCGGCTTCCCGCCGGGCGGCTCCCATTCGAGAGCCGCCCCCCTGACGACCGCCGCGCCGGGCACGACTGCGGTGCCGGGCACGGACGGGCAGGCCGACGGCCGGCTGCCTCCGGCCCGTTTCGCCTACGACCCGCAGACGTGGAAGGAGATCGCGCACCTTCTGACGAACCTGCCGATGTCGTTGATCGGGTTCACCTATGTGATGACGGTGATCGTCACCGGCGCCGCGATGACCGTCACCGTGATCGGGTTCCCGCTGCTCGCGCTCGGGCTGGCCGGCGCGCGGCTGCTGGGCCGGTTCGAGCGCGGGCGGGCGCGGCTGCTGCTCGGGGTGCGTATCGACGAGCCGAGCCCGTTGCCGCTGCGCCGGGCGGGTGGGCTCCTGCAGCGGATGTGGCTGGCGGTGAAGGACCCGGTGGCCTGGCGCACGGTGCTGTACGACCTCATCCGGCTGCCCTGGGGAGTCCTGACGTTCAGCGTGGTCGTTCCGTCGCTGTTCGTGCTGTGGCCGGTGCTGCCGTTCCTGGCGCGCGGCCTGACCAACGCGGACCGGGCGATGGTGCGGGCCCTGCTGTCCCCCTCCGACGAACTGGAGAAGCGGATCGCCGAGCTGGAGTCGGACCGGGGGGTCGTGGTCGACACGGCCGCCGCCGATCTGCGGCGCATCGAGCGCGATCTGCACGACGGTGCGCAGGCCCGGCTGGTCAACCTGGCGATGGGGCTGGGCCTGGCGAAGGAGAAGCTGCTCGAGGGGCAGGCCGACGACGTCGTGGCGGCCATGGTCGAGGAGGCGCACGGCGAGGTGAAACTCGCGCTCCAGGAGCTGCGGGACCTGGCACGCGGGATCCATCCGGCCGTCCTGACGGACCGGGGGCTGGACGCGGCGCTGTCCTCGGTGGCCACGCGCTGCACGGTGCCGGTGAAGGTGACCGCCGACCTGACGTCCCGGCCGGCGCAGGCCATCGAGGGCATCGCCTACTTCACCGTCTCCGAGCTGCTCCAGAACGTCAGCAAGCACAGCGCGGCCCGGTCGGCCTCGGTCGACGTGTGGCGGACCGACGACCGGCTGCTCATCCAGGTGTGGGACGACGGCCGGGGCGGGGCACGGCTCGACGGCGGGTCGGGGATGCGGGGGCTCGCTGAGCGGCTGGACGCCGTCGACGGACTGTTCATCGTGGAGTCGCCGGTGGGGGGCCCTACGACGGTGACCGCGGAGTTGCCCTGGCGGAACCGCGGATAGCCGACAGCCGACAGCAGACAGCAGACAGCAGACGGCAGACGGCAGACGGCAGACAGCGGACAGCAGACAGAGAGGTGCGGGGGTGGCGGCCGTGGGGGGGTGAGGTAGGGAAAACCCCCCTTCCGAGACACCGATGGACTCCATGGTCCACGGGCCCGCCGCCGAGGAGGGTTGGAGGTACGGATCGACAGCTGCGCGACGAGCAGGACGACTAGAACGGAAGACGCCGATGGCCACGCAGTACGGGCAGTACGGGCAGCATGACCAGTACGGGCGCCATGACGAGTACGGGCCGGAGTACGGGCGCCGCGAAGGCGGTCGTCGTCATCTGCTGCCGACGGGGCTGCGGGAGCCGCTCACGGCACGCCACTGGCGGGAACTCCTCTACGTCCTGCTCGGTCTGCCGATCGGCATCCTGCTGTTCACCTTCATGATCACGATGCTGTCGCTGGGGGCGGGCCTGCTGGTGACCTTCCTCGGCATTCCGGTGCTGGCGGCGGGACTGGCGGCGGGCCGGGGCTTCGGGGCGCTGGAACGGGCCCGGGCGCGCGGGCTGCTCGGCCTGGAGGTCGCCGATCCCGAGCCGCTGCGGCCGCGGGGCAAGGGCGCGATGGCCTGGATGGCCGCCGTCCTCAAGAGCGGCACGTCGTGGCGGCAGGCGCTGTACGCGGTGCTGCAGTTCCCGTGGGCGGTGTTCTCCTTCTGCGTCGCCGTGACCGTGTGGTCGTTCGGCTGGACCATGCTGACGTATCCGCTGTGGTTCTGGGTCTTCCCGATGTACGGCGGTCAGGGCGGGCTTCAGCTGTACGGCGACGAGCAGCACAGCGTGTACCTCGACAACCCGTTCGAGATCACCGTGACGGCGCTGGTGGGCCTGTTGATCACGCTGGCCACGCCGTGGATCGTGCGGGCGCTGACGACGGTGGACCGGCTGCTGGTGCACGGCCTGCTCGGGCCGTCGTCGCTGGGGGCGCGGGTGGTGGAGCTGGAGTCCGACCGGGGGGTCGTGGTGGACACGGCGTCCGCCGATCTGCGGCGCATCGAGCGCGATCTGCACGACGGGGCGCAGGCCCGGCTGGTGGCGCTGGCGATGGATCTGGGGCTCGCGAAGGAGAAGCTGCGGGAGGATCCGCGGGAGGCGGCGCGGATGGTGGACGAGGCGCACGGTGAGGTGAAGACGGCGCTGCAGGAGCTGCGGGACCTGGCGCGGGGCATCCATCCGGCGGTGCTGACGGACCGCGGGCTGGACGCGGCACTGTCCTCGGTGGCGTCGCGGTGCACGGTGCCGGTACGGGTGGATGTGGATCTGGCGGAGCGGCCGGCGCCGGCGATCGAGGGGATCGCGTACTTCACCGTCTCGGAGCTGCTGCAGAACATCAGCAAGCACAGTGGGGCGCGGTCGGCTTCGGTCGATGTGTGGCGGGCGGAGGACCGGCTGATGTTGCAGGTGGTGGATGACGGGGTCGGCGGAGCGGATGCCTCCGGCGGGGGGTCGGGGCTGGCCGGTCTCGCGGGGCGGTTGGACGCGGTGGACGGGATCCTGGTGGTGGACTCGCCGGCGGGCGGGCCGACCCGGGTGACCGCGGAGCTGCCCTGGCGCGGGCACGGAGTCTGAACAACGGCCCCTTTTCGCCCCCGCCGCCCCCGAGTCTCCCGGCCGCCACCGGTATCGGCCCTGAACGAACCTCGTCTTCGAGCTCGCCCGTCCGGGATGTCCCCGGGCGGGCCGGCGGGCGTCGCGCCGCGGCTCCTCCCGAGGCCGAAACCGTGCGGGTCAAGGCCTTAATCGAGCCGTCCTCGTCGTGGTCGGGCTCCTGGCCGGGTGCAGACGGGCCCGTTGCTGGAATGCTTGACTGGTTCTACCAACGGGTGGACGGCTGGGGGGCCGAGGATCGTGGAGGACAGGGTGCGGGTGGTC
Source organism: Streptomyces sp. NPDC002884 (assembly GCF_040295245.1). Classification (NCBI taxonomy): domain Bacteria; kingdom Bacillati; phylum Actinomycetota; class Actinomycetes; order Kitasatosporales; family Streptomycetaceae; genus Streptomyces; species Streptomyces sp. NPDC002884. Next base: position 80,143 of record NZ_JBEOVB010000004.1, on the reverse strand, counting down.
ATCGCCGAGGATTCGGTGCTGTTGAGGGAGGGGCTGACCCGGTTGCTGACCGACCGGGGGCATGAGGTGGTGGCCGGGGTCGGGGATGCGGACGCTCTGGTCAAGACCATCACGGAGCTCGGCGACGAGGGTGCGCTGCCCGATGTCGTCGTCGCGGACGTGCGGATGCCGCCGACCCATACGGACGAAGGGGTGCGGGCCGCCGTACAGCTGCGCAGGGCGTATCCCGGGCTCGGGGTGCTGGTGTTGTCGCAGTACGTGGAGGAGAGGTACGCCACCGAACTGTTGGCCGGTTCCAGCCGCGGGGTCGGGTATCTGCTCAAGGATCGCGTGGCAGAGGTGCGGGAGTTCGTGGACGCCGTGGTGCGGGTCGCGCAGGGCGGTACCGCCCTCGATCCGGAGGTCGTCGCGCAGCTGCTCGGGCGGAGCAGGAAGCAGCATGTGCTGGCCGGACTCACCCCGCGGGAGCGGGAGGTCCTGGGGCTGATGGCCGAGGGGCGGACGAACTCAGCGATCGCCCGGCAGCTGGTCGTCAGCGACGGGGCCGTGGAGAAGCACGTCAGCAATATCTTCCTGAAGCTCGGCCTGTCGCCGAGTGACGGGGATCACCGCCGCGTACTGGCGGTCCTCACCTATCTCAATTCCTAGCGAGGTGGCACTGTGCCTTTCGTCGAGGGGGGAACTCGGTGGAGGCGGCGAACAGGCAATGGAGAACCGTGGTGTGATCCGGAGCGTCTACCGGAATCGCGCCGGGCGGCGGTAAATCATGAAAAGCGGGGGTGCCGGGCCGTCTCGGGACAGCGAACCGTCATACGAATGGCCGAGGTAAGGCGACCCTTACAGACGTAGGGTTGATCCGTGGATGGCCTTGGGAAGGCCCTCCGGGACAGCCACCTCGAGGGAGGTCCAGTTCAGTGACCAGTCAGGTCAGCAGCCCAGCGGAACAGGCCGACGGAGCCGACGGACCCGACGGGACCGTCTTGGGAGAGCAGCGCAAACCGGGTGGGACGAAGGACGTCCGTCGTCTCGACCGGGTGATCATCAGGTTCGCGGGCGACTCCGGTGACGGAATGCAGCTCACCGGCGACCGTTTCACCTCGGAGACCGCGTCGTTCGGCAACGACCTCTCCACCCTGCCGAACTTCCCCGCCGAGATCCGTGCGCCCGCCGGCACCCTCCCCGGCGTCTCCTCGTTCCAGCTGCACTTCGCCGACCACGACATCCTCACTCCGGGTGATGCGCCCAATGTGCTGGTCGCCATGAATCCGGCGGCGCTGAAAGCCAACATCGGCGATGTGCCGCGCGGCGCGGAGATCATCGTCAACACGGACGAGTTCACCAAACGGGCGATGCAGAAGGTGGGGTACGCGGCCTCGCCGCTGGAGGATGGATCCCTCGACGGTTACCAGCTCCATCCGGTCCCGTTGACCACGCTGACCGTCGAGGCACTCAAGGAATTCGACCTCACCCGTAAAGAGGCCGAGCGCAGCAAGAACATGTTCGCGCTCGGCCTCTTGTCGTGGATGTACCACCGGCCCACCGAGGGCACCGAGAAGTTCCTGAAGTCGAAGTTCGCGAAGAAGCCCGAGATCGCGGCCGCCAACCTCACCGCTTTCCGTGCCGGGTGGAACTTCGGCGAGACGACCGAGGACTTCGCCGTCAGTTACGAGGTCGCCCCGGCCTCGAAGGCGTTTCCCGTCGGCACCTACCGGAACATCTCCGGGAATCTCGCTCTGGCGTACGGGCTGATCAGCGCCTCGCGGCAGGCGGATCTGCCCCTGTTCCTGGGGTCGTATCCGATCACGCCGGCCTCCGACATCCTGCACGAGCTGAGCAGGCACAAGAACTTCGGCGTGCGGACGTTCCAGGCCGAGGACGAGATCGCGGGGATCGGCGCGGCACTGGGGGCGGCTTTCGGGGGGTCTCTCGCCGTCACCACCACTTCCGGGCCCGGGGTGGCGCTGAAGAGCGAGACGATCGGGCTCGCGGTCTCGATGGAGCTGCCGCTGCTGATCGTGGACATCCAGCGGGGCGGCCCGTCGACCGGCCTGCCGACCAAGACCGAGCAGGCCGACCTGTTGCAGGCCATGTTCGGGCGCAACGGCGAGGCGCCGGTGCCGATCGTCGCGCCCCGTACGCCCGCCGACTGCTTCGACGCGGTCCTGGAGGCGGCCCGGATCGCGCTCACCTACCGCACGCCGGTGATGCTCCTGTCCGACGGCTACCTGGCCAACGGTTCCGAGCCCTGGCGGATCCCGGAGCTGGACGAGCTTCCGGACCTGACCGTGCAGTTCGCCCAGGGGCCCAACCACACCCTGGACGACGGCAGCGAGGTCTTCTGGCCGTACAAGCGCGACCCGCAGACGCTGGCCAGGCCGTGGGCGGTCCCGGGCACGCCGGGGCTCGAGCACCGCATCGGCGGGATCGAGAAGGAGGACGGGACCGGGAACATCTCCTACGCCCCGGCCAACCACGAGTTCATGGTCCGCGTCCGGCAGTCCAAGATCGACGGCATCGACGTCCCCGACCTCGAGGTCGACGACCCGCACGAGGCGCGCACCCTGGTGCTGGGCTGGGGTTCCACCTACGGGCCGATCACCGCCGCGGTACGGCGACTGCGCGCCGCCGGGGAGGCCGTCGCGCAGGCCCATCTGCGGCATCTGAACCCGTTCCCGCGCAACCTGGGCGCGGTGCTGGAGCGCTACGACAAGGTCGTGATCCCGGAGATGAACCTGGGCCAGCTCGCCACCCTCGTCCGGGCGAAGTACCTGGTCGACGCCCGCTCGTACAACCAGGTCAACGGCATGCCGTTCAAGGCGGAGCAGCTCGCCGCGACGCTCAAGGAGGCCATCGATGGCTGAGACCTCGACGGAAGGCACGGGCACGATCGAGGCGCTCTCGCTCGTCCCCAAGGCCGTGGCCCGGCAGTCCATGAAGGACTTCAAGTCCGATCAGGAAGTGCGCTGGTGCCCCGGCTGCGGTGACTACGCGATCCTGGCTGCCGTCCAGGGCTTCATGCCGGAGCTGGGGCTGGCCAAGGAGAACATCGTCTTCGTGTCGGGCATCGGCTGCTCGTCGCGCTTCCCGTACTACATGAACACCTACGGCATGCACTCCATCCACGGGCGGGCGCCGGCCATCGCGACCGGCCTCGCCGCCTCGCGGCGGGACCTGAGCGTGTGGGTGGTCACGGGTGACGGCGACGCGCTGTCCATCGGCGGCAACCATCTGATCCACGCCCTGCGGCGGAACGTGAACCTGAAGATCCTGCTGTTCAACAACCGGATCTACGGGCTCACCAAGGGCCAGTACTCGCCCACCTCGGAGATCGGCAAGATCACCAAGTCGACGCCGATGGGCTCGCTGGACGCGCCCTTCAACCCGGTGTCGCTGGCGCTCGGCGCGGAGGCGTCGTTCGTGGCCCGGACCATCGACTCCGACCGCAAGCATCTGACGGAGGTGCTGCGTCAGGCCGCCGCCCACCCCGGCACCGCGCTGGTCGAGATCTACCAGAACTGCAACATCTTCAACGACGGCGCGTTCGAGGCGCTGAAGGACCGGCAGTCGGCCGAGGAGGCGGTGATCCGGCTCGAACACGGGCAGCCGATCCGGTTCGGGGCGGAGCGCGCGCGGGGCGTCGTACGCGACCCGGCCAGCGGCGATCTGCGGGTCGTCACGGTGACCCCGGAGAACGAGGCGGACGTCCTGGTCCACGACGCGCACGCCGCGTCCCCGACCACCGCCTTCGCGCTGTCCCGGCTGGCCGACCCGGACACCCTGCACCACACGCCGATCGGCGTGCTGCGCTCGGTCGAGCGGCAGGTCTACGACACCCAGCTGGCGGAACAGCTGGACGCGGCGATCGAGCAGCACGGCAAGGGCGATCTGGGGGCCCTGCTGGCGGGCGGGGACACCTGGACGGTCGTCGGCTGAGGCGAGGACCGGTTCTCGGCGGTTGCCGAGGACCGGCTCATCAGGCCCGGGAGCGGAGTTCCCGGGCCTCGTCGTATGTCCGGCGGGCCTGCTCCACGTCCGGCATCCGGGTGTGCGTCCACAGGGCGAGCGCGCGCACCTGCTCGGCCGCCTCCCGGCCGAGGTCGGTCAGGGAGTAGTCGACGCGGGGCGGGATGACCGGCTTGGCGTCGCGGTGCACCAGGCCGTCGCGTTCGAGGGTCTGGAGGGTCTGGGTGAGCATCTTCTCGCTGACCGGCCGGCCCACCGCGCCGATCGCACGGCGCAGCTCGCTGAACCGGTACGAGCGGTCGAGCAGCTCGATCAGCGCCAGGACACCCCACCGGCTGGTGACATGTTCGAGGACGAGGCGGTGGGGACACATGCCCTCCGCCTCGGGGGCACTCACCTGCACACTTACCGTCATACCAGTACCTTACTTCAAAGTGGGTACTTTCGCTGGGTTAGTGCTTCTCCTAGGGTCGGTACCAGACCCGCAGCCCCCACGTAGGAGTTTCTGAGCCATGAGCATCGTCGTCACCGGAGCCACCGGACACCTCGGCCGTCACGTCGTGGAGCAGTTGCTGGAGAAGGTTCCGGCGGAGCAGATCACGGCCGTCGTACGCGACGAGGCCAAGGCCGCCGACTTCGCGGCCCGCGGCGTGCGCCTCGCCGTCGCCGACTACAACGCCCCCGAGACCTTCGGCAGCCTGTTCGCCTCCGGCGACAAGGTGCTGCTGATCTCGGGCAACGAGTTCGACAAGGGCCGCCCGGCCCAGCACCAGGTCGTCATCGACGCCGCGAAGGCGGCCGGGGTCGCGCTCCTCGCGTACACCAGCGCGCCGGGCAGCCTGAGCGCGGCGCTGGCGGACGACCACCGCGCCACCGAAAAGGCGCTGATCGCCTCCGGCGTGCCGTACACGCTGCTGCGCAACGGCTGGTACCACGAGAACTACACCGAGCAGCTGGCCCCGGTGCTGGAGCACAACGCCGTCGTCTCCGCCGCCGGCGAGGGCCGGGTCTCCTCCGCCTCCCGTGCCGACTACGCGGCCGCGGCCGTCGCCGTGCTGACCGGCGAAGGACACGAGAACAAGACGTACGAGCTGGGCGGCGACGAGGCGTGGAGCTTCGCCGAGTACGCGGCCGAGCTGAGCCGGCAGACCGGCAAGGAGATCGCCTACAACTCCGTGTCCGGCGAGGTGCTCACCGGCATCCTGACCGGCGCCGGGCTGCCCGAGATGTTCGCCACGATCCTGGTCGGCGTGGACGCGTCGATCGAGAAGGGTGAGCTGGTCGTCGCCGGCGGCGACCTGTCCCGGCTGGCGGGCCGCCCGACCACTCCGCTCGCCGAGGCGATCACGGCCGCGCTCAAGGGCTGACCCTCCCCCGGGGGCCCTCACGCCGCTCCGCGCCACCTCACCCCTGCCTGTCATGACCGTATGGCGATACGGGCATGACAGACAGGGGTGCTCGGCGTTACCTTCGTCCACGCATGCCTGACGTGAGAGGGAGGGGCCCCGTGGCCGGGACGTCGAAGAGTGAAGGCCGGACAGGCCTGCTGAACGGCCTCGCCGCGTACGGGATGTGGGGGCTGGTCCCCCTCTTCTGGCCCCTGCTCAAACCGGCCGGGGCGACCGAGATCCTCGCCCACCGCATGGTGTGGTCCCTCGCCTTCGTCGCCGTCGCACTGCTCGTCGTACGGCGCTGGGCGTGGGCCGGTGAGCTGCTGCGGCAGCCGCGCCGGCTGGGGCTCGTCGTGATCGCCGCGGCCGTCATCACCGTGAACTGGGGCGTCTACATCTGGGCCGTGAACAGCGGCCACGTCGTCGAGGCGTCCCTCGGGTACTTCATCAACCCGCTGGTCACCATCGCCATGGGTGTACTGATCCTCAAGGAACGGCTGCGGCCCGCGCAGTGGGCGGCGGTCGGCGTCGGCTTCTCGGCGGTGCTGGTCCTGACCATCGGTTACGGCCGCCCGCCGTGGATCTCCCTCACCCTCGCCTTCTCCTTCGCCACCTACGGGCTGGTGAAGAAGAAGGTCAACCTCGGCGGGGTCGAGTCGCTGGCCGCCGAGACCGCCATCCAGTTCCTGCCCGCGCTGGGCTATCTGCTGTGGCTGTCCGCGCACGGCGGCCTCACCTTCGCGACCGAGGGCATCGGACACGCGTCCCTGCTCGCCTCCACCGGCCTCGTCACGGCACTCCCCCTCGTCTGCTTCGGCGCGGCGGCGATCCGCGTGCCGCTGTCCACGCTGGGTCTGCTCCAGTACCTGGCGCCGGTCTTCCAGTTCCTGCTCGGCGTCCTCTACTTCGGCGAGGCCATGCCCCCTGAGCGCTGGGCCGGGTTCGCGCTGGTGTGGCTGGCGCTGGTGCTGCTCACCGGCGACGCGCTGCGCACCTCCCGCCGGACGGCCCGTGCGCTCGGCGCCGCGATCACCGAGAGCAGGGCCGACGCCCCCGGCCCGACCGGCGTGACCGGCCCGACCGGCGTGACCGGCCCGACCGGCGTGACCGATCCGACCGGCGTGGCTGGCGCCGTTCGGGAGGCGGAGGGCGTGGCCTCCGGCGTACCCGGTGGCGCTGCCACCGCTTCCGCCACCGCCACCGCCACGCCGGCCACCGCCACGTCCGCCACCGGCGTACCCGGCGTCCCCGCTCCGGAGGCGGGAGTCTCTCCCCTCGCGAAGCCGTAGACCGCCGTCACGGCAGCCCGCCGGCATCGGCCGCATCGACCGGAACACGGCGGTCCGGTCCGGCCGTCGTCGACGGTGTTCGGCGCGTGGGAGGCCGACGCCGTGCGCGCCTGCTAGAAGTGGCTGCATGACCGAGACATCTGGAGTACCCGAGACAGGGCCCGCGCCCGTGCACTGGAAGCTCGTCGTCGACTCGGCCGACCCGCATACGCAGGCCGATTTCTGGGCCGGCGCACTGCACTACGAGGTCGAGGACAACAGCGCCCTCATCGAGCGGCTGCTGGAGCTCGGCGCGCTGCCGGGGGCGGCGACGCTGGAGTTCCACGGCCGCCCGGCCTTCCGGGACCTGATCGCCGTACGTCACCCCGACGACCCGTACGACCCCGACAGCGGGACCGGGCTCGGGCGCCGGCTGCTGTTCCAGCGGGTGCCGGAGGCGAAGACCGTGAAGAACCGGCTCCACCTCGATCTGCACCCCGGTGCGGGGCTGCGCGCGGGGGAGGTCGAGCGGCTGACGGCGCTGGGGGCGAGCGTGCTGGGAGAGGTGAAGGAGCCGTCCGGGCAGTGGGTGGTCATGGCGGACCCGGAGGGCAACGAGTTCTGCGTGCACTGAGGGACGCGGGATTCAGGGGCACCGAAGGCTTCGGTATGTGAACCCGCTGTCCGGATAGCGCTCTTGACGGAGTGTTGGCCTCGGCTTCACCATCCAGTCACCCCATTCACTGTGGATTACCTGTGGGCTTCCAGGTGCTCGACGGTCGCTCACAGGTGTCCCGCTGGAATTCGGAGCCCCCCACCATGAAGCTCCCCGTTTCCGGGCGGGCGACGGTCACCGCCGTCGTCGCGGCCGCCACACTGCTCGCCACCGGATCCATAGCCGGGGCGGCACCCGCCCCCGAGGCCGGGGCGATCGCCGCCGCTCCCGACCTCCCGGTGGCCAACGTCAAGGCGCACCTGACCCAGCTCCAGTCCATCGCCACCGCCAACGGCGGCAACCGTGCGCACGGCCGTACCGGCTACAAGGCGTCGCTCGACTACGTGAAGGCCAAGCTGGACGCCGCCGGATACACCACCACCATCCAGCAGTTCACCTCCTCCGGCCGCACCGGCTACAACCTCGTCGCCGACTGGCCCGGCGGCGACACCGGGCAGGTGCTGATGGCCGGGTCCCATCTGGACTCCGTGACCGCGGGCGCCGGCATCAACGACAACGGCTCCGGCTCGGCGGCCGTCCTGGAGACGGCGCTGGCCGTGTCCAGAGCCGGCTACCACCCCACCAAGCACCTGCGGTTCGCCTGGTGGGGCGCGGAGGAACTGGGCATGGTCGGGTCCCGGTACTACGTCAACAACCTCTCCTCGGCGAACCGGGCCCGCATCAGCGGCTATCTGAACTTCGACATGATCGGCTCGCCGAACCCCGGCTACTTCGTCTACGACGACGACCCGGCCATCGAGAAGACCTTCAAGGACTACTTCACCGGCCTCGGCGTCCCGACGGAGATCGAGACCGAGGGCGACGGCCGCTCCGACCACGCCCCCTTCAAGAACGCGGGCGTACCGGTGGGCGGCCTGTTCAGCGGCGCCGACTACCTCAAGACGGCGGCGCAGGCGGCCAAGTGGGGCGGTACGGCCGGACGGGCCTTCGACCGCTGCTACCACTCCTCCTGCGACACCACGGCCAACATCGACGACACGGCCCTGAACCGCAACGCGGACGCGCTGGCGTACGCGGTCTGGACCCTGTCCTCCTGACCGGCCGGGCGGCCGCTACGCGCCCGCCTTACGGGCGCGTTCGGCCAGCCGGAGCATGCGCGCACGGGCCGACTCCAGCTCCTCGGCGTCGTCGGCGGCCGGGCCCTCCTCGGTGGTGAGCTCCGTCCACAGGCCGAGGAGTTCGGTCCCCAGGTTCAGTCCCTGCAAGGGGTCGCGTACGGCACGCCAGGCAGTCGCCGCGCTCTGGACGTTGCCGTACGCGGCCTCCGCGTCCCGGTTCCGGCGGCTGATCCGGGCCAGGTCGAGGGAGGTGTGGAAGGAGCGCAGCGGGTCGCCCGCCAAGTAGGCGATGTACGCGGTGAGTTCACGCAGCCGGAGCACCTCGGGGTGCTCCGGTCCCAGCGTTCCGGACGCCTCCAGCACGGTCCGCTCCGCGAGTGCGGCCGCCGCGTCCGTACGGCCCGCCCGCACGGCCTCGTTGATCCGCGCGAGCGGTTCCGCGAGGAGGGCGGGGGTGCCGCCGTCGCCGTGGAGGGTACGGGGGTCGTCCCCGAGCACCGCCTCCGCGACGGCGTCGAAGCCACGGGCGGGGGTGGGCTTGGAGCCGGGGTCCGGGTCGAGGGCCGAGTCGGAGATGAGGTCGTCGGGGAGGAACGGGGTGGGCGCGGAACCGGGCCGAGTGGGCCTGGTGGTGGGCGTGGGCGTGGAGGCGGGTGTCGGGAGCGGCAGCGGGATCGGGGCCGACGTGGGGACCGGGCTCAGGGTCGAGGTAGGGGCTTCGGCCGGGGCCGAGGCGGGGGCCGAGCCGGAGGCCGCGTTCGGGGTCTGGGTCGGGGTCGGGATCGGCCGCTCGTCCATCGACGGGGGCGGGCCGAACACACCCGTCGGGGCGGCGACCGTGCCGAGCGCCGGGGCCTCCCCCACGTGCGGGGGTGCCGACTCCGATGCCGACAGGGCTTCCCGGTCCTCTTCGGACTCGGGCACCGCGCGCAACGGGAACGTCGGGGCCGCGTCCCGCACCGGCTCCGGCACCGGGCGCAGGAAGTGCGTGGGCTTGTCGCGACGCGGCTGAGCGGACGGTCCGGCGTCGACGGGCACGGGCGTGTCGGCGTGCACGGGCGTGTCGGCGGGCGCGAGGGCTGCGACGGCCTCCGGCGCGTCGACGGGCGTGAGGTCTCCGGCGGGCACCGGCCAGTCGACGGGCGCGGGCGTGTCGACCGGCGCAGGCGGGTCGACGGGCGCGGGCGGGTCGGCCGGTGTGGCGACCGGCGTGGCGACCGGTGTGGGCATGCCAGTGGGCTCGGAGCTCCGCGTGCCCGGTGCCGCCTCCCCCTGTGCCGCCGCCGAAGGGGCAGCGGCCGGCGGGGCAGCGGCCGTCCGCAGGGGATCCGCTGTGAAGTGGCTGGAACCGTCCGGGTCCACGCGCAGGGCGACGACGTAGCCGATGCGTTCGTCGTGGACCGTGGCGAGGACCGGGTGTCCGGTGGCGAGGGCGATGCGGTGGAGGTGGCTCAGGACGGCGCGCTGGATCTCCTCGCCGTCGACCGCGACGACCGGGACGCCTCCTATCGTCGCCGTCCCACCCCCGCGGACATGGACATCGAGCGGTGCCACCACGACGGCCGTGGGGCCGGCGTACTTCTGTTCCCGCTTCTTCTCTCGGCTGAGTCGAGACATCGGTTCCTCACTCGGATGCGTCGTCACGATCCGGTCGTCCAGGTACGTGTACGTGGACACGTACTGTTGAGTCTCTCCGAGCGCTCCCGGTCCGCGCGTCACCGCGACGTCACAGCCTCGTTCCAGGAACCCACGCCCCACTCCCGGGGCAGCTCCGGGACCACCATGATCAGGGGCGTCCCGGAGGGACGGCGACGACTGGGAGGAAGACGGGCCATGGGGACGACGGACGGGCGGCCGGGGCCGGAGATCTGGATCCGCGGGCCGGTGGCCGCACCGGATCCGGTGGCGATGCCGTACTCCTCGGCCGCCGCGCCCCGGCGCTTCTCCTGGGTCGCCACACACGGCGGGGCCGGTGGCTCCACGCTCGCCGCGGTCTACGGCGGCCACGACTGCGGACGCGCGTGGCCCGGCGCCGGCGATCCCCCGTCCGTGCTGCTCGTCGCCCGCACCCATGCGGCCGGGCTGGACTCCGTCCTGCGGACCTTGGAGGTCTTCCGGCGCGGGGAGGCTCCGCGAGGGCTCGACCTGGACGCGGTGGTGCTCGTCGCGGACGCGCCGGGCCGGCTGCCCCGGCCGCTCGTCCAGCGGGTGCGGGTGATCGAGTCGGTCGTCGACGTGTACCGCGTCCCGTGGGTGGCGAACTGGCGCCTCGGTGAACTGGGCGGGACCCCGCCACGCGAGACGGAGCCGCTGTCCCGGCTCACCGGGGCCCGCTGAACCGGCGGGGGACGGGGATGAGGTCCGGGCCCCCGGCGTGGTTCCCGGCGTGGCCGCCGGCCGTGGAGATCGCCGCGGGCGTGCGGGCGGGGCGGCTGTCGGCCGTGGACGTGGTCGGCGAGGCGCTCGCACGGATCGCGCGGGTCGACCCTGTGCTGTGCGCCTTCGCCGAGGTGTGGGAGGACAGGGCGCGGACGTGGGCCCGCGAGGTCGACGCCCGGATCGCCGCGGGCGGGCGGCTGCCGCTGGCCGGGGTGCCGATCGGTGTGAAGGGGCGTCACGGGCTGCGTACGGCGGGCCCGCTGATCGCCGCCGGATGCGTGCCGGTCGGGGCGACGGCCGTACCGGGACCCGGCACGGCCTGGCAGACCTGGGGCCTCGGCGCCCACGGCCGGACCGTCAACCCCTGGCGCGCCGACCGCACGCCGGGCGGCTCCTCGGCCGGGTCCGCGGCGGCGGTGGCCGCCGGTCTGGTCCCCCTGGCGACCGGCAGCGACGGCGCGGGCTCGGTGCGGATCCCGGCCGCGTGGTGCGGTGTGATCGGCCTGAAGGCGACGAACCGCCGGCCGCCGCCCGGAGAGGGGTCGCCCCCGGCTTCCCGGGACCGTACGGGACTGGCGGCGCCCGGCGTACTCGTCCACCACGCGGCGGACGCCGAGGCGTACTGGCGGGTGACGGCACCGGAGCCGGGGGCTGGTCTGGCTGGTCCCGTCCTCTCAGCGGGCACCGCCCCCTCCGCGGATTCCGTCCCCTCGACGGACCCAGCCCTCTCCGCGGGCACCGCCCCGCCTGTCGCCGTCTTCTCCGCCGACCTCGGCTTCGCCGATCCCGACCCCGAGCCGCTCGCGCTGGCCCGTGCCGCCGCCGGGCGCCTCGCCGAGGCGGGTGTCGTACGGCTGCTGCCGTCCTCCGACGCGCCCCTGCGACTGACGGACCCCGCCCCCGCCTGGCTCGCGCTGCGCACCCCCGGCTCGGACCTCCGCGCCGCCGAACGCGTCCGGAACGCCAACGACCGGCTGCTGGCCGGCCTCTTCTCCCGTGCCGACCTGCTGCTGACCCCGACGACCCCGAACGCCGCGCACGGTCACGAGGGCCCGGGCGAGCGGTACTCGACCGCGCTCACCTGGGCGTTCAACCTGAGCGGGCATCCGGCGATCAGCATCCCGGCGGGGCTCGGCGCGGACGACTGTCCCGTGGGACTGCAACTGGTCGCGGCACACGGCGGGGAGTCGGCGCTCCTGGCAGCCGCCCGAGCCGCTCAAGCCTCGGCCTCGGCCTTGCCCTGACGCTGCCCGCTCCCCCGCGCCCTGCCCTCTCCGCCACCCTGCCCTCTCGCCCTCGCCCTCGCCCGCACCCTCACGCGCCAGATACTTGTGTACACATATAATGCAGGTGCAGACTATCGTCGTACGCCGACTACTGGGGGATGGATCATGACCCGTCGCAGTTTCCTGTTCGTGCTGGGCAGCAGCCGTCCGGACGGCAACACCGAGTTGCTGGCCCGCGCCGCCGCCGAGCAGCTGCCCTCCGATGTCGAGCAGACGTGGATCAGCCTGGCCCGGCACCCGCTGCCCGACTTCGAGGACGAGCGGCACGACAGCGACCACGTGCGCCCCACCGAGGGGAGCGCGGCCCTGCTGCTCGACGCCACGCTCGCCGCGACGGACCTCGTGATCGCGTCCCCGCTGTACTGGTACTCGGTCTCCGCGCAGACCAAGCGCTACCTGGACCACTGGTCGGGCTGGCTGCGCGTCCCCGGCCTCGACTTCAAGGCGACGCTCGCCGGGCGCACCCTCTGGGGCGTCACCGCGCTCGCGGACGAACAGCCGGTGGTCGCCGATCCGCTCGTCGGGACGCTCAACAACTCGGCCGCGTATCTGGGGATGTCCTTCGGCGGGGTGCTGCTCGGCAACGGCAGCAAGCCCGGCGACGTCCTCAGGGACACGGAGGCACTGACCCGCGCGAAGACGTTCTTCGCGGGAGAGACGCCGGCGGCCCGCTTCCTGTACGAGACCCACTGAGGAGTACGGCCCGAGCCGCGACGCCCGCGCCGTGACGTCCTGGGCTTTTCGAGGACGTCACACGTCCTACGCCGTGATGTCCGTCGTCGTGAAGCGCGCCCAGGCCGCCGAGCCGAAGACGGCCGCGTACAGGGCCTGGAGGCCGAGGTTCTTCTCCAGGTCGTCCCAGTAGACCGGCTCGCGCATCAGGTCGGCGAAGGACAGCCAGTGGTGTGAGAAGAAGTACGGCTGCAAGGCGTGCAGTTGGGGGATCTGGTCGAGGATCTGGACCGTGATCAGCAGGCCCACCGTCGTCGCCATCGCCGCGATGCCGCTGCCGGTGAGGGTGGAGACGAACAGCCCGAGCGCCGCCACGCCGGTCAGGGAGACGGCGACGACCAGGGCCATCAGCAGCGCCCGCAGCAGCCCGTCGCCGAAGCCGATCCGGGTGCCGGAGATCGTCGTCAGGTCGCCCAGCGGGAAGAGCAGCGCCCCGACCGTCAGCGCCGAGAGCGCGACCACGAGCGTGGCCACCAGGCAGAAGATCATGACGGTCGCGTACTTGGCCAGCAGCAGGCGGGTGCGGCCCGCCGGGGCGACCAGCAGGTAGCGGAGCGTGCCCGCGTTCGCCTCACCGGCGATCGAGTCGCCCGCGATGACGCCGATCGCCATCGGCAGGAAGAACGGCAGGGTCACGGCCAGCGCGGTGAAGACCAGGAACAGTCCGTTGTTGGTCACCTGGGAGATGAACGCCGGGCCCTCGCCACCGCCCCCTCCCCCGCCGCCCGGTCCGCCGGACGAGCCGTCGCCCGTCTCGATCTTCACGGCGATCCCGACCAGGATCGGCACGGCCGCCAGCACGCCCAGCAGCGCGAGGGTGCGCCAGCGCCGGAAGGTGGTCAGCAGTTCGCTGCGGAGCAGCCCGAAGGTCCAGGTCCAGTTCGCCGTCCGCGGCGGTGTCGGCGCCGGTGCCGGTGCCGGTGCCGGCGTTCGCTCACGGTCGTCCACCGTGTCAGCCCGCGACATCGAATCCCTCCCCCGTGAGAGCCACGAACGCGTCCTCCAGGGAGGCCCGCTCGACGGTGAAGCCGCGGACGCGGACGCCCGCCGTCACCAGTGCGGCGTTGAGATCGGCGAGATCGCGGTCCGGGGGCGGGGCCTCGGCGCTCACCCGGTCCTCACCGAGGACCACGTCGTCCGCCCCCTGCTCCTTCAGCACCCGGGCCGCGTCCGCCGGGTCCGGGGTCGTCACGACCAGTCGGCCGCGCGTTCCCGCGGCGAGGTCGGTCACCGGGCCCTGGACCAGCAGCCGGCCCTGTGCCATCACCGCCGCATGCGTGCACACCTGCTCGATCTCGTCGAGCAGGTGCGAGGAGAGGAAGACGGTCGTGCCCTCCGCGGCCAGTTCCCGGATCAGCGAGCGGATCTCCCGCATGCCCTGCGGATCCAGGCCGTTGGTCGGCTCGTCGAGGACGAGCAGCCGACGGGGCTGGAGAAGGGCGGCGGCGAGGCCCAGACGCTGCTTCATGCCGAGGGAGTACGCCTTCGCCTTCTTGCCGGCGGCGGCCGTCAGGCCCACCCGTTCCAGCGTCGCCGAGACCCGCGCACGCCGGGTGCGCGGATCGGCCGTCGGGTCGGCGGCGTCGTAGCGCAGGAGGTTGTCGCGGCCGGAGAGGAAGCCGTAGAGCGCGGGACCCTCGATGAGGGTCCCGACATGGGGCAGTACGGCACGCGCGGCCCGCGGCATGGGTTGCCCCAGGACGCGGGCCGCGCCGGCCGTGGGCTCGATGAGCCCCATCAGCATGCGGATGGTGGTGGTCTTGCCGGAGCCGTTGGGGCCGAGGAAGCCGAAGACGCTGCCCGCCGGGACGGTCAGGTCGAGGCCGTCCACGGCGAGCTGTCCACCGCGGTAGCGCTTGGTGAGGCCGCGGGTGTGGATGACGGCGTCGCCGCCCCCGGCCTCCCGCACGCCCTCCCGTACCGGCTCCCCCATCGGTTCCCCCTCCGGCCTCCCGGCCTCCGGTGTCCGGAGGCCGGCCTCTGCCCTACTTCACCCGCTCACTTCGCCGGCCCGCTTCGCCGGCTCACTTCGCCGCGTTCGCCGCCTTCACCAGCGCGTCCTTGGTGACAGCGCCGACGTAGACCTTGCCGTCGTCCGTCATCAGGGCGTTGATCAGGCGGGTGGAGAAGACGGTGCCGGAGCCGAACTTGCCGGTCACCTTGTCGCCGAAGGAGCCGAGGAAGCCGCCGAGGTCGCCGCCGGCCTCCGCGCCCGAGGGAACGCCCTCGCCGCCGGTGTCGAAGACGGCCACGGACGTCCAGCCCTCGCCGAGGACGTCGAGCCCGTCGAGGCCCCCCGGACCTTCGGCACCCTCGATGCCTCCGATGCCTCCGATGCCCTCGATGCCTTCGAGGTCCTTGGCGAGGTCGTCGGACTTCTCGGAGCGCCCCGGGGCGCTCTTCCCGGCCTCGTCGCCCTCCGTGACCTTCGCGCCCTTGGGGGCGGTGAAGTCGAAGGTGGACGCGGCGGGCTTGGCGAAGCTGACCTGGGTGAAGCCGGCGTCCACGACGGCGGCGCCGCCGCTCGCCGGGGTCAGCGTGAACTTCAGCGGCAGGCCCGTCTTCGCGTCCACGGCCACACTGATCGCGCCGACCGTCGAACCGGACTGCTTCGGCTTGACCAGCAGCTTGTAGGCGTCACGCCCGGCGACCTGGACGGTGCCGTCGACGGTCACGGAGGTCGTGTCGTCGACCGCCTTCAGAGCCTCCTCGGTGAGCTCCTCGGGCGTGGCGGGGACGGGGGTCTCCGCCTTCCCGGAACCCTTGCCGGAGCTCTCGCCGGCGGTCGAGTGGTAGACCTCGTTGGAGGCGCTGTCGTACCCCCACACGTCCTTGCCGTTGTGGATGACGCTGTACTCGGCGGCGTTCTCCAGCAGCGAGAGCTTCTGCCGGTCCGGGCCGTCGGTGGCGACGCGCAGGGTGTGCGTGCCGGCGGCGAGTTCGGTGAGCTTGGTGGACGGATCGGCGGACGAGCCGTCACCGCCCTGTCCGGTGGCTCCCGAGAGGAGCCCGCTCTCCAGTCCGCCGAGGTCGGGCAGCCCGAGATCGGTGCTGATCTTCACCGTTCCGGACAGCTGCTGTACGTCCGAGGCGGCGATCTTGTCGAGGAGCTGCTGTGCGGTGATCTTCGGCAGGTCGGGGTCGCCGGAGTCGGCGAGCGCCGGGACCAGCCCGATCGTCGCCGCCGCGACACCGATCACGGTGACCGGGACGATGTACCGTGCGGCCTTGCGCCGTCCGAGGCGCAGGTCGTCGGCTTCCCCGCCGGTCGACTCCCCGCCGGTCATGGTGTCGTCGGATGCCTTCGGTGCCATGTGTGCCTTACCTCCGTCGTCGGCGGCGGCTGGTCATCTCGCGCTTGAACGTCCCCACCCCAAGCCGCCATTCTCACCCGAATCGGTGAGGAGTGGTGTTTTCCGTGGTTCCCATCTGACCAAATCGGCCACGGGGAAGCGTCAGCCCGAGGGCTCAACTCCACATACGCCTGCGGTATGACACGGAGGTGACGAGCCGGCATCCGACCCGTAGGGGTCGCCGGGGTCAGCCCGCCCGGTGGACCACCGCGTCGCAGAGTTCCATGAGCGCCGCCTTCGCGTCGCACTCCCGCAACGGCGCCAGCGCGGACCGCGCTTCCTTCGCGTACCGCACGGTGTCCCGGCGGGCCTGCTCCAGCGCCGGGTGGGCCCTGAGCGCTTCCAGGGCCTCGGTGTGCCGGGCGTCGTCGGTCAGGTCGGAGTCCAGCAGCTCGCACAGGGCGATGTCCTCGGGCAGCGACAGCCGCGCCGCCCGCTCCCGCAGCCGCAGCACGGGCAGCGTGGGAACGCCCTCGCGCAGGTCCGTGCCCGGCGTCTTGCCCGACTCGTGCGAGTCGGAGGCGATGTCCAGGACGTCGTCCGCGAGCTGGAAGGCGACGCCGAGCCGCTCGCCGTACTGCGTGAGCACGTCGACGACCGTCTCGTCGGCGCCGGACATCATCGCCCCGAACCGGCAGGCCACCGCCACCAGCGAGCCCGTCTTGCCGCCGAGCACGTCGAGGTAGTGGTCGACCGGGTCCCGCCCGTCCGTCGGACCCGCGGTCTCCAGGATCTGGCCCGTGACCAGCCGCTCGAACGCCTCCGCCTGGACCCGCACCGCCTCCGGCCCGAGGTCGGCCAGGATGTGGGAGGCGCGAGCGAAGAGGAAGTCGCCCGTGAGGACGGCGACGGAGTTCCCCCAGCGGGTGTTGGCGCTGGACACCCCGCGCCGCACGGCCGCCTCGTCCATCACGTCGTCGTGGTACAGCGTGGCCAGGTGGGTCAGCTCGACCACGACGGCCGACGGCACGACACCCGGCGCGTACGGGTCCCCGAACTGCGACGCGAGCACCACGAGCAGCGGCCGGAACCGCTTCCCGCCCGCGCGTACGAGGTGCTGGGCGGCCTCCGTGATGAACGGGACCTCACTCTTGGTGGCCTCGAGCAAGCCTTCCTCGACAGCCGCCAATCCGGCCTGGACATCGGCTTCCAGAGCCTGGTCCCGCACGCTCAGCCCGAACGGCCCGACGACGGTCACGAGGGGTCTCCTGTCTGCTGGTGTCTACTGGCGATTACGCGGTTTGTCGATAGGTCTCTGCCATCACTCAAGTCAGCGTATCCGGTCACGTTTCGATCACCGATAGCCCCCACGTCCCGCGGGCTCGAATGGACTCGCCCGGGAGGTGCCCCGCAGGCCAGGCACTATCGGATCACGCCCGATATGTTTTCGATCAGCTCATATGAGCGGACATGGAGAGAGTTTCCGGGAAGCGGGGATTCATGTCCCGGACCGGGGTTCCCGTCGGACCGGCGGGCCCGTCCGCCCCCTCTCCACGTGACGACGATCACGCATTCCCTTCGCCCTTCCCCCCGGAACGGGGGACGCGACGGCGGGCGATTCCCCTCCCCGGTCCATTGCCGGTCCTTTAACAATGAGTTGGGGCTAATGCCCGATTCGCCGCTCTTGTGAATGCTGGTGACTTGGCTCACCCCCCGGCAAGATCCGGTCCGACCTCGCCGTTCACCGATTCTCCGCACCCCGCAAGCAAGTTGAAGGTTTGCACCCACAAAGGATCAAGCACCCCATAGGCCACAGACCAAGGTCAATAGGGGTGATCTGTGAATCCGGTACTTGTTTCGGACATGTGCTCTCGCATACGTTCCCGGCCTGTCGGGTGGAACGCCGAATCCTGCCGCCGCCCGAACACCCATCGATACCGCTCGGCAGGAGCGGGGGAACCAGGTAAGTCGCCGAAACGGATTTTCCGGATGTCTTGGATATACGAGACATTTCGGACAGGCCGGTACGGCTTGGGGTCAAGTCGCGACCGTCAGGACGCGACCGGGCAGCTCCCGCCCGAACCCGACAGCTCACCTCGCAGGCGCCGGAGAGGAAATTCGTCATGCCCGCTGCCGCTCAGCCGCGCCGCAACCGTCTCGTCCGCACGCTCGCCGTCGCCGCCACCGGCGTGGCCGTGCTCGCTCTCCCCGTGCTCGGGGCGACCACCGCCTCCGCCGCGACTCCGGCCGTCTCCACGGCCACCAGCCTCGGCTACGCCAACAACCTCGACGGCTGGATCCGTGCCTCCCTGCAGGTCATGGGGCAGCACGGCATCCCGGGGACGTACAACGGCATCTACCGCAACGTCATCCGCGAGTCCTCCGGCAACCCCAACGCCATCAACCTCTGGGACTCCAACGCGGCCGCGGGCATCCCGTCCAAGGGGCTGCTCCAGGTCATCGACCCGACCTTCCGCTCCTACCACGTCAACGGCACGTCGTGGGACTCGTACGACCCGGTCGCGAACATCACCGCCGCCTGCAACTACGCGGCCGCGCGCTACGGCTCGATCGACAACGTGTTCGGCGCGTACTGACCGTCCCGCCCGGCCGGTGTCGCCGATGATCACCGGCGCCGGTGCCGGTGCCGGTGACCGGCAGCCGCTACCGGCGACCGGTAGCCGGTAGCCGGTAGCCGGTTACGGAAACAGTTGTTCGAGGACGACGGCCACGCCGTCGTCCTCGTTCGACGTCGTCACCTCGTCGGCCACCGCCTTGAGTTCCGGATGGGCGTTGGCCATGGCGACACCGCGAGCCGCCCAGTCGAACATCGGGATGTCGTTGGGCATGTCCCCGAACGCGATGGTGTCCTCGGGCCGCATCCCCAGGTGCTCGGCGGCCAGGGCCAGACCCGTCGCCTTGGTGATCCCGCAGGGCTGGAGCTCGACCGTGCCCGGCCCGGACATGGTGACCGTGGCCAGCGACCCGACCACCGTGCGGGCCGTCGACGCCAACTCGTCGTCGGACAGCGTGGGATGGCGCAGCAGCACCTTGCTGATCGGCTCGCACCACAGGTCGTCGCGCCGGCCGACGCGCAGGGCGGGCAGCGTCGGGTGCGGCATCCGGTAACCCGGTTCGATGAGCGTCAGCCCGTCGACACCGTCCTGGTCGACGGCCGCGTACAGCTGCCCGACCTCCGCCTCGATCTTGCCGAGCGCCGTCTCGGCCAGCTCCCGGTCCAGGGTGACCGACCACAGCAGACGGTCCGCGCCGGCGTCGTACAACTGCGCGCCCTGCCCGCACACCGCGAGCCCCCTGCTGTGCAGCCGGTCGAGCAGTGGGCGCACCCGGGGCGCGGGCCGCCCCGTCACCACCAGGTGACGTGCGCCGGCGGCCGCCACCCGCGCGAGCGCGTCGAGCGACCGGTCGGAGAAGGTGTCGTCGCCGCGGAGCAGCGTTCCGTCCAGATCGGTGGCGATGAGGGAGTACGCGGTGCGCGCGGCATATGCGGTGGGTGCGGCCATGATCAGAGAATACGGATCCCGGGGCCCCCGGGTTCGACGCGAACCGGACGACGTTCATGTCCTGTCCTGTTCTGCCAACTCCCCTTGTGCGCCTGGCTCAGGACTGGCTGCCGACCGACTCAATGAAACGGCTTTCTGGCACATCGCCGGGTTGCGGACGGTTAAAGGCCTCTGCACCGGTTGGCAACAAGATGGGAGGCTACCTACCGCGACGCCCGGGTGGAGCGGTACCGTCCAGGTGTCCAGGGGGGACTTGATCGGGGGGTCAGGTTGAGCAGTGGGCGCATTCGTGTGCTGAGGCCGCAGGACCTCGGCGAGGGGGAGAGGGAGCGGTGGCGCGCGCTGCGTGCCATGTCGGCGCTTCCGCGAAACCCCTTCATGGAACCGGAGTTCACCGACGCCGTGGGCCTGGTACAGCCACGCTCGCGGGTGGCGGTGGTGTACGAGGGGCGTGAGCCGGTCGGCTTCCTGCCCCACGAACGGGGCCTGCTCGGACAGGGCCAGGCCCTCGCGTACGGCGTCTCGGACGCGCAGGGCGCGGTGCTGGCCCCGGGTCTCGGGCTGAACGCCGACGAACTGATGCGGGCGTGTGCCCTGTCGAGCTTCGCCTTCGACAACCTGGAGGCGGAGCAAGGGCTGTTCACCCCGCACGCGGCCGAGGAGTACGCCTCCTATGTCATCGATGTCGAAAAGGGTTACGAGACCTACGAGTCCGTACTGCGCGCCCAGTCGCCGAAGTTCCTGAAGACGACTCTGGCCAAGGAGCGCAAGCTCGGGCGGCAGGCCGGGGAGCTGCGGTTCGTGTTCGACGAACGCGATCCGGCCGCACTGCGCACGCTCATGGCGTGGAAGTCCGCGCAGTACCGCAGGACCGGCCGCCGGGACCGGTTCGCGCAGGAGTGGATCACCCGGCTCGTGGACGCGCTCTCCGCGACGCGCGCGCCCGAGTGCTCCGGCACGCTCTCCGTCCTGTACGCCGGCGGCCGACCGGTCGCCGCGCACTTCGGACTGCGTTCATCGACCGTCCTGGCCTGCTGGTTCCCTTCGTACGCACCGGAGTTCGCGAAGTACTCGCCCGGCTTGGTGCTGCATCTGCGGATGGCCGAGTCGGCCGCCGCCGAGGGCATCGGGCTGCTCGACCTGGGGCGGGGCGCGGCCGAGTACAAGGACTCGCTGAAGACCGGGGAGCTGCCCGTGTACGAGGGAGCGTGGTCGCGTCCGGGGGTGGGCGCCGCGCTCTACTGGCTCAGCCGTGAGCCGTCCCGGCGGGCGCATCACTTCGTGCGCAACCGGCCGAGGCTCGCCGCGGCGGCCGCACGGACCTTGAAGAGCGCGGGCCGACTGCGCCGATCGTGACGGGCGGCGCCGACCGGCCGGTGCGACGGGCGTGAGACAAGGGGGGTTCATGTACCGCGCAGCACGTGCACAGCAGGAGATACAGAGGTTCCTGGACATCGAACCGGTGCAGGTCGCCGAGCTCGAACTGGACGACGGGGGTGTCCTCGGACCGGCGCCGGGAAATCCGCCCGTCACGCACGGTGAGGTGTTCGTGCTGGTCAGGCGGGGTGGGCGGCCGATCGGGACGCTGCTCGGATCGGTACCGGCGGACGCGGACCCGAAGACCGTCCTTCTGGGCCTGGCCACACCCCACCCGGCATCCGGGCTGCCTTCCCCGGGGCCCACGCAGGAGCCCGCCCCGACCGCACAGGAGCCCACCCCGACCGCCATCGTTCCGACGGCTGTCGCCTCGTCCGCCGCCGTCTCGCCCGCCGGCGTCCCGGCCGCCGCCGATTCGATCGACACCATCCCGACCGGCACGGCCCCGGCTGCCGCCGCCCCGACAGGCGCGGGCCCGACCGGCACGGGCTCCACCGCCTCGGCCCCAACTGCCGCCGCGCCGACCGGGACCGACCCGATCGGCGCGGGCCCGACCGACACCAGCCCGACCGGTACGGACTCGACCGTCTCGGCCCCGACCGGCACCGACGCGACCGGCGCGCGCCCGGCTGTCGCCGACCCGACCGAGACCGACCCGACCGGGACCGACCTGACCGGCGCGGGCCCGACCGGCGCGGGCCCGACCGTCCGCGTCGGGCTCACCACCGTCCCGTTCGCGGCCGTCCCGTTCACGACCGTCGTCGTCGCCACCCGTGAGCGTGCCGGGAAGCTCGCTCATGCCCTCGACTCGCTGCTCGCCCAGGACCACCCGGACTTCGAGATCGTCGTCGTCGACAACGCGCCCGTGACGGACGCCACCCGGGACCTCGTCGAGCTCAAGTACGCCGAGCGCGTGCGGTACGTCACCGAACCGGCGCCCGGTCTCGCCGTCGCGCACAACAAGGGTGTCGAGACCGCCCGCGGCGAGGTGATCGCCTTCACCGACGACGACGTGGTGGCGGACCCGCGCTGGCTCACGGAACTCACCGCGCCGTTCATCGCCGACCCGGGCCTCGGCTGCGCCACCGGTCTGATCCTGCCGGCCCGGCTGCGGACCCCCGCCCAGGTCCTCCTGGAGAGTCACGGCGGCTTCGCCAAGGGCTTCACGGCCCGCACGTACGACCCGCAGGATCCGCCCGCCGACGAGCCGCTGTTCCCGTTCACCGCGGGCCGTTTCGGCTCCGGCGCCAACATGGCCTTCCGTACGGAGGCGCTGCGGGCGGTCGGCGGCTTCGACCCGGCGACCGGCGCGGGGACGCTCGCGCGAGGCGGCGACGACCTCTACGGGTTCGTCCGGATCCTCGCCGCGGGCCACCGGCTGCACTACACGCCGCTGGCCCTGGTCTGGCACCACCACCGGGAGACCTGGCGGGACCTGGAGACCCAGGCGTACGGCTACGGCGCCGGCCTCACCGCCTACCTCACGGCGATCCTCGTCAACCGGCCCGCCCTGCTGCCGGCCTTCCTGGCCCGGCTGCCCCGGGGGCTCGCCCACGCGCGGTCGCTGACGGCGAGCCGGGAGGCGGAGCCCGCGGCGGACGGCGCGCCCGGCGGTCACGACGCCCGGACCCACGCCTGGCCCGCCCGGCTCTCCCGGCTCCAGCGGCGCGGCATGCTCTACGGGCCGGTGGGCTATCTGCGGGCCCGGCGCGCGCTGCGAGGTGCCGCGCGATGACGACGTCCGCGCACAGAGCCGGCGGAGAAGGCGGCGGCGACAACGACGCCGACGGCATTGTCCCGGTGTTCCTGTACCACGCCGTGATGGAGGAACCGCCCGACTGGATCGCCGAGTTCACCGTCAGCCCGAAGCAGTTCGGCGAGCATCTGGACGCCGTCGTGGACAGCGGCCGGACGCCCGTCACGATCAGCGCGCTCGCCGACCACCTCGCGGGGCGGACACCGCTGCCGCCCCGGCCGGTGCTGCTCACCTTCGACGACGGCTTCGCCGATCTGCCCGGTGCCACCGCCGAGGCGCTGGCCGGGCGCGGGCTGTCCGCCACCGCCTATCTCACCACCGGAGCGATCACCCGCGGCGGGCGCAGCCTGTTGCCGCCCGCGCCGATGATGACGCTGGAGCAGGCGGCCCAACTCGAGCGGTACGGCGTGGAGATCGGCAGCCACACCGTCACCCACGCCCAGCTGGACACCCTCGCACCCCGGGCGCTCGCGCACGAACTGCGGGTTTCCCGCTCGGTGTTGGAGGACGCCCTCGGTCACCAGGTCCGTCATCTCGCGTACCCGCACGGCTACAACAGCGGGCGGGTACGGCGGACGGCGGCGGCCGCGGGCTACGAGACGGCCACCGCCGTGCGGCACGCGCTCAGTTCGGACCGCGACGAGCACTACCGCATCGCCCGGCTCATCGTGCGCCGCGGTCACACCGTCGCCGACGTCCGGGGCTGGCTGGCGGGATCCGGCGCCCGGGTCGCCCCGTACCGCGACGGGCCGAAGACGGTCGGCTGGCGCTGGTACCGCCGCGCCCGTGCCCTCGTACAGGGGCCGGTGTTCGCGGGTTGAGCCGAGTTCGACGATTTTGGTGTGAAAAGAAGAGAAAATTCCTATAGTTGATTTGAGGGAGGGGAGCCTGGAGTGCGGCAACACGTTCCCGTACCGAGCACCGAGAGCAGCGAGCTGCCCACCCCTGACCTCTCCACCGGACCCGGCAGTCCCGTTGGTCCGGGCAGTCCGGGCCCGACCGCCGGCGGCGCCCGCAGACCCCGTCGGATCCCGCTTCGCCCACCGGACGCCGGTCTGCTGACGCTGCTGCTCGCCGCCGGGCTCTGGGTGTACGCGCTGCCCCGCATCGGTTTCCGCGAGATGGGCGACTACGGCCTGCTGGACCGGCTGCCGGTCGCCTACTACCTGTCGTTGCTGGTGCTCACCGCGGGCTTCATTCTCAGTCTGCGGCGCGCTGGCACCGCGCCCTGGTGGCCGGCCGCGCACTGTGCCGCGCTGCTCCTCGCGCTGAAGGCGCCACCGGCGGTGCTGTACGACGCGGTGCGCTACCCGTGGGCGTCCAAGCACGACGCCGTCGTCGACACGCTGCTCGCCAACGGTGAGCTGCGACCGGGCGCGGCCCTGTCGGGCAACATGTCCGCGTACGACCAGTGGCCGGGCTTCTTCACCCTCGACGCGGGCCTGGTGCGCGCCTTCGGCGTGGAGAGCGCCGCCGCGTACGCCAACTGGGCGCCGATCGTCGTCGGCCTGCTCATGATGCCGGTGCTGGTCCTGATCTACCGCACCTTCTGCGAGGACTGGCGGCTGATCTGGACCGCCGTGTGGATCTTCCAGCTCGCCAACTGGGTGGGCCAGGACTACTTCGCCCCGCAGGCGCTCGCGTACCTGCTGCATCTGACGGTCCTCGCGGTGGTGCTGCGGCACTTCGTGCGGCCCGGATCCGCCGGACGGCTGCGCGACCGCACCTTCCTCGACCCGGTGGCCGCGCCCGTCCCGCCGCCCACGGGGAGAGGGCAGCGCGCGGTGTGCGTGGTGATCCTGGCCCCGCTGATCGCCGCCGTCAACGCCACGCACCAGCTCACCCCGGTGATGCTCACCATCTGTCTGGTCGCGCTGAGCCTCACCCGCCGCTACCGCAACTACGGGCTGCTGGTCGTCGCCGCGCTGCTGATGCTGACCTGGGACCTGACCATGGGGCGGCCGCTGTTCGTCGAGACGCTCTCCACCGTCAGGAAGTCGATCGGCGAACTGACGGAGAACTCCCGCGCGGGCTACGCGGGACAGCTCACCGGGCCCGGGCCGGAACTCGCGGGCACCGCCAACGTGGTGATGGTGCTCGCGGTCGCCGTCCTCGCCGGGACCGCGGTCGTGCTGCGGCGCCGGCTGACCCGCAGCGCACTCCCCCTGCTGCTGGTGTCCGTCGCCCCGGTACCGCTGTTCGCCGTCAACGACTACGGCGGCGAGATGCTCTTCCGGGTCTATCTGTTCGCCCTGCCCGGCGCGGCCTTCTTCGCCGCCGCGGCCCTCGTGCCGGCCGTTGCGGGAACCCACCGCAGCCGGGCGAAGACGCTGCGGCGCAGGGCGGCGGCCATCGCCCTGCCTGCCGTCCTGCTGGTGCTGCTGGCCGGCTTCCTGCCGTCGTACTACGGCAAGGAGAAGATGTTCTACACGCCTCCGGAGGAGACCGCGCTGGTCACCCGGGCCCTCGACAACGCCCCCGACGGCTCGCTGATCCTCGCCACCAGCGGCTCCTTCCCGCAGGCACTCCACCACTACGACCGCCTCGAGCACTGGTTCTTCGCCGAACAGGCGCTGCCCGAGAACGAGAAGATGCTGAAGGACCCGGCCCGCTACCTCGCGGACGGGATCCCCCCCGGCGCTAGGGCGTACGTCGTCCTCACCCGCACCCAGGACATCTACGCCGCCGGCGAGGGCCTGCTGCCGCCCGGCGGCTTCGAGACCCTGCGTTCGAAGCTGTCCGCCTCGCCCCTCTTCCGGACCGTCGAGAGCCATCCGTACGGCGTTGTCCTGGAGTACCGCCCGGCCACCCGATGAATGACCACAAGGTGATCGAAGTGACGACCACAGACTCCGAGGACATCGACAACGGGAACACCGCCCCCAGGGGCCACGGAAACCTGAGCCACGAGGATCCGGGCACCGTGGACCTGCACCCCGAGGTCACGGGCAGCCCCACGGTCACGGGCCACCGAGTCATGGGCAGCGCAGCGGTCACGGGCCACGGGGGCGCGGGCAGCGCCGCGGTCACAGGCCACGGGGGCACGGGCCACGAGGTCATGGGCGAGGACGAAGCGGCCAAGGGCATCGGGTTCACCTCGGCGCATCTGAGAGTCCTCGTCGGGGCCTCGGGCTGGCCGGCCCTGGCCGCCACCGCCGTACCCGGCCCCTCTCCACTGCGCTGGATCCCGGTGCTGCTGTTCGTCCTGTTCGGTCCCGGCTGCGCGGCGCTGTATCCGCAGCCGGGTCGCCTGGCCTCCGGCGCCAGGCTGGAGGCCATCGCGCTCGCCGCGCCCATCAGCCTCTCCCTCGGTGTGCTCGCCGCCACCTCGCTGTTCCTGGTGGAGGCCTTCTCGATGACCGCCTTCCTGGTCTCGCTCGCCTGCTTCACCACGGTCACCGCGGCCCTGCCGGGGCTGCCGCTGCCCGCCGCTCGGCGCGGCGCGGTCGAGCGCGCCAAGGTCAGGCGCCGGCCCTCCGGCGGCAGTGAGACATGACGGGCCGGCATCGGCTGCGAGGCCCACGCAAGCCGGCCGAGCCGGCCGAGCCGCACGAGGTGAGGAACGTGAAGAACCACATGGGGGACGGCTTGGGAGACGAGTTGGGCGACGGCTTAGACGGCGGCTCGGCCCACAGCTCGGGGCACGACTCACGGAACGGCCCGGGGGGCGACCCTGTGGGCGGCGCAGAGGGCGACCCTGCGGGCGGCCCGGAAGGCGGCCCGGAGGGCGACCTGACGGACGGGCCGGACAGGGACTCGACGGACGGGCCGGACGGCGACCCGCCGGACGGACCGGGCAGCGGCCCGGCGGGCGACCCGGGCAGCGGCCCGGCGGGCGACCCGGGGAGCGGCCCGGCGGGCGACCCGGGGAGCCGCTCGACGGACGGACCGGAGAGCGGTCCGGCGGACGACCTGGGCAGCGGTCCGGCGGACCACGCAGGCGGCGGCCCGGCGGGCGACCCGGGGAGGGAGCGGGGCCTGAGGAGTGCGAGGCGGGCCTATATGGCTGTCGCGTTGGTGGCGGTGGCCGCGCTGCTCGCCGGGCTCGGCATCTGGGCCGGCCGCTCCGCGGACCCGGATTCCGCCGCCGACGCCCTGCCCGACAACGCGGCCTCGGGTGAACTGCCCACCGGCCCCTGCGCCCCCACCGACACCCTGATCCCGCCCTGCGGCGCCTGGTGGGGCGCCGCCGTGCCGTACGCCGAGGACGGCTCGCTCAAGGACGCCGTGCACGGTTTCGAGAAGAGGATCGGCCGCAAGCTGGACCTCGTCTACAACTACCACGACATGTCGGGCACGAAGCTCGACGGAGAGCTCCTCACCCCCGACGAACAGGAACTCGGCAAGGACAGACTGCTCATGCTGGCCTGGGAGTCCACCGTCTGGACCGAGCCGCACCACGAGAACTGGACGGAGACCCAGCTCGGCTGGAAGAACATCGCCTCCGGCAAGCTCGACGAGGAGATCCTCGATCCGCAGATCCGGCGTATCAAGGCCTACGGGAAACGCGTCTTCCTCTCCTTCGACCAGGAGACCGACGCCCGCATCAAGGAGGGCGCGGGCACCCCGGAGGAGTTCGTCGCCGCGTACCGCCATGTCCGCGACCGGTTCCGCGCACTGGGCGCCGACAACGTGGTGTGGGTGTGGACCGTCTCCGGCTACCTCGGCAGCGCGGCCGACATGAAGGCCCTCTACCCCGGGGACGAGTACGTCGACTGGATCGCCATGGACCAGTACAACTACTACCAGTGCCACGGCACCACGGACTGGAAGGACTTCCTGCGCAGCCAACGGCCCAGCTACGAGTGGCTGCGCGCGAACATCAGCGACGACAAGCCGGTGATGCTCGCGGAGTTCGCCACCGCGCCCGACGCCGACGCCCCGCAGCGCCAGCGCGACTGGTACACCCGGATTCCCGCCGATGTGAAGGAGCTGCCGGAGGTGAAGGCTCTGGTGCACTGGAACCGGCCGACCTCCGAGAAGCCCGTGTGTGATCTGACCGTCAACGAGGGCCCGGGTCTCGAGGGCTACCGGGAGGCGGGCAGGAACGGCTACTTCCACCAGCCCGTGCCGCCCCGCTGACCGCGCCCCGCGCCTTTCCGGCCTTCGCGCGGCCACCGGTGGCGAGCGGCAGGAACGTGGCGGCCGCGACGGCGGCGGTGAGGCCGACGAACAGGGGCAGGGCCGCCGGCGCGAGCTCCTGCCGCCACACCCAGCCGCCCACCGCGACGAGGTAGAGGACGCCCCAGCGCCCCGGCCACGTCAACCACCGATCCGCCCGCGTGAGCAGCAGCCACAGCGGCAGGAGACACAGCAGCTGCACGGTCGGCGGCGCCCAGCGCAGCAGCGGCCCGGGCCCGTCGAGCCCTGTCCCCTCCGCGAGGAAACCGGCCGCCTTCGCGTACAGCGCCCCGTCGACCGGTGACGGCTCCCGGCCGAAGGCGAGGGGCACGGCGTACAGGGCGAGCAGCACCGAACCCAGGGCGGCCCCCGGCAGCAGGGCGCCGCGCGCCGCGCGCAGCGTCACCGCACCGACGAACACCACGAGCAGCAGGCCCCCGGCGACGAGCGCCGTGAGCGGCAGCGCCGCCAGCAGCTGACGTCCGGTCGGCACGTCCTCGGCCGGGCCGTCGAGGGCGTCGAGGGCGTCGAGGGCGTCGAGCCAGGGCAGATCGCGCAGTGCCGTCCAGAAGACCGCGGTGGCCCCGCCGAGCAGGGCCCACAGTCCGCCCGTGACCCACCGCTCCCGGTTCCCGGGGCCGGGGGATCGAGGGGGCCCGAGGGACTGACGGGGCCGAGGACGCCCAAGGGCGGGGCGAGGCGGCGCGGGAGGTCGGGAGGGACCGGTCCCCTCCGGCGTGTTCCTCTTGACGGCCTCGGGCTCGTGCGGGGGCCGCCTTATCAACGCAAGCGTGTCCGCTTGCAGCGCCTCACGCTCGTACCCGGGGCGCCCTATGAACAGGGCGACCGTGTCCTCGTCGACGCCGTCGCGTTCGTGAGCCGCCCGGCGTGCCCAGTTCGTGCCGTACCCGGCGGTGGCGTTCAGCCGCGCCCAATGGGTGCCGTAGGCCGGGGCGGCAGCGGACCGGCCTACGGGCGGACGGTCGTTGCGGCGCAGCGCGGAACGCAGACCGGCGGCGGAGACGGCGGCGATCAGCGTCATGCTGATCAGCACCGCCCAGCCCGCGCCCGCGATCCCGGTCGGGGCGAACAGCAGGGCGGCGCTGCCCAGCACCAGCGTGCACATGGCGCCCTGGAGCGCGGCGAGCACGCCGGTGCGGCCCTGCACCCGCAGCACCCCGATGTACAGCTCGACCACGACCCGGGGCAGCGCCCCGGCGGCCAGCAGCCGCAGCACGGTGGTGCCGTGCTCGGCGTAGTCCTCGTGGAACGGCAGCAGGATCTGCGGAGCGAACACCACCAGGAACAGCACCACCGGCACCAGCAGCAGCGTCATCCGGCGCAGCGCCCCGCGCACGCCCTCGGCGAGCTGGCGCGGATCGTGCGAGGCGTGCGCGGTGAGGGAGGAGGCCATGTTGATGGCCATGAACTCCATCGTGCCGCCGACGGTGTACGCCACGTAGAAGTAGCCGTTCTCCGCCGCGCTGAAGCGGACCGCGACCATCACCGGCAGCAGGTTGATCATCGCCAGGCTGAAGAGCGCGCCCAGCGAGTCCCCGGCCAGGAAGCGGCCCATCTCGCGCAGCCGGGGAGGCTCCAGGTCACGGTCGGCGGCGGCCTGGCGCGGGATCAGCCGGCGGAAGATCAGCCAGCCCAGGGGCAGTGTCGAGAACGCGATCGCGACGGCCCAGGACACGAAGATGCCGAGCACCGGCAGCGCGGTCGCGCACACGGCCAGCAGAATCAGCTTGCCGACGGAGAACACCGCGTTGCCGATGGGCACCCAGCCCGACCTGCGCAGACCGGTGAGCACCCCGTCCTGGAGCGTGAGCAGCGCCCACGCCACGCACGCGACGACGAACGTCGCCCCCGCGGCGGTCGTGCCGAGCGGCGCGTACGTCGCGCCCCACAGGTCCAGGGTGAGCAGGAAGACGAAGGCCGCGACGGCCACGACCACCGAACTGGCCGCGTACGCCCGCCACGCCAGCGAGCCCGTGGCCCGCCCGGCGCGCGGCACGAAGCGGACGACGGCCCCGATCATCGTCGTCGCCGTGATGCTGGCCAGCAGCCGCATCGCCGCGATCGCCGCCGAGCCCTGGCCGACGGCCTCCTCCGAGTAGTAGCGCGCGGCCACCAGCCAGAAGCCCAGGCCCAGCACGGCGGACACGCCCGTGCTGAGCATCAGGAAGTAGGCGTTCTTGAACAGGGATGCGGAGCCGCGGGTCCTGTCGGCCGGCGCCGCGTCGGCCTTGTCCTTTCCTGCGGGCGGCGCCGAGGGCTCGGGTACCTGGATCTCGGCCTGCGTCTCAGCCACGGGTCGGTTCCAGCCCTCCCGGCGCCTCGGCCGGCCGTACGCCGGACTCCTGGAGCACCTCGACGACCTGCCGGGCCCGCAGCGGATCCACGGGCAGCGCGTGCCGGGCGAACCAGCGTGCCCCGGCGGGATCGGGCGAGGGGTCGGTGAAGGCGGCACCCGCGTAGTCGTCCAGAGGCGGGTCATAGAGGTACCCGACGACGAGGCCCCGCCGTGCGAGCGCCGCCCTCGCGGTATCCCGATCGGCGACGAACAGGGGTACCCGGAACAGGGGTTGGACCCGGTCGGCGCGGGGTGCTCCGGGCCGCGCCCACGGCGTGGCCAGAAGCAGCTCCGTGCCTGCCCGGCAGGCCGCCAGCACCTCGTCCAGGCGGTCGAGCCTGCGGCCGATGCGGCCCGCTCTCAGCGGTCCTGAGCGCAATCGGTAGTCGTGCATGTCGACGCGGACCCAGGAGTCGTGCGCGGTGAGGTCCGGCGCCGCCTCGACGGCGCGGGCCAGCTCGGCCGGCCGCAGCGGCATCCGGATCTCCTCCCGTTCCATCAGCCTGAGCAGCCGCATCGTGGCCCAGGCGGCCCGCCGCAACCGGAGCCCCCGCACGGTCGCCTCCGCGTACGGCCGCACGGTGTAGGCGAGTTCGGCCGTGAACCGTCCCGGCAGCAGCAGGTCCTCGCAGGTCTTCACCAGTGCCTCGCGCAGTCCCGGGTCGGCACAGGCCAGGAATCCGCCGGCCTTGGCGCCGACATGCTTGGACAGGCTGAAGACGGAGGCGTCCCCCCAGGCGCCGACCGGTCTGCCGCCCACCTCGCTGCCGATGGCGTGCGCCCCGTCCTCGAACAACGGGATGCCCAGCGCGTCGCACTTCCTCCGCAGGCGCGGCGTGTCGTCCGGGTTGCCGTACAGATTCGTCGTGAGGACGCCGGAGAGCGAGCCCCACACCTCGTCGGGCACGGCATCGATGTCGATCGACGCGTCCAGCGGGTTCAACGGCGCCTGCACGGGCCGCAGTCCGGCCGCGAGCAGGACGAAGAAGATCACGTCGTCGTTGACCGGCGACATCAGTACCCGTCCGCCGGGCGGGCACCAGTGGCGCAAGGCCACGTACAGCCCGAATCTGCACGACGGCACGTACACGCATTCCCGGCCGAGTCTGTCGCGCATGGCCGCTTCCAGCCGTTCCGGCCGTGAGCCACGCCGCGCCGACCCGAGGCCGGCCTCCCCTATGGCCATCCGCCCCCCAGTTGTGCCAGGGGAAGGCCCCCTCCCCGAGGCCTTCCAGCACCCGCCCAGAGTCTCCCGTTTCGCACCGCTCCGTCAAGATTGCGGACCGGCCGGTGGACGACTTCGAGTGAGTGAGCGGTAGCGGAGAGCTGCCGGCCGACGGGCCGCGCCGGTCCGGCCCCCATGTCACTTCCGCGACGTCGGCCGTAACGTGTGGCGCGGCTCGGCGCACCCGCGCGACACCCGCTCGGGGTCCGGCGAGCCCGACATGGCGAGCACCAAAGAGCGCACGAAAGAGAGGCAGTACCCGATGCCCCCCTTCGACCTTCCCGAGGGCGACCCCTTCGGTCCGCACAACCTCCCGTACGGCGTCTTCTCCCTGCCGGGCTCGACGGAGCGGACCGTCGGCGTCCGGCTCGGCGATCATGTCCTCGACGCGGGCGCGGCAGCCCGCGCGCTCGGTTCGCCACACGCCGGCCTGCTCGCCTCGCCGACGCTCGACCCGCTGCTCGCGGCGGGACGCACGACCTGGTCGCAGGTGCGCCGCGCCCTGACGGAGTGGGTGACCGACCCCGCCCACCGGCCCACCGTCGAACCGCTCTTCCATCCTCTTTCCGGCGTGAGCCTGCACCTTCCCTTCCAGGTCGCCGACTACGTCGACTTCTACTCGTCCGAGCACCACGCCCGGAACGCGGGAGCGATCTTCCGCCCGGACGCCGGGGACGTCCTCCTGCCCAACTGGAAGCACCTGCCGATCGGCTACCACGGCCGGGCCGGCACGGTCGTGGTCTCCGGTACGGACGTCGTCCGCCCGTCGGGCCAGCGCAAGGCGCCCGCCGACCCGGCGCCCGTCTTCGGCCCTTCCGTACGGCTCGACATCGAGGCCGAGGTCGGTTTCGTCGTCGGCGTGCCCTCGCGGCAGGGCAGCCCGGTCGCGCTGACCGACTTCCGCGAGCACGTCTTCGGTCTGTGCCTGCTCAACGACTGGTCCGCCCGCGACCTCCAGGCCTGGGAGTACGTCCCTCTCGGCCCGTTCCTCGCCAAGTCGTTCGCCACGTCGGTGTCGGCGTGGATCACCCCGCTGGAGGCCCTGGAGGACGCGCGGGTGACGCCCCCGGAGCGGACCCACCCCCTCCTCCCCTACCTGGACGACGCGGCGGCCGAACCCGGCGGTTACGACCTGCGCATCTCCGTCGCGCTCAACGGTCACGTGGTCTCCGATCCGCCCTTCGCCACCATGTACTGGACGGCCGCCCAGCAACTCGCCCACCTCACGGTCAACGGCGCCTCCCTGCGCACGGGCGACCTGTATGGCTCGGGCACGGTGAGCGGCCCCCACCCGCACGAGCGCGGCTCCCTGCTGGAACTGACCTGGAACGGCCGTGACCCGCTGGAGCTCCCCGACGGCAAGCGCACCTTCCTGGAGGACGGCGACGTGGTGACCCTGTCGGCGTGGGCCCCCGGCCCCGGCGGGACGCGAGTGGGCCTGGGAGAGGTGAGCGGACAGGTGCTCGCCGGGTGAAGCCCCCGGTGACGGGCCGGAGGTCGCGGCGGACGGCGGTTCCGGTGCCGCAGTCCGTGACCGAGCCGGCGGCGGGGCCGAAGCCGGCGCACCTGCCGACTGCGGGTCCGGCACCGGTGCCGGCGGCGGATCCTGCACCGATGCCGGCGGCGGGGTGGCTGGTAGTGGTGGGGCCGCCGAGCGGGGGCGGCCGGGGCTGAATCGGGGCCTCGTCGTGGGCTGACTCCCGGAGCAACCGCCGTCATACTGGCGGCGGGCACGGTTCTCGTGCCGAGCCCGCCGCCCATGGCAGGCCGCACGCACGCGGGTACGCCGTACGCACTCCGCGCGCATGTGGCCCACGCCCCCTTCCCGACCAGGATCCGGAGCCCATGGCATGACCCTCTGCCTGCTCCTGCTGAGCGTCGTCGCCCTGTCCGCCGCCGTGCCGGCTCCGCGCGCGCTCACCCGGTCCGCCTGGCCCGAGCGCGAGCCCGTGATCGGACTGTGGGTGTGGCAGTGCCTGGTCGCCACGGTCCTGCTGTGCTGCCTGACCGCCCTGACCCTGGGCGCCGCCGCCGTGTTCCACACCGTCCGCGCCCGGGTCTTCGCCCCCGCGCCACCCGGGGTCTCCGAGGCGTACGACCTCTCCGCCGCCCCCTTGTGGGCCGCGACCCTGACCCTGCTGCTGGCCTGCGGGGCCGCCTGGACCACCGCGATGCTGGCCCGTGAACTCGTCGAGGCCCGCCGGCGCCGCGGCCGGGCCAGGGCCCACCTGCGTGAGCGCGCCCCCGACCTGCCCGCCGGCCTGCCGTCCGCCCGGGGCCCGCTGCTGGTACTGGAGGACGAGTACCCCGACGCCTGGTGGATGCCCGGCAGCCCACCCCAGTTGATCGTGACGACCGGCGCCCTGCACCGCCTCACCTCCCACCAGCTGGACGCCGTCCTCACCCATGAGCGCGGCCATGCCCGCGCCCACCATGACTGGCTGCTCCACCTGTCGACCGCCCTCGCCACCGGCTTCCCCCGCATTCCGCTCTTCTCCCACTTCTGCGACCAGACCCATCGCCTGGTCGAACTCGCCGCCGACGACACGGCGTCCCGCCGCTGCGGTCACCTGACCACCGCGCTGGCCCTGATCGAGCTGAACCAGCACCGGGGCGTCCTGTCCTGCGCCTCGAGCAACCGTCTCCTCGGCGAGCGGGTCGACCGCCTGCTCCAGCCGCCCCCGCGCCTGCTCCGCCGGCAGCGGGCGCTGACGACGACGGCGGCCACGCTGGTGCCGCTGCTGCCCCTGCTGATCGCCTTCGCCCCGGGACTGACGGCGTTGTCCTGACGGCCTTGTCGCGACCTGGCAGATCTTGTGTACGCCGGTCCTGTTCTCCCAGGTCAGCGCCTTCCCTGACGCTCCCGCAGGTGGCGCAACACTCCGGCAACACTGCTTTTCCTACCGGCTCGCTATGGTTCGAAACATGCCACCCACCGACCGCATCCGAGACCACGCCGGCCAGGGCGCGACCACCGTCGCCGCCCACCGTGCGCGTCGTCGGCTGCGCGCGGACCAGGCCCGACAGCTCGCGGACCTCCTGCGCCGCCAGCTGCTCTCCGACGGCTTCCCGGACGGCACGCTCCCCCACGAGTCGACCCTCGCCGGTGACTACCGCGCCTCCCGCAACACCGTCCGCCAGGCCCTCGACCTCCTTCGGGCGGAGGGACTGGTGGAGCGCCTGCCCGGCGTCGGCACGGTCGTCGTGGCGCAGAAGTACCCGCACGGCCTGGACCGCCTGATGGGCCTCGCGGAAACCCTGCACGAGCACGGCCACGTCACCAACGAGGTCCGCACGATGGGCCCCGTCGCCGCGCCCGCCCCGGTGGCCGACCGCCTCCACGTCCCGCCCGGCACCGACGTGCTCTACATCGAACGCCTGCGCCGTCTGGGTGGCCTCCCCCTCTCTCTCGACCTCACCTACATCCCGCTCGACATCGGCACCGCCCTGCTCGGCGCCGACCTGGAGAACACCGACGTCTTCCGGCTCCTGGAGGCCGTCACCGGGCAGCGCCTCGGCCACGCCGAGATCACCCTGGAGGCGGTGACCGCGGACGCCCACTCCGCCGCCGTACTGGAGGCACCGCGTGGCGCGGCCGTCCTGATGCTCGAACGCCTCACCCACCTCGCCGACGGCCGCCCGGTGGACCTGGAGTTCATCCGCTTCCGCGGAGACCGCATCTCGATGAGCGGCCTGCTGCACCGCTCCCTCTGATTCCTCCCGTCGGCATCGCTTCCGTCGGCATCGCTTCCGTCCCCCTTCTTCGCCCTCAACCCCTGATCGTTCGGCACGGCCTGATCGGTTCACCGCCGGGCGGGATTTCGCAGAATTTCTCGGGACTTTTCTGGAGACAGCCATGACCTTGGCACCCCAGCGGGCCGACGTGCCCGTGACCATCGACGAGTCGAAGTGCATCGACGGCTGCACGCTCTGTGTGGACATGTGCCCGCTGGACTCCCTCGCCATCGACGAGAGCAACGGCAAGGCCTACATGCACGTCGACGAGTGCTGGTACTGCGGCCCGTGCGCGGCTCGCTGTCCCACCGGTGCCGTCACGGTCAACATGCCCT
This sequence comes from Streptomyces sp. NPDC002884, assembly GCF_040295245.1. Classification (NCBI taxonomy): domain Bacteria; kingdom Bacillati; phylum Actinomycetota; class Actinomycetes; order Kitasatosporales; family Streptomycetaceae; genus Streptomyces; species Streptomyces sp. NPDC002884. The sequence continues at coordinate 44,608 of NZ_JBEOVB010000004.1, read as the reverse complement.
ACCTGCTCCGGTGAAAGGCCCGAACCTCCATGAAACCCAAAGCGATCACCGCGTCCGCCGCCCTGTTCCTGTTCCTGCTCCCCCTCACCGGATGCGGCAGCGCCGAGGCCGGCAGCGGCTCGACGGTCACCGTCACCGTCGGCTACCAGTCCAAGACCATCAACACCGTCACCGCGGGCACCCTGCTGCGCTCGCTCGGCTACTTCGAGAAGGAGCTGAACGCCCTCGGTGACGGCACGACCTACAAGGTGGACTGGCAGGACTACGCCACCGGCGCCCCCATCACCGCGCAGATGACCGCCGGGAAGATCGACATCGGTTCGATGGGCGACTTCCCGCTCCTCATCAACGCGGCCCGCGGCAAGCAGCTCGGCAAGCCCACCCACCTGGTCTCGGTCACCGGCTACAACCTCCGCGGGGGCCTCAACACCATCGTCACGGCGCCCGACTCCAAGCTCGCCTCCATCGAGGACCTCAAGGGCAAGAAGGTCTCCACCAGCATCGGTTCCGCCGCCGACGGCACCCTCGTACGGGCCTTGCAGCGCGCCGGCATCGACCCGGCCAAGGGCATCGAGAAGCTCAACCAGCAGCCGGCCGTCGGGGCGTCGGCCCTCTCCGCGGGCAGCGCCGACGCGCTCTCGCAGTTCGTCGCCTGGCCCGGCCTGCTCGCCTACCAGGGCAAGGCCAAGGCCCTGTACGACGGCGCCCAGCTGGACCTGCCCACCTTCCACGGCGTCACCGCCCGCGAGGACTTCGCGAAGAAGCGCCCGGCCGTGCTGGAGGCGTTCCTGAGGGCGCAGTCGGAAGCCACCGGCTACCTCGGCACCCACCCGGTGGCCGCCGCCGAGAAGGTCGCCGAGGCCACCGGACTGCCCGCCGAGGTGGTCTACCTCTACAACGGCGCCCACGGCATCTCCACCTTCGACCCGGCCGTCAAGCCTCAGCTCGTCGCCGCGCTCAAGAAGGACGTCGCGATCCTGAAGGCGGCCAAGCTGACCGGAGACGTCGACGTGGACTCCTTCGTCGACGACCAGTACGTGAAGAAGGCGCTCGGCCCGTCCTACGCCGAGCAGCTCGCCGCCACGCCCGCACCGGCCGCGAGCGAGGTCTGGCCCAAGGACGCCACGCAGACCCGTGCCTTCAAGACGCCCGCCGAACTGCTGGCCTACGTGGCGCAGCACAAGGACGGCATCCGCGCCGCCTACGTCCCCGACGCCACCACCGGCACCCTGTGGTTCGCCGACAAGGCCGTCTGGGTGACCGACGGCACGACGCTCGTGCCGTTCGTCGCCCCGGCGACCGCGCAGGCCTACGTCGACGCCCATGGCGGCGCCCGCGTCGTCACGTACGCCGACGCGCTGGGGCGGGCGTCGTGACCCGGTACGCGCTGCGGGTGGCCTCGGTGGCGGCCGCCCTCGGCCTGTGGCAGCTGCTGACCAGCCTGAACGTCGACCTGTGGTTGCGTTTCTCGCAGTTCCCCACGGTCGCCGACGTGGCCCGCGCCTTCGCCGACCGGCTGGCGGGCGACGACTACTGGACCGACCTCACCGACAGCCTGACCCGCATCGTCACCGGATTCCTCCTGGCCGCCGTCCTGGGCGTGGCCACGGGCGTGCTCGTGGCGCGCTCGCGCCTCGCCGAGGACCTGCTCGGACCGATCCTCGAAGTCGTCCGCCCGATCCCCGCTATCGCCCTGGTGCCCGTCGCGATCCTGCTCTTCCCCTCCAACGAACAGGGCATCGTCTTCATCACCTTCACCGCCGCCTTCTTCCCGGTCCTGGTCTCCACCCGGCACGCCGTCCGCGCGCTGCCCCCCGGGTGGGAGGAGGCGGTCCGCACCATGGGCGGCGGCCGGTGGCGGATCCTCGGCTCGGTCGTGCTGCCCGGGGCGCTGCCGGGCATCTTCGGCGGTCTGTCGGTCGGCATCGGGGTGTCGTGGATCTGTGTGATCTCCGCCGAGATGATCTCCGGTCAGTACGGCGTCGGCTACCGCACCTGGCAGGACTACACGGTCGTCGACTACCCCGGGGTGTTCGTCGGCATGGTCACGATCGGCGTGCTCGGCTGGGCCACGTCCACGGCGGTGGAACTCCTCGGCCGCCGCCTCACCCGCTGGCTGCCCCGCACCTCGTACGTCCCCACCGGCCGGGCCCGGCCGAAGGGTCCCCGGTCGGCCGCTCCGGCACCGGCCGCCTCCCCCGCCGTCCCCACCGGACCCGAACCCGCGGAGGCGCGCGATGAGCACCTCGTCTGAGACCCGCGAGACCCCCCGTACGGACACCGCCGAGGCGGCCACCACCACGGCCGGCACCACGGCCACCGGTACGGCCGTACGCGGTACCCGGCTCACCCTCCGGTCGGCCGCCCTCGGCCGCCCCGACGCCACCGCCCTGGCCGATGTCGACCTGGACGTCGCGCCGGGCGAGATCCTCACCGTCGTCGGCCCCTCGGGCTGCGGCAAGTCGACGCTGCTGCGCACGCTGGCCGGACTACTGCCCGCGCTGACCGGAGCCGTCGAGCAGGACGGCCGGCCGATCGGCGGACCGGCGGCGGACCGCGCGCTGGTCTTCCAGGAGGACGCCCTGCTCCCGTGGCGCACCCTGCTGGCCAACGTCGAACTGCCCCTCGCCATCAAGGGCTCACCGCGCGCGGAGCGCAGGAAGCAGGCCGCGGCCTGGCTCGAGCGGGTCGGACTCGCCGACCGTGCCCGGCAGTTGCCGCACCGCGTCTCCGGAGGCCAGCGCCAGCGGGCGCAACTGGCCCGGGCCCTCGCCACGGGTCCGCGCGCCGTCCTCATGGACGAGCCCTTCGGCGCCCTCGACGCCCAGACCCGCGCCGGCATGCAGGACCTGCTGGTGGAGGTGCTGCGCGGCACGGGCGCGACCGTCGTCTTCGTCACCCACGACGTGGACGAGGCCCTGTTCCTCGGCGACCGCGTGGCCCTCCTCGGCGCGGGCCGCCTCGTCGCCGTACGGGACGTGCCGCGTCCGCGCGACCGGGCCGCCCATGACGACCCGGCGCGCGTGGCCCTGCGGCGCGATGTCCTGACCTCACTGAGCATCTGAAAGGCACCCCGGTGGACACCCTCCTGCAGATCCCCGCGCTCGGCGACGCCGAGGAGCTGACCTGCGACGTCCTCGTCATCGGTGGCGGCACCGCCGGCACCATGGCGGCCCTGACCGCCGCCGAGCGCGGCGCGGACGTCCTGCTCCTGGAGAAGGCCCATGTCCGCCACTCCGGGGCGCTCGCGATGGGCATGGACGGCGTCAACAACGCGGTCATCCCCGGCCGCGCCGAGCCCGACGACTACGTCGCCGAGATCACCCGCGCCAACGACGGCATCGTCGACCAGTCCACCGTCCGCCAGACCGCCACCCGCGGCTTCGCCATGGTGCAGCGCCTGGAGTCGTACGGCGTGAAGTTCGAGAAGGACGAGCACGGCGACTACGCGGTCCGCCAGGTCCACCGGTCCGGCTCCTATGTGCTGCCCATGCCGGAGGGCAAGGACGTCAAGAAGGTGCTGTACCGGCAGCTGCGGCGGCGCGAGATGCGGGAGCGGATCCGTATCGAGAACCGGGTGATGCCGGTGCGCGTGCTGACCTCGCCGGAGGACGGGCGGGCCATCGGGGCGGTCGGCCTCAACACCCGCACGGGGCGGTTCGTCACCGTCCGCGCGGGCGGGGTCGTCCTCGCGACCGGCGCCTGCGGCCGCCTCGGCCTGCCCGCATCCGGCTACCTGTACGGCACCTACGAGAACCCCACCAACGCGGGCGACGGCTACGCCATGGCCTACCACGCCGGCGCGGAACTGACCGGCATCGAGTGCTTCCAGATCAACCCGCTGATCAAGGACTACAACGGTCCCGCCTGCGCCTACGTCGCCAACCCCTTCGGCGGTTACCAGGTCAACCGGCACGGCGAACGCTTCGTCGACTCCGACTACTGGTCGGGCCAGATGATGGCCGAGTTCGCGGCGGAGGTCGCCAGCGACCGGGGCCCGGTGTACCTGAAGCTGAGCCATCTCCCCGAGGAGTCGATCTCGGCCCTGGAGTCGATCCTGCACTCCACCGAGCGCCCGACCCGGGGCACCTTCCACTCGGGGCGCGGTCACGACTACCGCACGCACGACATCGAGATGCACATCTCGGAAATCGGCCTGTGCGGCGGCCATTCGGCCTCGGGCGTACGGGTGGACGAGCACGCCCGCACCACCGTCCCCCGCCTGTACGCCGCCGGTGACCTGGCCTGCGTCCCGCACAACTACATGATCGGCGCGTTCGTGTTCGGCGACCTGGCCGGCGCGGACGCGGCCCGGTACAAGGCGTACGACGGTGAGCTTCCCGCCGACCAGCTCCGCGCGGCGCACGAGCTGATCTACCGCCCGCTGCGCAACCCGGAGGGCCCGCCGCAGCCCCAGGTCGAGTACAAACTGCGCCGCTTCGTGAACGACTACGTGGCCCCGCCGAAGTCGGGCGCGCGGCTGTCGTTGGCCCTGGAGGCCTTCGAGCGGATGCGCGGCGACATCGCCGAGATGGGTGCCCGCACCCCGCACGAGCTGATGCGGTGCGCCGAGGTCTCCTTCATCCGGGACTGCGCGGAGATGGCCGCGCGCGCCTCGCTGGCCCGCACCGAGTCCCGCTGGGGCCTCTACCACGACCGCCTCGACCACCCGCACCGCGACGACGCATCCTGGTTCCATCACCTCGATCTGCACAAGTCCCCTTCCGGTGCGATGGAGTTCACGGCCCGGCCGGTGGCTCCGTACCTGGTTCCGGTCGACGAGTTCACCCCCGTCGGCGGCCCGTCCCGGCAGCTCGGCGAGGTACACCCCGAGGGCGTGGCCACGGCCGGTTCACGGGATGTCGCGCCCGTCGCCACCGGGGCCGAGGCAGCCGCCCCGCAGTCCACGGACGCCTCGGCGCCTCCGACGCCCGAGCCCGCCCCCGACCGGTCCTCCCCCCGGTCCTCCGCCCGTCTCCTCGAACTCGTCGCCCTGGCCGAGGACGAGCCCGAACTCGACTCCCTGCTCCCCTACTTGACCGACGCGGTGCCCGCCGTCCGGCGCGAGGCCGTCGCCGTCCTCACCGAGACCGTGCCGTCGGGCACCGGTCCGGCCCTCGCCGAGGCGCTGCGCGACCCCGCCGCCGAGGTACGTGCCGCCGCCGCGGCCTCCCTGCGCGAACTCGTCGAGACCCTGCCGGCGGAACCGGCCCTGCGCGACGGCCTCGCCAGCGCCCTCGCCCAACCCGACCCCGTCGTCCGTGCCGCGGCCCTGGACGTGCTGCGCGCCCTGCGCCTCGGTGACGCCGCCCTGTTCGCGGGCTCTCTGACCGACGCCGACATCGCCGTCCGTATCGAGGCCGTCCGCGCCCTGGTCTCCGTCGACGCCGCCGAGGAACTGGCCCGTGCGGCGACCGCCGACCCGTCACGCGAGGTCCGCGTCACGATCGCCAAGTCCCTGGCCACGGTGGCGGCCGGACGCCTGAGCGACACCTCGACGTCCGACGCCGGCTCCATCGAAGGCTCCGCTTCCGCCCCCGGCCCTGACCGCGACCCCGGCTCTGATCTCGACCCTGGCCCTGATCTCAGCCCTGGCCCTGATCTCAGCCCTGGCCCTGATCTCAGCCCTGGCGCCGACCCCGACCTCGGCTCCGGCCTCAACCCCGGCTCCGGCCCCAACCCCGGCTCCGCCTCCGGAGACGGCACCAGCACCAGCTTCGACGCAGGTATCGCCCCCGAGCGCGACGCCGTCCACGCGGCCCTCGCCGGTCTCGTCGACGACCCCGACGCCTTGGTGCGTGCCGCCGCCTACGGGGCGTTGGGCACGACCGGCTGCCCGGCGCCACTCGCCGCGCGAGCCGTGAGCGCGCTGGCGGACCCCGCCTGGCAGGTCCGCGCCGGTGCCGCCACCGCGCTGTCCGTGGCCCACCCCACCACGGCCCTCCCCGTCCTCGCCAAGGCCCTGGCCGACCCGAACGCCGACGTCCGCAAGGCCGCCGTCCTGGCCCTCACCCGGCACCGCGCCTCGGAAGCCGCCCGCGCGGCCCTCGCCACGGCGACGACGGACTCCGACGCGGACGTCAGGGCGTACGCGACGCGCGCTCTGTGACCAGCTCACCCGTCGCTTCCGCACCGCCCCCGGCCGACAGCCAGGGGCGCCGACGCCCGGCCCCCGGGCCCTCGTAATCAGTCCCGGTCCCCAGTCCCCTGTGCCTAGTCCCAAGCCCCCTGTGCCCAGTCCCCCCTGTCTGCTGGTGACTCCGGTCCGCTACATCCAGTCCTCGGGCTCCGGCTCCTCGTCCATCTCGGGCCAGTAGTCCGGGGCGCCCGGATCCGTTGCGGCGGCCCGAGCGGCGCCACCGGGAGCCGGACTCTCAGCGGGCCCCGGAGCGGCGGGCCCCGGAGCAGCGGAGCCCGGCGCGGAGGGCCCCGGAGCTGCGGGGCCCGGTGCCCCGCCCAGTGCGGCCAGGACCTCGACCACGCCCTCCCCGTACGTCACCAGCTTCTTCTCGCCGACCCCGCTGATGCCGCCGAGCTGCTGCACCGAGGTCGGCCAGACCGTGGCGATCTCCCGGAGCGTGGCGTCGTGGAAGATGACGTACGCCGGGACGCCCTGCTCACGGGCCTGCTCGGCACGCCAGGCACGCAGGGCCTCGAAGGCGGGCAGCAGTTCCTCGGGCAGCTCGGCCACGGCGGCCTTGGACTTGCCCCTGCCGGAGGAGGAGCCCGACGCCTTCGACGACGCCGGCTTCTTCGGCTCCTTGCGCAGCGGCACGTCCCGCTCGCGGCGCAGCACCGACCCGCTGGCCTCCGTCAGCACCAGCGTGCCGTACTCACCCTCGACCGCGAGCAGCCCCTGGGCCAGCAACTGCCGTACGACACCGCGCCATTCACCCTCGGAGAGGTCCTCACCGATGCCGAACACCGACAGCTGGTCATGGTCGAACTGGATCACCTTGGCCGAGCGCTTGCCCGTCAGGATGTCGATGATCTGCACCGCGCCGAACTTCTGTCCGCGCTCCCGCTGGAGCCGCACCACCGTCGACAGCACCTTCTGGGCCGCGACGGTGCCGTCCCAGGTCTCCGGTGGTGTGAGGCAGGTGTCGCAGTTGCCGCAGCCCGCCGGCTCCGGTTCCTGGCCGAAGTAGGCGAGGAGCTGGCCGCGGCGGCACCGGGCGGTCTCGCACAGCCCCAGCATCGAGTCCAGGTGGGCGGCGGCCCGCCGACGGAAGGCTTCGTCACCGTCGCCGGACTGGATCAGCTTGCGCTGCTGTATGACGTCGTTGAGGCCGTACGCCATCCATGCCGTGGACGGCAGTCCGTCGCGGCCGCCACGCCCGGTCTCCTGGTAGTAGCCCTCGATCGACTTGGGCAGGTCGAGGTGGGCGACGAACCGTACGTCCGGCTTGTCGATGCCCATGCCGAAGGCGATGGTCGCGCACACGACCAGGCCTTCCTCCCGCAGGAACCGGGACTGGTGGGCCGCCCGTGTGCCCGCGTCCAGGCCCGCGTGGTAGGGCACCGCCTCGACGCCGTTGCGCGAGAGGAACTCGGCTGTCTTCTCCACGGAGTTGCGCGAGAGGCAGTACACGATGCCGGCGTCGCCCGCGTGCTCCTCGCGCAGGAAGCTCAGCAGCTGCTTCTTCGGGTCGGCCTTCGGCACGATCCGGTACTGGATGTTGGGCCGGTCGAAGCTCGCCACGAAGTGCCGGGCCGACGGCATGTTCAGCCGCTGGGTGATCTCCTCGTGCGTCGCGCGGGTGGCCGTCGCCGTGAGTGCGAGCCTCGGGACGTCCGGCCAGCGCTCGCCGAGCAGCGAGAGGGAGAGGTAGTCGGGGCGGAAGTCGTGGCCCCACTGGGAGACACAGTGCGCCTCGTCGATCGCGAAGACCGCGATCTTGCCGCGGGAGAGGAGGTCGAGGGTGGAGTCCAGGCGCAGTCGCTCCGGCGCCAGGTACAGCAGGTCCAGTTCGCCCGCGAGGAACTCGGCCTCGACCACCCGCCGCTCGTGGAAGTCCTGGGTGGAGTTCATGAACCCGGCGTTCACGCCGAGCGCCCGCAGCGCGTCCACCTGGTCCTGCATCAACGCGATCAGCGGCGAGACGACGATGCCTGTGCCGGGCCTGACCAGCGCGGGGATCTGGTAGCACAGCGACTTGCCGCCGCCGGTCGGCATGAGGACGACCGCGTCCCCGCCCGCCACCACATGCTCGATGACCGCTTCCTGCTCGCCGCGGAAGGCGTCGTATCCGAAGACCCGGTGCAGCGTGGCCAGGGCCTCGCTCTCGGTCCGCTCCGGTGTCCCGGTGATACCTGTCATCTCGCTGATCCCGTCCGTCCCGCCCATCGACTGGTCCCCCGTACGTCGTCTCTCGACCACTGCCTCCACGATAGGGGGCAGGACTGACAGCATCGGAGTTATCCACAGGCTCGATCCGGTGACTCCGGGTGACAGGCGCGGGAAAGGTCCCGGACTCGATCAACCGTACGACGCCGTCGGGCCCGGCCCCCCAGATGGGGAACCGGGCCCGACGGACCGGCACACGCAGGTCGGCGCACCTGGGCGGAGCGGCTCAGCGCACGAACACTCCCGCCTGGTTCGCCAGGTCCAGGAAGTACTGCGGGGCCACGCCGAGCACCAGCGTGACCGCCACGCCCACCGCGATCGCCGTCATCGTCAGGGGTGACGGAACGGCGACGGTCGGTCCCTCGGGCCGCGGCTCGCTGAAGAACATCAGCACGATGACGCGGATGTAGAAGAACGCCGCGATGGCCGACGAGATCACACCGACCACGACCAGCGGGGCCGCGCCGCCCTCGGCCGCCGCCTTGAACACGGCGAACTTACCGGCGAACCCGGAGGTCAGCGGGATACCGGCGAAGGCCAGCAGGAACACCGCGAACACGGCCGCCACCAGGGGGGACCTACGCCCGAGTCCGGCCCACTTGGACAGGTGGGTCGCCTCACCGCCGGCGTCGCGCACGAGGGTGACCACCGCGAACGCGCCGATCGTCACGAAGGAGTACGCGGCCAGGTAGAAGAGCACCGACGAGACGCCGTCCGGGGTGGTCGCGATGACACCCGCGAGGATGAATCCGGCGTGCGCGATGGACGAGTACGCCAACAGCCGCTTGATGTCGGTCTGCGTGATCGCGACGATCGCGCCGCCCAGCATGGTGATGATCGCGACGCCCCACATGACCGGCCGCCAGTCCCAGCGCAGGCCGGGCAGGACGACATAGAGCAGACGCAACAGCGCGCCGAAGGCGGCCACCTTGGTCGCCGCGGCCATGAACCCGGTGACCGGGGTCGGCGCACCCTGGTAGACGTCGGGCGTCCACATGTGGAACGGCACCGCGCCCACCTTGAAGAGCAGCCCCATGACGATCATCGCGGCGCCGACGAGGAGCAGCGCGTCGTTGCCCATGGTGTCGGCGAGCGCCGGGTTCACATTCTGGACGGTGCCGTCGACGACCTGCGCGATCGTGCCGTACGACACCGAGCCCGCGTACCCGTACAGCAGTGCGATGCCGAAGAGGGTGAACGCGGAGGCGAACGCGCCGAGGAGGAAGTACTTGACCGCGGCCTCCTGCGACATGAGCCGCTTGCGGCGGGCCAGTGCGCACAGGAGGTACAGGGGCAGTGAGAAGACTTCCAGGGCGATGAAGAGGGTCAGCAGGTCGTTGGCCGCCGGGAAGACCAGCATGCCGGCGACCGCGAACAGCAGCAGCGGGAAGACTTCGGTCGTCGTGAAACCGGCCTTGACCGCGGCCTTTTCGCTGTCGCTGCCGGGCACGGAAGCCGCCTGGGCGGCGAAGGAGTCGACCCGGTTGCCGTGCACCTCGGGGTCGAGGCGCCGTTCGGCGAAGGTGAACAGAGCGACCAGGGAGGCCAGCAGGATCGTGCCCTGGAGGAAGAGGGCCGGTCCGTCGACCGCGATCGCGCCCATGGCCGCGATGCGTGCCTTCGTGGTGCCGTAGCCGCCCTCCGCCAGCGCGACCACCGCCGCGAAGGCGGCGGTCAGCGCCACGACGGATACGAACAGTTGTACGTAGTAGCGGTGCTTGCGCGGCACGAACGCCTCGACCAGCACTCCGATGATCGCCGCGCCGACGACGATCAAGGTGGGCGACAATTGCCCGTACTCGATCTTCGGCGAGTCGATCTTCGAGATCGGTTCGGCCGCGGTTGCCGCCGTTGTCCACAGGCTGTGGACGGCTGATGCGCTCACTTGGCCGCCTCCACCTCGGGCTGGGGGTCCTTCTGGTGCACGTCGGACAAGGTCTGCTTGACCGCCGGATTCACGATGTCCGTGAGGGGCTTCGGGTAGACGCCCAGGAAGATCAGCAGCACGATCAGCGGGGCGACGACCACGAGCTCACGCGTGCGCAGGTCGGGCATCGTCGAGACCTCGGGCTTCACCGGGCCCGTCATCGTCCGCTGGTAGAGGACGAGGGTGTAGAGCGCGGCGAGAACGATGCCGAAGGTGGCGACGATGCCGATCGCCGGGTAGCGCGCGAAGGTGCCGACCAGGACCAGGAACTCGCTCACGAAGGGCGCGAGTCCCGGCAGCGAGAGCGTCGCCAGACCGCCGATCAGGAAGGTGCCGGCGAGCACCGGGGCGACCTTCTGCACCCCGCCGTAGTCCGCGATGAGCCGCGAGCCGCGCCGGGAGATCAAGAAGCCGGCGACCAGCATCAGGGCGGCCGTCGAGATGCCGTGGTTGACCATGTAGAGCGTCGCGCCGGACTGGCCCTGGCTCGTCATCGCGAAGATGCCCAGGATGATGAAACCGAAGTGCGAGATCGACGCGTACGCCACCAGCCGCTTGATGTCCCGCTGACCCACGGCGAGCAGCGCCCCGTAGATGATGCTGATCACCGCGAGGACGAGGATGGCCGGCGTCGCCCACTTGCTCGCCTCCGGGAACAGCTGGAGGCAGAACCGGAGCATCGCGAAGGTGCCCACCTTGTCGACGACCGCCGTGATGAGCACGGCGACCGGGGTGGTTGCCTCACCCATGGCGTTGGGCAGCCAGGTGTGCAGCGGCCACAGGGGCGCCTTCACCGCGAAGGCGAAGAAGAAGCCCAGGAACAGCCAGCGTTCGGTGTTCGTCGCCATGTCGAGCGTTCCGTTGGCGCGGGCCTCGGCGATCTCGGTGAGCGAGAAGTTCCCGGCGACCACATAGAGGCCGATCACCGCGGCCAGCATGATCAGGCCGCCGACCAGGTTGTACAGGAGGAACTTCACGGCCGCGTACGACCGTTGCGTGGACGCCGCCTGCTCACCGTGCTCGTGGGCTCGGTCCCCGAAGCCGCCGATGAGGAAGTACATCGGGATCAGCATGGCTTCGAAGAAGATGTAGAAGAGGAAGACGTCGGTCGCCTCGAAGGAGATGATCACCATCGCCTCGACGGCCAGGATCAGGGCGAAGAAGCCCTGCGTCGGCCGCCAGCGCCCCGCAGCGAAGCTGCTGAGAGACGCGTCGCCCGTCTCCAGCGGGTCGGCGTCGCGCCAGCCCGCGAGGATGATGAACGGGATCAGCAGCGCGGTCAGCGCGAGGAGCGCGACCCCGATGCCGTCCACGCCCAGCTCGTACCTGACCCCGAAGTCCTTGATCCAGGAGTGGGATTCGGTGAGCTGGTAGCGGCCGCCGTCCGGGTCGAAGCGGACCAGGACGACGATCGCCAGGGCGAGTGTCGCCAGGGAGAACAGCAAGGCCAGCGATTTGGCGGCGTTGCGCCGGGCGGCCGGTACGGCGGCCGTGACGACCGCCCCGATCGCCGGGAGCGCCGCCGTCGCTGTCAGCAGAGGAAAGGACATCGGTATCAGACCGCCCTCATCAGCAGGGTCGCGGCGATGAGGACCGCCGCACCGCCGAACATCGAGACCGCGTACGACCGCGCGAAGCCGTTCTGGAGCCGGCGCAGCCGCCCGGAGAGGCCGCCGACCGAGGCCGCCGTGCCGTTGACGACTCCGTCGACCAGGGTGTGGTCGACGTAGACCAGGGAGCGCGTGAGGTGCTCGCCGCCGCGGACCAGGACGACGTGGTTGAAGTCGTCCTGGAGAAGGTCGCGCCGGGCGGCCCGGGTCAGCAGCGACCCGCGCGGGGCGATGACCGGGACGGGGCGTCGGCCGTACTGGGCGTAGGCGATCGCCACGCCGATGACGAGCACCACCATGGTGGCGAGGGTGACCGTCAGGGCGCTGATCGGGGAGTCGCCGTGGCTGTGGCCCGTGACGGGCTCCAGCCAGTGCAGGAAGCGGTCGCCGATGCTGAAGAAGCCGCCCGCGAAGACCGATCCGAAGGCCAGCACGATCATCGGGACGGTCATCGACCTGGGCGACTCGTGCGGGTGCGGCTCATGCCCCTCGGCGTCGGGCTGCCAGCGCTTCTCGCCGAAGAACGTCATCAGCATCACGCGCGTCATGTAGTACGCGGTGATGGCCGCGCCGAGCAGGGCGCAACCGCCGAGGATCCAGCCCTCGGTGCCGCCCTTGGCGAACGCCGCCTCGATGATCTTGTCCTTGGAGAAGAAGCCGGACAGGCCGGGGAAGCCGATGATGGCGAGGTAGCCGAGCCCGAAGGTGACGAAGGTGATCGGCATGTAGGTGCGCAGGCCGCCGTACTTGCGCATGTCGACCTCGTCGTTCATGCCGTGCATGACCGAGCCCGCGCCGAGGAACAGCCCGGCCTTGAAGAAGCCGTGCGTCACCAGGTGCATGATCGCGAAGACGTAGCCGATGGGGCCGAGGCCCGCGGCCAGCACCATGTAGCCGATCTGCGACATGGTCGAGCCGGCCAGCGCCTTCTTGATGTCGTCCTTGGCGCAACCGACGATCGCACCGAACAGCAGCGTGACGGCACCGACGATGGTGACGACCAGCTGCGCGTCGGGCGCGCCGTTGAAGACGGCCGCCGAGCGGACGATCAGGTACACACCCGCCGTCACCATCGTCGCCGCGTGGATGAGGGCCGAGACCGGGGTGGGGCCCTCCATCGCGTCCCCGAGCCAGGACTGGAGCGGCACCTGGGCGGACTTGCCGCAGGCGGCGAGCAGCAGCATCAGGGCGATGGCGGTCAGCTTGCCCTCGCTCGCGTCACCCGCGATGCCGGGCTCGCCCTCCGTCCCCAGCAGCGGGCCGAAGGCGAAGGTCCCGAAGGTGGTGAACATCAGCATGATGGCGATCGACAGGCCGATGTCGCCGACGCGGTTGACCAGGAAGGCCTTCTTGGCGGCGGTGGCGGCGCTGGGCTTGTGCTGCCAGAAGCCGATGAGCAGGTAGGACGCGAGTCCGACGCCTTCCCAGCCGACGTACAGCAGCAGGTAGTTGTCGGCGAGGACGAGCAGCAGCATCGCCGCCAGGAACAGGTTCAGGTAGCCGAAGAAGCGGCGGCGGCGCTCGTCGTGCTCCATGTACCCGACCGAGTACAGGTGGATCAGCGAGCCGACGCCCGTGATCAGCAGCACGAACGTCATCGACAGCTGGTCGAGGCGGAAGGCGACGTCCGCCTGGAAGCCCTCGACCGGGATCCAGCTGAACAGGTGCTGGGTCAGCGTCCGGTCCTCGGCGTCCTTGCTCAGCAGGTCGCTGAAGAGGATGACGCCGAACACGAAGGAGACGGACGACAGGAGCGTGCCGACCCAGTGGCCGACGGCGTCGAGCCGACGGCCGCCGACCAGAAGGACGGCCGCTCCGAGCAGGGGCGCCGCGATCAGCAGCGCAATCAGGTTCTCCACGTTTCTTCCGACCCCTTACAGCTTCATCAGGCTGGCGTCGTCGACCGAGGCCGAGTGGCGGGAACGGAACAGCGACACGATGATCGCGAGTCCGACCACGACCTCCGCGGCGGCGACGACCATCGTGAAGAAGGCGATGATCTGGCCGTCGAGATTGCCGTGCATCCGGGAGAAGGTGACGAACGCGAGGTTGCAGGCGTTGAGCATGAGCTCGATGCACATGAAGACGACGATCGCGTTGCGCCTGATCAGCACACCGGTCGCACCGATCGTGAACAACAGGGCCGCGAGGTAGAGGTAGTTGACGGGGTTCACTTCGAGGCCTCCTCGGTCCGCTTCAGGTGCGGCGGCTCGATCGCGGACCGTTCCAGACGCTCCTCGGCACGCTGCTCCAGGGCCTTGAGGTCGTTCAGCGCCTCGGTGGACACGTCCCGGACCTGACCGCGCTCGCGCAGCGTCTTGCTGACCGTGAGCTCCGACGGGGTGCCGTCGGGCAGCAGGCCCTGGACGTCCACGGCGTTGTGCCGGGCGTACACGCCCGGGGCGGGCAGCGGCGGTACGTGCTTGCCCTCGCGGACACGCTGCTCGGCCAGCTCCCGCTGGGTCTTGGCCCGCTCGGTGCGCTCGCGGTGGGTGAGCACCATGGCGCCGACGGTGGCCGTGATGAGCAGGGCGCCGGTGATTTCGAAGGCGAAGACGTACTTGGTGAAGATGAGGGCGGCGAGGCCCTCCACGTTGCCGTTCGCGTTCGCCTCGGCGAGGCCGTTGAACTCCGTCAGGGAGGCGTTTCCGATGCCGGCGATCAGCAGGATGCCGAAGCCGAGGCCACTGACGAGGGCCAGCCAGCGCTGGCCCTTGATGGTCTCCTTCAGGGAGTCCGCCGCGGTGACGCCGACGAGCATCACCACGAACAGGAACAGCATCATGATCGCGCCGGTGTAGACGACGATCTGCACGACGCCCAGGAAGTAGGCGCCGTTGGCGAGGTAGAACACCGCCAGGACGATCATGGTGCCGGCGAGGCAGAGCGCGCTGTGCACGGCCCTGCGCATGAAGACGGTGCACAGGGCGCCGATCACCGCGACGGTGCCGAGCACCCAGAACTGGAAGGCCTCGCCGGTCGAGGTGGAGTAGGCGGCGAGTTGCGCGCTCATCGGCCGACCACCTTCCCCGACGCCGGCTCGTCCGCGCCGGACGCGGCGGCGGCCTCCTGCGGGTCCTCGCCCTTGGAGACGGCCGGCTGCCGCTCCGTGCCGGGCGCCGCCTCCGTCACCAGACCCCGGTAGTAGTCCTGCTCGTCGGTACCCGGGTAGATCGAGTGCGGCGAGTCGACCATGCCCTCTTCGAGGCCGGCGAGCAGTTGCTCCTTGGTGTAGATCAGGTTGGCGCGGCTGGAGTCGGCGAGCTCGAACTCGTTGGTCATCGTCAACGCGCGCGTGGGGCATGCCTCGATGCACAGGCCGCACAGGATGCAGCGGGCGTAGTTGATCTGGTACACCCGCCCGTACCGCTCGCCCGGCGAGTAGCGCTCCTCGTCGGTGTTGTCCGCGCCCTCGACATAGATGGCGTCGGCGGGGCAGGCCCAGGCGCACAGCTCGCAGCCGACGCACTTCTCCAGGCCGTCCGGATGGCGGTTGAGCTGGTGCCGTCCGTGGAACCGGGGAGCGGTGGTCTTCTGCTGCTCCGGGTACTGCTCGGTCAGCCGCTTCTTGAACATGGCCTTGAAGGTCACGGCGAAGCCGGCCACGGGGTTCTGGAAACCAGGCTTCGTCTGCCCGGCCTCCTTGGGCTCCTCAGCCATCGGACGCCTCCTTTCCATCCAGCGATCCGTCACTCACAGTGTCCACTCCGCCACTGACAATGAGCTCGCGCTCCTGGTGCGGGCGGCGCCTGGGCACCGGCGGCAACTCCTGTCCCGGCAGTGGCGGTACGGGGAATCCGCCCGCCATCGGGTCGAAGCCGGCAGGTTCGGCGGGGGCCTGTGCTTCCTTCCCTCCGTTGCGGAACATGTCCGCGATGAAGGACAGCAGCAACAGGACCAGGACACCGCCGCAGACGTAGAGGGCGATCTCGGCGAAGTCGTAGTTCTCGTTGCGCAGGGTCCGTACGGTCGCGACGAGCATCAGCCACGTCACCGAGACCGGGATCAGGACCTTCCAGCCGAGCTTCATCAGCTGGTCGTAGCGGACGCGGGGCAGCGTGCCGCGCAGCCAGATGAAGAGGAACAGCAGCAACTGCACCTTGGCGATGAACCAGAGCATCGGCCACCAGCCGTGGTTCGCGCCCTCCCAGAAGGTGCTGATCGGCCAGGGAGCCCGCCAGCCGCCGAGGAAGAGCGTGGTCGACACCGCGGAGACCGTGATCATGTTCGCGTACTCGGCGAGCATGAAGATCGCGAACTTGATCGACGAGTACTCGGTGTTGAAGCCGCCGACCAGGTCGCCCTCGGACTCCGGCATGTCGAAGGGGGCGCGGTTGGTCTCGCCGACCATCGTGATGACGTAGAGGATGAAGGAGACCGGCAGCAGCAGGATGTACCAGCGGTCCTGCTGCTGCTCGACGATCGTCGACGTCGACATCGACCCCGAGTAGAGGAACACCGAGGCGAACGAGGCGCCCATGGCGATCTCGTAGGAGATCATCTGCGCGCAGGACCGCAGACCGCCCAGCAGCGGATAGGTGGAGCCGGAACTCCAGCCCGCCAGCACGATGCCGTAGATGCCGATCGAGGCGCACGCGAGGATGTAGAGCATCGCGATCGGCAGGTCGGTCAGCTGCATCGTGGTGCGCTGGCCGAAGATCGAGACCTCGTTGCCGGCCGGGCCGAAGGGGATCACCGCGATCGCCATGAAGGCCGGGATGGCCGCGATGATCGGCGCGAGGATGTACACCACCTTGTCCGCGCGCTTGACGATGAGGTCTTCCTTCAGCATCAGCTTGATGCCGTCGGCGAGCGACTGGAGCATGCCCCAGGGGCCGTGCCGGTTGGGACCGACGCGCAGCTGCATCCACGCGACGACCTTCCGCTCCCAGACGATGGCGAAGAGCACGGACAGCAGCAGGAAGGCGAAGCAGAAGACCGCCTTGACGACGACCAGCCACCAGGGGTCGCGGCCGAACATCGAGAGGTCCTCAGCAGCGAAGTACGGGCTCATGCCTCCACCTCCTTGGGGGCGTCGGCGATGAGCGTCGCCGGGCCGATGCGGACAAGGGCGCCGGGCGTCGCCCCCGAGTCGGAGGCGACGCCCCCACCCGTGGAGTTCAGCGGGAGCCAGACCACCCGATCGGGCATCTGAGTGATCAGCAGCGGGAGTTCGACCGACCCCGCGGGCCCGGTCACGGCGAGGACGTCGCCGTCCTTGACGCCCACCTCGGCGGCCGTCGCGGGCGACACACGCGCGTGTGCGGCGTGCCGGGTCCCGGCGAGCGCCTCGTCACCCTGCTGGAGGACACCCTGGTCGAGCAGCAGGCGGTGCCCGGCTAGGACGGCCTCCCCCGCGGCCGGACGCGGCAGATGGGCGGCGGTCTCGACGGGCTCGGTGGCCCGCGGCCCGTCCCACGCGCCGAGCCGGTCGAGCTCCGCGCGCGTGGTGCGCAGATCCGGCAGGCCGAGGTGGACGTCCATGGCGTCGGCGAGCATCTGGAGCACGCGCGCGTCGGCGGGCGCCGGACGGCGTGTCATCTGGTCGGGCTTCAGCGCCGCCTCGAAGAAGCGGACCCGGCCCTCCCAGTTGAGGAAGGCGCCCGCCTTCTCGGCGACCGCGGCCACCGGGAGGACGACATCGGCGTGCTCGGTGACCTCACCGGGCCGCAACTCCAGCGACACTACGAAGCCGGCCTCGGCGAGCGCCGCACGCGCGCGTGCCGGGTCGGGCAGGTCCGCGACCTCGACGCCCGCGACGAGCAGCGCCTGCAGCTCGCCGGACGCGGCGGCCTCCACGATCTGCCCGGTGTCCCGGCCGTGACGGTGCGGAAGTGCGGCCAGACCCCAGGCCGCGGCGACCTCGTCACGCGCGCGTGGGTCGGTGGCCGGACGGCCGCCCGGCAGCAGCGACGGCAGTGCGCCCGCCTCGATCGCGCCCCGCTCGCCCGCCCGGCGCGGAATCCACACCAGTCGGGCGCCGGTCGCCGAGGCGGCCCGCACCGCGGCGGTGAGACCACCGGCCACACCGGCCAGCCGCTCGCCGACGACGATCACCGCGCCTTCGGCCCGCAGCGCCTCGGCGGCCCTGCCGCCCGCGTCCTCCAGACCGACACCGCCCGCGAGCGCGTCCAGCCACTCCGTCTCGGTGCCCGGCGCGGCCGACAGCAGCGTGCCGCCCGCCTTCGTCAGACCCCGGGTCGCGTGCGTGGCCAGCGAGAACACCCGCTGTCCATGCTTGCGCCAGGCCTTGCGCAGCCTCAGGAAGACGCCGGGCGCCTCCTCCTCCGACTCGAACCCGACCAGCAGGACGGCGGGCGCCTTCTCCAGGAAGGTGTACGTGACGCCCGTACCGTCGAGGTCACGGCCGCGACCGGCGACGTGGGCGGCCAGGAAGTCGGCCTCCTCGCCGCTGTGCACGCGCGCGCGGAAGTCGATGTCGTTGGTGTCGAGCGCCACGCGCGTGAACTTGCTGTACGCGTAGGCGTCCTCGATGGTGAGGCGGCCGCCGGTCAGGACACCGGTCCTGCCGCGTGACGCCAGCAGGCCCTGAGCGGCGATCTGCAACGCCTCCGGCCAGGAAGCCGGTACGAGGTCCCCCTCGGCGTCGCGCACCAGAGGCGTCTCGAGCCGGTCCCGCTGCTGGGGGTACCGGAACGCGAAGCGCCCCTTGTCGCAGATCCACTCCTCGTTGACCTCGGGGTCGTCGGCGGCCAGGCGCCGCATGACCTTGCCGCGCCGGTGGTCGGTGCGCGTGGCGCAGCCACCGGAGCAGTGCTCGCAGACGGACGGCGAGGAGACCAGGTCGAAGGGCCGGGAGCGGAACCGGTACGCCGCCGAGGTCAGCGCGCCGACCGGGCAGATCTGGATGGTGTTGCCGGAGAAGTACGACTCGAAGGGGTCGCCCTCACCGGTCCCCACCTGCTGGAGCGCGCCCCGCTCGATCAGCTCGATCATCGGGTCGCCCGCCACCTGGTTGGAGAACCGGGTGCAGCGCGCGCACAGCACGCACCGCTCACGGTCGAGCAGTACCTGAGTGGAGATCGGCAGGGGCTTCTCGTACGTCCGTTTCCTGCCCTCGAAGCGGGACTCGGCCTGGCCGTGCGACACGGCCTGGTTCTGCAGGGGGCACTCGCCGCCCTTGTCGCAGACCGGGCAGTCCAGCGGGTGGTTGATGAGGAGCAGTTCCATCACGCCGTGTTGCGCCTTCTCGGCCACCGGCGAGCTGAGCTGGGTCTTCACCACCATGCCGTCCGTGCACGTGATCGTGCAGGACGCCATCGGTTTGCGCTGGCCCTCGACCTCGACGATGCACTGCCGGCACGCGCCGACCGGGTCGAGGAGGGGATGGTCACAGAAGCGCGGGATCTCGATGCCGAGTCGCTCGGCGGCCCGGATGACCAGGGTGCCCTTGGGCACGCTGATCTCGGCGCCGTCGATCGTCAGCGTGACGAGATCTTCCGGCGGGACCGCCGCCTCGCCGCCTCCGGAGGGAGCGCTGGTGGTCACCGTCATGCGTTCACCTCCGTGTGCGTGTCCGCCCAGACCGTCGACTTGGCCGGGTCGAAGGGGCAGCCGCGGCCCGTGATGTGCTGCTCGTACTCCTCACGGAAGTACTTGAGCGAGGAGAAGATCGGCGAGGCGGCACCGTCGCCGAGGGCGCAGAAGGACTTGCCGTTGATGTTGTCGGCGATGTCGTTGAGCTTGTCGAGGTCGGAGAGGGCTCCCTTGCCGGCCTCGATGTCCCGCAGCAACTGCACGAGCCAGTACGTTCCTTCACGGCACGGGGTGCACTTGCCGCAGGACTCGTGGGCGTAGAACTCGGTCCACCGGGTGACGGCCCGCACGACGCAGGTCGTCTCGTCGAAGCACTGGAGAGCCTTGGTGCCGAGCATGGAACCCGCGGCACCCACTCCTTCGTAGTCAAGAGGGACGTCGAGGTGCTCCTCGGTGAACATCGGCGTCGAGGAGCCGCCCGGTGTCCAGAACTTGAGCCGGTGCCCGGGTCGCATGCCGCCGCTCATCTCGAGGAGCTGGCGGAGGGTGATGCCGAGCGGGGCCTCGTACTGGCCGGGGGCGGCGACATGGCCGCTGAGCGAGTAGAGCGTGAAGCCCGGGGACTTCTCGCTTCCCATCGACCTGAACCATTCTTTGCCGTTTTGCAGAATCGCGGGAACTGACGCGATCGATTCGACGTTATTCACCACAGTCGGGCACGCATAGAGGCCCGCGACAGCAGGGAAAGGAGGGCGCAGCCGCGGTTGGCCACGGCGGCCTTCGAGCGAGTCGAGCAGCGCGGTCTCCTCACCGCAGATGTACGCGCCGGCGCCGGCGTGCACGGTGAGTTCGAGATCGAGTCCGCTGCCCAGGGCGTTCTCGCCGAGGTAGCCCGCCGCGTAGGCCTCGCGCACGGCCTCGTGCAACCGCCGCAGAACAGGGACGACTTCACCACGCAGATAGATGAAGGCATGAGACGACCTGATGGCATAACACGCGATCACAATGCCCTCGATGAGGCTGTGCGGGTTCGCGAAGAGGAGCGGGATGTCCTTGCAGGTCCCCGGCTCCGATTCGTCGGCGTTGACAACTAGATAGTGCGGCTTTCCATCACCCTGGGGAATGAACTGCCATTTCATTCCCGTCGGGAATCCCGCGCCGCCGCGCCCTCGCAGACCTGATTCCTTGACGTACGCGATCAGGTCGTCCGGCGACATGGCGAGCGCCTTGCGGAGGCCCTCGTACCCTTCGTGCCTTCGGTAGACGTCCAGACTCCAGGACCGGTCCTCGTCCCAGAAGGCCGACAGCACTGGTGCGAGCAGCTTCTCCGGGCTGCTGCCTTTCAACTCGGGTGCCAAGGTCATCACTCCCCCTCCTCGGCGGTAGGCCCTGCCGGGTGGGCCGGGTCGGAGGCCGATGTGTCCTGAGGCGCGTCGTGCGAACTCCGGTGCTCCGCGGGCGACGGTTCGTGCACCGCCCGGTCCTGCGGCTCGTCGTGCGGCCCGCCGTCCCGCGGGTGGACCACGCGCGCGGGTGCGGTCTCTCCCTTTGCCAGGCGAAGACCCACCAGCGACGCCGGTCCCGCACTGCCGCTCGCCTCGACGGCCCCGTCCCGCTCGTCGGGGAAGCCCGCCAGGATCCGCGCGGTCTCCTTGAAGGTGCACAGCGGCGCGCCGCGCGTCGGGGAGACGGTGTGACCGATCCGCAGGTCGTCCACCAGGCGCTTCGCGCTCTGCACGGTCTGGTTGTCGAAGAACTCCCAGTTGACCATCACGACCGGCGCGAAGTCACAGGCCGCGTTGCACTCGATGTGCTCCAGGGTGATCTTGCCGTCGTCGGTGGTCTCGCCGTTGCCGATGCCCAGGTGTTCCTGGAGCTGTTCGAAGATCGCGTCGCCGCCCATCACCGCGCACAGCGTGTTGGTGCAGACACCCACCTGGTAGTCGCCGCTGGGGCGGCGGCGGTACATGGTGTAGAAGGTGGCGACCGCGGTGACCTCGGCCGTGGTCAGTTCCAGCACGTCCGCGCAGAACTGCATCCCGGTGCGCGTGACGTGTCCCTCCTCCGACTGCACGAGATGCAGCAACGGCAGGAGCGCGGACCTGGAGTCGGGATAGCGGGCGATGATCTCGCGCGCATCCGCCTCCAGCCGGGCCCGGACGTCGTCCGGGTAGGCGGGCGCGGGCAGTTCGGGCATACCCAGGCTGACGCCCCGCTCGGAAGAAGAGGTGGTCACCGGTCGACGCCTCCCATTACGGGGTCGATGGAGGCCACGGCGACGATGACGTCGGCGACCTGGCCGCCCTCGCACATCGCTGCCATGGCCTGAAGGTTGGTGAAGGACGGGTCCCGGAAGTGGACCCGGTAGGGGCGGGTGCCTCCGTCGGAGACGGCGTGCACCCCGAGTTCGCCCTTGGGTGACTCGACGGCCGCGTACGCCTGTCCCGGCGGGACGCGGAAGCCCTCGGTCACCAGCTTGAAGTGGTGGATCAGGGCCTCCATGGAGGTGCCCATGATCTTCTTGATGTGGTCGAGGGAGTTGCCGAGACCGTCGGGGCCCAGGGCGAGCTGGGCGGGCCAGGCGATCTTCCGGTCGGCGACCATGACGGGACCGGGCTGCAGCCGGTCGAGGCACTGCTCGACGATCCGGAGCGACTGGCGCATCTCCTCCAGGCGGACCAGGAAGCGGCCGTAGGAGTCGCAGGAGTCGGCGGTCGGGACATCGAAGTCGTATGTCTCGTAGTCGCAGTACGGCTGCGCCTTGCGCAGGTCGTGCGGGAGGCCGGTGGACCGCAGGATCGGGCCGGTGGCGCCGAGGGCCATGCAGCCGGCCAGGTCGAGATACCCGACGTCCTGCATACGGGCCTTGAAGATGGGATTCCCGGTGGCGAGCTTGTCGTACTCGGGAAGGTTCTTCTTCATCTTCTTCACGAACTCGCGGATCTGGTCCACCGCGCCGGGCGGCAGGTCCTGGGCGAGGCCGCCGGGGCGGATGAACGCGTGGTTCATCCGCAGGCCCGTGATGAGCTCGTAGATATCGAGAATCAATTCACGATCACGGAATCCGTAGATCATGATGGTGGTGGCACCGAGTTCCATGCCGCCCGTGGCGATGCACACCAGGTGGGAGGACATCCGGTTCAGCTCCATCAGGAGCACCCGGATGATCTTGGCCCGCTCGGTGATCTGGTCCTCGATGCCGAGGAGCTTCTCGACGGCGAGACAGTAGGCGGTCTCGTTGAAGAAGGACGTCAGGTAGTCCATGCGCGTCACGAACGTGGTGCCCTGGGTCCACGTGCGGTACTCGAGGTTCTTCTCGATACCGGTGTGGAGGTAGCCGATGCCGCAGCGGGCCTCGGTGACCGTCTCGCCCTCGATCTCCAGGATCAGGCGGAGCACCCCGTGGGTGGAGGGGTGCTGGGGACCCATGTTGACGATGATGCGCTCGTCGTCGGCCCGGGTCGCGGACTGGACGACCTCGTCCCAGTCGCCGCCGGTGACCGTATATACAGCGCCCTCGGTGGTCTCACGGGCGGATGCTGACTGCGTGCTCATGAGTACGACCTCCGCTGGTCCGGAGCCGGGATCTGGGCGCCCTTGTACTCGACGGGGATGCCGCCGAGGGGGTAGTCCTTGCGCTGCGGGTGGCCCTGCCAGTCGTCCGGCATCATGATCCGCGTCAGGGCCGGGTGACCGTCGAAGACGATCCCGAAGAAGTCGTAGGTCTCGCGTTCGTGCCAGTCGTTGGTGGGATACACGGAGACCAGGGACGGGATGTGCGGGTCGGCGTCCGGCGCGCTGACCTCCAGGCGGATCAACCGGTTGTGGGTGATCGAGCGCAGGTGGTAGACGGCGTGCAGCTCGCGGCCCTTGTCGTTCGGGTAGTGCACGGCGCTGACGCCGGTGCAGAGCTCGAAGCGCAGGGCCGGGTCGTCGCGCAGGGTGCGGGCGACACGGAGCAGGTGCTCGCGCTCGATGTGGAACGTGAGCTCGTCGCGGTCGACGATCGTCTTCTCGATCGCGTTGCCGGGGAGCAGACCCTGCTCCTCCAGCGCGCCCTCGAGTTCGTCGGCGACCTCGTCGAACCAGCCGCCGTAGGGCCGGCTCGCCGAGCCCGGGAGCCGGACGGAGCGGACCAGGCCGCCGTATCCGGAGGTGTCGCCGCCGTTGTTGGCGCCGAACATGCCGCGCTGGACGCGGACCTCCTCGCCGCCCTGGCCGCGCTGGCCCGGGAGGTTGGAGGCGGAGAGATCCTTCTCGGGGTTCACCCCGTTCGAGGAGCCGTTCGCGCCGTGGGTGCCGTTCGCGTCGCTCACCGCAGCAGCCCCTTCATCTCGATCATGGGCAGGGCCTTGAGCGCCGCTTCCTCCGCCTCGCGGGCCGCCTCCTCGGCGTTCACGCCGAGCTTGGTGTTCTGGATCTTGTGGTGGAGCTTGAGGATCGCGTCCATCAGCATCTCGGGGCGCGGCGGGCAGCCCGGGAGGTAGATGTCGACGGGCACGATGTGATCGACGCCCTGGACGATCGCGTAGTTGTTGAACATGCCGCCGGAGGAGGCGCACACGCCCATGGAGATGACCCACTTGGGGTTCGGCATCTGGTCGTAGACCTGCCGGAGCACCGGCGCCATCTTCTGGCTCACCCGGCCGGCGACGATCATCAGGTCCGCCTGGCGGGGCGAACCCCGGAAGACCTCCATACCGAAGCGCGCCAGGTCGTAGCGGCCCGCGCCGGTGGTCATCATCTCGATGGCACAGCAGGCGAGGCCGAACGTGGCGGGGAAGACGGACGCCTTGCGCACCCAGCCCGCGGCCTGCTCGACGGTGGTCAGCAGGAATCCGCTCGGCAGCTTTTCTTCGAGTCCCATGGCTAAAGGCCCCTCAGTCCCATTCCAGGCCGCCGCGCCGCCATACGTACGCGTACGCGACGAAGACGGTGAGCACGAAGAGCAACATCTCCACGAGCCCGAAAACACCCAGGGCGTCGAAGGTGACGGCCCAGGGGTAGAGGAAGACGATCTCGATGTCGAAGACGATGAAGAGCATCGCCGTCAGGTAGTACTTGATGGGGAAGCGCCCGCCGCCGGCCGGCGTGGGGGTCGGCTCGATACCGCACTCGTAGGCCTCGAGCTTGGCGCGGTTGTACCGCTTCGGCCCGATCAACGTGGCCATGACCACGGAGAAGATCGCAAAGCCTGCCCCGAGGGCTCCCAGTACGAGGATGGGCGCATACGCGTTCACCGCTCCTCGCTCCTCTCAGTCGGCACTGACTGCTGGCGATGACGTAGGGCTGAGCAGCCCCGCAGGTTCCACGGACTCCGCCCGTCCCGGCGAAGATCGCGAACATGTGAAGCAGGTCACAAGCCCAACTGCCTCGCATCTTATGCCCGCCGCTCTGTGATCTGCGACACGGGGTATTACACAAGCTTTGTGATCTCCACCACCTGACGAAGGATCATGAAGTCATATCGACAGTGATCTTCATACGTGAAGCGTCAGAGTGATCACAAGAAGTGACATTTGCGCCCGTCACCGCAGGAATCGCGGGTCGTCTCCATATCAAGAGGCTTCCCTTGCATGCAAATTGGCGATGGACGCAGGGCCCTGATAGAGGCACGCGTTCACACATCAGAGGGAGACGGGGCCGGGGTGTGGACGCGTGTACGCGTTCACAAGCGGAGGCGGCCGTGCCGGACGCGCGGGACGCGGCCGCCGGGGAGACCGTTCCGTGACCTCCGCCACACTCGTGAGGGGCGCCTAAGAACGGGGCTTGGCCAACGGTCTCAACCGGTGGTAGGCAGCGGGCAATCCGGGCGTAACGACGAAAGTGCATGATCACAGGCTTGATCACCCGCGTCCGCAATGTCCGTTACGGCGTCAATAAAGAACCCGGGCCAGGGAATTTGGGGCGCCCGTTGAACAACTGTGGCGCAGCACACGTTTCTTGAAGGTATGGAGGAGCCCCTGATACCGGTTGTACCCATGTCCCACACCGCTCACATACGCAGCCACCGGAAACCCCGCCGCAGCGCGTCGACGATCGCGATGCGGGCCGGAGTCGCCAGTGGTGTCCTCGGCACGCTGGCCGTCGCCACAGCAGCCGGCACGGCCAACGCCGCCGAGCCGGTGACGCAGACGCTCGAACTGCCCGTCCTCACGGGCGACCTGGCCGCCCAGGTCGCGCAGTCCGCTCAGGCCACGCAGCAGGCCGCGGCGAACTACCAGTTGCAGGCCGAGCGCGACGCGGCCGCCACCGCAGCGGCCAAGGAGGCCAAGAAGGACCTCGCCGACGCCAAGGCCGAGGCGAAGAAGAAGGCCGAGGCCGCCCGCAAGGCCGCCGCCGAGCGGGCCACGCGCGCCGCCGAGCGGACCACGCTCACCTCGACGTCGAGCAGCAGCAGCAGCTCCGACAGCACGAGCAGCTCCACGGCGACCGGTTCGGCCGCGGCCGTCATCGCCTTCGTGAAGGCACAGATCGGGGACGCCTACGTCTCCGGCGGCACCGGCCCGAACTCCTGGGACTGCTCGGGTCTGATGCAGACCGCCTTCAAGCAAGTCGGCGTCGACCTGCCGCGCGTCTCGCAGGACCAGTCGACCTTCGGCACCCAGGTGTCGCTGGACAACCTGCTGCCGGGCGACATCCTCTACTGGGGAAGCGCGGGCAGCGCCTACCACGTGGCGGTGTACGTCGGCGACGGCATGTTCGTCGGCGCGCAGAACCCGTCCACCGGTGTGGCCGAGAAGCCGCTGTCGTACGACCCGCCGACCGGCGCGGTACGGGTGCTCTGACACCCCCTGGTGCCCCTGAGGGCACCTCATGCACGCAAGGGCCGCAGCCGCTCGGGGGCAGCGGCCCTTCGAGCACTGCCGGCTCGCACGGCGGGTACGTGGGGCGGACAGGCGCGGTCCCGCGAGCCGCTCTTTCGGCGTGCGCGCCGGCTCGACAGCCTCACCGGCCGTCGCCAGAACGCGCGTAGAGGCCTCCAGCCGCCTCCAGGACGCGCGCAGAGGCCCCCAGCCCACTCCCGGCCGTCTCTCCGACGGGCCGGCGCGCACCGGCCGACTTCGGGACGCGCGCGGGCGCTCCGGCCGGTCTTGTGGCCGTGCCCTCCCGCACCCCGCCCTCCCGCGCGCCGTCCTCCCGCGCGCCGTCCTCCCGCGCGCCGTCCTCCCGCGCGCCGCTCTCCCGCGCGCCGTCCTTCGTGTTGCCGACGGGCCGGGTCGGCGACGTCGCCAATCGCGTGCCGGACGCCCGCTTTTCGCTGCGAACGGGAACAAAAAGGGCGGACCGGCGGGAAGAGGTCTTCGCGCCGGCCCGCGGTGCCCCGTTCCGGAGGGGCCCAGCCGCGGTCAGGCCTTCGGGGCCACCTTGCTCAGGCCGTTGATGATGCGGTCCATCGCGTCGCCGCCCGTGGGGTCCGTCAGGTTGGCGAGCATCTTCAGGGTGAACTTCATCAGCAGGGGGTGGGTCAGGCCGCGCTGGGTCGCGATCTTCATGACCTTCGGGTTGCCGATGAGCTTCACGAAGGCGCGGCCCAGTGTGTAGTACCCGCCGTAGGTGTCCGCGAGGACCTGCGGATAGCGCTGGAGGGCCAGTTCGCGCTGGGCGGGGGTGGCGCGGGCGTGGGCCTGCACGATGACGTCGGCGACGATCTGGCCGGACTCCATGGCGTAGGCGATGCCCTCGCCGTTGAAGGGGTTCACCAGGCCGCCGGCGTCGCCGACCAGCAGCAGGCCCTTGGTGTAGTGGGGCTTGCGGTTGAAGGCCATGGGGAGGGCGGCGCCCCGGATCGGGCCGGTCATGTTTTCGGGGGTGTAACCCCAGTCCTCCGGCATGGACGCGCACCAGGCCTTGAGGACCTCGCGCCAGTCGAGCTCCTTGAAGGAGTCGGAGGTGTTGAGGACACCCAGGCCGACGTTGGACGTTCCGTCGCCCATGCCGAAGATCCAGCCGTAGCCGGGCAGCAGCCGGTCCTCGCCCGGGCCCCGGCGGTCCCAGAGTTCCAGCCAGGACTCCAGGTAGTCGTCCTCGTGGCGCGGGGAGGTGAAGTAGGTGCGGACCGCGACGCCCATCGGGCGGTCCTCGCGGCGGTGCAGGCCCATCGCCAGCGAGAGACGGCTGGAGTTGCCGTCGGCGGCCACCACGAGCGGGGCGCGGAAGGTGACTTCGCGTTTCTCCTCGCCCAGCTTGGCGTGCACGCCGATGATGCGGCCGGTGCGGTCGTCGACGATCGGGGCGCCGACGTTGCAGCGCTCGTAGAGGCGGGCGCCGGCCTTCTGGGCCTGGCGGGCGAGCTGTTCGTCGAAGTCGTCCCGCTTGCGGACGAGTCCGTAGTCGGGGAAGGAGGCGAGATCCGGCCAGTCCAGCTGGAGGCGGACCCCACCGCCGATGATGCGCAGGCCCTTGTTGCGCAGCCAGCCGGCCTCCTCGGAGATGTCGATGCCCATGGCCACGAGCTGCTTGGTGGCTCGTGGGGTCAGGCCGTCACCGCACACTTTCTCGCGCGGGAACTCGGTCTTCTCCAGGAGGAGTACGTCGAGTCCGGCCTTGGCGAGGTAGTACGCGGTCGTGGAGCCGCTCGGCCCCGCGCCGACGACGATCACATCGGCGGTGTTTTCGGAGAGGGGCTCGTTCACGACGGTCACGGCGGGATCTCCCCAAGTTCGGAATCTTCGTGCCGACCGGCACTGGACATGGGCAGTCTATTCAGCAGAATTGATCACCCGGCTGAAGGGCTGCACCGTGAACCGAGCTCTCCCCGTAGTACGGCTGCGTGTCCCCACGGACGAGGACGCGCTCACCTGGCACCGGGTCTTCGACGACCCGGACGTGATGGAGTTCCACGGCGGCAGGTCCGCGGAGCTGTCCGCCTACGAGGAGCTCACCGCCCGCCAGCGCCGGCACGACGCCGAGCGCGGCTTCTGTCTGTGGACGATGCTGGACCGGGACGACCGGGTCATCGGGTTCACGGGCGCCCAGCCGTGGCCGCAGCAGTGGGGCCCCGAGGGCGAGATCGAGATCGGGTGGCGGCTCGGGCGGGAGCACTGGGGGCAGGGATATGCGACGGCGGCCGCGCAGATGACGCTGGAGCGGGTGCGGGCGGCCGGGGTGCCGGGGGTGGTGGCCATGGTCGACGCGCGCAACACGCGGTCCATCGCCGTCACGGAGCGGCTGGGCATGCGGCTCGCGGAGGTCTTCACGACGCCGGAGTCGCGGCGGGAGGGGCGCTGCTACCGCCTCGCCTGGTGACCTCCGGCACCGAACCCGCCGCCGGTCACCCTCCGTAGTCATTGGCTACAGAAAGACACTCGGCTCTTCCGGACGGCACCCCCGGGCGGTTACCCTTCCAGTACCGCTGGGGGTGACATTTGTGCTCATACCACCCAAAAAACCCGACGTGCGTGTGCCGAGACTCGTCGGTCTGATGGCTGTGGACGCGCGCGAGGCGGCCGCTGCACAAGGTGTACTGCTGGCCGCACCGGACCGGCCCGAGTTCCACCGCGCGGTCGTGGACTACGTCGTACGGCAGTACCCGCCACCCGGTGTCGAGGTGCCGCGCGGCGCCGTCGTCACCGTGTGGTTCGAGTTCGGCGAAGGCGAGGGCGGCGGAGGCGCGGGCGTGCGTGAGCCTCGGGTGCCCAGACCGGGCGGAGGCGGGCTGCAGCGCGAGCTGGACGGGCCAGGACATCCCTTCGCGGCGATCACCGGGTAGCGGCAGGGCAGCCGGAGTCGGCCCGCACCGCACCGCACCGCACCGAGCGCCGCAGCCCCACCGGGCGCCGCAGCCGTATGGAGGGTCGGAGCCGCACTGTGCGTCCGGGCCGCACGAGTTGTCCGAGCCGCACGAGTGGTCCGGCCGCACGAGTGGTCCGGGCCGCGCTGACGCGCGAGGCGGGCTCAGGCCTCCTTGAAGCCTCGGTGCAGGGTCACCACGCCACCCGTCAGGTTGCGCCAGGCGACCTTCGACCAGCCGGCCTTGCGCAGGTGTTCGGCGAGGGCGGGCTGGTCCGGCCAGGCGCGGATGGACTCGGCGAGGTAGACGTAGGCGTCCGGATTGGAGGAGACCGCGCGGGCGACCGGGGGCAGCGCGCGCATCAGGTACTCGGTGTAGACGGTCCGGAAAGGCGCCCAGGTCGGGTGCGAGAACTCGCAGATCACGACGCGTCCGCCGGGCCGGGTCACCCGGTACATCTCGCGCAGGGCCGCGTCGAAGTCCTGCACGTTGCGCAGGCCGAAGGAGATGGTGACGGCGTCGAAGACGTCGTCCTTGAAGGGCAGTCGCGTGGCGTCCCCGGCGGTGAACGGCAGCCAGGTGTGGTTCCTCTTCCCGACCTGGAGCATGCCGAGGGAGAAGTCGCACGGGACGACATAGGCGCCGGTCCGCGCGAAGGGGAGGGAGGACGTCGCCGTACCCGCGGCGAGGTCCAGGACCTTCTGGGCGGGGCGGGCGTCGACCGCCTTCGCGACCTCCTTGCGCCACCTCCGGTCCTGGCCGAGCGACAGGACGTCGTTGGTCAGGTCGTACCGTTCCGCCACGCGGTCGAACATCGAGGCGACTTCGTGGGGCTGCTTGTTCAGGGAAGCACGGGTCACCCGCCCATTGTGGCAGCCCCCTCCTCACCGGCTCACGGCAGGAGCCTCGGCTTCTTCCGTGCCGCGACGTCCTCGACCCACCCGCAGAGCAGCACGAACAGGGCGATCAGCAGCCAGCCCACGCCGAACATGAACCACTGGCTCTCCAGCGGCAGGTACTTCTCGAAGGCCGGGATGTCCCAGAACCGGTCGATCAGCGGCACGGCCAGGATCAGGGCTATCTCGTGCCAGAGGTAGATCGTCACCGCGCGCGCGTTGAAGACGGTGACGATGCGGTTCGTGCGCCGGAAGCGGGTGAGCCAGGCGAAGTCGATCCCGAAGTACGCCTTCGCCCACATCAGCAGCATGACGAAGCCCGCCGACCAGAACGCCTGCGCGAGGGGGTCCTCGTCGAGGTCGTAGGTGCCGAACTCGGCCTGGTGCGTGAAGGCGTACCAGCCGCCGAATCCGATCGCCGCGAGCGACATCACGACCACCAGGGCCGGCTTCATGCGCTGCAGGACGCCGTCGCGGTGCGCGAAGCCGAGCATCCAGCAGAAGAGGTACGTCGACAGGTCCCACATCGCGGTGCCGACGCGGTTGTCCGGGCCCGCCCACACGAAGGTCAGCACCAGGATCGGCGCGAGGGAGAGCACCAGCACGGGAACCCGGGCCAGCCGGAACAGGCGCAGCAGGAGCGGGGAGAGCAGGACGAACCAGAGGTACGTCCGCAGGTACCAGAGGATCTCCCAGGCCTGCTGGCCCCAGGCGTTGCCCGGCGGGTCGCCGAGCGGCACGACCCAGTAGACGATCTCCCAGCCCGGCATCCAGTCGTGGATCAGCATCGCCAGGACGACGAAGACGCCCCAGAACCAGAAGGGGGGAAGGAGCCGGCGGAAGCGGCTCTTCACCACCTTCAGCGCCGGACGCTCCAGGGACTTCGCCATCAGGGTGCCGGCCAGGCCGAACATGATCCCCATGGAGGGGAAGACCATGCCCGCCCAGGCCCAGCCGAAGGTGTGGTAGGCAACGACACGGATGAGGGCGAGGGCGCGGAGCGTGTCGAAGTAGCGGTCGCGCTGGGGAGCAGCGGGCCTGGACGGGGGCGGGGGCTCCTCCGTCGCCTCCTCGGCCACGGACGCCCCGGCTCCGGGCTCCCGAACGGCTTCCGGGTCCGGATCCGGGTTCGCGTCCGGGTCCGCGTCCACCGGCGGCAGGGTCGCCGTCTCCTCGACGGCGACGCCCTGCCCGTACTCCGCGTGCTGTGAGTACTCCGCGTACTCCTGCGGATACGGCTGCTGCGGATACGGCTGCTGCCCGTACTCCTGCGCATACGGCGCCTGCCCGTACTGCTGGGGAGAGGGCTGCTGGGGATACGGCTGCTGGGGATGGGGCTGCTGCTGCCCGTAGCCGTCGTACCCGTACGGGTAGGACGACGGCTGCCCGTGCTCGTAGCCGTACCCCTGGCCGAAGCCCTGCTGCTCCCAGCTCATCAGCTCACCCCGGCGGGGGTGCCGACCTCGCCGGTGCGCTTCAGCTTCTGCCAGCGCAGGCGGCCGCCGGTGAGGGCGGTGATGCAGGAGTGGATGAGGACGAGGTACATCATCTGGCGGTAGGCCAGCTGCTGGAGCGGCATCATCAGCAGGTAGCGGTACTTCTCGCGGTCCAGGCGGAACGCGTAGGCCGCGCAGCCCAGCTGCACGCCGAGGACCGCGAGCCAGGCCAGCAGGGCCGCCTGGAAGTCGACGAAGATCATCGAGTAGATCGTGAACACGTCGATGAGCGGGGCGAAGACCGGCGTGATGATCTGGAAGAGGACCACGAGCGGCATGCCCACCCGGCCGAAGCGGCCCGAAGGCCCCCTGTCCGTCAGGGACTTGCGGTGCTTCCACAGCGCCTGCATGGTGCCGTAGGACCAGCGGTAGCGCTGGGACCACAGCTGCTTCAGGGAGCCGGGCGCCTCCGTCCAGGCCTTGGCGTGCTCCTGGTAGACGACCTGCCAGCCGCCGCGGTGCATGGCGATGGTGATGTCGGTGTCCTCGGCGAGGGTGTCCTCGCTCATGCCGCCGACGTCGAGCACGGCCTCGCGGCGGAACGCGCCGATCGCGCCGGGGATCGTCGGCATGCAGCGCAGCAGGTCGTACATGCGGCGGTCGAGGTTGAAGCCCATCACGTACTCGATGTGCTGCCAGGCGCCGATGATCGTGTCGCGGTTGCCGACCTTGGCGTTGCCGGCGACCGCGCCGACCTTCGGGTCGGCGAAGGGCTGCACGAGCTGGTGCACGGCGTCCGGCTCGAAGACCGTGTCGCCGTCCATCATCACGACGATGTCGTAGCTGGCGCTGCGGACACCGTTGTTGAGGGCGGCCGGCTTGCCCGCGTTCTCCTGCCGGATGACGCGGACGTTCGTCATGCCGAGGGCCCTCGCCGCCTCGCGCGAGATCTCGGAGGTGCCGTCCGTCGAACCGTCGTCCACCACGATGATCTCGATCGGATGGGTGCTCTTCGCCAGCGACTTCAGGGTGTTGGCGATGCACTCCTTCTCGTTGTACGCCGGGACGATCACGCTGACCGGCCGGGTGACGGTCGGCCCCCAGCTGAAGCGGCGCTTGTTGCGCTTTCTGTAGTGCCGGCGGGCCAGGATCAGCATCATCCCGAACCGGCCCATGACGGCCACGCCGACGATCATCAGCCCCACCGACAGTGTCGGCACGGTCCACTCGGCGAGGGTGACCGCCGCGATCAGGGCCTTGCCCTCGTAGAGCGTCACGCCGGTGGCCTCGCGGTGCGCCGACTGGAGGCGGTCGATGGTCTGCCCGGTGCCGCCGGTGCCGCCCTCGCCGTTGGGCACGTTGCCGGACTGCCCGCCGGTCGCCCCCTCGGTTCCCGTCGCTCCCCCGGTTCCCGCGGTCCCCGCGGTCCCCTCGGTCGCCGTCGCCGCGCCGGCCCCGGCCGCACCCGCGGCCTGCTGCTGGCCCGTACCAGAGGCCTCCCGGGCCGCGGCGTTCTGCTCCTGCATCACACCGCTGATGGTGGTGAAGGTGTAGCCCGCGGCCTTCATCTTCTTGATGTACGTCGGCAGCGCCTTGATCGTCTGTGAGCGCTCGCCACCCGCGTCGTGGAAGAGCACCGACGCGCCCTTGCCGTCCTCCGGCGTGGCCCCCTCGATGATCTTCGAGACGCCCGGCTTCTTCCAGTCGTCGCTGTCCGTGTCGACGAAGACGCTGGTGTAGCCGTCCTCGCCGAGCTCCTTGTAGACGGGCCAGCTGTAGTTGTCGATGGCGTCCGTCTCGGAGGAGTACGGGGCGCGGAAGAGCGTCGTCGTGATGCCGGCCGCGCCCGCGAGGGCGAGCTGGGTCTGCTCCATCTCGCGGTCGACGCGTGCCTCGGACTGGTAGGAGAGGTCGACGTGGGTGAAGGTGTGGATGCCCACCTCGTTGCCCTCGTCGACCATGTCCTTCACGATGTCCGGATAGCGCGAGACCATCGAGCCCACCAGGAAGAACGTGCCGGGCACGTCGTACTCCTGGAGGATCTTCAGCACCTGGGGCGTCCAGGTCGGGTTCGGGCCGTCGTCGAAGGTCAGCGCGATGGTCTTGTCCGGCACCGAGACGGTGGTGGCCTGGCCGCCCTGGAAGGTCAGGATCGGGCCGCCGTCGAGGACCTTCTCGGGCACCTTGCTGGCGCTGGCCCCGGTACGCACCCGCTGGTCCCCGCCGACCTCGGCGCGCAGATAGCCGTCGAGGAGCATCACGCTGGTCAGCGCGAGGAGGAGCAACAGGGCGAGGATGACACGCGGTTTCTGGAGCGCCGCGGCCTTGCCCGCCGCCCGCTCCATACGGGTCGGGGCACGGCGGCGGCCGCGCGAGGAAGTGGTCGTCATGGGAGTGCCTGAACTCCGGTCAGTTGGCGGCCGCGGAGGCGGTCGCGGTCGGGGTGGAGCTCGGCGGCTCGCCGGTGGCGACGCCCGTGGGCGGAGTACCGGTGGGCCTCGAGGGCGGGGTGCCGATACCGCCCTGCGGCTGGGCGCCGCCGGGGCCGGAGTTCTGGGAACCGCGCGGGCCTCCGTTGCCGAACGGCAGCAGGGAGGACGGGGCCAGGGAGGTGCCCCAGCCCATGAAGGCGGCGCCGAGGACGACGGCGTACACAAGACAGCCGACCCCCATCAGGAGGCCGATCCGGCGCAGCAGCTTGGACCTGCGTCCGGAGGTGTCAACGAACACGGGCCCCTCGGCGGAGGCGTCGTCACGTTTGCGGCCGCGACGGCTGCCGCGAGCGGCGGCACGGCTTT
Source organism: Streptomyces sp. NPDC002884 (assembly GCF_040295245.1). Classification (NCBI taxonomy): domain Bacteria; kingdom Bacillati; phylum Actinomycetota; class Actinomycetes; order Kitasatosporales; family Streptomycetaceae; genus Streptomyces; species Streptomyces sp. NPDC002884. The sequence goes on along the minus strand of NZ_JBEOVB010000004.1, from coordinate 10,364 downwards.
CGATGGCAGGCTCGGATTGCATTCCACGGATATTAGAGAGCCTTTATGTGGCACAAACTCTGCGCCACTTGTGAGAGGCCCATGAGAAACGCGTGAACCTGTCTCTTCCCTGAGAGATCCCCTAATCCCCTGCGCGACACCTGCCCACCATGGGAGGGTTGATTGTCCCTTTTGGGCGGGTGGATATCACCTTTTGCGCGGTTACCTCCATGAACTGTCTGTGTGTCCACTGTTCCCGCGCGATCCGCCCACTTGTGAGACATTTCCATTTGGGAAACACGCTTTGTTTCCATGCTGAGACAGAAATCACGAGAGCGGGTGCATACGCAATGAGGAGTTTCCCGATGCCGATGGCCGGGGTCACCTGCCTGTTTGCCCTGGCCGTTACAGGATGCTCCGCGGGGTCCGACGACAGCACGTCGGACGCGGCACCACCCGCGGAGAGCGAACAGGCAAGCAGTCCCTCACCATCGACCAGCGCCACATCCTCCAGTACCGGCACCTCCTACGCGCCCTACGTGAGCGCGGTGGAGGCCGACGACAACGACTCGGCAGGCTCGCCGACGACGTACAACCTGGCGTTCGTCATCTCCGGCGGCAGCGGCTGTACGCCGAAGTGGAACGGTACGAACGCCATCGGCGACTCCGCCGTGAAGTCCCGCATCTCGGCGCTGACCGAGTCGGGCGCCACGGCGCGCGTCTCCTTCGGCGGGGCCTCCGGCAAGGAGCTGGCGGCCACCTGTGACAGCGCGTCCGAACTCGCGGAGGCGTACGGCGAGGCGCTCGACGCGGCCGGCTCCAGCCAGGCCGACTTCGACATCGAGGGCGACGAACTGACCGACTCCGCCTCGGTCGCCCTGCGTTCCCAGGCGATCGCGGCCCTCCAGGAGGAGCGCCCTGACCTCGAGGTGTCCTTCACCCTCCCGGTGATGCCCTCCGGGCTGGACGCCGACAGCCTGGCGCTGCTGGCGTCCGCGAACAAGTACGACGTCCAGGTCTCCACCGTCAACCTCATGACGATGAACTACGGCGAGTCGTACGCCGGTGACATGGGCGGGTACGCGATCACGTCGGCGACGGCCGCGCAGGCGCAGCTCAAGAAGGCCTTCGGGACGACGGACGCCGCCGCGTGGAAGGGGATGGCGCTCACCTCGATGATCGGCACCAACGACGTCGACAACGAGACGTTCTCGCTCGCGGACGCGGCACAGGTGCGGACGTTCGCCGAGGAGAAGGGCATCTCCTGGGTGTCCATGTGGTCGACGTTCCGCGACCAGCAGTGCGAGGACGGCTCGTCCACGGACGACGCGTTGACCAATTGCAGTGGGGTCGAACAGAGTGCGGGGGCGTTCGCGGAGGCGTTCTCGAAGTAATGCCCGAAACAGCGCCCGGAGGTTCGGTCGTATGTCGGCTGCCGGGGCGTCGTGGCTGGACGCGCCCGCGCGGCGGAGCCGCACGATGTCACAGGCCCGCGCCCCTGCAAGGGCGCGCTCAGCGCCGCCGGTACACCAGGCGGCCCTCGATCACCGTGGCCACGCAGGTTCCCGCGCCCCGGGCCGGCAGGGCCGCCTCGTCGGGCACGTCGAAGACGGCGAAGCGGGCGGCGGAGCCCCGTTCCCTGGGCGGGGCGAACTCCACCGGCAGGCCGCAGGCGTACGGATCCAGCGAGGGCGCCCCGCCGGGGCTTCCGGGCCGGCCCACCACCGCAAGTCCGGAGCGGGCCACCGCGTCCCGCACCGCGCGCCGGCGCAGTTCCTCGCAGGCCACGGCGACCGTGCCGTGGGCCAGCATGCGCTGCACCCCGCGCCGGGCGCTGGCGCCCCAGCGGGCGTCGTCCGGGGCCAGGGCGATGAGCGCGTCCCCGGTCAGCGGGTCGGTGCCCAGCTCGTCGGCCTCGCGCGGGTCGGGGTGGTAGGCCGCCTCCAGCAACTCCGTGCCGTGCGGGTTGACGAGACCGGGCGTCAGGATGCCGGGCCACCGGCGCACCCGCGCCGACGGATACGCGGCGACGAGCTGCTCCAGCGGGCCGGCCCCGGCGATCCAGGCGCCCTCGACGGCGAGGGCCCGGCCCCTGGAGTCGGCGTGAATCGTCTGCAAGAGGGCCCTAGTTGGAAGCGAGGAGCTTCAGCTCGGGGTGGGCCGTGCCACCGGCGATCGCGGTCGACGAGATGTGGGACATGACCCGCTCGTCCACCGGGTCGTTCGCCGGGTCGTCGTGCACGAGGAGGTGCTCGTACGTCGTCGCGCGCTGGGCCGGGACGCGGCCCGCCTTACGGATCAGGTCGATGATCTCGAGGCGGTTGGAGCGGTGCTTGGCGCCGGCCGAGGAGACGACGTTCTCCTCCAGCATGATCGAGCCGAGGTCGTCCGCGCCGTAGTGCAGGGAGAGCTGGCCGACCTCCTTGCCGGTCGTCAGCCACGAGCCCTGGATGTGCCGGACGTTGTCGAAGAACAGCCGGGCGATCGCGATCATCCGGAGGTACTCGAACAGGGTCGTCTGGGTACGGCCCTTCAGGTGGTTGTTCTCGGGCTGGTACGTGTACGGGATGAAGGCCCGGAAGCCGCCCGTACGGTCCTGCACGTCACGGATCATCCGCAGGTGCTCGATGCGCTCGGCGTTGGTCTCGCCGGTGCCCATCAGCATGGTGGACGTCGACTCGACGCCCAGCCCGTGCGCGGTCTCCATGATCTCCAGCCAGCGCTCGCCGGACTCCTTGAGCGGGGCGATGGCCTTGCGGGGACGGGCGGGCAGCAGCTCGGCGCCGGCGCCGGCGAAGGAGTCGAGGCCGGCGGCGTGGATACGGGTGATGGCCTCCTCGACCGACACCTTCGAGATCCGCGCCATGTGCTCGACCTCGGACGCCCCCAGCGAGTGGATCACCAGCTGCGGGAACGCCTCCTTGATGGCCGCGAAGTGCTTCTCGTAGTACTCCACCCCGAAGTCCGGGTGGTGCCCGCCCTGGAACATGATCTGCGTGCCGCCGAGCTCGACGGTCTCGGCGCACCGGCGCAGGATGTCGTCGAGGTCGCGCGTCCAGCCCTTGGCCTTGTCCTTGGGGGCCGCGTAGAAGGCGCAGAACTTGCACGCCGTGACGCACACGTTCGTGTAGTTGATGTTCCGTTCGATGATGTACGTGGCGATGTGCTCGGTGCCCGCGTACAGCCGGCGGCGTACGGCGTCGGCGGCGGCGCCGAGCGCGTGCAGGGGGGCGTCGCGGTAGAGGTCGAGGGCCTCTTCCGGGGTGATCCGCCCGCCGTCCGCGGCGCGGTCGAGCACAGACTGGAGGTCGGCCTTCTCGGGCACCGGAGGTCCCTTTCGTCAAGGGTTGTGGACGGACCGAACCAGCCTACGCCAGCGGTCCCGGCACCCGGACGTCAGGCCGCGTACGCACCGATCAGCAGCCCGGCGAAGGTCCCGACGAGCATGAACGGCCCGAAGGCGATCGTCGTCCCGCGGCCGGCCCGTCCCACGACGGCCAGCACACCGCCGTACAGCGCGCCGAGCAGGAACGCGGCGAACGTGCCCAGCATGACCGTCGCCCAGCCGTACCAGCCGAGGACGGCGCCCGTGGACAGCGCCAGCTTCACGTCGCCGTAGGCCATGCCGCCGGGGTTGACGAGATGCAGCACGAGATATCCGCCGCCGAGGGCGAGCGCGCCCAGCAGGGCCGTCGTCCAGTCGCCGGCGTGCTCGGGCAGCAGCGCGGCCGGGCCCAGCAGCGCGAGGGCGGCGGCCGCGAGCGGGAGGGTGAGCGGATCGGGCAGCCGGCGCACCCGCAGGTCGACGGCGGCCAGCAGCACCCCGGCCGGTGCGAGCAACAGCCACACGACGAGCTCGGGCCGGACACCGGTCGCCGCGGCGAGCGCGGCGCAGACGCCGGCGGTGAGGAGAGGAAGCCCGACGGCACCGGGCGCGGAGAAAGCAGAGGAGGCGGGAGTGACGGCGGGAGCGGGAGTGACGGCGGGAGGCGGAGTGACGGCGGGAGTGACGACGGGAGGCGTGGCGGGAGGGGCTGCGGGGGGCGCGTCCGCCCCGCACTTCGGCTCCGGCTCCGGCTCCGGCTCCGGTGTCGGAGCCGGTGTCGGTGTCGGTGTCGGAGCCGGCTCCGGTGTCGGCTCCGGTGTCGGCTCCGGTGTCGGCTCTGTTGCCGTTGCCGTTGCCGTTGCCGTTGCCGATGTCGGTGCCGTTGCCGTTGCCGTTGCCGGTGTCGACTCGGCGCAGCGAGCGCATCTCGCTCGCCCGAGCCACCCGTGGATCGGGTGGCCGTTCGGGCAGGTCGTCCGCCAGCCGCCGTCCCTCTCCTCCCAGGGCACGGAGAACCGGTGGACGGCCCGCGGCAGCAACGCCCCCGCGATGGCGCCCCAGAGCGCCGCGATCGTGACCAGTGCCAGGTCACCGGGAGGTGTGGTCATCGACAGAGATCCTAGGGAGCCGGAGGGGTCCTGGCGCTGACGCGTCCTCATGAAGCCTGCACGGAATCGGCCACGAAGCACCTCGCGACCGGTCGAACGTCCGTGCCATCATCCCCGGATGCGGCAGGAAGAACGGGGGCCCGGATGGCACTTCTCCCGGTGAGCCGGGCGACCTTGGAGTCCGACGCCAGGGTGCTCGCGGCGGTGCGCGCGATCGGCGAGCGCCATGGCGTGGACTACACGGACGACGCGGCCGTGAGCGAGTTGCTGGCGGAACGGCGGCGGGCCCTGGAAGCCACCCGGCACGGACCGCTGGTGTGGGTGGGAGGCCTCACCCTGGTGGCAGGTGTGCTCTGGCCCTTCATGGCGCAGCTGGTCCCGGCGCTCGCCGAGCGACTCCCGCTCTCGTACGCCCCCGCGGGTCCCCTCCTCGTCGTCGCCGTGGGCACGCTGAGCGCCGTACACCTCCGCTGGAAGCGCGCGTTGGTGCACGGCACGCTCGCCGGCTACCGGGAGGTCGTCGGCGTGGCCCGGGCCCACGGGCTGCCGGTGACGCACGTGCCGGCGTGGCTGGAGGGCAGGTCGTCCGGCGGGACCGGGAAGGGCGCGGCGCCGGTGCCCGCGTACAGGGCCGTCCCGGAGGAGGACGGGGGGACGCCCCCGCCGGGGCCGACGGCTCCATCGGCGGACTGGGCGGCACCGGACCCGTCGTCGGTCCTCCCTGGGGCGGCCCCGCCGTCACCGACGCGGTCGGCCCCGTCCGACCTGCCCCCGTCGCCCGTCCCGATCCCTCCGAAGTCCGCGGCCGTCCTCTCCTACGAGCAGGTCGCCGACGAAGGCGGATGGCACGACGAGGGCGGCTGTCTGCTGCTGTTCGGCGGGGTACTGGGCGCGGCATGGGGTGTGTCGCAGGACATGCCGGTCGCCGTCGTCGGCGCCCTGTTCCTGGTCCCGCTCGCCGTACGCGTGTGGGTGCTGGGCAGTCGGCAGGGCAAGGAGAAGGCCCGGCTGCGCCAGGAGGCGCTCGCCTATGTCCGGACGATCGCGGCGGCTCAGGCGTCCGGTGCGCGGGCGCCGGAACTGTCGCCCGTGTTGCGGAGGTTGCTCGACGAGGAAGAGGGGGCGCCGGCCCGGAAGTAGACCGTCGCCGGCTACCTCCCCCGGGCCGCCCTGCTCCTGCCCCCGCCCTTCTTGCGCAGCCTCCTCATCCGGTCCCGCTCCTGCGCGCGACGTGCCGCGGTCACCGTGCCGCGCCGGCGGTACCGGAGCCAGCCGAGCAGTGCGGCCGTGGCCGCGTAGGCGAGGAACACGCTGCCGGTGCCCGGGATGTACGCGCACATCGCGTCGCCCGAACGGCAGTTGCGGCCGGGCAGCGCGCCGAGGACGTACATCAGCGCGCCGAGGGCCACCGTCCAGCAGACCGCTCCCCCGATCGCGGACCCGGCCCGCGCCGGGCGGGTACGGCCGCGCTCCCGGTCGCGTTCCGGGGAGGAGAACCAGGCGCCGCCGGCCCAGCCGGCCACCGAGAGCAGCCCGAGCACCGCGCCGGCCGTCCATCCGCCGCCGGGCAGGTCCACGAGCGCCGGCGCCGTCACGCGCACGAACCACCTCCACAGGCCCATGGCGAACAGCAGGACGGCGAGGAGGACCGCGAGGAAGAGGACGCCTCCGGCGATTCCGAGGCCGGCCCGGGACCGGGCCGGGGACCGGAACCCGGCCCGGAACCGGGACCGGAGCCGGGACGGGAACCCGCTCATTGTCCGACCTTCGACATGCGCGCCACCGGATTGCCCTCCGCCGCGCTGTCCGAGGCGTAGGTCAGGTCGTCGCCGGTCGGGGTGAGCCGGATCGTGTGGGGCTCGGGATTGCAGCCGCTGTGGTTGCCCTTGGCCCCGACCGAGGTGGCGACGACCTCCTTCTCCGTCACCTGCTTCAGCGTCAGGATGTCGAGACAGCTGCCGCCGAGCACATCGGTCTGCCGCAGCTCCCCCAGCTTGTCTCCCACGGCGGCCTGTCGGACCGTCACGCGGAAGGTGCCCATCGGAAGCGTGCCGCCGAGACCGCTGCCCTCGCCCTCCCAGGTGCCGACATAGCGGGCCGGGAGCGCGGTGGACGCCGCCGAGGCGGTCGGGTCGGAGCTCGAACCGCTCGCCGGCGCCGAGGAACCGACCGTCGGCGCCGAGGAGTGGGCGTCGCTGCCGGAGGCGTCGTTGCGGTTCCCGTCACCCGGCAGCAGGTGGAACAGGAACACCGACCCGACCGTGACCGCCGCCATCGCCCCCGCGACCGCGAGCGCGACGGTGCAGCTCAGCCGCCGCCCGCGGCCGCCCTCCCCCGGGGTCGCGGTGGCCGCCACGGTGACGGAGACCTTGCCCGGCCGGTCCGGGCCGGTGGCCGCCGGCCCGGCGTCCCTCGGCTGGGGGACGGGACGCGGCTCGTCGGCCGGAGCGGCGGCGCCTCCGCCCATCACCGGCGGCGGCCCGAACTCCCCCAGCGTCACCGCCGGGCTCCCCGTGGTCACCGCCGGGCTGCTGAACCCCACCGGTCCGGACAGGGCCGGCTCCGCACCGGCCCCCGTCCCCTCCAGATTCAGCAGCTGTACGGCGCTCCGCCCCAGTTGTTCCACCAGCGCACCCGGCAGCCACCCGCCCGCCACCAGCCGGGCCGCGCCTTCGGGGGCGAGCCGCCGGGCCACCTCGGCGGGGGTCGGCCGGGCGGTCGGGTCCTTGGACAGACAGGCCTCGACGACCGCCCGCAGTCCGCCCCGCAGCCGGCCCTCCGGCGCGCCCAGCTCGGGCTGCTCGTGGACGACCTTGTAGAGGAGGGCGGCCGAGGAGTCCCCCGGGAACGGGGGCTGTCCGGTCGCCGCGTACGCCAGCACCGCGCCGAGGGAGAAGACGTCGGCCGCGCTGGACGCGACCTTGCCGAGGATCTGTTCAGGGGCCATGTAGCCGGGCGAGCCGACCGAGACGCCGGTGGAGGTGAGCGACGCCGTGCCGTCGGTCGCCCGGGCGATGCCGAAGTCGATGAGCAGCGGACCGTCCACCGTCAGCAGGACGTTGGACGGCTTCACGTCCCGGTGCACCAGGCCCAGTTCGTGCACGGCTGCCAGCGCCTCCGCCAGGCCCGCGCCCAGCACCCGTACGGAGTGCTCGGGCAGCGGTCCGCCGCCGGAGGCGACCGCCGCGGCCAGGGACGGGCCGGCCGCGTAGCCGGTGGCGACCCACGGCACCGTCGCCTCCGGGTCGGCGTCCAGGACCGGCGCGGTCCACGCGCCGCCGACCCGCCGCGCGGCGTCGACCTCGCGCCGGAAACGGGCGCGGAACTCCTCGTCGAGCGCGAGGTGCGGGTGCACGATCTTCACGGCGACCGTGCGGCCGCCGGCGCTGCGCCCCAGGTAGACGCGGCCCATCCCGCCGGAACCGAGGCGGCCGAGCAGCCGGTAGGGACCCACGGTCGTGGGTTCGTCGGCTCCGAGCGGCTGCATGGGACGTCCACCTCTCCCCCGAAAGGCGCCCCCGCGGGGCCCCTAGGACTCGGCAGCAGCGTAGTGCCGTGGCTACGGCCGGAGCAGCTCGACCTTCACGTCCGCCGGGAAGCCCGTCGTCGGGCCGACCCGGCGGGCGAACTCGGTCACGGCCTCCAGCTGGGGCCCGCCGAAGCGGAAGTCGAGGGTGGTGAAGTACTGCTCGAGCACGCGCTCGTCGAACTCCTCCCAGCGGGCAGCCTGCTCGGCGACCTTGCCGACCTCGTCGAGGGAGAGGTTGCGGGACTCGATGAAGGCCTCGTGGACCTGACGGGTGATGACCGGCTCGCGCTCCAGGTACTCCCGGCGGGCCGCCCACACCGCGAAGACGAACGGCAGGCCGGTCCACTCCTTCCAGAGCGCCCCGAGGTCGTGCACCTCCAGGCCGAACTTCGGTCCGTCCAGCAGGTTGGCCCGCAGCGCCGCGTCTCCGATGAGGACGGCCGCCTCGGCGTCCTGCATCATCAGGCTGAGGTCGGGCGGGCAGGTGTAGTAGTCCGGCCGTACGCCGAAACGGTCCGCCAGCAGCAGCTGGGCGAGGCGCACGGAGGTGCGGGAGGTCGAACCGAGGGCGACCCGGGCGCCGTCGAGCTCCTCCAGCGGGACCTGGGAGACGATCACGCAGGACATCACCGGGCCGTCGCAGCCGACCGCGATGTCGGGGAAGGCGACGAGGTCGTCGGCGTTCTTGAGGAACTCGACGAGGGTGATGGGCCCGATGTCGAGGTCGCCCGCCACCAGTCGCTCGCTGAGCTTCTCCGGGGTGTCCTTCGTCAGCTCGAAGTCGAGGAGCGTGCCGGTTCTCGCGAGCCCCCAGTAGAGGGGCAGGCAGTTGAGGAACTGGATGTGGCCGACGCGCGGCCGGGTGCGAGAATTGTCCACATCGCGAGGCTAGACCCCATCGGATAGCGGGGGCACTCCACCCCCTCGGTCAAGCTCTTCCGGGCATGTTCAAACATCCGGGTGACGTGATCTTGACCTCTATTGCTTTCGGGTGCCTGCATGCTAGGCTCGCCGCAAGTTGCAGTTTGGTTTCCCTTGCAGTACAGAGCCTGCGGAGCATGTAACCGCGGGCTCTCGTCGTTTTCAGACGTATGCAGTTGTGCGGCACTTGCTTTCACGCTTGCAGGGTTCTGGAGCAGGGCAACCCTTTGGGCCCAAGGAGGGCTTATGGCTACCGGAACCGTGAAGTGGTTCAACGCCGAAAAGGGCTTTGGCTTCATCGCCCAAGAAGGCGGCGGCCCCGACGTCTTCGTCCACTACTCCGCGATCAACGCGCAGGGTTTCCGCTCGCTCGAGGAGAACCAGCAGGTCTCCTTCGACGTGACGCAGGGCCCGAAGGGTCCCCAGGCGGAGAACGTCACCCCCGTCTGATCTTCAGAACCCTGAGATCGTAAGTCTGAGAGCAGTACCCAAGGAGCCCTGTGCCTTCCGGCACGGGGCTCCTGCCTTTGCCCGGCACTCCCGTGCTGTCGGCGCTCCCGCACTGTCGGCGCTCCCGTGCTGTCGGCGGGCACGGGGTTGCAGGTGGGCGTGGATTGTCAGTGGGCGCGGTTAGGGTCCCCGTCCATGACCGACACCACGGACGCCACCCCCACTCCTCCCGCCTCCGACTCCGCCTCCGTCACCGGCGCTCCCGCCACTCCCGCCGCCGCCACCCCCGGCTTCGTCGCCGTGACCCGTACCTTCTACGACGCCATCGCCGAGGAGTACGCCGAGCGCTTCCGTGGCGAGCTGGTGGACAAGCCGCTGGAGCGGGCCGTACTGACCGCGTACGCCGAGCTCGTCGGCGCCGGTGGCCGGGTGGCGGACCTGGGGTGCGGTCCCGGCCGGTCGACGGGGTTCCTCGCCTCGCGCGGGCTCGACATCTGCGGGCTCGACCTGTCGGAGTCGATGCTGGCGATCGCACGGCGGGAGAATCCGGAGATCCGCTTCGAGCAGGGCTCGATGCTGGAGCTGGACTTCGCCGACGGGAGTCTGGCGGGGGTCGTCTCCTTCTACTCCTCCATCCACACCCCTGTGGACGAGCTGCCCGCCCTCTTCGCCGGGTTCCTCCGCGTGCTCGCCCCCGGCGGCCATCTCCTCTTCGCCTTCCAGGTCGGCGACGAACCGCGCCACTACGACCAGCCGTGGGGCTACCCGGTCGCCATCGACTTCCTGCGGCGCCGCCCGGAACGGATGGCCGAGCTGCTGACGGCGGCCGGTTTCGCGATGGTGTCGCGCACGGTCCGGGAGCCGGGCCCCGCCGAGTCGACCCCGCAGGCCTTTCTCATCGCCCGCAGGCCGGCCGCGCAGGACGCCTGAGCCGGGCATGGGGTGACCCCGGCCGGGTACCGGAGTGACGGGCGAGGTCGGGGAAACTGGTGGGTATGGACATCGAGCGCAGGAACAACGTCACGGTCACCGGCAATCCGCAGGGGCCGAC